>LDAQ01000136.1 GCA_001028025.1 Faecalicatena fissicatena | reverse complement strand
CTTGAGTTTCCGCAGTTTTATCCACAACTGCGGATTTTATCAGCTTTACAATAAACAACTTTCAAAAAATGCCCAAAATATAAGGAATCCAGACTCTTTGTTTGGTATAATTAAAGTGACGAAACAAAAACCAACTAAACAAAAAAAGAGAGGACTCCTTATGCTTAATTCTACCACAAATACTTATACCTTAAAACGAAAAATTTTATCTTTTTCAAACAAAATTTCCAGACACCTTTCTAAACCCGAAAGGAAATTCACTGCCGACATTACTTATGGCCTGTTAGCCTCTGGAAGCTGTCTTCTGACTGACGTTGTCGACCAGCTTCATGAATCGTCAAAAAAGATTAATATCGTAGACCGTCTGTCCAGACACTTAGAAAAAGGTACTCCTGGAAAAGCAGTTGCTTCTTATCTGCATACAATTAAAAAATGGGTTCCTGATGAACCAGTCATTCATATCGATGACAGTGATGTGGTAAAACCGGATGGTTACAAATTTGAAGCTCTTGGTATCGTTAGAGATGGTTCCGAAAGCACTTCAACAAAAAACGTTTACAAAAAAGGATATCATGTGACCGAAGCCTGTGTTCTCACGAGCAGCAATCATCCCGTTAGCATTTTTTCAAGAATACATTCTTCCTCTGAAAGAGATTATAAATCTGCAAACACCATCACTTTCCAGGCAATGGAGCAGGGCGCTGCACTCTTTAAAAAAGCAACTTTTGCAATGGATCGTGGTTACGATGATAACAAAATGTTTCTGAAAATGGATGAACTCGGACAAGACTATGTGATACGTCTCAAATCCAACCGCAAGCTTTTGTACCACAATAAATGGACAATGGCTACCGAACTGCGTAACCGACAAAAAGGCAAGGTCAAAACAAACGTATTCTACAAAGGCAAAGACCACGAAGCTTACCTTTCGCATGTCAAAGTACAGATTACTGCATCTAGAAAAGACATTTACCTGGTACTTGTTTATGGCATCACAGAACATCCGATGATGCTAGCCACTAATAAAGAAATCAAATCAAAGGAAGATGTGATCCGAGTTGCAAGAACTTACTTCTCACGCTGGAAAATAGAAGAATATTTCCGTTGTAAAAAACAGATGTTCCAGTTTGAAAACTTTCGCGTAAGAAAGCTCGTTTCGATTAATGCTCTTAATTTTTACATCACCTTATGCATGGCATTTCTCGCTATGATTTCAATGGAATCCGAGACAAATGCACTTAAGGTTTCAATCATAAAATCAGCAAATCCAATAAAGGAAAAAGTTTTTTTCTGCTATTACCGACTAGCAAAAGGTATCTCTGGCATACTGTCGTATGCAAAAGAAGGCGTCAGGCTCTGGTTCCGGACCAAACGTCCGGCATACCGTCAACTTTGCCTTAAGCTGGTCGCTTAGATAGATAAAAGAATAGTTCTCCCAAAGTCCGGTTCCGACGGGGCTTATTAAAGTGCCACTACTCCAGTCACTGTCACTCTGAATAATTCAAAAATTCGATAGATTGGTACTTTGGAAGGATATATTCATTTTTTAATTACATTTTGCGGAAACTCAAG
>LDAQ01000135.1 GCA_001028025.1 Faecalicatena fissicatena | reverse complement strand
CATTAAGCGTCCCCGTCCGCCAACGAGTCTAAAGCTCGCTGCCTAAATCCCGATTTTGTATTGCCAATGAGTGGAAGATATGGTATTATGAGTAATAAATAAGAACACATGTTCGAATTCTCTGAGCGGAATTATTTGAAGATAGAACCAGAAAAGGAGTGCACGGAGATGGCAGAGATTATTCAGGAACAGATGTCTATGTATGATAAACTGCAGATTTTGAGCGACGCCGCGAAGTATGATGTGGCCTGTACCTCGAGCGGGGTAGACAGGCAGGGTGACGGAACTGGAATGGGAAACTGCAAAAAGTCGGGGATATGCCACAGCTTTTCGGCAGACGGAAGATGCATCTCATTATTGAAGATTCTGTTTACGAATGAATGTATTTATGACTGTAAGTACTGTATCAACCGGGCGTCCAATGATGTGGTGCGGACCTCTTTTACGCCGGATGAGATTTGTACTCTGACTATGGAGTTTTACAGGAGGAATTATATAGAAGGCCTTTTTCTTAGCTCAGGGATTCTCAAGACCCCGAACTATACGATGGAGCTGATCTATGCAGCGCTGTATAAGCTGCGCAGAGAGTGTAATTTTCAGGGATATATTCATGTGAAGGCCATTCCCGGAGCAGACCAGGGACTGATCCAGAGGATAGGATTTTTAGCAGACAGAATGAGTGTCAATCTGGAACTTCCCACGGCCGAGAGCCTCCGGCTTCTGGCACCACATAAGAGCAGAAAGAATATTCTGGCACCCATGCGCCTGGTGCAGCAGAGGCACAATGACAACAAACAGGAGATTGTTCAGTATAAGAATGCTCCGCGCTTTGTTCCGGCAGGGCAGAGCACGCAGATGATTATCGGAGCTACCCCGGAGACTGACTACCAGATTCTTAATGTAGCAGAGTCTCTTTATAAGAAGTTTGAGCTGAAAAGGGTCTTTTATTCCGCTTTTGTTTCCGTGAATGAAGACTCGGCGCTTCCGGCCAGAACCGGAGAGGGACCGCCCCTCCTGCGGGAGCACAGGCTGTATCAGGCAGACTGGCTGCTGAGGTATTACCAGTTTGAGGCTGCCGAACTGCTGGATGAGAAGAATCCTAATTTTAATATTTTTCTGGATCCTAAGTGTGATTGGGCGCTCAAGCATCTGGAATATTTCCCCGTGGAAGTTAACCGGGCAGACTACAGTATGCTTCTGAGGGTGCCGGGGATCGGGGTAAAGTCGGCCTCCAGGATCGTGAAGGCGAGACGGATGGGAACTCTGCAATTTGAAGATTTAAAAAAGATGGGGGTCGTATTGAAGCGGGCACTTTATTTTCTGACCTGTAGCGGCAGGATGATGTACAAAACAAGAATAGAAGAGGATTATATTATGAGGAATCTGCTGAATACGAAGGAGAAGCTGCCCGATTCCGTGACAGGAATGACTTATCGGCAGTTGTCCCTGTTTGATGATATGAATTTCAGGGAAGCGCAGGTTCCAAACATGTTGGGGTAAAAGAGGAGCAGATATGAAACAGGTTTATATTTGTTATGATACAATTACGGGCATCTTTTCCGCAATTCACGATGCCTGGAAAGAGAGCCGGGACGGCGAGGCCGGAATAGCGCTGCGGGGCTGCATGACACCGCAGCTGTTCTGTGAATACAGGGAGACAGAGGAATCTGAAAAAAAGTCAATTGCAGTTGAGCGGCTGATAAAGCAGAATCTGGGGTATAATACTTACTGGGATATCTACCATGCTCTTCTGGCAGAGGATTCCGAGAAAGCGGATGCTGTGTACAACGCCATGCTGGCAGCAAGAACTATAAAAGACAGCAGAAAGATCATGGAGCATCTAAGCAATCCATTTGTTGCAAAAGTATTCGAGCTGAGCAGATGTGTAGCCAACGAAGCCCATCTGTTTACGGAGTTTATACGCTTTAGGGAGCTGGAGAATAAGGTCCTGCTCTCGGAGATTACTCCGAAGGGGCAGGTACTGACATGCATCGCGGATCATTTCACCAATCGGTTTCCGCTGGAGAACTGGATGATCTATGACAAAACGCACAAGGTTTTCCTTGTCCATCAGGCAGGAAAAAGCTGGGTTCTTGTACAGGGAGAGGAACTGAATCCGGAGACCGCGGGAAGGGTATCGGAGAAAGAAGAAGAGTTTGAGCGGCTTTGGAAAGGATTCTGCAGTTCAATCTCGATCAAAGAGCGTGAAAATCTGGCCCTGCAGAGGTCTCATCTGCCGATTCATTTCCGACAGGATATGACAGAATTTCATTAAAACAGGATTTCACTGCATTCACGCAAAAAGTATTGTATAATAGAATAAGCTGGATTAACATATAACTATCATCAGGAAGGGTTATAAAACCGGATGAAATAAAATCTGAGAGAAGGGAGAAGTATGGAGAGAGAAGCTTTTGTATGGCTTGGACTGTTGATTGTTTTTCTGGTAATCGAGATTATTACGGTCGGGCTCACGTCGGTCTGGCTGGCCGGAGGCGCTTTGGCAGCGCTGCTTCTGAACATTGCCGGTTTGAATCTGATCTGGCAGGTTGGCGCATTTTTCGTTGTCTCATTTTTACTTTTGTTTTTTACCCGCCCATTTGCGGTAAAATACATAAACGCCCATCATGAGAAGACCAATTATGAGGGCGTTATAGGTAAAATAGTCAGGGTGACGGAGACCGTGGATAATCTGGCTCAGACAGGAACAGCAGTTGTCAATGGACTGGAGTGGACCGCAAGGGCGGAAAAGGACGAAGACGTTCTGGAGCCCGGAGCACTGGCTAAAGTGGTAAGCATTTCCGGTGTGAAACTGATAGTAAAGAAATATGAGGAGGAATAGATTATGGGACTTTGGATTGGAATTGCTATACTGATTATAATACTGTTAATCCTGGTTGCGAATATCAGGATTGTACCACAGGCACACGCATATATACTGGAGCGTCTTGGCGGTTACAAGGAGACATGGGGTGTCGGCCTGCATTTTAAAATTCCGATTCTGGATAAAGTTGCAAAGAAAGTATCATTGAAGGAGCAGGTAGTAGATTTTGAACCTCAGGCCGTTATTACGAAAGATAACGTTACCATGCAGATTGATACGGTCGTTTTCTTCCAGATTACAGACCCGAAACAGTATGCGTACGGTGTTGAAAGCCCGATCGCAGCGATTGAGAATCTGACGGCAACCACACTGCGTAATATTATTGGTGATCTGGAACTGGATGAGACACTGACATCCAGAGAGACGATCAACTCCCAGATGAGAACATCTCTTGATATTGCAACTGACCCATGGGGTATCAAAGTAAACCGTGTTGAATTAAAGAACATTATGCCGCCAAAAGCGATTCAGGATGCGATGGAGAAGCAGATGAAGGCAGAGCGTGAACGAAGAGAAGCAATCCTGAGAGCGGAAGGCGAAAAGAAATCCACGATCCTCGTAGCAGAAGGTGAGAAAGAATCCGTGATCCTTGAGGCAGAGGCAGCAAAGCAGGCGGCAATCCTGAAGGCAGAGGCTGAAAAGCAGAAGAGAATTAAGGAAGCAGAAGGCCAGGCTGAAGCGATCAGATCCGTACAGCTGGCTACAGCAGATGGCATTAAGTTTATCAAGGATGCAGGGGCTGATGATGCAGTACTGACGATCAAGAGCCTGGAAGCGTTTGCGAAAGCTGCTGACGGCAAGGCAACCAAGATTATCATCCCATCCGAGCTGCAGGGAATAGCCGGTCTGACAAAGACTATTTCGGAAATCGCACATTATGAGAAGACGGAATAGTACGGCGTGAGTGAACAGACACATTCAGGGCCGGAATCGCGCAATATGAGATGGCGTGCCGCAGGACAGTAAAAGAAGCAGGAGCAGGATATGGCAAGGATTTTTGTATTGGAAGATAATAAGCAGAGCAGAGAAGCATTGAAGAATATGCTCTGCCATATATCGGCTGACATAACGGTGGATACGGCGGCAGACCTGGCAAAAGCCAGGCTGCTGCTGCATAGCACCGTTTCTTTTGATTTATTTTTACTGGATGTGAATCTGGTAAAAGAGGACCGGGAGGATTCCTCCGGACTTGTTTTTGCGGAGGAGATACGCAGCATTATCAAGTATGAATTTACGCCTGTGGTTATGATAACATCGGTTGCCGCCCTGGAAATCGAGGCCTTTCGTAAAATCCACTGTTATCAGTACATTTTGAAACCCTATAGCGAGGATGAAGTAAAAGCTGTAGTTAAGAAAGTGCTGTCTCATGTACGTGCGGAAGAAAAACCGTATATTATTGTTAAGAAAGATGGAATCAATTATAAGATCTTGTGTGAGGAGATCGTATACTGCAGGGCAATTCCCAGGGGGATCTGCCTTTATCTGAAGGGAGAGAAAATGGAGGTTCCATATCTCTCCATACGGCAGCTTATGGACAAACTGCCAAAGCAGGAGTTCTTCCAGTGCCACAGGATGTTCGCTGTAAATAAGGCGTATGTAAAATATTACGATCTGGTGAATCAGATCATACAGGTAGAGGGATATCAGGAGGGAATCGATATCGGTGTTACCTATAAGACGGAGGTCAGGAGGCTGTTAAATGAATAAATCAGTGAAAAAATTCTTTTACAGGTTCTTCTGTTTTCTTTCTCTTGCAATCGCAGTGTATCTGGTGATAGATCTGAAGATAAGCGGAACCCTGGATTTCAAGATGATCATTGTATTTATTCTCTTTCTTGCGGTCATCATCTGGGGGACAATTGACTGGAAGATGAGCAATGATATCATTCGGGAGCAGGAAAAGGAACTGAAGATGTATCAGCTCTATATTCAGCCGATGGAGGAACTGGTTAAGGAAATCAGGGCGAAGCAGCATGAATTTGACAATCATCTGAATGCCATACTGAATATGCATCTTACTGTGGAAACTTATGAGGAACTTGTCGGCAGACAGTCCGAGTATGTGAAAGCGATCAGCAGAGATGGGGGGAACCGGTATCTGCCGTTGCTGAGAATTAGCGATAAGGTTCTGGCCGGGTTTCTTTACAGCAAGATTGTAAGCTCCCGGGAAGATATTGAGACGGAGATCGAGGTGCGCAGCAAGGAAATTATTTCGAGAGTATCAGAACACAGTCTGATCGAGATCGTTGGAGTTCTGGTGGACAATGCGTATGAGGCGTGCCCGGATGTGGGCGGCAGAGTGCGTATGATTCTGGATTCGCGGCAGGATCACCTTATTTTTCAGATATTCAATCAGCACGAAAAGATTTCACTGGAACAAATCGGACATTTTTTTGAACATGGATTTACTACAAAAAGTAAGAAAAGGGATGACCGGGGGCTTGGTCTCTACTGCGCAAAGCTGCTGGCGGAGAAAGCCGGCGGTGAGATCACTGTGGGGCAGGAAGAAATAGGAGGAGAGAATTATATCCAGTTTGCTGTTGTGATTTAGATTGCATCAGGTAATTAACTGGTACCTGATTTAAGAGTGGCTTTTCCAGGATGGACGAGGTATAATAACACACATGGAAGAAAAAGAACTAATCAAAATATCTGTCCGTAATCTGGTGGAATTTATTCTGCGTGAGGGGGACATAGACAACAGAACAGGGGGCGGTATGGACAAAGAGGCCATGCTGCAGGGAAGCAGAATCCATCGCAAAATACAGCGGCGTATGGGTTCTGATTATCGTGCAGAGGTTTCTCTCAAGCTGCAGATTCCCTGTGAAGGATTTATTCTTCAGGTTGAGGGGCGGGCCGACGGAATCATCGAAGATGGGCAGGGAAGCATGATTGATGAAATTAAAGGTGTCCTCAGGGAGATGGAACATATCGAAGCCCCCTCCAATGTACATCTGGCACAGGCCAAGTGTTATGCATATATTTATGCCCTGCAGGAGAATCTGAAGAAGATCCGCGTGCAGATGACCTACTGTAATCTGGAAACGGAAGAACTGAAAAGATTTACCCAGGAGTTTACCAGGGAAGAGCTGGAAGAATGGTTTATAGGACTGGTCAGAAAGTATGAAAAGTGGGCAAAGTTTCAGATTGAGTGGAAGTCCGGGCGGAATGTATCTATAAAAAGTGTGGAGTTTCCTTTTGATTACCGGGACGGCCAGAGAGAAATTGTGACATCTGTCTACCGTACGATACTTCGTAAGAAAAAGTTATTTATACAGGCCCCCACGGGAGTTGGAAAAACCATGGCAGCCGTTTTCCCGGCGGTGAGAGCCATGGGAGAAGGGTTCGGTGAACGTATTTTTTATCTGACGGCAAAGACGATTACGAGAACGGTGGCAGAACAGGCATTTCTGACGCTGAAGGAACAGGGACTCCGGCTGAAGGTGATTACGCTTACTGCGAAGGAAAAAATATGTTTCATGGAAGAGACTGCCTGCAATCCTGACAGCTGCCCTTATGCAAAAGGACATTATGACAGGGTAAATGATGCCGTGTTTAACATGATTATGAATTCGGATGACATGAGCAGGGATGCTATAGAGAAACAGGCCCAGAAATATAATGTCTGTCCATTTGAAATGGCACTTGATGTTTCGGTGTGGTCAGATGCGATTATCTGTGATTACAATTATGTTTTTGATCCCAATGCCCATTTGAAACGCTTTTTTTCTGAAGGGAATAAGGGGGAATATCTGTTTTTGATCGATGAGGCCCATAATCTGGTCGAACGGGGACGCGAGATGTACAGCGCAGCACTGTATAAAGAGGACGTGCTTGAGATCAAACGTCTGGTGAAGAACGAAGATCCCGGGCTGGCAAAAAGGCTGGAGGAGTGCAATAAGCAGCTGCTTATGCTGAAGAGAGAGTGCGAGAGCTATCAGATTCTGGAAAGCGTGTCCCATATTGCGGTGAAGCTGATGAATGTGATGTCTGGCCTGGAGGAGTATCTGGAAGCAGTTCAGAGTGAGGAAAAAAGAGAGCAGGTGCTGGATTTTTATTTCCAGGTCAGGGACTTTTTGAATATTCATGATATCCTGGATGAAAATTATGTGATCTATACGGAACTTGAACGTGATGGTCGTTTCAGAGTAAAATTACTCTGTGTGAATCCCTCCGTGAACCTGCAGACTTATCTGGAACAGGGTAACAGTACCATATTTTTCTCGGCCACACTGCTGCCAATCCATTATTATAAGAAGCTTCTCAGTGTGGAGAGCGATGACTATGCTATTTATGCGGAATCTTCTTTTCCAAAAGAAAACCGCCTGCTTCTGCTGGGTACCGATGTAAGCACGAAGTATACCATGCGGGGAGCGGACATGTATGAACGGTTTGCCAGATATATTCTGAGTACAGTGGCGGGCAGAAAAGGGAATTACATGATCTTTTTCCCATCCTACCGGTTCATGGAGGATGTATATGATTGTTTCCAGAATATAATGCAGGGGCAAAATGATATTGAATGCATCATCCAGTCACAGTTCATGGGAGAGGAAGCAAGGGAGATCTTTCTGGA
Source organism: Faecalicatena fissicatena (assembly GCA_001028025.1). Lineage (GTDB taxonomy): Bacteria > Bacillota > Clostridia > Lachnospirales > Lachnospiraceae > Faecalicatena > Faecalicatena fissicatena_A. The sequence goes on along the minus strand of LDAQ01000135.1, from coordinate 3,282 downwards.
GACATTTGAAGAAGAGCGTGAGTGCAGCCTGGTGGGATTCTGCGTGATGGGCGGCATCTTTTCGGAGGGCATTGACCTCACAGAGGACAGGCTGATCGGGGCAGTGATTATTGGGACAGGACTCCCGCAAGTGTGCAATGACAGGGAGATACTGAAACAGTATTTCGACAGCAGACATATGAAAGGGTTTGATTATGCCTATCTGTACCCGGGGATGAATAAAGTACTGCAGTCTGCCGGCAGAGTCATCAGAACTGAGAAGGACCGGGGTGTAATTATTCTGCTTGACGAACGGTTTATGGGGAGACAGTACCGGGAGATCTTTCCACGGGAGTGGGAGGGATACCAGGTCTGCAGGATAGAAAATATAGGAACAAAAATAGAAGCATTCTGGGAGGGGGAGGCTCCGGGAAGCATCTCTAAATAACCAGTATATTTATTAAAATGAGCCGTATACCTTTTAAAGAGAGGTATACGGCTCAATACATTTAAAATTAGCCGGCTTATGGCTGGAGTCCTAATGGTATGATATCGCAGTAATCCTCTGCGGTACCTCTGTTTTTAAAACATTCCAGAATCTCTTTTCCAATCGGATGAAGTTCCTCTGCATCGTAAACAGAAAGCTCTTTCTCGAAGAAATCGTAAAGAATACCGGCTCCCTTATCGTACCCTGCTTCTCCTAGGGTTTCCTGATTTTCCGGACGAAGGAATTTGGAAGAAATGGACTGGCCGTCTACTTTCATTTGCTTCAGTGAATAACCAAGCAGGGAGCAGCGGGCCGGTGTCAAACGGTTCATTTTCATATTTACACCGCCGCGGCGGGCCAGGTATTCGCGGGAAATCCATTCTGCAGCGAAACCTACTTTGTAAATTCCGATATGCTGGTTGGGGATCAATACATATCTCGTTTTTGGACAGCTTATGATCTGCTCTAAAAGATAATTTGCCTGTTTCACCCGTTGTCCGGTCGCAAATGGCCAGTAGGAACCAACTCCTTCTGCGGCCAGCGGAGAACTGCCGTTAATGCTTGGATTGTTGTATCCACGCGGCGCTACCAGGCGCCACAGCCACGCGATTGCAGGCGGAATGACCTGCATCAGTCCGAGAATACCGTAATCCGGGTGTTTTGCCGTGGTTGGGGGAGTCCGCACACCAAAGCTGCGTACATTGACTTCTACCGGGGTGGTAACGATGTTTGGAATTAATCGGCGCGGGATGATGACTCGTGGATTCGGGCATGGCTTTCCATCTGATTCAATAGTATGATCCCACGGCAGGCATGTCGAACGTGGGATCGCCTGAAGATTAAAAAATACCAGAGGTTCTTTGGAATGAACAGCAATTTTTTCATAGAGCGGGTCACATCCATACTCTGTAATTCCGTCGACCCGGACAAACCATCCATCTTCACCATCGGTAAGCGCCAGTTTCCCGCTTCCTGTCTGAATGCGAGGGTTACAGTTGGCCATGTCATCCGTAACCGGTTCAATCGTACAGGTATCGCTCATGCTGATAAAGCGCTTATCTCCAGTCACTGTATTGACACCAAGAAGGACGCGGCCATCTGATTCACGGTGAACATCCTGCAGCAGTTCACTCTTACCGCCTCCAGATGCACCTTCATGCATCATGACGATTTCATTTTCATAGGGGGTAATAATGCGTGCTGCCGATGCATGCGCTGTCACCCAGCCTTCCTGCTCACCGATATCGAGAAGTACGCTGTAAATCCCTTTTTTGGCAGACGGTCCCGGATAAAGATTGTAGGAAAACACTTCATGCAGCTCGTTGGAACGGCAGTGTACACAGACCTGCCTGCCGTTAAAATGAGTATGCCGAAATGGTGGTGCCACATAGACGATTGCCCGCGGCCTGAAAGGTTCTTCAATCGTTCTGGCATTTACAAACGCCTGCAGCTGAGAAACGGCAAATGCGAAAAAAGCAGCGTTGCGGGGGCAGACGAGCAGTGAATTGTACCCATACTCAACCCCGCCGGCTTTAAACGGTATGATGATTAACTCCTGGCCTGCAAGCCACTGAAAAGTCTGCTCTTTAACCGAAGAAAATTCATAACCGTAAGTATCTTTGAACCGCAGCTTATCTGTTGGCAGGTCATCCCCGATCCGCATTGAATCTGCATCACGGCGGCGCATATAGACTTCTGAAAAATTGACGGCGGCACCATTGCGGCAACGGGCGACCGTGGCCTCTAACACCATCTTGCCGTCTGCGTTATAGAGGACTTCAATTTCATCGGTGTGCTCATTTCCAAAAATCAGTTCAAAAAGCATCTCTTTGCTTTCCGGAATGATCACACTTGGGCTGTTGGAGACAATGGTTTCAAGTTCTCTGGGGAGAATAAATTTTTTGATCAAGGAATGCATAATGTTTTCTCCTAACTTTCATTTTGACATTTTTGAGATTTTTCTTTTTAGGGTATTTCAGAGTACTTTACCACCTTTTACATAATACTGTCAATATGTTTTTGCAGGATTTAAGTTAAAAACTTGCATTTATGGATTTGGAAGAATTATTTGAAAATCAGAATGAGGATCTGTATAAATAGAGATGTATGAAAGCAGAAGGAAAATCCCAAAAAAGGATTTCCTCCTGCTTTTACTTAAATGGGGCGGGGATGCCACCCAATAGCTATATGTTAGCTATTTTGCGACACCCCCTTTGTTAATATTGTTAGAAAAGGCAGACGAAATGGTTTCATTTACTCTATTGTAATATATTTAGGCTGTTCTTCGATTGCTTTTGGAACCTCCTTGGGGACGGACAGACATAATACACCGTCTTTGAATGAGGCTTTGATGTCTTCCTGTTTTAACTGGTCTCCGACGTAGAATCTGCGGTTGCAGGAACCTGTGTAGCGTTCTTTGCGGAGACAGTTGCCTTTTTCATCTTTTTCTTCCTGGCTTTCTTCGCGAGTGGCGGTTATTGTGAGATATCCGTCCTTCAGATCGGCTTTGATATCTTCTTTCTTGTAGCCGGGAAGCTCCATTTCTACGAGGTAGTTGTTGTCCTTCTCGTGAATGTCTGTTTTCATGATCTGTGTTGCTGCGTTGTCGAATGATCTTTCGAAAAATGGATCTTTAAAGAAATCATTTAAAAAACTTCTGTTTGATAATAACATAGTTCATACCTCCTAAAAATTAATTTGTTATCTTTGTTCTATGTGTAATATAACACAAGGGTGTTAGCACTGTCAAGAGGTGAGTGCTAATTTTATAATTTGTTAATAAATCGGGATTTAGGTCACGAGCTTTAGACTCGGGA
>LDAQ01000134.1 GCA_001028025.1 Faecalicatena fissicatena | reverse complement strand
CATATCCGGCCTCGTTTTTTTTAGAAGCAGTTAGCAGCACGGCGCGCATTTTCCAGCGGCATATATAGCCCCGGTACCTTCCCGGCATCCCTGCCATGGAGCGCTCCCTTCTCCCAAGTACATCCATCAAAGATTCCGAATTTTAAATTCCCTCTGTGCCTCTCTCTTCCGATCTTTTTTAGCGATATCATCCCGCTTATCATAAAGCTTCTTCCCTTTTGCCAGCCCGATCTCAATCTTTACCAGGCTCCCGCTGAAGTAAACCCGCAATGGCACAAGTGTGTTGCCTTTTTCTTTCATCTTTCCAAACAGCTTGTTTATTTCGTTTTTATGAAGAAGCAGTTTCCGCACCCTGAGAGGGTCTTTATTAAATATGTTCCCCTTCTCATAAGGGCTGATGTGCATCCCGTAAATAAACATTTCCCCATTCTCAATTCGGATAAATGCCTCCTTAATGCTGCACTGCCCCATACGCAGAGACTTCACTTCAGTCCCATGCAGGACAATTCCTGTCTCGTATTTCTCCAGTATAAAATAATCATGATATGCTTTTTTATTGTTGGCAATCAGTTTGCCTTCCGTTTTTGCCATGGCGCTACTCCCTCTACAACTCTTCTGCTTCGCAGAATTCAAAATCAATCGTCCGCTGCAGGCGGTCTACATCCAGGACTCTCACCCGCACCTTCTGTCCCAGTTTATATACTTTCCGGGTATGCTCACCCACCAGCTCATACTGCTCTTCCCAGTAATCATAATGGTCATCCCGCATATTTGTCACATGGACAAGTCCTTCTATCGTATTCTCCAGTTCTACATAAGCGCCCCATTTTGTAAGCCCTGATATGACGCCATCGAACTCTTCGCCAATCCGGTCCTTCATATACTCTGCCTTTTTCAGCTTCACGGTCTCACGCTCTGCTTCCTCTGCACGGCGCTCACACTCGCTGGACTGTCTGGCCACCTCCGGAAGAATATTTCCGTAATGCTCTGTCCTGAGATCATCCATTCTCCCCCGGATATTCTCTTTTATAATCCGATGGATCTGCAGATCCGGGTATCGCCTGATCGAAGACGTAAAATGTGTATAATACTTTGCTGCAAGCCCAAAATGTCCGGTATTCTCAGGCGTATACTTCGCCTGCTTCATGGAACGCAGCGCCAGCCGGCTGATCAGCGGCTCCTGCGGCGTACCTTCTACCTTTCCCAGAAGCTTCTGAACTTCCTTTGGCCTGATCTCACTGTTCCCCACATGGATATGATAACCGAAATTATTGATAAATGTGCTCAGCTTCCGGATCTTCTCTTCATCCGGCTGTTCATGAGTACGGTACAGAAAAGGAACCTCTCTCCAGAAATACTCTTCCGCTACCGTTTCATTTGCCATCAGCATAAAGTCTTCAATAATCTTAGTCGCAATATTCCTGTCATAAGGTTTAATGTCAACTGGTTTTCCATTTTCATCCAGGACGATCTTTGATTCCGGGAATTCAAAATCAATCGACCCGCGCTTCCTGCGTTTCTCCCGCAGTATGCCCGACAGCTCTGCCATCAGAAGAAACATCGGAACCAGTTCCCGATACCTGCTGCTTTCCTCTGCATCTGCCGCAGAGTCTTCCTGCTCCTCCAGTATCTTCGCCACGCTTGTGTAACTCATGCGCTCATCCACCCGGATCACCGTCTCTGCAATCTGATGATCGATCACTTCTCCGTCCCCGTTAATTGTCATAATGCAGCTGAGGGCCAGCCGGTTCTCCCCGGCATTCAGGGAACAGATCCCGTTGGACAGTATATGGGGCAGCATCGGGATAACCCTGTCTGCCAGATAGACACTCGTCCCCCGCTTTAGAGCTTCCCGATCCAGGGCACTTTTCTCCTGAACATAGTTTGACACATCTGCAATATGAACGCCAAGGCGGTAAGCGCCCTCCTCTTTTGTCAGGGAAACCGCATCATCTAGATCCTTTGCATCCTCTCCGTCGATGGTAACCATCTGCCAGCCGCGCAGATCCATTCTGCCGGCCATATCGGCCTCGCTTACTTCTTTTCCCACACGTTCCGCCTGATTCAGGACACGTTCCGGAAATTCGACGGGCAGATCATACCCCTTGACGATGGACATAATATCAGTCCCCGGGTCATTGATATGGCCTATAATTTCAACCACCCGGCCCTCCGGCTTCATATCTTGTCCGCCGTAGGAGGTCAGCTCCACAACCACCTTATGACCGGTCATGGCTCCTTTATCTTTTCCCTCCGGGATATAGATATCGTTCAGAACACGCTGGCTGTCCGGGCGCACAAACCCGAAGCTTTTGCATTTTTCATACAGGCCAACCACCTTTGTCGTTCCGTGGGAAAGGATACGCACAATTCTGCCTTCTTTCCTCTTACCGTCCGCTTCATGCCTGCTGTCCGGTTCTTTCGTTATAACAAACTCCACCTGGTCGCCCTGGAACGCACCCCCTATATTCTCCTCGGAGATAAAGATGTCCTCATCTTCGCCCTCCTGTATCACAAATCCGAATCCACGGGCATTCGCCTGGAATACTCCGGTCAGACGGCTGGCCTGTCCCTTCGTATACTTTCCTTTTTTCGACACATAGATCTTGCCGTCCTCCTCCAGGGAATCCAGCACTTCCTTCAGTTCGCTTCGCTGTTCCTTTGGGATCTGAAGGACAATCGCGATCTCTTTAATCTTCATCGGTACGTACATGTCATCGCATATAAAATCGTAAATTACTTTCTTTCTTTTTTCAAAACTTTGATCCATATTTTCACCTTCTTTCTATATTTTAAGAACTTTCTGATATAAAATAGCTTTTTGAATAGCTTTTAGCTTACAAAACTCGCGCCTGCGGCGGTCGCATCGCAGCATCTACAGCTTACACCGCAGCGCCCATCCCACCGGAAGGGCTTTTTTATCTTATAGTCTAACTTTCCATAAGATAATAAAAAACACTCTATAACTGTATAGAGTGTTCAATCATCTTATCTTCTTAGTTAAATACACCCAGGTTCAAAACCAGTGCCAAAACCATAAATAAAATTGCCAGGAACTTCGTGGACTTTACAAGAGCGCCTTCCATGGAACGACCCTTATTCTGTCCCCAGTAACTATCAGCAGCCCCGCTGATCGTTCCCAGTCCTGCTGACTTTCCTTCCTGAAGAAGGATGATCGCTGACAGTGCGATACAATCTATTACAAATATAATTGTTAATATTATTTTTAAAATATCCATTCCCTTACACCTCCTGCGGATAAACCACGATCATCTTACCACAGTTGGGAAGATTTTGCAATAACTTTTCCAAAGTTACCGTTACGGATTTCCCTAAGCTTTGCACCTTATATGGATATATATCGTCATCGCAATCTTGAATACGATTGCATGATCAAATATACGCACATCCAAACCCGTCAGCTTTTTGATCTTCTCCAGCCTGTACATCAGAGTATTTCTGTGGATAAACAGCTTTCTTGCTGTTTCAGACACATTGAGGTTATTATCAAAAAAACATTTTACCGTCTCCAGCGTCTCCGACTCCAGAGAATCAAAACTGCCTTTGATAAACACTTCATTCAGATAAACCTCACATAAGGGAATCGGCAGCTGATAGATCAGCCGGTTGATCCCAAGATGATTATAATCTATCACCGTCCTGTTTCCCTCGAACAGATACAATAGCTCCAGTACATACAGAGATTCCTTATAAGAATCTGCCAGCTGCCGGATATCTGTGACAATGCTTCCGATGCCGATGACCGGGGAGGATTTAAACAGCTCTGCCGCTTTCTTCTGAAATGTAACGCCGATTGCCTCCAGCTCCGCATGTGATGTATTTGTTTTCGTTTTTACAATAACAATTATGTCCGTTTCCGTCATAGAAAATACTTCATATTTTTCAGATTCTTCTAAATTGTGGATCAGCATATTCAGATTCCAGGATATATCTACATGTGGAAATCTCAGTAAAAATACCGCCCGTGCCATAATCGGGGGAATCTTCAGCATTTTAGCCCTCACATAAATGTCCGCAGCAAGAATATTTTCCAGAAAAAGGGCTTTATAAAACAAATCCCGGCTGTACTTTTCTTCAAAATAGGATTTCATGCCGGTAAAGCACACGGATAATATGGTTGCATAATCCTCTGCGTCTTTATCGGTTCCCTCAACAAAAACCGCAAACCTGACAAAGCTGTTTTCATAAAAAATACGATACGTATTATTCTTAATAATAAAACATTTAGTCTCCTCGTTTTTTTGCTGCATAAGATTGAATGAATTTCTCACCCCTATCATTTCCTGATTGCTGCATGAGACGATCTCCTTGTTGTCAATTACTCCAAATGTCCTGTATATGCTCTTTTGCAGCTGATATATGTATCCCTGAAAGAACCTGTCTGCCATCTTTCCACACCGCCTTCAATTATTCAGACTAATGCAAATTATTATAACACATATTTTTACAACGGCAAAGCCCACGGAACCAGTTTTCACCTGATACCAGCGGGCTTTTGTTTTTCACATTATTCTATATAACCTCTCTGCATCAGGTATTCTTCGCTTGCGCCTGCCGCAACCCACCATACCTTTTTGTTTTTCCGGAATGAGAGATAGATGGCCAGATATACTGCAACAACGATAATAATCCCTATAACCCTCATCATACCGTCTGCCGCAAAGGCTTTATATACCAGATATAAAACCGGGTTCGTCCCCACTGTCCATGAGGCAATTCCAAGTCCCTGTGAAAAGGCGCTGGAGACGGAATCCATCTGTGATGCAACTCCTGCTGATTCCGCGGCCTTCGTAAAGGCGGCACAGACATCCGAGTTCAGTACGTTCGCCACATTGAACCATATGGCCCCGGATATCACTGTCATCAGAATGTCCCCCCGGAATACGCAGATCAGTCCGGCCGTCATAAATGCCATAGCCGGGATATCCGCAAGCATCAGAATCTTATTGCCAGGCATAATAATTGATATAAAGAACACAATTGGTATCAGGATCAGAGCCGCGGCCATATTGTCCCCGTTTCCAAAGAAAACGGCAGGGTCCATGGCTATGTGGAAATATTTTCTGTTCGAATTGCCGGAACGGGCACGCGCCTGCATGGACTGGCTCAGGGGAATCAGCCCTTTCACAAACAGTCCCGAAACAGACGGGTAGATAACCATAACTGCGGCGATCGTAATAGATGCAGTCAGGATCCCGGCCCATGTGTTCACATTGGCCAGCCCCGTGACAGACCCCAGGATTGTAATCAGCAGCCCTACCACCAGCCCTATGGAGAGCGGTTCGCCCCAGAACCCCAGTTTTTCCTGAAGTCTCTCTGCACTGATCGGTTTCGTTTTAATCTTCAGTTTTAACATGATCCATCTCACAATCATGGCAAACGGAGCTCCTCCGGAGGGAACACTGGTCAGAGTAAGGTTGTCATAACCGTTAAATTCCTGCAGAGACGGTGCTATAATATCCGCAATCAGGAGTACCACCAGGTTGCACATAACAGCTGCCGCAACTCCCAGTGCAAAACTTCCTGTCGTAAACTGTACAATAACTGCCCAGAATACAAACTGATAGTAGTTCCATATATCTGTCGGCTGAAATGTATCGACCAGTTTCAGCGCAAACAGAAGCAGGTTCAGCCCAAGTCCAAGCACCAGGTAAATATAGCCCAGTGTATTCGAATACACAACGACAGATGCGCCCTGCCAGCCGATATCTATGTAAGGCAGCCGGATGCCTACGTGATCCGCCATAGCCGTTACATATGGAGTAATGGCCGTCATCAGCACCCCCAGAACTGCATTGAACAGGGTCAGTCCGACCGCCATATAGATGGCGCCCTGGAAGGATTTCTTCGCCCCCACTCTCATAAACATACTGATAATGAATATTACAACTGGTACGATTATGGTACTCCCAAATATTCCCATAATAGTGTTTACCGTATTTCCTATTTGTATCAAAGCCTGCATATATCTACCTCCCGATATTTAGTAGAATGTAGGATAAATACTATTCATCCATAATTTTTTTGACTGCCTCCAGCAGTTCCTCTGTAAACTGCTCTGCCCCCACTCCTGTGAACAACGGCAGACCCAGCATCACCGGAGCACCTGCCTTGTTCTTTGCATTGGTTTTTCCTGTCACTACAATCAGATCATACCCCTCCAGATTAGGAACCTCCGTTATTTTATGAGGGTTGATTGAAAAAGGTATTTTTTCTTTTTTTAATATGTCTTTGATTTTATCCGTCACAACAGTCGTTGTAAAAATTCCGCCTCCACAGGCAACGGCTATACTAATTTTTGCTTTCATATCCATTCTCTCCATCATCTTAGATTATCAGATACTCTCCCAGCAGTTCTTTCATTTTCTGCATCAGTGTTTCCGGTTTATCATTTTCCAGCAGCCCGCTCATAATCTCATCCTCTTGAAAAATATTACTGAACTTCCGTAAAACTGCCGTCTGATAGCTTGGATCGGTAATCCCGAAAAGGAAGACCAGCCTTGTTTCTATTATCTCATCCGGATCTCCCATGCATCCAAACGCAACCGGGGTGTCTGTAACGGCCATCGAGAAAAAGGACTTCAGACATCCGTCATGTATATGCGGAATAGCAATGGGAACCCCTGTGGGAAGCCCCGTAGGATATTCTTTTTCCCGCTCCAGCAACGCCGTAATAAACAGCGGTTCAATACATTGATTCTTCATGGCCGCCCCGCACAGCATTCTGATTATCTCTTCGGCACTTGCGGCTTTTGCTTCCGTCAGTATCATTTCCTGGTTTGTATAAAGGCCTATCGATTCCATCCGTTCCCTCCTTCTCAGTCTTCGCCAAATTTAGATTTAATCAGCTCCGTCAGTGCTTCCACTGCTTCTTTTTCATCTTCCCCCTCGGCGCTGATCTCTGCCGTTACTCCTTTGCCCAGGCCCTGTGCAATCAACATTACGATTGATTTTGCATTGGCTCTGCAGCTGTCTTCCTCATCCATGTTCCGGATAAAGATTTTGCTTTTAAACTTACTTGCGAGTGAAATAAAATCTGATGCCGGACGGGCGTGCAGACCGGTCTCATTCTCAATCACCACCTGTTTTGCATACATGAGTCTTTCCTCCTTTACCTGCCTGCGGTTAATCCGGCAGTTCACTTTTTATGTATTCTTCTACCTGTACTGCTGTAGAAAGTTCCAGCACGGTCCGGGCCATCCGCTCTGCTTTGCAGATATCCATCTGAGAGATCATCTTCTTCACAGAAGCCAGAGAGGAAGCATTCATACTGAATTTACGCACTCCCAGGCCTGCCAGCAGTGCCGCTGCCTGGGGATTTCCGCCCATCTCCCCGCATACACTGACCGGCTTCTTCTGCTTTTTAAACGCCTCTACTATCTGCCGGATCAATCGGAACATTGCAGGGTGAAAGCTTTGATAGTACTTTGCGACACTGGGATTCAGGCGGTCAACCGCCATCAGATACTGGCAGAGGTCATTAGTCCCAATGCTTGCAAAATCCACCTCAGAAGCCGCGATATCGGCCATAAGCGCAATTGATGGTATCTCTATCATAATACCTGCTTTCACATCTGTACGGCAGGGAATATTTTCCTGCTTCAGCTCTTCTTTCACTTCTTCCACAATCTGCTTTGCAAACCGGATATCCCCGATACTTCCTACCATTGGGAACATGATCATAAGATTACCGTATACTGCTGCCCTCAAAAGAGCGCGCAGCTGTGTTTTGAATATCGGCTTCATTTCGAAGCAAAGACGCAGCGCCCGCAGCCCCAGAAACGGATTGTCTTCCTTAGGAAGCTCCAGATAATCCAGCTTCTTATCGCCCCCAATGTCCAGTGTGCGGATAATCACCGGCCGCTCACCGTACATGGTCACAACCTTTTTGTAAACCTGGAACTGTTCCTCTTCTTCCGGCAGGGCTTTTTTGCTCATGTAGAGAAATTCTGTCCGAAACAGTCCTACACCATCCGTATATTGTTCCAGCTCCAGTTCACTTTTATCAGCAGATCCAATATTTAAACAGACATCGATTCTGGTTTTATCCAGAGTTTCGGGAACAAGGGGAAGGTACTGGCGCATATCGCTTATCTTTCTCAGATATTCTTCGCGCATTACCTGATACTGTTTTTCCTGGTCAACGGTCAGATTTGTAATTACCTTTCCATCTTTTGCATCTACGGCAATTTTCTGTCCGTTTTCTGTGTTTTTCAGAATATCTGCCACCCCCAGAACTGCGGGTATCCCATAATTCCTGGCCAGGATTGCCATATGGGAAGTGTATCCTCCCACTTCTGTAACAATCGCTTTCACGTATTCCGTCTTCATGGCAGCCGTATCCGAAGGCAGCAGATCGCGGGCAACCACAATCACATCACCTGCCAGTGAAGAGAGCGGATTTTCGTGCCCTCCGTTCCACAGGCGGATTAACCTCTGGCAGACATCTTTCAGATCAGCCGCCCTCTCCCGGATCAGGGCATCCTTTGCTTTTGATATAATCTTGATATATCTTTCATAAACCTCCTGGATTGCCCATTCGGGAGACAGCAGATTGTCGGTAATCTCTTCCTCTATTTCCCGTCTCATTTCTTCATCCTGCACAATATCGATATGAGCCTGGAATATTTTCTTTTCTTCTTCCTCCAGCTCAGAACTTTCTATCAGCCGCTTCAGCTCTTCCTCCGCCTGGATGAGAACGTCTTTGTACTTTTCTAAACAGCTCTTTGTCTGGGCTTTTGTAATTGTGTCATGTCGGATTTCCGGCTGGTATGGCTCATACTGAAACACACGCCCTGTGGCTGCCCCATCCGAAACCGCCGTTCCTTCATAAATCATCCTATTCCCTCTTTCCGGTTTTCTGGCTTCTCATCGCATGTATCTCTCTATGGCATATGCGACGCCGCTTTCATTATTAGACAATGTTACTTTTGTTGCTGCCGATTTTACGCCTTCCATCGCATTCTGCATGGCAATCGGCAGGCCGGCATATTCCAGCATGCCCTTGTCGTTTTCACCATCACCTATGGCTGCCATCTCTCCGGGCGCTATGTGGTAATAAGAGCCGATCCACGCCAGCGCACGGCCCTTATCACTGCCCCCAATTTCAAGGGAAAAATCGTAGGCAGGCTCTGCGCTGACCTCACCACCCAAAGCCGAAGACACCCATTCTCTGAACCTCGCTGTTCTGCGTGGTTCATCCAATATTAAAATCTTTCCCAGGGGGGTGTCATTATAGCACATTCCTATATCCGCTGTATAGACAACCTTCTGCCCCATACATTTTTCAAATATCTCCAGGTAATTTCCTGTCAGTCCGGAATAGACCCGGTCTCCCTGGTAGATCAGGGGCTGATAGGAATGTTCCCGGCAGTAATCCAGGATCTTTCTGCAGTTTTCAGAAGAGATCATCTCCGAATGCAGGATTTTCTTTCCGGTACAATCCAGCACCAGGCTCCCATTCTGCGTCACTACTGCATCCTTCATCTGTAGTGCCTGGATAATTTCTTTTAATGCAGGATATCCCCTGCCCGAAAAAGGGATAACTTTCACGCCCTCTTTCTGTATGTCCCGGATTGCTTTTTTGTTTTTTTCGGTCAGCATGTGTCCGTCGTCCAGCAGTGTTCCGTCTATATCAACTGCTAAAAGTTTATATTTCACGTTGCCTCCTGCCCCGCCCGGTTTCTTTCCGTCAGCTCTTTCAGGGCATCGAACATTTTCATATCCGCCTGTTCTGCCATTCCCATAGAATGTCCGGGCTTTTTCTTCTCGTCATGGTAGTCCGATCCTGCCGTTTTCAGCAGTCCGTTTTTGTCTGCCAGCCCTCTGAAATATGCCGTTTTCTCCGGATTATGATAGGGTGTGTATACTTCGATTCCCTGAAGACCGCACTCCAGCATAAGCGGCAGCTTCCCTTCGTCTGCCCGCGTAAACCATTCTCCCGGGTGGGCCAGAACCGGCACGCCTTTTGCATCCCTGACGGCCCTGATTCCGGTGTAAATATCTACGGTATACTCCGGCACATAGCAGGGGCTGCCCGCGGTCAGATAATCCCGGATGAAATGGATATTGGGCTGATCAGACTTTGTTCCACCTTTTTGATAGGGTCGGAGTTTGGGATGATCCCGGTTCCGCGGGTCCGTTAGAATCGCATTTGCGAAATTAGTAATGACCGGCGGCTGCGGATATGCCAGTTTTTTTACCTGTTCCATGTCTACAACGAAGCCTTCTTTTTCCAGGTTTTCTTTGATGTCCAAAAGGATATCCAGCCTGGACTTCTGAATCTCTGCTGTAAGCTTTGCCAGCGTATGCCCGCCGCTGATATCGATCCCGTATCCCAGAAGATGTACCATTCTGCCCTCGTCTATGCATGACAGTTCCAGAGCGGGAAGCGTCTGTATTCCAAGATCTTTTGATTCTTTTTGTGCCTCCCCTGCCGCTTCCCATGTATCATGGTCGGCAATGATAATGGCTTCCATCCCATACTCTGCCGCTTTTTCAAAGAGTTCGTGTACGCTATAGGTTCCATCACTGGAATGTCCGCTGTGTATATGTAAATCCACCGTTTTTCGTTCCATGTAAACCTTCCTATTTCTTCAGGTCAAACAGCTGCTGGTTCATGCCCTCGCCCCAGAGATCCAGGGCTGCCTGTAAGGATGCACAGTCTTTTGCCGCTTCCCTAAGCGGAATTCCCTCTGCAGTTGCATCCGCCGCTTTGATCAGACTTTCAACACCTGCTGCTGCCCCCATCGGGTGTGCATGCATGGCTGCGCCTGCTGAGATAGAAAAGTCCATGCCCAGATCGGAAGCAACATCCGGGATCAGACCCTGATATACACCTGCGGCAGGCCCCGGGAACGTGCGCTTCATTCCTCTGAAATCTGTCAGAAGAGCCTGTGCGATCCTGATGTATCTTTCACGCTGGATATCAACTTTGCCGTATGCACAAGGATAAATCACAATATCTGCTCCGCTCATTCTCATAAACTTGCCAAGAATCAGGTGGCTTGATACGCCTGAATAATGTGATTCGTACATTGCCCCTGCAAATGCGGGATGTGCCAGGATCGGAAGTCCAACCTCATCGTTCTCCGCTACCATCTGCATCGACGGCCAGCCTACGGTGAGTGCGTTGATCATGATTCCCGGTATCCCCATCTCTTTGCACATCTTTGCTTTATCCAGCATCTTATCTGGTCTGTCTGTAATATTCGGAGAATAGATCACGCGTTTTCCGGTTCTCTCATATACATCCTTCAGAATCTCGGCCGCAATCTTAGCTCTTGCCTTTACGGTACAGTATTCGGTGTCGCTGAACAGCTCATCGTCCTTGATCCAGTCGATTCCCGCCATTGCCAGTTCCCTTATCAGTTTGCCCGCATTTTCCGGGGTAGCCCCTGTACACGGCTTAATCATACTGACAATAAATGGCCTTTTCTGAACCCCTGTCAGCTCTCTGAGTCCTTCCACGCCGTATCTTGGTCCTTGAAAGGCATCCGTAAACACTTTTGGGAAATCGATATCAATCAGTTTGAGTTTTCCTGCCATGGAAATGTTTCCTATTACAGAGGTCAGTACCTGCGGGAGATTTGGTCCCATATTCTCAAACGGGAATGCAATCTGGAATACCGCCATACGCTCTTTGCCTTCCATCTCCGGCATATTGAACTCGTAGCATGGGATTTCATGAACAGCGATTACTTTCCCGCCGTGCCTTCTTCTTACTTCCGGCGTCTCTAGGGGTACCGGCGCCCATGTGCCGGTTGTCTGTTCAATCGCTATAGAGCCAACCTTATTCAACAGGTCTGACGTATACCCTTCGCAGAAGTATGTACAGATGATATGGGTATCCTTGTCAACGGACTCTGGTAATTTAAAAATGTTCGGATCATATTTTGCATTCATAATAAATTTCTCCTCTCTCTATAGCGCCTGTGCTACATATTCCGTGATGTCTATGATTTCTACTTCTTTTTCTCTGAGTGCCTCTTTTAATGCATATTTTTCAAACACACATCCCGTCACTACGGTTCCGCATCCCAGCTCCGCCAGCTCCCGGGCACGCCTTTCGCTGACTGCCGCCGCAAGTTCCGGATAAAACAGCCCCAGACCGCCGCCAAGCCCGCTGGAAGAAGTTCTGTACCCGGTTCTCTCCGGCTGCACCGCTTTCTGCCCGCTCAGCCAAAGAATCAACTCTTCAGGCGCTTTCACATCGTTTTTCCTGGTCAGCATATGCGCCGCATGGTACGCTGCCGGCTTCATACATTCTGCAGCTTTTATTTTTCCTTCCGTGAGAAGTTCTGACAGGAATTCGCTCATATGCAGATATGTGTATGTTTCGGGATAATAATTCCGAAACGCCTCGAAGGAATAGCTGCACGGTGTGACAATTACTTTTGCCTGAGCTCTCTCGAACGCTTTTACATTCGTCTCCACAGCCTTCTGTATCCCTTCTGACTGCCCGCTTCTGTCCAAAAAGTATCCGCTGTCCGCGGTGTCCGTCAAAAAGGTGTATGAGATCCCCGCTGCCCGGCAGATTTTATCAAATGCTCTCTGCATCTCTTCATCCAGCTCTCCGGCGTATCCCAGGAATACGGCAATCTCCGCTTTTCCTTCCGGCAGCTTTGACGGGGTGCCCAGTATATTTTCACCATTCTCTGCTTTTTGGACAATACTTTCCACGCCGTCGGGTACGGTATTCTTTTCCTTACATAGCCGGCGGATATATGCCATCGTATCCGCTATGGGCACATTGACAGGACATGCGGATTCACACTCATAGCAGTCAATGCACTGAAAAGCTTCCTCTGTCACCATCTCCAGATCAAAGCGGGACCCAAGCGCCGAATATACGGATGAATACATCGGAGCCTTATCCGTTCCGGCTGCACGGACTGCCGGACATCTGTCCAGGCACAGGCTGCATCTTACGCATTCCACACTGTTATAATAAATATCATTAAAGTCTTTCATCAGTGCTCACTTCCTTTCGCCATATTTGCTGCATTCTTTCCTGCAAGATATCCGGAAGCCGCCGCAACCCCCGAACCGCTTCTCTCGTAGACCCAGTCATACCCCTCTATTAAATCCCCGCAGGCAAATATCTGACCTGAAAAACAGCCCTGTGCAACCGCCATATCATCGTACACCCGGATTCCCACCTTACCGAAGAGCTGCCCTCCTCCGGGAAATGCTTTTTTATTTACCATCTCAGGGGTTATTCTGCCCAGCGGCTCATTTATGACTGGAATAAACAGGTCTTCTCTGTATGAGGTAATTCCTCCTCCAATAAACCCTCCTGCCGCAAGCACAACCGATCTCGCATATGCTTCCTTTGTCTTTCCCTGCTGCTCATATACAATACAAAATACATCTTCCTCTGTTTTACGTATTTCCACTGCCTTCGCCTGATTTACCGCCTCAAGCCCCTTGTTTTCCAGCCCCTTTTCCAGTGCCGCCGCCAGCCTTTGTGCGCTTACAGAATGACCGCCTGCAGCGATTTCTCCCACAGGAATCCCGAGTGTTTCATACAAAAGCTCCATATTCTGTGCATATTTTCTATATCCAAGGACCGGCGGAATCAATATGCCCTGTATTCCTCCCATAATGTTCTTCATATCATCCAGCGCTGCCGCCAGTTCCTCCATGCCCTCCCGGGTATCAAAAAATGCTGCCAGTTCTGCATTGGTTATTCTTTCCCGGTCCGCAAGAGAGGGAAGCTCCAGTGTGGTTGCAATATAGACGGCGTCTGCATCAGGTGCAAACTGTCTCTGGTATGTATTGTAAGACCTGCAGGCATATTCGGGATAAAATTCCGTATGCCCTCTGAATCCGGCAACCAGTATTTTCCCCGCTGCCTTTGCTGCGTCTGCATATTTATTATAGGAAGGGATATATGCCGTGTTTTTAAAGGTTCCCAGGATATTCGGGATGACAGCATTTGTAACTCCGTCTCCTGTAAACTCCATCCCGCCTGCTCTGCATACCTCCCGAAGTGCTTTGATTCCGTTTTCCAAACTGTCTTTCAGAACTGCATACGGATGTCTCGGATTTTTATCGAGCAGAAGCTCCATACCCTCTTTGATATCGTTTACTGTTGTATTTTTCTCTTCTCCCGGAACGGCACCCAGAATATCCAGGGCTCCCGATCCCATCATGGTAGCTCCTGCTCCCTTTGTAATGATCTCCACAGACACCTGCTCATCCGCTGCCGCCTTTGCCGCAGTCACTCCGGCTATGCCGCTGCCTATTACAATTACATCTATCATCTTATTCATGTGGAATCACCTCCGTTGGTTTGGTATCCAGCAGGTCGTATCCTCCCTGGGTTACATAAAATGCCTGCATAATTTCTGCCTGTGCCAGCTGGTCTCCATATTGCAGCGTATAGTAAATCCCCTTCCAGCGCTCCTGCATATATTCCGCAAGCTGGTCATGCGCCTCCTCTGCCGTTGCATGAACCGCCTTCTGATACAGGGCCGCCACCTTATAAGTACAGAATGTTCCCTGGCAGGTTCCCATACCGTTGCGGATCCTTCTTCTAAGGTCTTTGATGTTATATACCTCTTCATTTTGAAATGCATTGATCACCTCCGCGCCAATGACCTGAGCGCATTCGCAGATGACTCCCGCGTATTCCGGTGCCGCATCAACGATTTCCCTTGCCCTGCTGCCGTACCTTGCGGTCATCTTATGGGCACTGTACAGCGGCACTTTATATGTATCGTGTATATATCTGGCATCTTCTTCCGCTTCTTCTTTTGTCTGCGCTCCATATATCAACTGTTTATGCGAGGTACACTCTGCATCGCTGCCAAGCTTCTTACATACAAGATCCACTGTCTCTTCCGCCATAAGCCGGGCTGTTGCATATTTCCCGCCGGTAATTGTGACAATGCCTTCGATCCCATGTTCTTCTGCGTGGTCAATCAGGATCATCCTGCGGCTTACGGCTCTCCCGGTTTCCGCTGTAGTGGAGTAAAGGGGTCTGACCCCTGTGCACATCCTGAGCATTCTCGCTTTTCTGATGTCCGGGATAATCTGCTCCACGCTGCTTTCCATCAGTTCAATCTCATCCAGGCCAGGAACCGCTGCATCGGGATCTTCTATATCCACGGAAGAAGTTCCGAGCAAGGATGTATTCTGATACCCCATACTGACAAGGCCGTCACCGTCTGAAGGAACTCTCAGAATACCGATCAGAGTCTTGGTAGGCCGCATATTATAAACCCCCATTGTTCCCTTGTTCGGTTTTACCGGAATCTTGAATCCCGCCATTTCTGTTACCCTGGACCCCCATGGGCCTGCAGCGTTTACGACAATCCGGGCGTATATCTCATAGACCGTTCCATTCCTTCTGTCCAGTACTTTCACTCCTTTTACGGTATTCTCTTCCAGAATCAGGTCAATCACTTCACTGTGTGTCCTGATGACCGCGCCTTTTACCTTTGCATCATATGCCTGAGCGATACAGAGTCGGAAAGGATCAAATCCCGTATCAATTGTACGCAGGGCAAACTGGATATCGCCGGCCAGAAGCGGTTCGTCCTTTACGGCTTCCTCCGGAGTGATTACTTCGTAGGGCAGCCCAATATCATCTGCATTCTCCATCCACTTCTTAGCAAATTCCAATTGCTCTTCTGTCTTCGCCACCCACATCGCATCTGTCGGGTCAACAACCTGAGGAACTATTTCACGGAATACTTTGTTTTCCTGCAGACACTCTACTGCCGTCTGCTTATCTGTCACAACATATCTGGAACCGCCGTGCAGCGCTGAATGACATCCTCCTGACGTACCCGCTGCCAGATCGTCTCTCTCCAGAAGAACAGAATTTGTATACCCGCGGAGTACCAAATCTCGAATCGCAGCCGTTCCTGTGGTTCCGCCACCAATTACTACCACGTCAAAATTTTCTCGCATAAATTCGATCTCACTTCCTATTTTCTATTTTCAACCCGGTTTGAATTAGCCTTATAATATCACCGTTTATTTGCACAATCAAATTGGATTTTTTCTTGTTTTTTTCGTTTTTTTATCTTTTAATTGTGCAGTCTTTTTAAATTCTCTTCTTCATTTTAGGGCAGTTTGTACATATTTTATATATTCAGTGTTTCTAAACAATAAAATATTTTTGTCATTCTGCACCATTCCCGGCGCTTCTTTTTCTAACTGAAGAAAATGCAGTTTTCTCTATCCGTAAAGAATAACAAAGTGGGCAAGCCCACCTCAACTCCCCGTCTCCTCACTCATGAGGGGCTCGCACACTTTGGCGCCGCCGCAATGCCGCTCTGCGGCTATATACCTTACCGCGGCGTGTGCATCCCCCGGAGAGTTTTTATGATATAGGGAATTCCAGAGGATTTTTCTATATCATAAAAAGAGCCTGCCCGGAACTCTTCATATTCTGTCCCGGGCAGGCCCTCTAAAGGCTTGCATCTGCAGTTGGCCATTCTATTCTCCGATGATCTTAATGCAGATCTTTTTCTTGCGCTTTCCATTGAATTCAGCATAAAAGACCTGCTCCCAGTTTCCCAGGTCCATATTGCCTTCGGTCACTGATATCATCTCGCTTCTTCCTATTATATTCCTTTTCAGATGGGCAGGCGCATCTTTCTCACTTTTATTATGCAGATAATAAGGTTCTTTCTGTTCTGGCACCATCTGTTCTAAGAACTCCAATGTATCTTTGATCAGCCCTTCCTCATCATCGTTTACAAAAATGGACGAAGTAGTATGCAGAGAAGATACTACTATAATCCCTTCCCTTACACCGCTTTCTTCCAAAACCATTTTAACATGGTTGGTGATATTTTTAATCGTTTCCTTTTCTTCAAATTCAAAACTCAAATATGTACGGTATGATTTCAAAATATGCCTTTCCCTTCTGCTGCCAGAGTATGCTTCATCAGTTACTGTTCGCACGTCTGTTTTATTATAATACCGGAGTATTCGGCAAGTCAAGGAGCCGTATATCCGGCGTATACCGTAAGAAAGATTTTTTTACAGAAAACTGCCGCGGCATTCCGTTCCTGTTTATGCCCCGGCAGTTTTTACTCTCCCTGCTTATCTTCCCAGCTCTTCCTCTATCCTGAGCAGCTGGTTGTATTTTGCAACACGTTCTGACCTGCACGGTGCTCCCGTCTTGATCTGTCCTGTGTTAAACGCCACCGCGATATCCGCAATCGTAGTGTCTTCCGTTTCTCCTGATCTGTGTGATATGATCGCATTGTAACCTGCCTTCTGTGCCATCTCGATGGCATCTATGGCTTCTGTCAGTGTCCCGATCTGGTTCACCTTCACAAGTATGGCATTGGCCGCATTCTGCTCAATTCCTTTTTTCAGCCGCTCTACATTCGTTACAAACAAATCATCTCCCACCAGCTGAATCTCATTCCCCAGTCTTGTTGTCAAAAGTTCCCATCCATCCCAGTCTTCTTCATCCAGTGGATCTTCGATGGACCGTATCGGGAATTCCAGTGACAAATCTTCATAATATTCAATCAGTTCCTCAGCAGAGCGCACAATCTTCTGCCCCTGCATTTTACTTTCTCCCGGGAATTCATATTTTCTGAAGTCCTTATTGTAAAGTTCTGATGCCGCGACATCCAGCGCGATCTGGATATCTTTGCCCATCTCATACCCGGCTTTCTCTACCGCCTCTTTCAAAAATCTGAGGGCTTCCTTTGCATCCGGCAGATCGGGGGCAAATCCGCCCTCGTCCCCCACGGCCGTATTCAGTCCGTTTTCTTTCAGCAGTCCTTTCAGTGTATGATAGATTTCCACACACATACGGAGTCCTTCCTTAAAATTTGGTGCTCCAACCGGCATGATCATAAACTCCTGGATATCCAGTGTGTTATCTGCATGCGCCCCGCCGTTCAGAATATTCATCATCGGAACCGGAAGCTCACGCGCATTGACACCGCCCAGATAACGGAACAACGGTACTTTAATGGCATTGGCTGCCGCTTTTGCTGCTGCCAGTGACACTCCCAGAAGAGCGTTTGCCCCCAGGTTCTTTTTGTTTCGGCTGCCGTCTGCTTTAATGAGAACTTCATCAATCGCCGCCTGATCGAACACATTCATTCCAATCACGGCTCTAGCGAGCTGGTCATTTACATGTTCCGCTGCACGCTGCACGCCTTTTCCACCATAGCGTTCTTCTCCGTCACGCAGCTCCACTGCCTCATATTTTCCCGTAGAAGCACCGGAAGGTACTGCCGCACGCCCTATCGTATCCTCACCCACAAGCACCTCTACCTCAATGGTCGGATTGCCTCTGGAATCTATAATTTCTCTTGCGTATACATCTCGAATTGGTAAATACTGATACATATATTCCTTCCTCCTTATGGGAACATAGTATTTCCAAATATCTTGTCTTAATGCGTTGACTTTTCATATTCACGGCGTTACAATTCGGTTAGAGTGAGAGCTTTTCAAATTCAAAATTTATGTATATGACGGGGAGCATAGAAATGAAGGAAAAACTGAAGCATTTTCTCTTATTAACAGTCAGTACACTGATTATGGCTGTCGGTACTTATTTTTTCAAGTTCACGAATAATTTCACATTCGGCGGCATCACAGGCCTTGCGGTCCTGATTGCCAAAACCGGATTCATGTCTGCCAGTGACTTTACCTTTGTCATGAATATGATACTGTTGGTCATTGGTTTTATTGTGTTAGGCCGTAAGTTCACGGCTAAGACCGCCTATTGCAGCATCCTGCTTTCTGTAACGCTTTCCGTTCTGGAGCGTGTATATCCGATGTCACATCCGCTGACAGACCAGCCTATGCTGGAGCTCTGTTTCGCCATTGCACTGCCCTCTCTCGGTTCCGCTGTGCTGTTTAACATCGGTTCATCCAGCGGCGGTACAGATATCATTGCCATGATACTGAAAAAATATTCCAGTTTTGACATCGGACGCGCACTGCTTGCCACTGATATCGCCATTACCATAGCAGGCTGCTTCATGTTTGATGTCAAGACAGGACTGTATTCTTTCCTCGGACTGGCTATTCGTTCCTTCATGATTGACACTTTTATTGAAAGTTTTAACCTTTCCAAGTATTTTAATGTCGTATGCGATGTACCGGAACCCATCTGTGATTTCATCGTAAATACACTGCACCGCAGTGCCACCGTCTGTCATGCACAGGGCGCTTTTTCAGGCAGAGATAAGTACATCGTCTTCACGGCCCTCAATCGCCCTCAGGCAGTAAAGCTTCGTAACTTTATCAAGGAAAATCAGCCGGAAGCATTTATTCTGATTTCCAATACAAGTGAAATCATCGGAAAAGGATTTCACAGTATTTAAAACCGAAAAGATCAAACCCAAAGGAGACTTTAATGAAACATCTTGTTATTGCTGAAAAACCATCTGTAGCCAGAGACATCGCAAGAGTCCTGCGCTGCACGAAGAAGACAAACTCTTATATAGAAGGAAATGAATACATCGTTACCTGGGCGCTGGGGCATCTTGTCACCCTTGCCGATCCGGAACAATATGGTGAGCAGTATAAAACCTGGAATATGGATACGCTCCCCATGCTCCCAAAAGAATGGAAGCTGGTCGTGATCAAGCAGACCGGGAAACAATATCATGCGGTCAAAGAACTGATTTACCGCAAAGATGTATCGGATATTATTATCGCAACCGACGCTGGACGCGAAGGGGAGCTGGTTGCCCGCTGGATTCTGGACAAGACAGGAAGTAAAAAGCCCCTGCAGCGTCTCTGGATTTCTTCTGTGACCGACAAGGCCATCCGGGAAGGCTTTTCCAGCCTGAAACCCGGAAAATCCTATTATAACCTGTACAGAGCGGCAGTTGCCAGGGCACATTCTGACTGGGTGGTGGGCATCAATGCCACCCGTGCGCTGACCTGCAAGTATAACGCCCAGCTTTCCTGTGGTCGTGTACAGACACCCACACTTGCAATGATTGCTGCGCGTGAGGAAGAAATCCGCAGTTTTAAGCCGCAGCCCTTCTACGGCATGAAGGCCGCCGCAGGCGGAATTACATTCGTATGGTGTGACAGTCAGTCCGGCTCTTCAAGGACATTTGACCACGAGAAAATCCAAAAGCTCTATAAACAATGCAGCGGTGCACTCGAGATTACGGAGGTTGTAAAAAAGGAGAAGAAATCATTCTCTCCGGCCCTTTATGATCTGACTACGCTGCAGCGGGAAGCCAATCAGCGTTTCGGATTCTCCGCAAAAGAGACACTGAATATCATGCAGCGTCTGTACGAAAACCACAAAGTACTGACCTACCCCAGAACCGACTCCCGCCATCTCACTTCTGATATGACAGGAACGCTGAAAGAACGACTCAGGGCATGTGCGGTCGGTCCTTACAGCAAGGCTGCCGGACGTCTTTCCATGCAGCCGGTAAAGGCCAATAAGTCTTTTGTGGACAATGCCAAAGTCTCAGACCACCACGCGATTATTCCCACTGAGCAGTTCGTGCAGCTTGACCACATGACGAACGAGGAGCGCAAGATCTACGATATGGTCGTACGCCGTTTTCTCGCAGTATTGTCCCCTGCTTGTGAGTATGAGGAAACCTCCCTCAAAGGCAAAATCGCGCAGGAGACTTTTACTGCCAGAGGAAATGTAATCAAACAGGCCGGCTGGAAAGAGATCTATGAAGCCGGTTATGAAGATACAGACGAAGATGAGGCGGAGGAGGCTTTTATCAAACAAAATCTTCCAGAAGTACACAAGGGTCAGAAGCTGTCTGTGATCAGCCTGAATATTACAGAGGGCAAGACCAAACCGCCCGCATACTTTACAGAAGGCACACTCATCGCCGCAATGGAAAATCCGGTAAAGTATATGCAGCGTAAAGACAAGACTCTGATTAAAACACTCGGAGAAACCGGAGGCCTCGGAACCGTTGCAACCCGCGCCGATATCATCGACAAACTCTTCAACAGCTTCCTGATGGAAAAGCGCGGTAATGAGATCCACATCACTGCCAAGGGAAAACAGCTGCTGGAACTGGTGCCCGAGGATCTTAAAAGCCCGGAACTGACGGCGGACTGGGAACTTCGTCTCCAGGCGATTGCTAAGGGCAAAGAAACGGATCGGCATTTTATGGATGAGATTGAAAGTTACACTCAGACTTTAATCCAGGAGATAAAAACCGGAGACGGAAAATTCCGACATGATAACCTGACCCGTACCAAGTGCCCGGAGTGCGGAAAATACATGCTGGAAGTCAACGGCAAACACGGGAAAATGCTGGTATGCCAGGACAGAGATTGCGGTCACCGGGAAACCGTTTCCCGCCGCACCAATGCCCGCTGTCCGGTCTGCCACAAGAAGATGGAGATGGTTGGCAGAGGGGATGGACAGCGGTTTGTCTGCTCCTGCGGCCATAAGGAAAAACTCAGCGCTTTTGAGGCCCGCAGAGCAAAAGAAGGCAAAGGTGCCAGTAAAAAAGATGTGAACAGCTATTTGAAAAAACAGGCACAGGATGTGAAGGAACCGGTAAATAACGCATTCGCTGACGCTTTTTCGAAGCTGGATATTAAATTGTAGTAAACGTGTACTTAACTGTTCATGATTCTGAACAGTTACATATGAATAAAAAGTGCTGCAGAATGGATTTTAACCATCCTGCAGCACTTCTCTTTTTTGAAAGATCTATTTAATTAGATACAAACTTTTTCTTTTATTAATGGAAAAAATGATCCCCAATCTGGATTCCATAATCTCCGTTTCCGAAGTAAAGGCAGTCCCCGATTGGATTAGAACCCGCGATTGCATCCGCGGCCGCCTGCATTGCAGTATCTGTATATCCGCCGCTTGCCAGCACGCTGTCCAGCCAGCCTGTCATGGCCGGGCCAAACTGCCCTGACTGGTAAATGACTTCTGATACGCTGTTCGGATATACCCCGCTTCGCACTCGGTTCATGATAACGGCCCCAACGGCAACCTGTCCGTCATATGGCTGGTTTCCTGCTTCACAGAAAATAATCGCTGCCAGCAATTCCTGGTCTCCTGCTGCCACCTGCTGTGCAGGAGATGCTGACACCGCAGCTGCCTCGGCTTCTGCTGCTGCCTGTGCCTCGGCTTCCGCAGCACGCTGTGCCTCTTCCGCGGCCAGCCTTGCTTCTTCCTCTTTCCGCTTCTTCTCCTCAGCTATCTTTTTCTGTTCCTCATCGTAAGCAGCTTTGGCTTCCTTTGCTGCTTTCTTTATCTCTGCTGTCTGCTCTACCGGTATACTTTTTACGGTATCTAACAGTAATGTGTCTTCCCCCATTTTATCTGATGTATCAATTGTAACTGCCACAGGCATCTGTGATGCCGCCTGTGTAGTAAAGCCAGCCGTGAATGTCATACATACTGTCACTGCAGACAATACCGTTATAAATTTTTTACCCTGAAACATATACTTGCCCTCCTGATTTATTGCAATATCTTTACGTTTTCTTAATAAGCTTGTAATAAAATATATGCTTATGATTTCGAAGTTATTACAGATATTACAAATTTGTTACAAAAGTTATTCTAATATAAAAAATGCATTCTGTCAACTTTTTTATTTCCTTCCACAAATTGGGAGGAATGTTTTAGGGGGTGATGAGGAGGGTCGCCTGTCTAAAATGCGGCGCGGGATGCCTCCGGGAAAGTAGGGGTGGGGGATTTTCCAGCGGGGGCAGCGGATTGGGCTGGCTATGCAGGATTGCGTTTCTCCGGTTTGATTAAGGAACGAATCTGTTGGCGGTTATATGGTTCCGTATCTACAAAGGGACCTGACTCGGTTCTGAGTAACATTCTTTAAATACCAACTCAAACTTTTTCTTATCAAACGGTGCTACTTGATAAGGCTCAGGAGTTCTTTTATGTTCAGGATTACTGCGTCTGCGCCGGCATCCATGAATCTGGTGCTTACTGACTCTGTTTTTTCTTTTTTCTCGGCATCCGTCAGTGTATTATACTCTGCTTCTGTTAATCCCATTTCTGAACTGCCTTCTATGACTCCTACTGTATATACGCCGGCATTTTTGCCTTCTTTGATGTCTGATATGGTGTCGCCTACTTTGATGACATTATGGATTGATTTTACTTTGAGGACTTCCATGTTTTTAAAGATCATGTACGGGTATGGGCGGCCTGCATTTCCCACGGAATTAGGGCTGAACCATGCGTCGGGGGCGTATCCTGCTTCTTTGGCTTTGGGGACTACGATCTGCATCATTTCATCTGTATAACCGGTTGTTGAACCTATTTTGATTTCCATTTCCCGGAGGGCCGCTGCTGTCTCCAGGACGTATGGCTTGGGATCGGCAAATTCATCCAGTATTCCCAGTAATCTGTCTTCGAAGGACTGGTATAATTGATCGATGTCACCCTCCTCTGGCTCTTTTCCATATTTTTCTTCCCATTGTCCGCGGATTCTCGGCATCTCCAGCATTGTACGGATATGATCCCTTTTCAGCATTCCCATGGGCGCTCTTACTTCGTCCATGGTCGGCTCGATTCCCGCCTGCCTGAAAACCTCGGCAAATGCTTTTACCGGTGCAAAGCATCCGTAGTCTACTGTTGTTCCTGCCCAATCAAATATTACTGCCTCTATTTGTTTACTCATGACTGTTCTCCTTTAAAAAATCTGTAATTATCTCCATTAGTCTCAGAATGTCTTCTTTGTATATCTCACCGATATTGCCGATGCGGAATGTGTCTGCTTCTGTCACCTTTCCCGGATAAATTGCATAGCCGCGGTCTTTGATATATGTATACATTTCTGTAAAGGAAAACTTGTGGTTCTCCGGATAATAAAAGGTTGTGATAATTGGGCCCTGGTGTTCTGCATCAATATACGGACGAATTCCAAGTTCCGCCATTTTCTCAATCAAAAGTTTATTGTTTTCAACGTAACGTCTGCTTCTTGCCGGAATGCCGCCTTCTTCCTCCATCTCCTTCAATGCCTGTGAAAATGCCAGTACCACATGCGTTGGAGATGTAAAGCGCCACTTTCCGTCTTTGTTCATTGTCTCCCACTGATCGTATAAATCCAATGAAAGGCTTCTTGCTTTGCCTTTGCTTGCAATGAGTTTTTCTCTGTTTGCAATGATAAATGAGAATCCTGGTACTCCCTGAATACATTTGTTTGCACTGCTGATAATAAAGTCGATTCCCCACTCTTCAACGGGGATATCTACTCCTCCAAAACTGCTCATCGCATCCACTATCATTGTACGGTTTCTCGCTCTTACAACCTTTGCCACTGACTCTATATCATTCAGAATTCCAGAGGTTGTCTCACTGTGAACCATGGATACGTGAGTAATCCCAGGATCTTTGTCCAGGATATCCGCAATCCTCTGGGCATCGGGTACTTTATAGTAAACTTCGTTATAAACGATGTGGAAAATTCCTGCGTGTTCCGCGATATCCACCATTCTTTCGCCATAAGCACCATTTGCCACAATTAAAAGTTTTTCATCATTTCCAATCACACTGGTCAGAACTGATTCTACCCCAAAAGTTCCGCTTCCCTGCATCAGTACGACTGTGTACTCTTCCTCAGAAACATGGGCCATGTTCAGAAGCTTCTTTCGTATATCCAGTGTGATTGATTTGTAATCATCATCCCATGTACAATGATCGAACATCATTTCTTTTTTCACACTATCTGTAGTTGTCAGCGGACCCGGGGTCAGCAATTTATAATTCTTCATCTTAAATCTCCTCTCAATCAATGCATCTTTGCTTTGTCTGTGAGAAATTATAACAGCCTGATTTTTAAAAGACAATCAAATGGAGTTCAAGATTTTGTAAGAGAAATGTAAAATAATGTAAAAAGCAGCCTCTGATTTTAACTCAGTGGCCGCCTTCCGGACATATTTCCATGTATATCTCTTATTGCACCGCTTCCTTTTTTCCCAAACTCATAACCAGTGTATCTCCTGTGCGGATTATAGTATTTCCTTTTGGTATGACGGTAGAGCCGTCTTCCCGCTTGATGAGGACAATCAGGCTTTTTTCAAAGTCAGGAATTTCCTGCACAGCCTTTCCTATCCAAGCATTTTCCTCCTGGATAGTCGTTTCGTCCAAAACTGTGTCCGCTTCCCCCTGATAAGTCTCTCCGCTCAATACCAGAACATCACCCTTCTGCAGTACTACTTCCCCGCGTGGAATAATCACTTCATCTCCTCTTTCGATAATAACCGCCAGGACATCACCCAAATGCAGATCAGCAATTCTTTTTCCAATATATTTATGGCCTTCCTTCAAAGCGACCTGGATAAGCTGCATTTCCTGTTCATCCTGATAATCACTGAATGTCTTCAAAACATTCTGGCTGTCATCCACCATATCCAGCCGTTTTGCCGCATAGGGCAGAAGCATACCCTGGAAAGCAGCGGACATCAACGCGATGCAGAAAACTACGTTAAATACATAATCTTTTGTATAAACAGGACTAATCGTAACCATAATTGCAAACACAATAGAGGCTGCTCCCCGCAATCCCGAAAACGATACCAGCAGCTGCTGCCTCCAGGATGACTTCTGCGGTGTCAGCAAAAGTGCAACCGTCAGCGGCCTGGCTATAAAGGTAAGACCAACAAAGATCAGGAATGCTTTCCCCATGATCGGCACCAGACTGGACGGGAATACGAGAAGTCCCAGAAGAAAGAAAATCAGTATCTGTGCAAGGTGGTTTACACCATCAAAGAAATGAATCATGGATATTTTGTTTTTAAATTTCTTGTTTCCGACAATAATTCCCAGCAGGTATACGCTTAGATAGCCATTTCCGCCAATCAGAACAGGCCCTGCATAGGCAAAAAGCACCAATGAAATCATTAATATTGTATCTATACCTTCAATTTCAAACTCTATCTTTTCCAAAACCAGAACTGCCAGATATCCGATTCCAACACCGAACGCAATGCCGAATCCAAGCTGTTTCAGAAGCAGAAGAAAAATATTACTTTCTCCCCCACCCATCCAACTCAGGACAATCATTGTCATCATATAGGAAAACGGATCATTACTGCCGCTTTCCACCTCCAGCAGAGATGCCGTCCCGTCCTTCAGAGCCAGTGCTTTCGAGCGCAGAATCGAAAAAACGGAGGCCGCATCTGTAGAGCCCACAACTGCCCCCATCAAAAGCCCCTCCTTGAGGCTCATTCCCAGCACCAGATGGCAGAAAATCCCGGTTAGCCCTGCGGTCAGCACGACACCGACCGTTGCCAGGCTTACTGCTTTTGGTAAAATCGGTTTTGCAGTCTGGAAGTTCGTTCCAAACCCACCATAAAACATAATAAAAATCAATGCTGTTGAACAGATTTTTTCCGCCTGCTCAAAATCATCAAACGGAATTTTTACAATCCCTTCACTTCCGAAGAGCATACCAACCGCCATAAATATTAAAACAGTAGGAATCCCATACCGGTTCGTGAACCTGTTAGTAATAATGCACACTGCAATTACAATTGCACACATAATCATAGCAATTTCCATAAATGTCACGTACCTCCTTGCTGTTTATTCAGTTATTTTGAAACAATTCTGAAAATGAGGGGGCAAGGGGGTCAGACCCTTCTGCAGAAGGGTCTGACCCC
>LDAQ01000133.1 GCA_001028025.1 Faecalicatena fissicatena | reverse complement strand
AAGCTCGTGAGCTAAATCCCGCTTTACTTGAATCCATATCTCCAATCTCCGTTATCTTCTTCCTGCTTCGGCATATATTTATGAAGTCCCGGCTCTGAAAGGTAAGAAATCAAGAGCATTGCCAGTGACGGAAATACAATCACCAGCGGAAAAGATGCCAGCACCAAAATAACAGATACGATAAGAATCAGAAACATCGGTATGCTTCTGATTATTTGTCTTACCGCAATTGCATAATTCAACTGCATGATCTTTCCAAACGTATTCGTAAACCTGGAAAATACAGGAATCAGCCAGAGCACATTCATCAGATATATAACGGTCACGATCAACATGCCAAATGCCAGAATAAATGCAGCACTCGTTCTGCTCTGCATTAAGCCAAACACACGGTAATCAATAAGACCAATTACTGTTCCTGCGATTCCATAGACTATAGTCAGCAGAATCCCCTGCTTTAAGTTTTTCTTATAAGCTTCTTTGAACTCCTCAAATACCTTCCCCCGGTCATAGCGGATACACTTTACCGTGGTGTGGTACATGCTCGATGTGGATGCAAGAATCGTGACAATCGGTATACATCCTATAATCCACAAAATCGTGAGAAATATCATATCAATTATTCTGCTGGTTATCGAAAAAAATTTCCCTTCTGCGCTAAAAAATCCACTCATTATTCATTTCTCCAATCTACTTTATTCTTCAGCTTAACCGCAGCCCCGCCCGCTGGGCATACCCTTTTGCTATATAATCTTATTTATATTATAACTTTTAACACAATATTGTGGGATACAAATTCTACTTTTGGGGAGAATTTTATGGGGTATTACTTTCATCTACTTTATAAGATGATATATTTTTGATGTGGATTTTCAAAAGAGCCGAGAGCCGCCACGAATGTGACAGCTCTTAGCTCCTCGGTAGCTGCAGCCGCAGTTGTAATTGCCGCACCTATATTATTCTTTATCAAAAAGGTACATCGCCTTGGCATTCTCAACCTTAACTGCATCCGTCAGTATATTACAGGTTGAAAGAATAAAACCGTCGGGCCCCGCCTTTTTGGCTAAATCCTTCACTTCTTTTTTCACATCTTCCGGTGTTCCAAATGGAAGCAGATAATTCAGGTCTACATTTCCGATCAGGCACAGCTTATCCCCAAATTCTTTTTTCACTCTCTCGATATCCATGCCCGCCGAAGGCTGCAGTGACTGTATCGCATCAAAACCACAATCTACAATATCCGGTAATGCGTCATAAAGATATCCGTCACTATGGAAAATTACCGGTACATCTTTATACGCTTTTATTTCTTGAATTACCTTTTTATAAAAGGGATAAGCAACTGCCTCCATGGCTTCCGGCGGCAGTAAAAGACCAGTATTAAAAGCAATGTCATCTGCAATCAGAATTGCCTCTGCCCCCTTATCCAGAAACATTTTTGCCCTGCCAATCTCAAAGTTCATAATCTTATCTGCCAGTTTGGCAACAAGCTCCGGGTCTGTCATGCAGTAGCACATATAATCTTCCATCCCCAGCGCCCAGTCCAGTGCACTAACAGGCCCATTAATCTGAGATATCAGGAAGAAGTCTGTATTTTTTTCATAAAATTCCAACAGATGTGAAGTGGACACGGATAAATCCGCAGTCTGATATTCTTCCACATCCTCTATATCTTCCAGTGCCGGTTTCAGCATCTGAAAGCTGTGCGGTGTCTCCTTAAATATATCTCCAAATGGACTTTGGTAAATGGGATACCCATCATCCGCATATCCCAGCAGAGTTTTTGGAAACTCATGCATATTAATAAAATCAAATCCCAAATCCTTACGGACATAAATCTCTTTTTCTAACGCAGACATCGGTTTTTCTACATCTGCAAGATACATTGCCATAAACCCCGGTTCAATTGCAAGTTCACCCCTTGGAATTCTGTCCACCGGTTTCCTTCTCAAAGCTGCCAGAACCCGTTCTTTCTTATTCATATGTTTTCTCCTATCTCTGTCAAGCACTTATTCAAATTCTATTGGATTTCCAATTATAGTTCGCCCTTCGGCCGGGCTGTAACGATTTCTAAACAATTTTTTCCCATGTTTCAAACACTTTAAATACATTCTGGGGATTCACGCCAACGCCAAAATCACACTGGGCGATACATCCGCCGTCTTTCCACAGCTGTTTTTTGACACCTTTGACTGCATTTTCTACATCCTCTAAGCTTCCAAACGGCAATACCTGCTGTCTGTCAATCTCTCCCCAGAAGGTAATCTTCCCACGGAATTGCTCCAATTTATCCAGTCCCATACAAAAGATCTGGGAATTCAGAGCATCGATTCCGATTTCAATCAAATCCGGGATAATATCCAGAATGTATCCGTCGGAATGCATAAATATCTTTTTATCATACTTTCTGGCAATCTCGGCATATTCCCTGTATAACGGTTTGAAAATCTCCCGCCAAAGCTCCGGTGAAATCAGCAGGCTTATCTGTGTTCCCCAGTCATCCTGAATAAATAGTGCATCCACGTCTGTCTGCGCCCATGCCTTCAGCTCCTCGCAAAAGAATTGGTGAACCTTCTGAATTGCAGGCTGCATACTGTCGGGATCCATAAACAAATCCATCAATGTCTTTTCTGTTCCCGCAAGGAACTGAATCCGTTCAAAAATACGGACTGAAGAACCTGCCAGAACAAACTGCTCTGTATTTTTACAATATTCATTAATCGCATCTGCATCCAGATCCAGAAATGCCTTTGGAACAGCTATCTGCTCCGTTTCTTCCCACTCATCAGATGTAATCTGAGCGCGCTTCACTTCCCCGATAATTCCTTCAAATTTATTATCAAATACACAGCCCCATTCATCCACATAAGTACCGATTGCATATGGATCTCCCTTACATCCGCTGTCACTCTTCAAGAATCGGGGACACCACACAATATCATCCGGATAATCTTCCTTCAGCCTTTGGATTTCCTGCGGAAATTGTTCATAGGTCCACTGAATATCCCACACATGCCGGGGAGCTCTCTCCGGCTTCTTATTTTCAAGCGTCTGATAGACTAATCTTCTTGATTCTGTCATATTTTTCATCATTCCTTTCGCTTTGCTTAGGCACAAACAAGCTGTGAAGGTTTTGTCAAATTCTTTCACCTATTTCACTTCGTTCCCTCTGCCCCTAATCAAAGTGTCGTAACCAGTACTTCACAAGCACCTTCTATTTCATAATTTCCCGTATCAGCAGTTATAAAAAGACTGTCTCCCTTTCGAAACTTAAGTTCCTCTTCCCCCGCCCGGATCACGCCTTCCCCATCCAGCACCAGCATACTGACAAATGTCGTGGGGTCGACAGTTCCTGACATACGCTTCATAATTCCGCCGTCTAAAACCAGTTTATCCACCGTGAAATACTCACAGGAGGCAATATGCGGCTCAAAAGATTTTTGCCTGAGAATCGGAATCCGACTGGTCACCTGCAACGCTTTTTCAATATGCAGATCTCGTTCCTTCCCGTCCTTATCTTTCCTTCCATAGTCATATACCCGGTATGTAACATTAGAATTCTGCTGAATCTCGGCAATCACATTCCCTTTCCCAATTGCATGGATTGTCCCCGGCTCGATAAACAGCACATCGCCCTTTTTTACGTACACTTTATTGAGTACATCCAGCAGCGTATTGTCCCTGATTCTCTGCTCCAGTTCTTCCGTACTCACTTCTCTGGAAAATCCATAGTACAGGCTTGCCCCTTCTTCACAGTCCACGACATACCACATCTCGGTCTTTCCATACTGTTTTTCGTTTTCCAGAGCATACTCATCACTGGGGTGTACCTGAACCGAAAGATCCCCTGCGGCATCGATAAACTTAATCAACACTGGGAACTGTTCGAATTTCCTGGCATGCTTTCCGAGTATCTTCCTGCCCTCCATGATGATATACTCCTCCAGCGTCTCCCCGGCATATTCTCCGGCAGCGATATAGCTGGGGCCATCCTTGTGGCAGGAGAGTTCCCATGACTCCGCAAGAACCTCTCCGTCATATTCTTTATGAAAATCTGTGATTAACTTTCTTCCACCCCATAAGTAGTCTTTATAACTCGGACAAAGCTTTAAAATCGCCATACGTTCTACCTCTTATCAATTGTGCCGTATCAGTCCCTTATGGCAGACTGCCGAAAGGGATAATACAGCACTTTATTTTCATACAATTTCTTATCTGTTTAGAACTTTTAAGCAGTTACTTAATTTCAAATGTTTTTATTTCATTGGAACCTACTTCTGTCTCCCAGACATTTGCATGAACAGGATATTTTATTTCTGTCTGTTCCTCATTCAGATTACACTCTGTCACTTCCTGCACTTCGAATCCCGGTACTGACAGCCTCACCTGTGAATGGATGGTTTGCCCTGTCGGATTATACACTCTGAGAATCAGGCTGTCCCTGTCCTCACTCTTCTTAAAAGCAGACACCTGGAGATTCCGGTTGTCAATATGCAGAAGTTCCTGCTCCAGAGCCAGAGTTCCTCCTTTTCCGCCTGCAACCTGATAGGTCATAACCGGGGTATTCAGCTTCCTTGCTTCCGCATAAGTTTCTGCTTCTTCCCAGTTTCCTTTGTGCGGGTAGATGGCATATTCAAATTCCATTTCTCTTTGAAGCTGGCTTCCCTTCTTACCCGGGAATTCTCCGACAGCCTCCCACCATGTCACAATCATATTCCCCATGGCACGGAACAAGGTCATATACAGTGTCTGGTCATCCTTCATCTCATACTCTGTAAAACAGCTGTTGACGATTCCAAGACCCTTGTTTTCATCGCTGACATCCGCAAACATCTGCATTGGCAGTGTCCTCATCTCCGGATAGAACTTGCCGTCCTTATCCATCACCGGATGCGCCGGGCGCTTATCTACACAGAAATGTCCTGCCGTATCTACTGTCTCCGCCTGAATGCCGGTCGGGAAAGCAACTCTCAGGCGGTGGTTTTCCACATTGTTATCTACGACTGTCCTGACTTTCAGGCTCTTTGCACCTTTTTCTAATGTGATATAGGATACAATCTCAAATGTCTTCTTCTCTTCGCTTCGTTTGCCTTCTCCGTACACACCACATTTGGATTCAAAGCCTGCTGCCGGCAGCATCATGCTGTAACGGATTCCCAGCGTCGCTGACAGCGGACCATTGTCCTCACACCACACCTGCGCTGAGTTCGTAAGTGTTGTGTATATCTGATTGTGGTAAGGCGGATAATAGGCCCAGTAATTGCCCACATCACCTGCGTCTTCAAAATAATGCAGGTCTTCATATACTTCTCCGGTTGCCTTATCCAGCATATTCAGCGTACCGTTAAAGTTCACGGTCACTTTCAGATTCTCATTTTCCAGTACATTATCGGTAGCACAGATATCATGCCCCTCGGATTTTCTCATTTCCATCCAGTAATAATGTGTTCTTGAGAAATTGTTTTCCGGCTCCAGAACGATTGTCTTATATCCCATTGCCGGGATCACGCCTGTCTCCACATAGAATGAATGGCGGTCCGCCACGTATGGCCACGGTCTTGCCTCCAGGTCATGAACCGGGAATGCTTTCTCGTCCCGGTGAATCTCCTGAACCTTCAGCTGATTCCCGTGAACGTCCTGCGCTTTCATGCTCCACACGGAATCCTCTCTCGGGGTTGCAACTGTCACCTTACAGATTTCTTCTGTTTCGAACGGATGTGGATTAAAGACGACAAGCATCTGTTTACCCTGGTTCTCTTCGCCGAAATTCATTTGACGGATGAGCCCGTATGCTGCATGGTCACACAATACCTGCCCCATCTCAATTGCCTGATTCAAGCGGTATTCAACATCATCCGCTGTCTTATCCTGGGTCACTCCATTGATGGAATCGTGGGGATGGGATTTCAGCATATAGTCCCATGCTTTCGCCAGATATCCGGACTCATAGCTATTTCCAAGCAGGAAATTAACTGCCATGAACGGCTCTGCTTTATGAATCAGCAGATTTTCTGCCTTTTTATTTAACAGCTTCAGATACATACGGGATGCAAGCGCATTTCCCGAACAGTCACAGGACGGACCGTCCCGCAGCTCTCCGAATACCGTCTTCAGGCTGTCTTTATCCAATACTTCATGCATCTTTTCCGCATACTCTTCCAGTCTTGTATTTACGAATTCCTGTTCCGGGAAGATTTCCTTTAGATCACGGAGCATATCTGTCAGCTCTGGGTGCGGCGTTGAGAAATCGGTTCCGTCTAAATACAGCCGGTTCTCTTTTGCCGCCGTATCTTCCGTCCCTTTCTCCGTATCCAGAAATCCCTTTTCGAGCCATTCCTTTTCATAATTCATTTTAGAGGAAACCATGAAGAAATCCTCGTCAGCATGCCCGGATGCCGCGTTATGTACTGCCGTTCCCGAAAGTTCCGGGCGGTAGGCGAACTCTCCGCTCAGACAGTTGATTCCATACTTGCCGTACAGATAGGTATAGAAATAGAAATTCGCCCTGGCATTGTCGCCAAGTCTGGTTGTCAGCATTCTGGTGCCATCCGGCCCTTCCCACATGAATTCGCTTTCCGGGGCACGGTCTTTGGATACTTTTTTCGCACAGATGACAAAATCAATTCCAAATTTGTTATAAAGCTGCGGAAACTGCGCGGTCTGTCCCCATCCGAAAGAGTTATACCCAACCTTCATGCATCTGCCATGTTTCTCAGATACCCGGATCCCTTTCAGAAGATTTCTCACCAGGCACTCTCCGTCCAGAGGGTACAAGTCCGGCAATGTATACCATGGTCCCACCGCGATGCGCCCTTCTGCAATATAATGGTCAACCTTTTCCCTGTTCTCCGGCTTTACTTCCAGGTAGTCCTCAATCGGCGCCACCTGTCCGTCCAGAAGGAAACAGTGATAATCCGGATTTGTATCCAGAATCCCCAGTAACTCATCCATGAATTCAATCAAGAGCATTCTGTTTTTCCAGATCGGATATCTCCACTCTCTGTCCCAATGTGTATGGGGAATAATATAATTTGTTTTTTTCTCGCTCATTTTTTACCTCCGGCCGTCCACTCTATCAGTCTCTGTTTTCTATGTACATGAGTGTGCGGCAATATTTCCAAATAAGTTCCTCTATCAGTTTCTTAATTAGTTCCTCTGTCAATTCTTCTGTCAGATTCTATAACAGTTCTAATATTTCTTCAAATGTCTCACAATATGAATTGCACATGCCCAGTGTTCCGCTCTGCTTTATGTTGCCTCCGCCGATTCCGACTGTATAATATCCTGCCAGGCGGATGGAGCTGGCTCCCGCGCCGCTGTCCTCAATTCCAATGACCTGCCCTCTCTGCTCGAACGAAATTCCAAGACCTATATTGGCAGTCTCCGCATAGAGCCATGGATGCGGTTTCGCTTCCAGTTCACCCAGCGTTCCTGTCCTGCCTTTACCCAAAGCCGTTCCGGCAGTAATGATGCTGTCATAGAATTCTTTTGGATCTCCCATCCCCATTGTCTGGAATGCTGACAGAATTTCAGGATATGCTTTTTCATAGAGGCCTGAGGTAACAAGCCCGATTTTCATATTTTTCTCTTTCAGCTTCAGAAGGAATTCCTTTGCTCCTGGTGTTGGAACAAAGGCATTGGGGCGTCCTTTGCCTTCCATGATGTTTTTCATCTCCAGGTTGGTATGGTAAAAATAGAATTCCCTCGCCTTTTCAATGAGCTGCTCCGGGCAATATTTATCGATGCAGTATTTCAGATGTTCTGTAACGCTGTGTCCCGAAACATATGGAATGTCTGCGTCTGTCAGTGAGAACTTTGGATTGTCCAAAAGGCTCTGCACTGTTTTTTCAATAATCCAAATCCAGAATTCTTCGCTTTTTACTGTCGTTCCATCCAAATCCATCAGCACTGCTTCGGTTTTGTCCCTGATAATCGGATAAACCGGATAGTATGCGCTATACCCGACGGAAGAATTAATATACGCGATTGTCCTGTCTGCAAAACAAATCAGCTCGACCTTTTTATCCCCGGTCCGATAGACTGCATTTACGCCATCCTTCCCCGTACAGAACTGCCCGTCACTGCAGACAAGCTGACTGGTAAATCCACTTTTTTCATCCAGCTTACCAAAGCCGGGTATCATATATTCTCCCATTACTTTTCCTCCTTGTTTCCATAACGATATCCAAGTTCATACATTTTAATAATCCGTTCTGTCGGTATCTCCGGCAGAAATCCCTGGGACGGTCCGAATATGAAGCCGCCGTTGTCAAACAAAGACATCGTTTCCTGTATTCTCTCTTCCACTTCTTCATCAGTCCCATCGATTAAAAGATGCATTG
This sequence comes from Faecalicatena fissicatena, assembly GCA_001028025.1. Taxonomy (GTDB): domain Bacteria; phylum Bacillota; class Clostridia; order Lachnospirales; family Lachnospiraceae; genus Faecalicatena; species Faecalicatena fissicatena_A. The sequence continues at coordinate 1,729 of LDAQ01000133.1, read as the reverse complement.
CATCCATGGAACCGGCAAAGTATAACTGTTCGCCAAACTGCCGTTTTACCTCTTTCAATTCCATCCCGGCCGCTGATACCTGAATCGGATGCAGCCCGTCCAGCCCGATTTCAATCAGGTCCGGAACAATCTTTACAACGCTCCCGCAGGAATGCTGCTGAACAACATACCCATAACTTTTCGCCAGATCATAGAGTCTTTTCAGTCTCGGCTTGATGAACCTGCGGAACATATCCGGGCTGTAAAGCAGACTGTTCTGAGTCCCATAGTCATCACCCATAAAATAGATCTGCATCAGGTCCCCAGCTTTTTCAAACATTCTCCGGTTGCATTCCAGATAAAAGCCTACGATTTTATCCAAAAGAATATCAACCAGCTCCGGATCATCGTACATTAACATCATAAGATTCTCCATTCCTACCAGCATGGTTGCCTGCTCTAAAAACGGACTCCACATCCCGCCAAATACGGCATAATCCTGAAACTGCTTCATTTTCTCTATATATTTATCATAATCAATCTGATCCGGATTGGGCCAGTGATCATAATTTTCGATATCCTCCACGCTCTCCAGATGAGACAGCGGGTGAGCAGCAGGAATGCCGCCGTAAACGGTCTTTTCCACGCCCCACATATCAATGAATGTTCCTTCCTCATACGCATTTCTGCTGATAAAATCATCCATGCATACGCACCATCTGCAGTCAATCTGCAGTTTCTTGTGCATCTCTTCCTCGGTCTGGCAGCCCACTCCTTTGATGAGGGCCTCTGTTACATCTAACGTTGTGCAATCCATAAACATTGGAATTCTATCTACTTTTTGATGGCGAACCGCTGCCATCACACGTTCCCTGCTGTTCATAAACACTCTCCTTTATTACATTTTTCTTGATTCTATTATAATTTCTCATTGCTTTTCTTTGGACTACATTTTCTAGCAAATAGTTCAAATATTTCGGGATTTAGTCGGCAAGCTTTAGCCTTGTCGACGGATGGGGACGCTTTATGACAGGAAGGCCGTGGAGGTGCTGGGGCTGTGTAGGCCGGTGCGGAATGCACCCGTGCTGCAAACTGCTTCTAGGACGGCCGATGCCGAATATGCGGGTACGCTGAACACATCACGGGAAATCTGATGATTTCCCGCGCTGGGTTCATCAAAAACTTGATTTGGTAATCAAGTTTTTCCCCGCATATCCGGCATCGGCTGTCCAAGAAGCAGTAAGCGCACTCTAGCATTCCCGCACCGGCCTACACAGCCCCAGCACCTCCACGGCCTCCCTGTCATAAAGCTGGCTCATCCAATCGGCAGGAAAGCTCGTCAACCAAATGGGATCCCGGACCGGGGCAGCGGATGTGCACTGGCGACGCGTAATCGTCCATCTGCAAGAAGGAACTTAGTTACACTTGCCGGAAAGAGGTTCACTATTGTAAGTTTACCGAAAAAGCCAATTTTTTTACCTGCTGGGGATCTAAAAGTTACACCAATTCTATCCCATCCGCTGCCCCGGTCTGGGATCTCGCCCGGGGAACGAGTTCTTTCCTATCGGCGGATGAACCCAGCTTACCGTGATCCGGGACGGACTGTGAAAAACACCTGTCCTGTTGGAAATGCAGCCGCTGCGCCAAGCAGCAGTAAGAGGAAATCCGCAAAATCAGCGCGAACCGAACACATTCACCGCTTAATCTGGTGATTAAGCGGCTCAGGTGTATCGAGTAGGAGGCTGTCCAT
>LDAQ01000132.1 GCA_001028025.1 Faecalicatena fissicatena | reverse complement strand
TTGTATGCAGTTTTGAAGGTACACAAAAATAGTAATATTCCTCGATAGCTCAGTGGTAGAGCATTCGGCTGTTAACCGAAGGGTCGTTGGTTCAAGCCCAACTCGGGGAGCTTGTAGACCGTGAGCACTACTTACGGTCTACAAAACTTTATATATTAATTTTACGGCTCCTTGGTCAAGCGGTTAAGACATCGCCCTTTCACGGCGGTAACACGGGTTCGATTCCCGTAGGAGTCATTTTGTTTACGCCGATGTGGTTCAATTTATTTAGATTGACTACGTCAATCGCAGGCAGAGTGCTGATTACAAATTAGCTGCTCTGTGAAAATGTAATACGCCGATGTGGCTCAATTGGCAGAGCAGCTGATTTGTAATCAGCAGGTTATCGGTTCGAGTCCGATCATCGGCTTTTGTTCCTTTTTTGGGACATAATACACGTGGACCTTTAGCTCAGTTGGTTAGAGCAATCGGCTCATAACCGATCGGTCCTGGGTTCGAGTCCCCGAAGGTCCACTACTTTAAAAAATTTAATAAGGCCCAGTGGCTCAGTTGGTTAGAGCGCCGCCCTGTCACGGCGGAGGTCGAGAGTTCGAGTCTCTTCTGGGTCGTTGACATTAGTGGAAAAAAGAGTTATAATTTTCTCTGATGTACAATTAAATATTATGGGATCTTAGCTCAGCTGGGAGAGCATCTGCCTTACAAGCAGAGGGTCATAGGTTCGAGCCCTATAGGTCCCATATATTATGCCGCAGTGGCGGAACTGGCAGACGCCCGGGACTTAAAATCCCGTGGGTAGTGATACCCGTACCGGTTCGATTCCGGTCTGCGGCATTAGTGTAAAATGGAGGAAACGTTGAATTTACAGCGTTTCCTTTATTTTTTTGCTAGGTCTTGCTCACGTTCTCCACAATATACTTTACAACCCGGTTACAAACAGAAGAATGAAAAATTGCATAGTATGGATGGCTGTCGTATAATGGAGTGGTGGGAATTATGAGATTACTTATTGAAAATGCTGAAAGGCGGTAAAATAAATAATCGTTGGCGGAGTATAGGAAATTGTTGGAGGGGATGCTTAGATATGAACATTCAGATATTTGGAACCACGAAATGCTTTGAGACAAAGAAGGCCCAGAGATATTTTAAAGAGCGGGGAATAAAATGCCAATTTATTGATATGAAAGAAAAAGGTATGAGCAAAGGTGAATATAACAGTATAAAGCAGGCTGTAGGTGGACGCAGCCACATGATTGATGAAAAGTGCAAAGACAAAGATGCATTGGCGTTGCTCCAGTATATTGCGGAAGAAGATAAAGATGAAAAATTACTGGATAACCAACAGATATTAAGAACGCCGATAGTCCGGAATGGAAAATCAGCGACAGTAGGCTATCAGCCAGAGGTTTGGAAAACGTGGCAGTAGGAAAATAATTTTAATGAGGTAATATATTATCATTTGAAAAGATAAATTAGAATCTGTAGTGGGATTGCCCGTGTAAGTTCGCCAACCACATAAAACAAAAAAGGACTCTAAACACTCAAAGTACGGAGTTAGTTTATAGGCGGATTATTGTTTTTATAGCCGTTAGGACTTTGAACAGTATACTTGCTGAAAATCGAACTGAAAAAGCTGGGAGACGGCAAGTTCAGGAGCAAAGAACCAGATGGATGCAGATGCTGCAAAATGGATCGAATTGGTCCATGCATGGCTGTTAAAACGATTTGTTTTGCCGCTGCCAGAAGTGACGGCAATGGAAGAACACATGAAGAGCGGAATTGAGAGTGAGATTAATTAGAGATAAGGAAATCTTAGTGGCAGCAGATTGTTTACGCCAATGTAGTAGAAAGCGTGTCGGCTGCATTTAAGCTGCTACTGGTAAGGAAAGCATTTTATGTGGCATTGCAAATGAGAAACCATATCGGTATTTGACATATACCGGGTAAAGGTATATTATGATTTTGGTAGTTAATGGAGCGGATTAATAGCATGTGTTAAGTATCTGATATCTTAAAGCATGCTGAAAAATGGAAGGAGAGTTTCTGATGTTTGAATGTGCATTTATTTACGTGGCAGAAGGCGTTAGCCCAGTGAAGCAAAGGGCAGTTATCCCGTCGGACACTATCAACATGAATGTGATTGGTGTGAAAGACTATGACGAGGCTGAGATCGTAGCGAAAGAAATGGCAGAAAAAGGCTGTCAGGCCATTGAATTATGTGCCGGTTTTGGTTATGAAGGTGTTGCCAGAATAAAAAAGGCAGTAGGCCCGGGTATTGCTGTCGGAGCTGTTAATTTTGATTTCCATCCGGCCTTTGGATTTAAGAGCGGCGATGAAATGTTTCAATAGGTTGAGGGAATCGAACTATTCGTCTTTTTTTGCGCCGGATAGTGCAAAAGTGACTGAAATATCGGAATACAGCAGCTGTTGAGCTGCTGTATTCTGTTTTTGTTTAACATAAAATTCAAGTCAATTAGAACTGAACCAGAAGTGGAAGGAATAGAATATATGGAATTTATTGAAAAACGGGTACATGATCTATATTGGAAAGATGATATTATCCAAACCTGTTATGAATATGCTGAGTCGTTTCAGCAGGAGTTTGGTTCATTAAGATGTTATGAATTAAGACCGGAAGGATTTACCCCGAATGACCCGCCGCATATGTGCGAAGCCCTTACTTGTAAAGCTATAGAATTTGCATATCACTTTATCAAGGAGAAAAACTGAAATTGTAGTTTGTTGGGGGCGAAATACATCTTAATAAAACTCGATATATTGGACAGCTCTTTTTTAATGGGGAATTTAAGGGACATATGAACTGGAATATTTCCGTTAACCGCAGAAACATAAATTAATTCACTGTACCGGAAGAGGACAGCACATGCCACACTTCTTCCAGATTTTCAGGCGGTGTAAATGTCGGCACTTCACATCCGGCGGATATCATTGTGCGGTGCAGGCCGGCACATGCCAGACATTCTTTCACCGCCTGGTCTATCGTCTTAATATCTCCCTGGAGCAGGATTTGCACAGGATCAAAGTTCCCGTTTAAACAGCTGGTTTCCGGGAAAATATCACATGCTTTTCTCAAATCCACCATATAATCCAAATCTACAATATCCGCTCCGGTTTTTGCAACCAGATGCAGAACCGGGTTTAGATTTCCGCAGATGTGCAGCTTCACTTTTCCTCCGGCATCGTGAATCCTCGAGATCAGCTTCTGCTGATAAGGAAGGGCAAATTCCTCATAAAGGTCAGGTCCTATAAGAGAACAGGCGGCGTCGCCGATACCGATGATGTCCGCTCCGGCTTCTAATTGTGCTCTGGCGAAAAGCTCTGCCTGTTCCAGACAAATCGTCAGGAGCTCGTGCATTGCTTCCGGCTCATCCAGCATCTCACAAAGGCAGTTGGATACATCCATCAGATCACAGCTTTCAGCAACAGCTCCTTCTACCCAGCCGATAACAGGAACCTCGTTTCCGGTTCGGGATTTCAGCAGCCGGACTGCCTCCAGACGGTCATTCATACGTCTGCTGGAAGCAGGTTCCGTGATCTTGAGCCGACCGATATCCTGGCACCCGGTGATCAGTGGAACCGGGCTGTAGGGGACATCATTTTCGGGAAACACAACCTCGGCACCAAAACCGCCGGCCTCACGCATAGGATCGGAACAGACACTTAACGCATCTAAATGGTATTTTTCATAGCATCTGAGCATTCCTTCCGAGAGAAGCCGGTAGTCCGTTATAAACTGTCCATACGGAACCCCAATCTCACGGGCAGCAAAAGTCATGACAAGACAGAGATTGGGAATACGGTCAACGGGGTCTCCATTCAATCTTGCAAATACACGTTCATAGGAATTCATAATAACCCTCCAATATTTAATAGAATACAGAAAATACCGCAATCAAATTGCATTATTCGGATAGTTTGATTATAATATGGTACAAGAGAAAAATCTCGTATTAAAGTGGGAGAAAATAGGATAAATGTGCGGAGGAGGAGAAGTCGTGGAAGGGGTTATCAAAGAAGAACGAAATTATAACTCTTTTGAACTGGCCGTGTCTGTACTTGATAATACGGTGGATATGCAGGAACACCGCCTGCTTCTGCACTGGCATCAGTACATTGAGTTTATATATGTGCTGGAGGGTAAGGGCGTTCTGACAATTGACCTGAAAGAGTACAGAGCGGCAAAGGGGGATCTGATTGTAGTCTCTCCCAGCAGTCTCCATGGTGGTACAGGAGAGGAAACAAATCCTTTAATATGCAAAGTAATATTAGCGGATATCGAAATGCTGATGGGAAGTTTAAAGGATAAAATTGCGAAACTATATCTTTCGCCGCTGCTGGATCAAACAATAAAAATAGTGCCATTTATAGAACCGGGAACCCCGGTTTATGAGGAGATGAAGTTTTTATTTGAAAAAATTCAGGACAAATGGGAAAAACAAAACGATGGGGCTGAGCTGTATATCAAGGGATACCTGATACAGATGCTGGCGGCACTGTTTGAGACGAAGCAGTACCAGGAAGTATCGGGGCACAGCGGGATTAAGGAGATACGGCAGATCAAAAAGCTGATTCAGTTTATTGAGGAACATTACAGCGAGCCGCTGTCAGTGGATCGGCTTGCACAGTATGCGGGGTACAACCGATATTATTTTATGCATTTCTTTAAGATGCACACCGGTTATACGGTAACACAATATCTGAATTTAAAAAGGACGGGGTATGCTGCACACATGCTGGCAGAGCAGGAATGGAGTGTATCTGAGATCAGCGATCGGACGGGATATCAGGATGTCTCTTATTTTATACGTGTGTTTGCAAAACGATATGGGTTATCGCCGCTGATGTACAGGAAGAAAATCAGAAATGAGGAACAAAAGTGAGATGGCAGAGGCGGATTGACAAATCCAGGAAGAAGTAGTAATATAACAGTGTTATTACATAACGGTGTTATGCTGACGGTATATACAATTTTCGGGAGTGAAGATATGAAGGATGAAAAGGAAACAAAGAGCAGGCTTCTGGCAAGTGCGAAACAGGAGTTTATTGAAAAAGGATATATGCAGGCGTCCCTGCGGAATATATGTAAGAAAGCGGGGGTGACAACCGGTGCGTTGTATTTCTTTTTCAAGGATAAGGAAGACCTGTTTGCAGCGCTGGTGGAGAGACCATTGAAAGAACTTCACGATATGATGACACAGCATTATTCCAGAGAGATCATGCAGGCAGGAAAGCAGACAGACATGTGGGAGGGTACTGAAGATGACCAGGAAACGGCCAGCCGGATTATTCACTATATGTATCAGTATCATGAGGAATTCCAGCTTGTTCTGACGAAGTCCCAGGGCTCCCGGTTTGAACAGTATGTGGATCGGTTCGTGGATGTTTCAGAAAAGCATTACAGAAAAATGGCAGAGCACTTTTCTGCCCGCACCCGGAAAGATGAAATAGATGATTATATGATTCACTGGATTGCCCATATAACAACTGAGGCATTTATCCATATGCTGACTCACGAAGAATCAGAAGAGGCGGCGCAGAAGCATATGGAGCGGATTGTAACATATATGACTTCCGGCTGGTTTGGATTATTTGAATAGCTGTATGCCTGAGTGAAGGTTTTGGATCTTTCGGGCAGCAGCTAAAAAAACAGCATTAACATAACGGCGTTATGTTAATGAGAAAAATAGATCAATAAGGATTGCGGCAGACAGGAGGAGAGAACATGTATCTGGAAATAAAAAATATGAAAAAAAGTTATGGTGAAAACGGAAGCTATACTCAAGTATTAAAGGGGATTTCTACAGGCGTGGAACGGGGCCAGATGTGCGTGATTCAGGGGGCCAGCGGTTCCGGTAAATCTACTTTTCTAAATTGTATCGGAGGCCTGGACAATATGGATTCGGGTTCTGTGAAAGTGGATGGAATGGAAATCGCGGATTTAAAACCGGATGCGCTTTCCGATTACAGGCGGGATAATCTGGGATTTGTATTTCAATTTTACAATCTGATTCCCAACCTTACAGTGAAGGAAAATATCCAGGTTTGCGAATATCTCTCCAGCCAGCCTCTTAATATGGAGGAACTGCTGGAAATACTGGGATTGACAGATCATCAGGACAAATTTCCTTCCCAGCTTTCGGGAGGGCAGCAGCAGCGCTGTGCGATAGCCAGGGCACTGATCAAGAATCCAAAACTCCTTTTATGTGATGAGCCCACAGGGGCCCTGGATTCTAAAACTTCCAAAGATATTCTTGTCCTGCTGGAAGAGATCAATCAGAAATATGGCATGACAATGCTGATTGTTACCCACAATAATTCGATTAAAGACATGGTTCATAAGGTAATACGCATCAAAGACGGGCAGATCAGCAGGGAATATGAAAACGAGAGCAGAATTCCGGCCTCAGAACTGGAGGAGCTGTAACATGCAGAAAATACTAAGGAAAAGGGTATGGAGAGATCTGAAAGATAATATCTTCCGGTATCTGGCACTCTGCCTGTTAATTGTTCTGGGGATGTATCTGATTGTCAGCCTGGTGGGGGCAGCAGAGACCGTGATATCGGGTGTGGATGAAAAGGCAGAGCAAAACAGGTTGGAAGATGGACAGTTCAGGGTATTTGTACCGCTTACAGAGCAGGAGGAGAAGCTGCTTGAAGCGAAAGGGATCACACTGGAGAAGATGTTTTATATAGATTTTGATCTGCAGGATTCCAGTACATTGCGTCTGTTTCAGAAAAGGGAGAAAATCGATCTGATTGATCTGGACGAAGGCCGGCTGCCGGAAAAGGAAGGGGAAACGGTGCTGGAGAAGCGGTACTGTGAGGAACAGGATATTTCCACCGGCGATCAGATTACGATCGGCGGGCAGGTGCTTCGGGTCGTGGGGATTGGAACAGTACCGGATTACGATGCAGTATTTGAAAATTTGTCTGACAGCAGTGTGGACAGCAAACAGTTCGGGCTTGCTTTTGTGAACGCTAAAAACTATGACGGTCTCAGAAATACCGGGAAGAGTACCAGATCTGAAGAATATGTGTATGCATACAGGTTGAACGGAAAAATGACGGATGAGGAACTGAAGAAGGAATTAAAAGAATTTTCCTTTTCACCGGAAAGTGTGGAGGATCCTTATTTTCAACAGTACTGGGAGGAAACTGCCGGAAAAAAGGAGGAGCTGGAGAATGGCATCCGGGAGCTGTCAGACGGATCCCGTAAGTTAAATGAAGCATTGGGGGAACTAAGCGCTAATAATGAAACACTGCAGGCAGGCGCAGGAAAGATTCTGGATTCCTATCTCAGAGAAGCGAATGAAGGCCTGGCATCCTACGGACTGCCGCAGGAGCTGACCGAAGATAATTTTGAGGAGATTCTGACGGGCCTTACAGAGAGTTCTGACAGCGCCATTATGGGCATCAAGCTGGGGATGATCAAAAGTCAGCTGGAGGAACTAAAAAGCTATAAAGACGGTGTTACAGAATACACAGGCGGGGTGGGAAAATCAGCGGAAGGAGCGGAAGAACTGGAGGAAGGAATGCAAAAGCTCCAGGATAATTCGGAGGCACTTCTGGACACTTACTTTAAAGAGGATATCAGTAACCTGACCCAGTTTTTGACAGTCGACAGGAATCCAAGAGCTAAGGCATCCGCAGATGATCAGGTTATCAATAAAATAGCCGGCCTGATAGCCGGAGTGATCGTAATGGTGCTGTTTACTTATGTAATTTCCGTATTTGTAATTCACGGTATCGAAAAGGAAAGCAGCGTGATAGGCTCGCTGTATGCACTGGGAGTCCGGCGGAGGGAGCTGATGGCACATTACCTGATGCTTCCCGTAACAGTAACTTTTCTGGCAGGTGCCGCAGGAACTGCAATTGGTTACAGCAGCTGGGGAATTGCGGTGCAGATGGGAGACTGCTATAATTACTTTTCGGTGCCGGTACTTCAGACGGCATATCCGGCGTATCTGCTTGTTTACGGCATTTTGATGCCGCCTTTAGCTGCTGCGGCTGTGAATTGCATCGTAATACGGAAAAAGCTGTCTTCTCCTGCTTTAAAGCTTATCAGGAATGAGCAGAAGAACAGCAGGATCAGCCATATCAACCTTGGGAAAATGGGGTTCACAGGCCGTTTTCAGATCCGGCAGATGCTCAGAGAAATGAGAACCGGATTTACCGTACTTTTTGGAATGTTCATCGCTTTACTGATTATGATGCTGGGATTGAACTGCTATGTAATGTGTATCCATATCAGCAAAGAAAATAAGGCAGATACAAAATATGAATATATGTATACTTACAAATATCCTGAGCAGCAGATACCGGAAGGCGGAGAAGCATGTTTTGCAAAAAACCTGAATAAGGAAATATATGGGTATGATCTGGAAGTGACAGTTCTCGGTATTGAAAAGGATAATCCGTATTTTGATGCAGGGGTGAATGAAGGCAGTACGAACCGCGTTACGGTGTCGTCTGCAATGGCCCAGAAATATGGCCTTACCCAGGGCGATCAGCTCATTCTTACGGATGAAGAAGCGGAGAGAAATTATGCTTTTACGGTAGAGTCAGTTACACAATATTCTACCGGGTTTTATGTGTTTATGGATATTGACAGTATGCGGGAGCTTTTTGGAGAAAGCGAAGATTACTACAATGTAGTACTTTCAGATCAGGAACTGGATATTGAACCAGGAAGATTGTATGCTGCGGTTTCAAGAGAAGATATAACGAACAGCGCGGATATATTTGTTTCTATGATGATGCCCATGATCTATATGCTGACAGGGGTATCCGGACTGATTTTCTGTGTGGTAATGTATCTGATGATGAAAGTGATGATCGATCGTTCAGCATTCAGCATTTCTCTGATTAAAGTGTTCGGCTACCGGACCGGCGAGATCCGCAGACTTTACCTGAACGGGAACTTTTATGTGGTTGCAGTGTCAGCTGCGATTTGTATTCCTTTATCGAAAAAACTTATGGATATGATGTACCCGCTCCTGGTTTCCAATGTAAGCTGCGCCATGAATCTAACATTTAGCTGGCAGGGATATCTTGGAATCTATGCTGCGATTATTGCACTGTATTTTATCATTAACCAGCTGCTGGTGAGAAGGCTGAACAAGGTGACACCGGCGGAGGTGCTGAAAAACAGGGAATAAACCGCTTCATAAGCCGCGCATAGAGGACGCTTATGGAGTAAGAACTTTTTGCATATCATCTGGAAGCGGTGCTGTAAATTCCAGCTTTTCCCCGGTAATCGGATGGCTGAAAGCCAGACGGCAGGAATGCAGGGCCTGCCGCTGGATGTACTCCATATCAGGGTTATACAAATAGTCTCCTATAAGCGGAAACCCAAGATACTTCATATGAATACGGATCTGATGGGTACGCCCGGTCTCAAGTACAAGAGAGACAAGGCTGTGCCCATTTTTTTCTTCCACAGCATGATAATGGGTGACAGCCTTTTCCCCATTTTTAAAATCTACAGTTCTCTCAATGATAGAACCTGGTTTCCTGGAAAGCGGGGCGCAGATAATACCCTCCGAAGGCCGTACACTCCCGCGCACAACAGCCAGATATTCCCGTCTGATTTCATGGCAGACAGTCATACGGGACAAAATATTGGAACTAAGCATATGTTTGGCGATAACAGTCAGCCCCGAAGTATCTCTGTCAAGGCGGTTAGTACAGCGGAAGATAAAAGGCTTCCCCTGTTCCTGATAATACCAGGCCAGCCCGTTTGCCAGAGTATTAGAATAGTTATTCATAGATGGGTGTACGGGCATACCCGCAGGTTTATTAATGACAATGATATCCTCATCCTCGTAAACAATATCGAGAGTAAGCCGAACAGGCAGAATCTGAAGAGAGGACTCGCGCTCCTGGATATGCACGGTAAGCGTATTATGATTGGCAAGCCTCTCATTCAAACGGCAGAAACAGCCGTTGACAAGAACACTCTGCGGCATTTTCTTCAACTCCACCAGATTTTGCCTGGAGTAGCCCTGTCTTCGCAAATACTGTTCTACACGCAGCCCGTCATCATTTTTTCGAATATTATAGTTTAAAATTCTATCCATAGAAATACTCCTGTCTGTAATAAAATTCACAGATATAGTATAGCAAGTCCAGGTGATTTGCGCACTACAAATCTACACTATAATGGAATGCAGCTCACGAGCTTTAGCCTCGGGAGCGGACGAAGAAACATCAAAAGGACAGTAAGCCGTGATCTCTCCTGCTTAGTTCATCTGACTGGCGGGCGCTGCATACCAAATCCTTCCTTACATAAAAACGCTCACGGATAGCCAGTACACATCCACTGCACCGGTCTGAGATCCCTTCAGTGGATGTACTCTTACCTACCGATTGGATGCACCCAGCAAATGCCAAGGCGAGTCCGGCGCCTGGCGGGACAATGTCTGCTGGTGAAAAGTCCATAAAGCAAGCGTTAGAAGCTGTTGAAGAAAACGGAAGGGAGAGGGAGGGCAGAATTTGCCTTACCAGGCAAATTCTGATGCCGCCTGCGGCGCGAA
>LDAQ01000131.1 GCA_001028025.1 Faecalicatena fissicatena | reverse complement strand
AAAATTCTCCTTTTTTCCTGTTAGGGCTCGTAACGCGCACTATGATGCCTCCAAAACCACCGAAGACTTCCCCGGCAGTCCCGGCTGTCCCGCTTGCGGCAGGCTGCGTGCTTCAAGGCGGCAGACGGGATTCGCCTCACGGGAGATCCTGGCGGAGGCGGCGGATTTGAACTGACTTCGCGGTTCAAATTCTTCTAAGGGAATGGAAGCTTTTTAAGTTTGGGGATTGGGGGGAGTAAGATCTTGTTTTATGAGGTCTGCTTGCTGGTCTGATGTTGAATAATTGTTATGAGGGGATTTGAAGGGGGTATTTTGAGTTTTTATGTCTTATGTAGAATTGTTTGAAGGATTTAGGGTTGACAAGGGGGAGGAGACTAGAGTATAGTGTTCCTATAAAGTACTACTAAATGGATGTGATGGAATGGATGAGCAGAGATTTGTTGAGTGTTTGATGGATTTTAGGATGACGAGGCAGGAGGCTCTTGTTTATTGGACGCTTTTGGTTAAGGGGAAGCAGACTGGGTATGAGGTGGCTAAGGAAGCGGGGATTTCGCGGTCTAATGCTTATAGTTCGCTGGCGGCTCTGGTGGAGAAGGGGGCGGCTTATCTGGTGGAGGAATCTGCGAAACGGTATGTTCCGGTTGCTTTGGAGGAGTTCTGTGAGAATTGTATCCGGAGGATGAAGGTGGAGGAAGAGTGGATGGTGAATCATCTTCCTGTTGAACATGTGGAGGAAGAGGGGTATATTACTATTGAGGGGGAAGGGAATATACTGGATAAGATCCGCAATCTGCTTGTGAATGCCCGGGAGCGGGTTTATATTTCCTGTCCGGTGCGGCTTTTGGATGGTTTTGAAGAGGAAATGAAGCGGCTGGCGGACGCTGGGAAGAAAGTGGTGATTATCACGGATGGGGCGTATTTCCTGGAGGGCGCTAAAGTCTATGTTACCGGGGATAAGGGAAGACAGATCGGGCTTATAGTGGATTCAAAATATGTATTGTCCGGAGAGTATGGAGCGGGAAGCATGAACACCTGCCTGTATTCGGGACAGAATAATTTTGTAATGGTCTTTAAGACGGCCCTGGCTAATGAAATTCAATTAATAGAGATACGTAAAGGAGAGAATCAGAGATGAATAAAGAAACATTTGTAACGAAAGCACAGCTGGATGAGATTGTGAAAGAATTTCCGACACCTTTTCACCTTTATGATGAAAAGGGAATCCGGGAGAATGTGAAGGCTCTGAAGGAGGCTTTTTCATGGAATCCGGGTTATAAAGAGTATTTTGCGGTTAAGGCAACGCCGAATCCGTTTTTAATTGATATATTGAAAGAGTATGGCTGCGGCTGTGACTGCTCTTCTTATACGGAACTGATGCTCTCCGATGCTGTGGGCATAAGAGGGGAAGACATTATGTTTTCTTCCAATGATACTCCCGCGGAAGAGTTTATTCTGGCGGATAAACTGGGGGCGATTATCAATCTGGATGATATTACCCATATTGACTTTCTGGAGCAGACGATCGGGCATATTCCGGAAGTGATCAGCTGCCGTTATAATCCGGGCGGACTGTTTAAGATCAGTAATGATATTATGGACAATCCGGGAGATTCCAAATACGGGATGACGACACCGCAGATGTATGAGGCTTTTAAGATTCTGAAAGAAAAAGGGGCAAAGGAATTCGGAATTCATGCGTTTCTGGCCAGCAATACGGTGACAAACGAGTATTATCCAATGCTTGCTAAGGTTCTGTTTGAGCAGGCTGTGAGCCTGCAGAAGGAGACAGGTGTCCACATCAGTTTTATTAATCTGTCCGGCGGGATCGGGATTCCGTACAGACCCGGCCAGGAGCCGAATGATATCCGTATTATCGGTGACGGTGTGCGCAGAGTATATGAAGAAGTACTTGTGCCGGCAGGTATGGGGGATGTTGCTATTTATACCGAACTGGGCCGCTACATGATGGGACCTTACGGATGTCTTGTGACAAAGGCAATCCACGAAAAACACACCCACAAAGAGTACATCGGTGTGGATGCATGTGCAGTTAATCTTATGCGTCCCGCAATGTACGGCGCTTATCACCACATTACGGTCATGGGGAAAGAAGACTGGCCGTGCGACCACAAGTACGATGTGTCAGGATCACTCTGCGAGAATAATGATAAGTTTGCCATTGACAGAATGCTTCCAGAGGTGGAAATGGGAGACTATCTGGTGATACATGATACAGGGGCACACGGATTTTCCATGGGGTATAACTACAATGGAAAGTTAAAATCAGCGGAAGTCCTCCTGAAGGAAGACGGCAGTGCTCAGCTGATTCGCCGTGCGGAGACTCCGGCAGATTATTTTGCAACTTTTGACTGCTTTGATATTGGAAAAAAACTGCTTGAGAAATAAATGAAAACTATTGCAAAATAGCTGGGATTATGATAATATAAAGGTCAGTTTGAAAAGCAGACAGGCTTTTCAGACCGGTGCGCGGATATGGCGGAATCGGCAGACGCACAAGACTCAAAATCTTGCGGGGGTGACCTCGTGTGGGTTCAAGTCCCACTATCCGCACTGAAAAAATACTGTATAAAGAGGCTTTCGCAATCTCTTTTGCAGAAAGTGCAACCAAGGCTTTATGGGTACTATAATAATTATCTAAGATAATTGGGTAATTACTTTAGTATCCATTTTTAGTTCATTAAATCCTGATAAGAGTATTATTTGTGGTGTGAAAAGAAAGGTACAGGTACTTAACATGGAGAATTGTATTAAAATCTTGAGAAGCAGTGCAGTGAGAAAAAAATGCCTGCGTATTCTTGCAGTGATGCTTGCGGTCATATTGACAGCAGGGCTGGTCTGTGAACTTCCGGCTTTGGTATTTACAAGGTCTGACACTATGCATAACATTATTTATGATAAATATACAGGAAAGAAATTACTTACGTTTGGAGAGAACCTGGACGAATCCGGTGTTTTAGATATTTTTAAAACTATGATAAACAGAGAGCCGGTGAAAACAGATGTTTATAAAAGGGTGGACACAAATAGAAGAATAGGATCTGTGGCAGCGTCACCAGATACGGAGAAAACAGATTTCCTATCTGATGTACTTTTAAAAAACATTGAGATGCCGGCTGCGGCAGAATTGTCTGAGCATGATATTCTGGACATCGGTAATATAGTGATTCATAACCCGGATAAGCCTACGGGAAACTTCACCCCGCCGGTGATTCCGGATATTCCGGCAGCTAATGATAAACCTTCGGTTCCGGATACACCGATCGTACAGGACAAGCCAATTATATCTGAGAAGCCAGCAGTACCGGACACACCAGCAGTGCCGGATACGCCTATTGTTCCCGATAACCCGCCTATTGATGATAACCCGGCAGTACCACCGAATGTAGTCATACCGGATAATCCGGATGTATCGGGAATCAATGAGGATCCAGGTGACGGAGTCGATAAATCAAAACCGATGACTGAACAGCCGGCAGGGTTTACGGTAAATGCGGATGGTATGATCTGCAGTTTCGATCCCACTGCAGGATTAGTTGAGGATGGCCGTCTTGTCCTTCCATCTATAGGCTGCACCGGGATTGCAAGAGGAACTTTTCAGGGAGTCAGTGATGAGATCTATGAACTGTTTATCCCGCCGAATATTGTGAATATCGAAGCCGGTGTTCTGGGGGAGATGGCAGATCTGGGCTGGATTGAACTTACGGAGCCCAATGAATATTATACAATGCAGGATGGGATTCTGTTTGACAGCAGCATGACAACACTTGTTGCATTTCCACGTGGGAGAACAGGGACATATTCACTTCCTGTCAATGTTACAAGACTGGAAGATTATTCGTTTTTAAATACTGGGTTAAAGAAAATAGATATGGTGAAGTGCGGAGTTGTCGAAGCAGGTACCAATGTGTTTGGTGATAATGGAGGAAATGGAATTACTATTATGGCACCGAGGGAGTCTATGGAACATTATCGGAATGTATTTGAAGGACTTGGGGTGACAGTAAAGTAAAAAGCAGTGCTTTCTGTTCAGATTTTATGATAAAATAGAATATAACATAAATTGGAAAAGAGTGATGTGAATGTATAATACAGCAATATATCCGGGGACGTTTGATCCATTTACCAATGGCCATTTAGATATTGTAAAGAAGGCCGCTAAAATATTCAATGAGGTGAACGTTGTGATCGGTATCAATACCAATAAAAAACGTACATATGATATTAATGAAATGAGGCAGGCAGTAGAAGAAACATTAGTGGAGTGCGGGCTGGATAACTGCAAAGTCATTATTTATAATGGATTGATTGGACAATATACGCAGGATAATAGTATTGATTATATGGTGCGGGGGCTCAGGAACAACATGGATTATTTCTATGAAGAGAATATCGCAGAAGTAAATAAGCTGATCAACCCGGATATTGAGTATGTGTATTTCAGGGCTGATAATGTTGCGTTGTCTTCCTCCATGGTGAAAGAGCTGAATGGGTATGGCCAGGACGTTTCAAAGTATGTTCCGGAATCTGTGTTCAGGGTGATGAAACAATATGGAGACAGGAAAGATTGAACTGATGTTGCGTTTTTTCGGGATGCTCTGTGCGGATTGCTATATGGCGTCTGCACCGCTCATCCAGTTCGCGGCCTGATAATTCTTCAATGATCTTTCCCTTATCTATCAGTATAAATTCAGAAGCGGTCTGATATAACTCTTCCAAAATATGGCTGGATACCAGTATTGTCATTCCATATTCTTTGTTCAGGGATTTTAATAGATTTCTGATCTCCACAATTCCGGCTGGATCAAGCCCGTTGATTGGTTCGTCCAGAATCAGCAGTTCGGGCATGTTCAAAAGCGCAGGTGTTTCGATCATGCATCCGATCCGTTTTCTCTGCACCTGTAATTGTGCATCCCCGGACTGTCCCCACAGGGTCAGGGATCCGCCGCTTGGAAATGCCAGGCCGGTTATAAGCCTGAGGAATGTTGTTTTTCCTGCTCCGTTCTGCCCGATGAATCCATAGATTTTTTCTCTTTCAAGTTTCAGATTAATATGGTCCAGGGCAGTTG
This sequence comes from Faecalicatena fissicatena, assembly GCA_001028025.1. Taxonomy (GTDB): domain Bacteria; phylum Bacillota; class Clostridia; order Lachnospirales; family Lachnospiraceae; genus Faecalicatena; species Faecalicatena fissicatena_A. The sequence continues at coordinate 1,949 of LDAQ01000131.1, read as the reverse complement.
TCTGCCGATATGTTTTGGTAAGCGCCTGCGCTTCTAAAATAGTAGAATTCATTCTGTCAACCTCCTTTATAATTTAAGTCTAAAGCGGAAACATAAAGAATTTCTTAAATAGAAAAAGAAATTTGTAAAGAAAAATTAAAGCCAAAGGCATCAGCCTCCGGCTCTATGTAAGCGATAACCGATCCCCCAGACCGTATCAATGTATTCTTTGTCCCGTCATAAAGGCTTGTGGTCCGGTATCCGTTTTCAGACAGAAAACCAGCCAGAAGTTTATGAATCTCTAAATCGTCTTCGATAATCAGTATATGGTTCATAATCCATTTCCCCGCTTTCTTTTAAAGTCAGATACTATTATACTGCATTTTTCCATATACCTCAATTATTGCTGCAGTACTTAGGCCATGTTTTGATAACAACGTTGACAGCGGGAGGAAAAAACTTTATAGTAAGTAGTGAATATAACTGACATAATAAGCTATTTTACAGGATGTTGGAGAACAGATTGTTAAAATTGCAGCTATGCAAAATAAATTTACGGAACCAGATTACCCTCCGGGAAGTACCGTGAGTAACTGGATCCTGCCAGAGGAGGTGGAAGATATGACATTCAAGCGCGGTGATACCTGTTTTATATTAGAAGATAACTCTCAGGCCGTTCAGGTAAAGGTGGTAAGCAAGCAGGGAAAAACATACATTGTGCAGATGATTGGTTCCTGTGGGGCATTGAAACTGCCGGAGGAAAGACTGTTTGAGACAGCCGAGAAAGCCTTGGCGAGCAGAAAGACATCGAGAGCGATGGTCAGCCCTCAGTTGTCAGATTCCTATACAAAGTCAGGACTTCCTGAGATAAATATACCGGATAAAGGAAATCGGTGGCGGTGAGAATCAAAGTCTGACAGGCAGCAGGTATTTAGAAAAAGATCTAAATACCTGTTGCTTTTTTTATTGATTAGTGATATAAAGTAACTAGATAAAAATCTAAATAGATTTCACTTAAAGAAATGGAGGATGCAGATGAGTTTCGCAGAAACGTTCAAGGCGCTGTCGGATCCGGTACGGAGAGAGATTCTGGTACTGCTGAAGGATGGCAGTATGTCGGCAGGAGAGATTGGAGGTCATTTTGATATGACGGGGGCGACGATTTCTTATCATCTCAGCATACTTAAAAAGGCAGACCTGGTATGGGAGACGAAAGTAAAGAACTACATTTATTATGAATTGAATACGTCAGTGGTGGAAGAAATTATGCTGTGGCTGTCAGACTTGAAAGGAGATAAATAATATGAAAAAATATTTAAAAAAAATTATCATCACCAGTATTATAACAGCGCTGCCAATGCTTGTGGGTATCCTGCTTTGGAATAAAATGCCCGATACAGTCGCAACCCACTGGGGCAGCGGTAATGAGGCCAATGGATGGAGCAGCAAGGTTTTCGCCGTATTTGGGATGCCGTTTTTCCTTACTCTTATACATATCTTCAGTATATGTATAACGTTGAACGATCCCAAGAAACAAAATATCAGTCAGAAGATGATGACATTAATCTTCTGGGTGATCCCTGTTGTCTCATGGCTGGGATGCATGATGACATACTCGGCGGCAGTGGGGATAAAAGTAAATATCGGTTTGATTACAAATATTATCGTAGGAATTATATTTTTGGTAGTGGGCAATTACATTCCCAAAAGCAAACAGAGTTATACGGTGGGAATCAAGCTGCCATGGACACTGAACAGCACAGAAAACTGGAATCGTACCAGCCGGCTGGCAGGAAAACTGTGGATTATCGGAGGAATCGCATTTATAGGAAATGCCTTTCTGCAGTACAGCTGGCTTCTGATCGTGCTCATCGTATTACTTGCAGGGATACCAGCTGTGTACTCTTTTGTACTCTACAGGAAGGGAATTTAATACTACGGCCTATGATAAGGGCACAGAATACATGGAA
>LDAQ01000130.1 GCA_001028025.1 Faecalicatena fissicatena | reverse complement strand
AAAATTCTCCTTTTTTCCTGTAAGGGCTCGTAACGCGCACTATGATGCCTCCAAAACCACCGAAGACTTCCCCGGCAGTCCCGACTGTCCCGCTTGCGGCAGGCGTACTTCCCCCGCCCCCATCCGCCCCCAAAATCCTCTACTCGATCGTAGCAATCCTCATCATATTACTTACCCCGCTTTTTTCTTTCTTCACACTAGGAGAAGGTATCCCCGCCGTAAGTACAACCACATCTCCCACCTCAATATACTGCTTCACAAGCGCCAGCTCTATAGCCCCGCTGCAGATATCCTCCGTGGTATCAAATTCCAAGGACTTCAGTGGTCTGACTCCCCAATAGATAGACATTCTGCGCAGAGTCCTCTCATTCGGAGTCACACCCAGTATCTCCTGTTTTGGCTTCAAATTGGATACCACTCTAGCCGTTGCCCCTGATACGGAAGGTGTAATAATACATTTTGCATTCAGATTCGCTGCCGCCAGCACGGAGGAATAACCGATTGCACTTGATACGCCTGTCCGCAGATGATCCCCTGCTTTTTCCAGCATGGTCTCATACTCCAGGTGCTGCTCTGTATTCTCGATGATATGCACCATCATCTGCAGTGCCTCAACCGGGTATTTGCCCTGTGCAGTCTCTCCTGAGAGCATCACAGCATCAGTACCGTCATAGACTGCATTTGCCACATCCGTAACCTCAGCTCTTGTAGGACGTGGGTTACGGATCATAGAATCCAGCATCTGCGTTGCGGTAATAACTGTCTTAAAGTTATTGTTGCACTTCTGGATCATCATCTTCTGCAGATACGGAACCTCCTCGGCCGGAATCTCCACGCCAAGATCCCCTCTGGCTACCATAATCCCATCCGCCGCACGTATAATCTCATCTATATTCTGAATCCCCTCTGCATTCTCGATCTTTGCAATAATCGGAATGTAAGGAGCGTTCAATTCCTTCAGATATGCCTTGATCTCCAGCACACACTCAGCATTTCTCACAAATGAAGCGGCAATAAAATCTACATCTTCCTCTACTCCGAACCTGATATCATCCTTATCTTTGTCTGTGATTGCAGGAAGCCGTACAGGTACGTTCGGTACATTCACGCCTTTACGCTCACCGAGTTCCCCGCCGTTGATTACATTACAGATAATATCACGCTCTGTCTTGCTGACAACCTCCAGACCAATCAGGCCGTCATCGATCAGGATCGTCTTGCCCTTGTCCACATCTTCCACAAGACCGGTGTATGTGATGGATACCTTCTTGCTGTCACCCTCTATCTCATCAATCGTCAAAGTAAACGTACTGCCGGTTTCAAGCTGCACCTTTTTTCCGTCTTTCAGCACTCCCGTACGTATCTCGGGACCCTTGGTATCCAAAAGGATTGCGGTGTTTGAGCGCTCCTCCTCGCGAAGCTGCTTTAACATATCCATTCTGCTCTTATGCTCAGCATGGTCGCCGTGTGAAAAATTAAAACGTGCAACATCCATACCGTTTTTGATCAGTGTTCTCATCAGCTCTCTGTCATTGGTATTAGGCCCCATTGTACATACTACTTTTGTCTTCTTCATTTCATGTCTCCTTCTTGTTATATAACTTCAAACCAGCCCTGCACAGCCTTACTGAACATGCTGGTGGGTAAACAAATGATCCTGGCAGTACTCGTAATTCCCCTTACATTTTGAACAGAATCTGAATTCCAGTGTCGGATCATCCAGCTCTGTACGCCCGCACACTGCACATCTGTGGCGTGCCCCGTTCGGATATGTCATGTGAGGGTGGGACTGCTTCTTAAAGTCCGCTTTTCGCTTCTTTTCTTTTGGAGTATACGGCTTCATATTTCTGCTGGATAAGAAGAACACCACAAAGTTCAGAAGGGATGCTATGATCACGATTCTCGTCGCAATATTCCCCCTCACCAGGGAATACAGGATAATGGCTCCATAAACGTATGCCATCCACTTCATTTTAATCGGAAGAATAAAATACAGGAGCAGTTCCATATTCGGATAGCTCACAGCGAATGCCAGGAAAATAGACATATTGATATAATATGTGCTGAAAGCCCCTCCCAGGCCAACCATACCGCCTGTGATCAGATAAAGCACAAATGCCCCGATCACAGTAAACAGAATTCCCGAAAAAATATATACATTATACCGGAACGCCCCCCATGCGCGTTCCAGAGCAGTTCCAAGCGAATAATAGAGCATCGCCATAATAACAAGTGTAAATATACTGCCGCTGGGTGCAATCAGAACCCATGACACCAGTCTCCAGACCTGCCCCTGCAGGATCATCCCCGGCTCCAGGGTCAGCATGTACTGCAGATCTGGCACAAACATCTTGATACCATACCCGATTACATAACCGCCGATCAGGTACATCGTCAGGTTGTGTATCGCAAAACGGCCGAACTTTCTTTCTAACTTATTTAACCAATTCAATGATCATCTACTCCTTATATTTTATTTCTTGTTACAGGATAACTGTTCAGTACAGATCCGTGCATTTACTGCACAGCCCGTGCGGACACGGTGAACAGTCCACCAAAGTAAGCCCCAGCGCAAAACGCGGTTTTAACGGGCTTGCGGCGTATATGTCCATGATTCTGAACAGATAAGCTACATGAAGTAATTGTACAGTCCCACCGAGGGTTTGTCAAACATATGTTAGCTTTTTTCCTGTTAGGAATTTGTTAAATTTTATAAACTTTGTCCGAATATTCCAGTATCCCGCATAATAATAACAATTGTCTTTTTATCGATCATGTCGTATAATGTAAATTGTTGTAAAAACACAAACTGCATTTAATAAGAAGTAACTGACATATAATGTTTCAAAGGATGAGGATAATACTATGACTATAAACCAATTACATACTTTAGGAATTGATATCGGTTCCACTACAGTAAAGATAGCAATTCTGGGCAGTGATAATGAAGTGCTGTTTTCGGATTATGAACGGCATTACGCAAATATCCAGGAAACGCTGTCTGACCTGCTCGGAAGAGCTATCTACAAGCTGGGACCGATCCGTGTCTCACCGGTTATCACAGGTTCCGGGGGCCTGACCCTGGCCAAACACCTGGAGGTTCCTTTTGTCCAGGAGGTAATCGCGGTCTCTACCGCACTGCAGGATTATGCTCCGCAGACGGATGTTGCCATCGAGCTGGGCGGTGAGGATGCAAAGATCATTTATTTTGAGGGCGGCAGTGTGGAGCAGCGTATGAATGGTGTCTGCGCCGGTGGAACAGGCTCCTTTATCGACCAGATGGCATCCCTTCTGCAGACCGATGCTGCAGGGCTGAATGATTATGCAAAAAATTATAAGGCACTGTACTCCATCGCAGCCCGCTGCGGTGTGTTTGCCAAATCAGATATACAGCCGCTGATCAACGAGGGCGCGGCAAAGGAAGACCTGGCGGCCTCCATTTTCCAGGCAGTTGTAAACCAGACCATCAGCGGACTTGCCTGCGGAAAACCAATCCGCGGACATGTAGCATTTCTGGGCGGCCCGCTCCATTTCCTCTCCGAGCTGCGCACCGCTTTTGTACGCACGCTGAAGCTGGATGATGAGCACACGATTGCTCCGGGGCACTCCCACCTGTTCGCGGCCATAGGCTCTGCACTGAATTCCAAAAAGGATATCAATGTGGCTCTTCGAGAACTCCAGGAGCGTCTTGCCGGAAAGATCAAAATGGAATTTGAAGTGGACCGGATGGAACCACTATTTGCCACCACTGCAGAATATGACTCTTTTATTGAGCGCCATGCAAAACACGAGGTACCCGTCAAAGATCTTGCCTCCTACCAGGGAAAAGCATTTCTTGGAATTGATGCGGGATCCACAACTACCAAAGCTGCTCTGGTCGGTGAGGACGGAACTCTTCTCTATTCATTTTACAACAACAACGAGGGGGATCCGCTCGGCACCACAATCCGGGCAATCAAGGATATATACAGCCAGCTGCCGGAAGGCGTGGACATCGTACACTCCTGTTCCACAGGCTACGGAGAGGCGCTGATCAAGGCCGCGCTTCTGCTGGACGAAGGAGAGGTAGAGACCGTTTCCCACTATTATGCAGCCTCTTTCTTCGAGCCCGATGTAGACTGTATTCTGGACATCGGCGGACAGGACATGAAGTGTATCAAGATCAAGAACCAGACCGTGGACAGCGTGCAGCTCAACGAGGCCTGCTCCTCCGGCTGCGGCTCCTTTATCGAAACCTTTGCAAAGTCTCTGAATTATTCGGTCGAAGATTTTGCACAGGAGGCTTTATATGCCAAAAATCCGATTGATCTGGGCACACGCTGTACTGTTTTTATGAATTCCAAGGTAAAGCAGGCGCAGAAGGAGGGCGCAGAGGTAGCCGACATTTCCGCCGGCCTGGCCTATTCCGTCATCAAAAATGCCCTGTTCAAGGTAATTAAGGTTTCTGATGCTTCTGAGCTCGGGAACCACATTGTCGTCCAGGGGGGAACCTTCTACAACAACGCAGTTCTGCGGAGCTTTGAAAAGATCGCGGACTGTGAGGCAATCCGTCCGGATATTGCAGGTATCATGGGTGCATTCGGTGCAGCCCTGATTGCAAGGGAACGCTATGTGGAATGTGAAGGTACCACTATGCTTCCGATCGATGAGATCGAAGCTCTGGAATATAAAACTACTATGACAAAGTGCAAAGGCTGTACAAACAGCTGCCGTCTGACCATCAATCATTTCAGCGGAAACCGCAGATTTATCACTGGAAACCGCTGTGAAAAGGGGCTTGGCAAGGAAAAATCCGCTAATAAACTGCCGAACCTGTTCGACTATAAGAGTGAGCGCTATTTCGGCTACACTCCTCTTGACGAAACAGACGCAAAACGCGGTACCGTAGGCATTCCGCGGGTACTCAATATGTATGAGAATTACCCGTTCTGGTTTACCTTTTTTACAAAACTGGGATTCCGGGTTGTCCTGTCCCCTGCCTCAACGAGAAAGATTTATGAACTCGGGATTGAATCCATTCCAAGTGAATCCGAATGCTATCCTGCGAAGCTGGCCCACGGCCATATCCAGTGGCTGATTGAACAGGGTGTGCAGCATATCTTCTACCCTTCTGTTCCATATGAGCGGAATGAATTTGAAGATGCAAACAACCACTATAACTGCCCGATCGTCACCTCTTATCCGGAAAACATCAAGAATAATATGGATGCGATTATCCATGGAGAAGTAGATTTTATGCACCCGTTCCTCTCCTTCCAAAGTGAAGAGACGTTACATAGCCGTCTGGCAGAAGAGCTTTCCGGTAAATTTTCCATCCCGGAAAATGAAATCCGGAGCGCAGTTCACGAAGCCTGGACGGAGCTTGCAGCATGCCGCGAGGATTTGAAACGCAAAGGGGAAGAAACCATCCGTTTCCTGGATGAGACCGGAAACCGTGGGATTGTGCTGGCGGGCCGTCCCTATCATATTGACCCGGAGGTCAATCACGGACTGCCGGAGCTGATCAATTCCTACAATATCGCCGTTTTGACAGAGGACTCCGTTTCCCATCTTCATCAGGTGGAAAGACCGCTCAATGTCATGGACCAGTGGATGTACCATTCGAGGCTCTATGCCGCAGCCAATTATGTAAAGACAAAGGATAATCTGGACCTGATCCAGCTGAACTCGTTCGGATGCGGCCTGGATGCCGTAACGACCGATCAGGTTGCCGAGATACTGACCCGTTCCGATAAAATATATACCTCTCTGAAGATTGACGAGGTCAACAACCTCGGAGCGGCCAGAATCCGTGTACGCTCACTGCTTGCGGCGATCCGTGTCAGAGAACAGCGCAAAACAAAGCGTGAGATCCAGCCGGCGGCCATTGAAAAGGTGCCTTTTACAAAGGAAATGCGCAAGACCCATACCATTCTCTGCCCACAGATGTCTCCGATGCATTTCGCGCTGCTCGAGCCTGCATTCCAGGCTTCCGGCTACAAAGTGGAGGTACTGCCCAATGACAATAAGCAGGCAGTGGATGTGGGGCTGAAATATGTAAATAATGACGCCTGCTACCCATCTCTTATGGTAGTCGGGCAGATTATGGAGGCCATTTTATCGGGTAAATATGATACAGAACATCTGGCAGTCATCATCAGCCAGACCGGCGGAGGATGCCGTGCATCCAACTACATCGGCTTTATCCGGCGGGCACTGAAGAAAGCGGGATACGCACATATCCCGGTTATCTCCATCAATCTGAGCGGCCTGGAGGGCAACCCCGGTTTCAAGATTACCCCGGCTCTGGCTCTGCGCGGTGTATATGCGGCCACTCTGGGGGATATTTTCATGAAGTGTGTATACCGTATGCGCCCTTATGAAAAGGTACCTGGCACCACCAATGCCATTCATCAGAAATGGCTGAAGGTATGTAAAGAATTTGTTTCCAGCGGATATCCTTCCAGACGCAGATTTAAAAAACTCTGCCGGGATATTATTCATGATTTTGATACAATTGAGACACTGGATATCAAGAAGCCACGCGTAGGCGTTGTAGGGGAAATCCTTGTAAAGTTCCTGCCTGCGGCCAATAATCATCTGGTAGACCTTCTGGAGAGCGAAGGCGCGGAGGCTGTTGTGCCAGATCTGCTGGACTTCCTTCTCTACTGCTTCTACAATCAGAATTTCAAGGTTTCACACCTGGGCTTCAAGAAGTCCAAGGCTACGGTCGGTAATCTGGGAATTAAGGCACTGGAATGGTTCCGTTCACCGGCAACCAATGCGTTCAGGGACAGCAGACATTTTAATCCCCCGGCGCATATCGAGGATCTGGCCAGAATGGCATCCGACATTGTTTCCATCGGCAACCAGACCGGTGAAGGCTGGTTCCTGACCGGAGAAATGCTGGAGCTGATCCACAGCGGTGCAGGGAACATCGTATGTACACAGCCCTTTGCCTGCCTCCCGAACCACGTCGTGGGAAAAGGAGTCATCAAGGAGCTGCGCCGACTTTACCCGCAGTCCAATGTGGTAGCAATCGATTTTGACCCGGGCGCCAGTGAAGTTAACCAGCTCAACCGGATCAAGCTCATGCTCTCAACGGCCAACAAAAACATGGAGGCCGAAACCGAAGAAAATCCGGAAACACCCGCTGAAGAACAGCCAAAGCCTGTTGGCGCGGCTGCAATGAGCGGAATCTAAAAGCCGGATATCCGCCGACAGGAGGATCCTCTCATACAGAAAAAACGTAACAGTTCAGACAAGTCTGAACTGTTACGAAAAAACACCATTATCATGAATCTTTCGCATTTCTGCGCTCATGATGATGGTGTTTTTATTTGTATTTCATATTAAGATTACTGTCTGCTTCCATTACCGTCTTTTCTCTGCAGGAACAAAATTCCTCCGATCAGTCCAAATATAATCCCGGCATAAGCTCCTGCACATACGATATTAACCAGTACCAGGGCTATGCTTTTATGCAGCAGGACTGCTGCTGCCAGGCCAAGCACAATTGTTGCGGCAGTCCAGCAGATGATATTCGCAGCAAGATACAGTCCAGCCGCAGACTCTTCATCCGCCATCCTGTTAATCAGACTCCATAATCCTTTGTACATACTTATCCCTCACAATCTTAAACAATGTTTTTCTCTGTTGTCTCTATTGTAAGGAATCTCCGTAAATTTTATGCTTTATGGAACGCTAAATTTCTGTTAAATCTATCCTGATATTTCAAATTTTTCTATATTATATACCCAAATATAGTTCAACTGCACCCCCAGGCTCAACAATGACCGTACGCTGCATCTGCCTCTTGCGCCGCACCGGGCAGGTAAACTAGATTATAAAATGTACGCCAGTGCATCCTCCGGCCTCTCCACAAGAAAGTCCGCGCCTGCGGCTTCCAGTTCTTCCCGCGGACCATAGCCGTACAAAACTCCCATAGAATGGACTCTGGCTTCCTTTGCGCCCAGTATATCATAATCCCGGTCTCCGATCATCAGAACAGTGCTGCGATCCGTTACACCTGCTCCCTCCAGAACATACTCAATGACCTCCGACTTCTTCGTCCGTCTCCCGTCCATAAGGCTGCCGCCGATGAAATCAAAATACCGGCTGATCTCAAAATGTTCCGCAATCGTTACTGCAAAAGTTTCCGGCTTCGAGGTTGCCATTATGACTGTCAGCCCGGCATCCTTTAATTCCCGTAAAAGTTCCGGTACGCCTTCATAAACTTCATTTTCAAAAATGCCTCTGTCCCGGTAGTATTCCCGGTAGTGCTCCACCGCACGTGCACCTTCCTCCTCAGAAAATCCGCAGAATTTCATAAACTGTTCTTTCAGAGGCGGCCCGATAAAACAGCGCAGACTGGATATGTCATCCACTTCCATCCCATATTTCTTCAGTGCGTACTGTACCCCCGCAATAATGCCCGGCCCGGAATCAGTCAATGTACCATCCAGGTCAAACAAAACCGTTTTAATCTCCATAATTCCACCTCCCGTTCTCCTGGTAAAATGCAGGCACACTGCATCTCCCCATCCGTTTTTTTAGAAACTTCTGATCTTATCCTCTTCATCATTCTGTGTGTTGATGATATTACGTATCACCACATAATATCCGAAGTCCTCATTTACCTTTACAAAAACTCTGTCATTCACCTTACGGCCCAGTATGGCTTTCCCAATCGGTGATTCAATACTGATCAGACCGTTAATGGAACTGCCCCTCACTGACGTAACAAGCCGGTAAGTTTCGACCTCATCGTCCTCTTCAAAATATAACTCCACCGTATTATTAATGCCTACTTCATCCTCCTGCGATGTGTCATCCACAATTACCGCAGTCTTCAGCATCCTCTCCAGATAACGGATGCGGCTCTCATTCTTATTCTTGTCCTTCTTCGCCGCGTGATACTCAAAATTCTCACTCAAATCTCCATGGGCCCGGGCTTCTTTTACCGCCTCTATAGCCTCACGGCGCACGACCAGCTTCCGGTGCTCAATCTCCTCCCGGATCTTCTCAATATCGCTTTTCGTCAATTTATCATACATTAGCACATCAATCCTTTTTCATAATTGCATCAATAGATACCTCCACATTATACACCAAAATAAGGGGGAATAAAACAAGTTTTTGCTCATTGGGAAAAGGGCGCCTTGCGTAAGCGGGAAGCAGGAGGGGGAGATTTCCTCTGGTGTGCCGGGCTGCTGCCCGTTTGCTAAGAATTGCTAACAGCGAAAAAGGCGCCTCTTATGGAACCGCCCGTATTCACTTAGAAAGCCTGATGCTTTCTAAGCTCAGACGGGCTTGCGGATTGATTTTGTAAATCAATCCGCATCCATAAGAGGCGCCTTTTTCGCTGTAAGCAATTCTAACGCGCACTCTATGCAGCCCGGCACACCAGAGGAAATCTCCCCCTCCTGCTTCCCGCTTACGCAAGGCTGGGTTCATCCAGGCGGGAGGAAAAGCTTGTTGGTGAAAGGTTACCGGAGCTGCGTATGGTGGTTGGGAAATTGTGGTATTATTGCGGCTGGTGTCGATTTTATTGTTTTGTTGTGATTTGGAATATGGAACTGGAAATATGGTATAATGGGATGAATATATACAGTTTTTGCAAATTAAGGATTTACTGATATGGCATGGAACCAGATCTTTGTTGTGAATTGAACAGACTTTGTTTTTTATAAATAGTGCAGGCGAAAACGTAATGTATGAAAACTTAATTTAATTTTAAAGAAAGGATTATTTTTATATGACTGAGGTGAATGTGGAACAGATTCGGTTTTTCAGGCTGAGGGGGCATCATTTGGATCGTTTTTATGGGTTGGGGAATGTGGTTGATCTGGCCGGGGCCTGCGGGCTGCAGAATTCTCCGCCGGGGAGCTGGGAAACGGGGCTTTTTAACCGTATTTCTAACTGCAGCATTGAGGATCTGGAAGATTTGCTTTATAGGGACCGGACTCTTTTACAGGCGTGGAGCTTTCGGGGGGCTCCTTTTGTTTTTCCGGCTGTGGAGAGTGATGTTTTTCTTTCCTCTTTGCTTCCTGAGGAAGGGGAGACCTGGATTTATACTCAGGGGATTGGGCTGGCTCTTGATTTTCTGTCGATGTCTTTTGAGGAGCTCTTGGAACTGCTGCTTCAGGTAGTACCGGGGCTGAATGACGAGATGATTGTGAGTAAAGCTTCTCTGGATCAGACTCTGGCTGAATGGATGCTGCCGCTTCTTCCGGCCGGTAAACGGGAATTGTGGAAACAGCCCTCCATGTATGGAAGTCCGGACAAACAGACCGTCGGCGGGGCTGTCGTGTCCTTTTTACTGCGTCCCTGCTCCCTTCACGGGCTGGTCGTATTCGGAGAACGCCGCGGAATCAGCCCTTCCTTTACTTCTTACAAAAACTGGACCGGACATTCTGTTCAGTTCGATGGCGATGCAGTAAAAAAATTAACCAGAAAATATCTGCACTGTTACGGCCCTGCAACGTTAGATTCATTCGTAAACTGGCTGGGCTGCTCCAGAAAACAGGGAAAACGTCTCTGGAATTCTGTGGCAGAAGAAATAGAGCCTGTCACAGTATCCGGAAAAAAAGCATTTATCCTGACGGCCGACAAAAAACAGCTTCTGAATCCCCCGCCGCCTCAAAGAGATCTGCTCCTGCTGGGCGCCCAAGCCCCTTTCTCGACCAGCGCGACCGGGCTGTCCTGCAGCCGGACAAATCCCTGCATAAGCAAATATGGAAATTTGTATCAAACCCGGGAGCCATCGTATACCGCGGCGAGATCATCGGAATATGGACAAGCAGGAAAAAGAAAGGTGGCATGGAAATAAATACAACCCTGTGGTCTAACGCTCCCTGCTGCGAAAATCTCCAAGAACAAGCCGAAAAATATGCCGCTTTCCGTCATCAAAATCTAATAACCCTGGAGTTATAACCAGCACCACACAATCGGAGAACAGTTCTTTCTTTTCCTACCGGTTGAACCAGCCTGCCGTGGAACGGTACGGGGATGCCCGGGTTGGAATGGCGGCAGGCCTTCTGAAGGGCGTACATGTCATTTCAAAATGATAAAGCGTACCTTAGACATTCTTGGAGGCAGACAGCCGGGAAAATGGGGAAATTCTGTGATTCCGAATCACAGAATTGGCTGACCCAGCGTGGGAAAATATCAATTTTCCCATGATGTGTCAGCCGTGCCCCATTTTCCCGGCTGTCTGCCTCCTAGAATGTCTTAGGTTCGTGTCCGCATTATGAAATGACATGTATGCCCTTCAGAAGGCCTGCTGCCATCCCAACCCGGGCATCCCCGTACCGTTCCACGGCAGGCGTCCCCCCTACTTCAAAAGTAAAGATCTCCCAGTCATTTCTTTTGGCTGTTCCATCCCCATCATTTCGATCAGGGTTGGTGCGATATCTGCCAGGCATCCGCCCTCTCTCAGGCTGTATGCCGGATCTGCATTGACTAAAATAAACGGTACCGGATTGGTCGTATGAGCAGTAAACGGCTCACCTGTCTCCTGGTCAATCAGCTGCTCCGCATTACCATGATCTGCACAGATAAACATCTGTCCGTTTACTTCCTTAAGTGCATCCACAGCTTTACCTACACACTCATCCACTGCCTCAATGGCTTTAACAGCAGCATCCTCGACTCCTGTGTGTCCCACCATATCAGGATTTGCAAAGTTGATGATAATTACATCGTATTTGTCGGATTTGATGGCATCTACCAGTTTACCGCACACTTCGTAAGCGCTCATCTCCGGCTTCAGATCGTATGTTGCAACCTTCGGGGATTTTACAAGGATTCTGTCTTCTCCCTCATTCGGCTCTTCTACTCCGCCGTTAAAGAAGAACGTTACATGCGCATACTTCTCTGTCTCAGCGATACGTGCCTGTGTCTTATGGTTCTTTGCAAGGAATTCCCCGAATGTATTGGTAATCTCATCTTTCGCAAAGGCTACCAGTTTATTCCCAATTGTTACATCATAGTCTGTAAAGCATACAAAAACAGTTTTAACGCGCGCGCCTCTGTCAAATCCTTCAAAGTCGTCGTCACAGAACGTTCTCGTAATTTCTCTTGCACGGTCAGGACGGAAGTTGAAGAAGATCACAGAGTCATTGTCTTTGATCGTTGCAACCGGAGCACCGTCCTTCATTACAACTGCAGGCAGTACGAATTCATCTGTCTTATCTGCATCGTAGGAAGCCTGGATACCTGCTGGGCCTGATACCGCGGTCTCTCCCTCGCCTTTTACAAGAGCCTTGTATGCTTTTTCCACTCTGTCCCAGCGGTTGTCTCTGTCCATTGCATAGTAGCGTCCCATCACGCTTGCAACCTCGCCTACGCCAATCTCTTTCATCTTTGCTTCCAGCTGTTCTACATAGTCCTTGCCGGATGCAGGCGGTGTGTCACGTCCGTCCAGGAAGCAGTGTACATATACTTTCTTGATCCCCTGCTTTTTAGCAAGTTCCAGAAGGCCGTAAATATGCTCATTGTGGCTGTGTACGCCTCCGTCAGATACTAGGCCGAACATATGCAGGGCAGAATCATTCTTCTTCGCATTCTCGCATGCCGCAAGAAGTGCTTTGTTTTGAAAAAAGTCGCCGTCCTGGATCGCTTTTGTAATCTTGGTCAGATCCTGGTATACAATTCTTCCTGCGCCCATATTGAGGTGTCCAACCTCTGAATTTCCCATCTGGCCGTCCGGCAGACCTACTGCCAGGCCGCTTGCATTTCCTTTCACGAAGGGGCACTCAGCCATTAATTTATCCATAACCGGCGTTTTGCCTTCCGCTACCGCATTGCCGGCAGTATTGTCATTTAGTCCATATCCATCCAATATCATTAATACAGTTGGTTTTTTACTCATATTAATCTCCTTTATATTTCATTATGCTGCATTCCGGAACTTATTGTACATGGTTTTGCCGGATTTTGCAATTCTAATCGTAACAGTTAGACCTGTCTGAACTGTTACTTCTATCTGTCATACCTTTCAGCCATGTTTGCAGCAGGCCGATCCAGGACTGCACCGGCTCACAGATCATGCTGCCGTCTGCTCTTGCGCTCGTCTTATCCCCCAGAGAAAGGCCATGTTCTCCCACGGGATACATATGAAATTCCGTGGATACCCCGGCCTTTTTGAGAGCCTGTACCAGTAACAGAGCATTTTCAACCGGCACAGTCTCATCTGTAAATGTATGCCATATAAAGCATGGAGGTGCATCAGATGTCACCTGCTTTTCGATCGAAACCATGTCCTTCTGCTCTTCATACCTGCTGCCCAGAAGGTTTCTGAAGCTTCCCTCATGAGCATATTCCTGCCTGGAGGTGATCACCGGATAACTCAGGATCATTCCGCATGGTTTCAGTATCTCCGGAGTTGTCCCTGCCAATTCACAGAGAAACGGCTGATTCCAGAATACTCCCAGGCTTGCGGCCAGATGTCCCCCTGCCGACGAACCCTGTACGAAGATCTTATCTGCATCTACATGCCATTTTTCACGGTTCTCATGCACCAGCTTCATCACTTCCGCCAGTTCCAGCAGCGCCGTTGGAAAACGTGCAGGTGCCACGGAATACCGCAATATGCCCACATGATATCCCATACTCAGAAGGCGCATGGCAATCGGCT
Source organism: Faecalicatena fissicatena (assembly GCA_001028025.1). Taxonomy (GTDB): domain Bacteria; phylum Bacillota; class Clostridia; order Lachnospirales; family Lachnospiraceae; genus Faecalicatena; species Faecalicatena fissicatena_A. Next base: position 16,753 of record LDAQ01000130.1, on the reverse strand, counting down.
CTGCCTCTCTGTCACTGGTCATTTCATAGCCGCCTCCCGGGCAGAGAATGATCATCGGACGATACACGTCCAGCTGAAAATCCATGGAGCTTTTTAATATATAGGCATAAAATTTCGTATCTTCAGCGGACTCTTTCGTCCGGATCGGTATTATCTCATACTGCATATTCTGTCTCCTGTTTGATATACATAATCTACAGAGAATCACAAGTAAAAATCGTGGCGAGCCCGTCCCTGCGCTCCCCACGATTCCCTTCCCTGCAAATATCTGCATTTCGTATTATTTATAGTTTACAATCTTACCGAAATCAGCTTTCAGAGATGCTCCTCCGACAAGTCCTCCGTCGATATCTGCCTGTGCAAATAATTCCGGAGCCGTTGCCGCATTTACAGATCCGCCGTACTGGATGCGTACTGCCTCTGCTGTAGCTTCATCATAAACTTCAGCGATGCATGCACGGATTCCTGCGCATACTTCCTGAGCCTGCTCTGTTGTAGCTGTCTTGCCTGTTCCGATCGCCCAGATCGGCTCGTAAGCAATGACTGCTTCTTTTGCCTGATCTGCTGTCACGTTCTGGAAACCAACTTTCACCTGCTGGCGGATAAAGTCCATTGTCACACCCTGCTCTCTCTGCTCCAGTGTCTCACCGCAGCACATGATAGGTGTAATGCCGTGCTCGAATGCTTTGAGCACTTTCTTGTTCACATCTTCGTTTGTCTCACCGAAGTATTCTCTTCTCTCGGAATGTCCGAGAACAACGTATTTTACGCCTGCATCTACAAGCATAGCCGGAGCGATCTCTCCTGTATAGGCTCCGCTCTCCTCAAAATACATATTCTCTGCGCCAACCTGGATATTGCTTCCCTTAGCAGCCTCTACAACCGGAACGATGTCGATTGCAGGTACGCAGAATACTACGTCAACTTCTTCGTTTGCTACTAATGGTTTTAACTCTTCAACAAGTGCTACTGCCTCGCTTGGAGTTTTGTTCATTTTCCAGTTTCCTGCGATAATTTTCTTTCTTGCCATGATATGGTCTCCTTTTATCTTCACTATATTCCGCAGCTTTGCTGCAGATCCGCCCGCAGAGCATGAAAGACGTAATGCCCTTTGGGTATACTATTAAATGTTAAGCTGATTATTTGTCGTTTGCTGCCGCTACACCCGGAAGTTCTTTTCCTTCCAGGAATTCCAGGGAAGCGCCGCCACCTGTGGAGATATGTGTCATCTTATCACCGTATCCCAGCTGGTTTACTGCTGCTGCTGAGTCGCCGCCGCCGATAATGGTAACTGCATCGGTCTCTGAAAGAGCCTTTGCCACAGCCTCTGTACCTGCTGCAAAGTTCGGCATCTCGAAGCATCCCATCGGTCCGTTCCATACGACTGTCTTTGCACTCTTCACAGCATCGGCATATAATTTTGCTGTTTCAGGTCCGATATCCAGGCCTTCCCAGCCATCCGGAATCTCTCCGCGTCCCACTACTTTTGAATGAGCGTCATTGGAAAAATCGTCTGCGATCACATTGTCAAGTGGAAGAAGAAGCTTCACGCCTTTTTCCTCTGCCTTTTTGATCATATCCAGTGCATACTGGCAGTAATCTTCTTCCAGAAGAGAATTGCCGACGCTTCCGCCCTGAGCCTTGCTGAATGTGTAGGACATTCCGCCGCCGATGATCAGCGTGTCAACCTTGTCCAGCAGGTTCTCGATAACAGAAATCTTGCTGGAAACTTTTGCTCCTCCGAGAATTGCAACAAATGGTCTTGCCGGATTCTCTACTGCATTTCCGAGGAAATCAATCTCCTTCTGCATTAAGTATCCTACTACTGCTGTATCTACAAACTGTGTAACACCAACATTTGAGCAATGTGCTCTATGTGCTGTTCCGAATGCGTCGTTTACAAATACATCGCACAGAGACGCCAGGTCTTTGCTGAACGCTTCGCCGTTCTTTGTCTCTTCTGCTCTGTAACGTGTATTCTCAAGAAGAATGATATCGCCGTCATTCATTGCTTCTACTGCCGCTTTTGCATTTGCTCCTACTACTTCCGGATCTGCTGCAAATTTCACTTCCTGTCCGAGCAGTTCGGATAATCTGACTGCTACCGGTGCAAGTGATAATTCTGGAAGAGGCTGTCCCTTCGGCTTACCGAGATGTGAACAGAGGATCACTTTACCGCCGTCCGCAACCAGCTTTTTGATGGTAGGAAGTGCAGCTACAAGGCGGTTCTCATCTGTAATCTTTCCGTCGATCAATGGTACATTAAAGTCGCATCTTACAAGAACTTTTTTACCCTTAACATTAATATCGTCTACTGATTTTTTGTTGAGCATTTTATTGCCTCCTGTTTATTTAATAAGAAAATAGAGTTTCGCTTGAGAAACTCGCGCCTGCGGCGGCCGCATCGCGACATCTGCCTCTTACGCCGCAGTGCGCATCCCCCGGAGGGTTTTTATGTTATAGGAAATGCCAGAGGAATTTCCTATAACATAAAAAAGGATCCGGCCCTATATTAGACCGGACCCTTTGTGAGTCTATTTTTTAGAAATTAATCTGCCGATTAAATTTTCCGAAATGCCGACTTACAGTAATGTTCCAAAGTATTTGATTGTTCTTACCATCTGGCTTGTGTAAGAATTCTCATTGTCATACCATGATACAACCTGTACCTGTGTTGTTCCGTTGTCCAGAGGAAGTACCATTGTCTGTGTAGCATCGAATAAAGAACCAAAGTTCATTCCTACGATATCGCTGGATACGATCTCATCTGTGTTGTATCCGAAAGATTCGTTGGAAGCAGCTTTCATAGCTTCGTTGATCTGATCAACTGTTACATTTCCTTCAACTACTGCTGTCAGGATTGTTGTTGATCCTGTAGGAGTAGGAATACGCTGAGCAGCTCCGATCAGCTTGCCGTTCAGGGCCGGGATAACCAGACCGATCGCTTTTGCTGCGCCTGTGCTGTTAGGAACGATATTAACTGCAGCTGCACGGGATCTTCTCAGATCGCCTTTTCTCTGCGGTCCGTCAAGTGTCATCTGATCACCTGTGTAAGCGTGGATTGTGCACATGATACCTGTTTTGATTTCAGCCAGGTCGTTCAGTGCTTTAGCCATAGGTGCCAGACAGTTTGTTGTACAGGAAGCTGCTGAGATGATGTTGTCATCTTTTGTCAGTTCATCGTGATTAACATTGTATACGATTGTAGGAAGGTCATTTCCAGCTGGAGCGGAGATAACTACTTTCTTAGCGCCTGCTTTGATGTGAGCTTCTGCTTTTGCTTTTGATGTATAGAAGCCTGTACACTCCAGAACTACGTCTACACCGATCTCTCCCCATGGAAGTTCTTCAGCGTTAGCTTTTGCATAGATTTTGATTTCTTTTCCGTCTACTGTGATAGAGTCCTCACCAGCTGTAACTTTGTCAGCAAGTGCATATTTTCCCTGTGTTGAGTCATATTTTAATAAGTGAGCCAACATTTTTGGAGATGTTAAGTCGTTGATTGCAACTACTTCATATCCTTCTGCTCCGAACATCTGTCTGAATGCGAGACGTCCAATACGTCCAAATCCATTAATCGCTACTTTTACTGCCATGATTAATTCCTCCTAAAGTTTTAAAAGTTGTTAACTGTTACACAGTCATTTATATTGTGAAATCCTCAGCAAACATAATGTTTGTTAAAGATTCATCAACTACGGTTTATTGTACTAAATCAAGAACAAAAATTCAAGTGCTAAATGCATTTTTATGGAAGTTGTTGAAAAATCGGCTTTCTGGCCTTAAATTCTGTGTAGTATTTAAAACCGCAGCCCTTGAGGATGTCCCCCGCCTTCTGAAAATCGTAGGCAATATGCTCCGGCTGATGCCCGTCAGCGCCAATTGTTATGACCTCACCGCCCAGCTCCCTGTAACGTCTGATCACATCCGGATGGGGGTGGCAGAAGCCAAGCCCGTATTTGAACCCGGCCATGTTCATTTCAATACCTTTTCCCATGGAAATGACCTTTTTCAGGATCTCATCCAGGCAGTCCGCATATTTCCGGTAACTGTATTCCTGTGCCTGGTTCTTACCATAACGCACCACATAGTCAATATGGCCCAGTACATCAAAATCCTCCACTGCTTCTATATCTTCCAGTGTTACCCGGAATGTCTCTCTGTATGCCTCTTCATCGGCCCGTTTCTCAAACATCTCCCTGTAATAGGGGTCCTCACCGTTCACCACATGAACCGATCCTATCACAAAATCAAATGGATATTTATTCACTAATTCTTTATAATATTCTCCCAGGTGAGGCTGCAGTCCGATCTCAATCCCAATACACACTTCGATCTTGTCCGCATATTCCTCCCTGAGGGAAGTCAACTCCCGAAAATATTTGTCTATATCAAATGTAAATGCCGTAATGCCTACATCCTCATGATAAGGATAGTCTTTGTCATTATGGTCAGTGATACAGATTCTCCTCATCCCCTTTGCAATAGCACCCTCTATCATATCTCTGGGGGCCGCCTCACTGTCCGAAGAAAAATCCGTATGCATATGAAAATCACTGGTTATCATAAAATGGTTCCTCCACCGAGTACATATTCACCGTCGTAAAATACAACAGCCTGTCCGGGAGTTACTGCACGCTGCGGCTCTTCAAATGTACAGAGCACTTCATCCGTTCCCGTCTTTTCAATTATACACCAGGCTCCTTTATGGTTATAGCGTATTTTTGTAAAGACACGTAAAGGTTCTGTCAAATCTTCCACCGACATAAAGTTCAGCCTGTCCGCTTTCAAAGTGTGTGTCATAGATTCTTCATTTGTACCGATCACCACTTCATTGGTATCGGGACGGATTTCCAGCACAAAAGCAGGATATCCCAGGGCGAGTCCCAGGCCCTTCCGCTGTCCCACCGTATAGTGCGTGATCCCTTTGTGGCGTCCCAGCACCCGGCCGTCACTGCTCACAAAATTCCCCTCCGGCATCCTGATCCCCGCGGTTTCTTCTATATAAGATGCATAATCACCGTCCGGCACAAAACAGATATCCTGGCTGTCAGGCTTATTTGCAACCATCAGGCCTATTTTTTCTGCAATCCTTCGCACTTCATCCTTGGAGTATTCCCCCACAGGCATCAGCGTATGCTCCAGCTGTTCCTGGGTCAGGTTATAAAGCGCATATGTCTGATCCTTTGCAAGCGTAGCTGAACGTCTCAGAGTAAATCGTCCATTGTCCAGTTTTACTACCCTTGCATAGTGGCCCGTAGCAATATACTCGGCCCCGATCGCCATGCTGCGGTGCAGCAGAGACTCCCACTTCACATACCGGTTACAGGCAATACAGGGATTCGGCGTTCTGCCGTTTCGATATTCTTCCACAAAATAATCAATGACATGCTCTTTAAATTCCTGTTTAAAGTTCATCACATAATATGGAATTTCCAGATCCGCGGCCACTCTTCTGGCGTCCTCCACAGCACTTAAGCCGCAGCATCCGCCGTTTTCTTCCTGAACCGCACGGTCCTCATCCTGCCAGATCTGCATGGTCACTCCGATGACGTCATATCCCTGTTCTTTCAGAAGATACGCCGCTACCGAAGAATCAACACCTCCGGACATTCCGACTACTACTTTACTCATTAATATTCCTCTTCCTCTTCTTCCTCACCCTCATGGATATCTGACTTTGGCTTTTCCAGCCCCTCAATCGTAATATCATGCTTTTCTGCATAATCCCAAAGAGCGGCATGGATTGCCTCCTCCGCCAGCAGAGAACAGTGTACTTTCACCGGCGGAAGTCCGTCCAGAGCCTCCATTACGGCTTTGTTTGTAATCTGCATTGCTTCCTGGATATTTTTTCCCTTTACCAGTTCCGTTGCCATACTGCTGGTTGCAACCGCTGCTCCGCAGCCGAATGTCTTAAACTTTACGTCACGGATAATCTGATTCTCATCAATATCCAGATAAATACGCATGATATCCCCGCATTTTGCATTGCCCACTGTACCAACGCCGCTGGCACCTTCTATTTCTCCTACGTTTCTTGGATGTTCAAAGTGATCCATTACCTTTTCTGAATACATATATTTTTCCTCCTGTTATCTGTTTCGTTTTTTTATAGCTATGAGTACTTAGTGACCGTATTTTGGTCACTTACATGCGATGCATAAAAAATAGTTGGCAAGGTTTTTTCAAGCCTTACTATTTTTTATAAAATCCTCGTATAAAGGTGACATATTTCTCAGATCCTCTACAATCGTCTTCAGCTTTTCCACTACGTAATCCAACTCTTCTCTGGTTGTTTCTTCGCTCAGTGTCATACGCAGAGAGCCATGCGCAATCTCATGGGGGAGCCCGATGGCCAGCAGCACATGGGAAGGATCCAGGGAGCCTGATGTGCAGGCCGATCCGCTGGATGCGCAGATCCCGTTCATATCCAGTTTGATCAGAAGCGACTCGCCTTCCACAAACCGGAAACTGAAATTCACATTATTCGGCAGCCTGTTCTCTCTGTGGCCGTTAAGCCTGCAGTAAGGAATCTCTTTTTCAATTCTTCCGATCAGATAATCCCTGAGTTCTGCCTCAGCAGCTGTACGCTCCTTTAATGAACCCGCCGCACGTTCCACGGCCTTCCCAAACCCGACAATCCCCGGCACATTTTCCGTACCGGCACGGCGCTTTCTCTCCTGTGCTCCGCCATGAATAAAGGAGCGGATCTTCACACCTTTTCTGATATATAAGAAGCCGATGCCCTTCGGGCCGTTGAGTTTATGTGCGCTGGCGCTGAGCATATCAATGTGACAGACATCCACATCAATCGGCACCTGGCAGAAAGCCTGCACTGCATCTGTATGGAACAGAATTCCATGCTCATGTGCAATCTCACCAATCTCTTCTATCGGCTGAATCGTTCCGATTTCATTATTCGCAAACATTACGGAAATCAGTATTGTGTCAGGACGTATTGCAGCTTTCAGTTCATCCAGCTTCACAGTACCATTTTCATCCACGTTCAGATATGTCACTTCAAATCCATTTTTCTCCAGAAAATCTGCCGTGTGGAGTATGGCGTGATGTTCGATCTTAGTAGTAATAATATGTCTGCCCTTTTTCCCATAAGCCTCGGCTGTTGCTTTCAGCGCCCAGTTATCTGACTCCGATCCGCCTGCTGTAAAATAAATCTCGCTGCCATTGGCTCCAATGGATTCTGCTATAATTTCTCTCTGTCTTGTAATTACATCCTTGTTGGCCGCTGCAAATCCGTATACGCTGGATGGGTTGCCGTAATGCTCTGTAAAATATGGGAGCATAGCCTTCACTACCTCCGGTGCCGTCTTTGTTGTTGCAGCATTATCCAAATAAATCAGTTTATTCATTCTTCGTCATCCTTCCTTAATTCTTACACCCGGTCTGCCCGTGTATGTCCTGACATCCCATCTTCTTGCTTTCTTCGACCAATTGGGCCAGCTTCATCTCATCAACCGTCTGGTTAATGCTCTCATTAATACGCTGCCATACATACTTGGTAACACAGCTGTCTGCCGCTTTACATCCTTCCTCAGGATGCAGGCCCGAGCATTCCACTGGTTCCAGACTGCCTTCCAGGGCACGCAGAACATCTCCTACAGATATCTCTTCCAGATCCTTTGCCAGAACATAACCACCGCCGGCGCCCCGGATACTCTTGACCAGCCCCGCCTTTTTCAGCATAGACATCAGTTGTTCCAGGTACCTCTCGGAAATGCCCTGCCTGTCCGAGATACTCGTAATAGAAACAGGATCCGCCTCACTGTGCTGTGCCAGATCTATCAAAGCGCGCAGCCCGTATCTTCCTTTTGTAGATAATTTCAAATCATCACCTTCTTATTTATTAATATTCTGGACTTCTGATCTAGTGTTACTGTTCACAGGCAAGCCTGTAATCAATAGCGATTTTGTCTCAGAGTTAGCATACCACAACGCCCTGAATTAATTCCTAGTATTTTAATCCCTAGTGTTTTAATTCCTATCATTTCATTCCCTAGTAATTTACTAGTATTTCTTCTTTTGTAGAATACCACCCGTTTTCAGTTCTGTCAAGCCAGAAACAGGAATATGTTGTAAAAATATGTTTTTTTAGGAGATACCCTTGTCCAGAAAACAAACCATCATCCGCGGGACCTTTATTCTTACCGCAACCGGATTTCTGTGCCGGTTTATGGGATTCTTCTATCGGATTTTTCTAAGCCATACTTTCGGTGAAGAAGGCGTCGGCCTGTACCAGCTTATTTTCCCTGTCTATTCACTCTGTTTTGCACTCACCGCCGCAGGACTGGAAACCGCCATATCCAGGACAGTAGCCCAGAAAGTTTCCCTGGGCCGAAAAAAAGAAGCCCGGCAGATCCTTCTGCTCGGCCTCGTCCTGTCCGTCCTTCTTTCCTGTGTCTGTGTCCTGTTTCTGCAGGGAAATGCAGCTTACATATCCGAAAAGCTGCTGGGAGATCCCCGCTGCGAACCGCTGCTCATTCCACTATCCTACGCCCTGCCGTTTGCAGCCATCCACAGTTGTATATGCGGATACTGCTATGGCATGAAAGAGACAAAAATCCCCGCTCTTTCCCAGGTGGTAGAACAGGTAACCAGAATCCTTTCTGTCTATGTATTTTATTTAATTCTAATGAAAAAAGGCGAAGATATACCGATCACGATCGCTGTACTCGGACTTGTCATCGGTGAAATGCTCTCCGCGCTGTACGCGGCAAAGTCTCTGACCCGCAGCACCCACGTCCTGGCACACCTGAATATTACATATACAGATTTTCTCCACCGTTTTAAAGAGCTGATGCCCTTATCCCTGCCCCTGACAGCCAACCGGGTGCTGATCAACCTGCTGCAGAGCATTGAGGCCATCTCCATCCCTGCCCGGCTGCAGCTGCACAATCACTCTACAAGCGAAGCACTCAGCATTTACGGAGTCCTCACCGGTATGGCGCTGCCCTGCATCCTGTTTCCGTCGGCCATCACCAGTTCCATCTCCATCATGCTCATGCCCACGGTCGCCGAGATACAAACCACAAACAACCGTGACGATATGCTCAATATTATAAAAAAAGTAGCCGGCTCCTGTTTCATCCTGGGTCTGGGCTGCTGCTTCATCTTCCTGGTTCTGGGCGGCTGGATGGGCACTGTCCTGTTCGGAAGCTCCACCGCAGGAAAATTCATCATCACCTTAGCATGGATGTGCCCCTTCTTATACACAAACTCCGCTTTGCTAAGCGTCATCAACGGACTTGGCAAGACCTCCTACACCTTCCTCATCAATTCCTTTGGACTGCTCATCCGGATCGCCAGCGTATTCGCAGCCATCCCCCTGTTCGGAATCCAGGGATACCTCTGGGGAATGCTGGCAAGCCAATTAATCGTAAGCATCTGCGCTGCAATCGTCCTCAAGAAAGAAATTTAGGGAGCGAGGGACGAGTGAGTGGATGGAGGGGACGCCTGCCTGAAATGGGGAGAACGATGCGGCGGGAACAAACAGTGGAGGGGGCTGGGAGTAACCCGCTTATGGAGAAGTCCTAACGTAAAAGAAACCGCCCATGAGGGCACGTGCAACATGCAGCCAGAAAGCCGATGCTTTCTGACATTAGGTTGTACTGAAAAGTGATTTGGTAAATCACTTTTCATCCCTCATGGGCGGTTCCTTTTGCGTAAGGACTTCTAACCATGCGCTCTATACTCCCAGCCCCCTCCACTGTTTGTTCCCGCCGCATCGTTCTCCCCATTTCAGGCAGGCTGGGCTTCATCAAATCGTCAGGTAATATCGCTCCAGGGGGGATTTCCGACCGGGGCAGCGTATGGGAATTGGATACGAGTAAAGTTCAACCACAGGTTGTTTTTTGAAAGGAAGTCTTTTCACAGCCTCTCTCCAGCCAGCACATCTTCCGCATCACCAGGCCAGATCCACTGCCCCCGTCAGCGTTGCCCTCCTGGGTAGTATGGGGAACTTCCTGCCGGATGCGCCCAGCCCCGGGAACCGGACATAGGGGCAGGCTGGAAGCGTCTTATGGCTGTTAGCTGGAGTTGAGTAAAAAGGAAGGACAACAGAGGTAATTTTTGTGATTCCGAATCACAAAAATTCCTGGCCCCAGCGCGCGAAGCCATCGGGCTTCGGGTGATGTGGCCAGGTTGCCTCTGTTGTCCTTCCTTTTTACTCTACTCCAGCTTGTAGCCATAACCCGTTTCCAGCTGCCCCTATGTCCGGTTCCCGGGGCGTCCCCCCTCCTACAAACTCCCCAAATACGCCTGCATAAGTATAGGATTTATGTATGCTTCGAGTATGATTCCCACCAGCATGGTGAGTCCCAGAAATATGCTTTTCTGTGTATTCCATCTATTTTGGGGATATGTATAGCTGTACCAGATGATGACCATATATGCAGGGATATAGAGAAGGAACTGGGGGAGGATTCCTACAATACAGAGAATGCTTCCTTTGATCCCCATGCTCAGAACTGCCATTGACAGGAGCATGCCGCTTGAAAAGCCCGTCCATGCCAGAAATGCTATGGAGGCTGCCTTCCGCATTTTTGTGAATGCCAATCCCAGCAGGATGAGAAATGGAACGGTCCGGATTTTAATCAGATACCAGATGTATTCCTCGGCCACAATTGATGCCGACTGATACTGGCTTAAAAAATAATCGCTGAATATCCCCGGCTCTGCTGTATATTTCTTCATAATCAGATTCACATACAATATTCCAAATAAAAAACCCGGCATGAAGAAAGCAAGCAGCTGCTTCCTTGTATGAAGTATCTTCACAGGCGTTCCTCCTATTGCTAAGATATTTCATTATATGCCGGGGTTTCTTATTTATTCTTTTTTTCCATATTTAGTATCATATGCGAGCAGTGCAGAAACGGTCTTCGCATCCTGTATCTCGCCGGAGAAAATCTTCTCCTTCAGTTCGTCTATTGTATAAGCTTTCAGATCTATAAATTCATCCTCATCCAGATGCTGCTTTGACGGGATCAGGTTCCGGGCAACGTAAACCTCAATTCTTTCATTGCAGAATGCAACTGTGGTGCGGAGTGTGATCAGCCAGTCCAGATCAACGCTTTTGTAGCCTGTTTCTTCCTCCAGCTCTCTTCCTGCACATACAATGCCTGACTCATCCTCCTGATCCAGCGCACCGGCAGGAACTTCCAGTGTATAGCGCTCCAGCGCATTCCGGTACTGCCTTACCATCAGGATTCTGCCGTCATCGGTGACAGGTACGACCGCAGCCGCCCCCTTGTGTTTGATAAAGTCCCAGACCACGGTATGATCTCCGTCAATCTCCATGGTATCCTGGTAAAAGTCAATAATATTGCCTTTAAACTTCAGCTGCCGGTTTAATCTTTTAATCTGTCCGCTCATAACATGCTCCTTTTTATGCTCCTACAGAGAGGATACAAACTTTTCTATTCTGTCGAGCCCTTTTTCAATGGCTTCTAAAGAAATAGCATAAGACAAACGGACAAAATTGTCAAATCCAAAATCAGCACACGGAACAACTGCAACCTGATAATCTTCAATGAGAATTTCTGCTGCTCTTGCCGCAGTTCCGATCTTCTGGCCCTTGTATGACTTTTCCAGAACATTTGTAAAGTCTACAAACACATAAAATGCTCCTTCCGGTTCCAACAGCTCCAGAAGCGGCATTGCCGAAATCCTGTCAAACATATACTTTCTTCTCTTATCAAATTCAACCCTCATCTCTCCGAGAGCTGACTGGTCGCCTGTCAGCGCCTCCAGCGCCGCTTTCTGTGCGATAGAGTTCGGATTGGATGTCTGATGGCTCTGCACACTGCCCATCATCTTGGCAATCTCCGCGCTGGACCCGGTATATCCGATTCTCCATCCTGTCATAGCGTAGCTCTTAGATACACCGCTGCAGGTAATGGTTCTCTTATAAATCTCATCCCCCAAAGAAGCAATGCTCACATGTTTTTTCTCGCCGTAAATAAGATATTCATACATCTCATCCGCCACAACATAGAAATCTTTTTCAACTGCAATCTCCGCGATCGCACGCAGTTCTTCCTCGGAGTATACCATCCCCGTCGGGTTGCTCGGTGTATTTAAAATCAAAGCCTTTGTCTTATCCGTCACGGCTTCACGAATCTGCTTCGCCGTCACTTTATATCCATTATCTCTGGCTCCATATAAAAACACAGGAACTCCATCGGATAGTTTCACAATCTCAGGATAAGTAAGCCAGTATGGAGCAGGAATGATCACTTCATCTCCCGGATTCAGAATCACTTCAAAAATATTCGTCAGAGAATGCTTTCCCCCATTACTGATCACAATCTGATTCGCCTCATAGTGAAGACCATTAAATTCCCTGAACTTGGCACTGACAGCCTTCTTCAGTTCCTCAGTCCCTGATGCGGGCGTATACTTTGTAAACCCTTCCTTAATAGCTTTAATAGCCGCCTCATTAATATTATCCGGGGTATTAAAATCCGGCTCGCCGGCTCCAAATCCAACGATATCAATTCCCTCCGCCTTCAAGGCCTTAGCCTTCGCAGTAATAGCCAAAGTAGATGAAGGCTTCACACTTGCAGCCTTTTTTGATAAACTAAGTGACATCTTAACATCCTCCAATTCCATACAATTCATCATCTAATATACATAAAACACATTCTGGTTTCTTATTATAATATACGTTACCGGTTTTTGCAAGTTATATTTATTCAAAATTCCTAATTAGTTATTTCCTCACTATTTTCCGTAATTTTCTTCACCTTTTTGCAATTTCTATGTGCGCTTCTTTCATTTTTCTCATTCTCCCACTCAATCCCCTATACCTCAGCCATTTATCCTAATCTCATCCGTGCATCCTTTGCGATGCCCAATCCATTTCACCGTAAGCCCCCATCCCTTAAGTAACCATCCGTATTCTCCCGCCTTCCTGCAGGATTCACTCAGCGCCGTTGACCGGGAGAAGGGAAACAGTGCCTCCTCTCCCCCAATAAAAAAAGCCCTTGTCTTACGACAAGGGCCACAATCTCGATCTGATATAAATTATTTCGCATAATCCGTAACACGCGATTCGCGAATTACATTTACTTTAATCTGGCCTGGATATTCCAACTCAAACTCAATCTGTTTTGCAATTTCTCTGGCCATAAGTACCATGTCATCATCAGATACCTGGTCCGGAACTACCATAACTCGAATCTCTCTACCCGCTTGAATAGCAAAAGACTTTTCAACACCTTTAAACTGGTTTGATATTTCTTCTAATTGTTTCAATCTGTTTGTGTATGTTTCAATTGTTTCTCTTCTTGCACCTGGTCTTGCAGCAGAAATTGTGTCAGCCGCCTGAACTACGCATGCAATCAATGTCTGAGGTTCAACATCTCCATGATGTGATTCCACTGCATTGATTACTGTCGGAGACTCTTTGTACTTTCTGCAAAGATCTGCACCAATTTGAATATGTGAACCTTCGACGTCGTGGTCAATTGATTTGCCGATATCGTGCAGGAGTCCGGCACGTTTTGCCATCCTGACATCCAGACCGATCTCACCGGCCAGAAGTCCTGACAGCTGAGCAACCTCAATAGAATGCTTCAAAGCATTCTGGCCATAACTGGTTCTGAACTTCATTCGTCCAAGCAGACGAATCAATTCCGGATGAATTCCCGGCACGCCTACTTCCAGAGACGCCGCCTCTCCTTCTTCCCTTATCATCGTGTCCACTTCTTTTTGTGCCTTTTCTACCATCTCCTCGATTCTGGCAGGATGGATACGTCCATCCACAATCAATCTCTCAAGGGCAATTCTTGCAACTTCCCTTCTGATCGGATCAAATCCTGACAGTACAACCGCTTCCGGCGTATCGTCAATAATCAGCTCGACACCTGTCAGTGTCTCAAGAGTTCTGATATTCCGTCCCTCTCGGCCGATAATTCTTCCCTTCATCTCATCACTTGGGAGCTGCACTACAGAAATTGTAGTCTCAGCCACATGGTCAGCCGCACATCTCTGGATTGCATTGACAACGTATTCTTTTGCCTTCTTGTCCGCATCTTCCTTTGCCTGTGTCTCCAGCTCTCTTACCATCTTGGCTGTGTCATGCTTCACATCTTCTTCAACAGTTTTCAACAGATATTCTTTTGCTTGTTCGGAGGTAAGTCCTGAGATTCTTTCTAGTTCCTGTACTCTTTTCTGACTAAGTTCTTCTACTTTTGCTTCACGCTGCTTCAGTTGCTCTTCTTTTGCTGTAAATTTGACTTCACGCTGTTCGATCGCCTCTGACCGTTTATCAACGGACTCTTCTTTTGCAAGCACCCTTTTCTCATAACGCTGCAATTCGGCTCTTCTCTCTTTTGTCTCTTTTTCCAGGTCATTCTTCGTCTTGATAGACTCTTCCTTCACCTCTAAAAGAGCTTCTTTTTTAGTTGTCTCAGCAGTCTTTACGGCATCATCAATTATTTCCCTTGCCTTTGCTTCAGCATTGCCAATCTTGGAATCAGCATTCTTCCTGAGATTGGATATCGTTACAAAGTGAGTAATAATACCAACTATCAACGCGAGGGCTACAGCAATAACAATACTTATCATTGTTGGCACAGGAGCACCTCCTTGTTCAATTTTCATTGTACAGTCTTACTTAAATACAACAGTTAAATTTTATACTGTTTTCACAACTATGTCAAGCATTCTCATCATAATTTTGTATCACTTGACGGATGTCCTCATAACGGAAGCCTTTTCTCGATAAATAGCCATATAATTTGCGCATTTCTTCCTCTGTTGCCTGTGACAGATTGACTCTTTTTTTTCTGACAATCTGCAGGATTGCATCCCTTTCACTGCCAGATTCAAAACATTCTTCAAATGCCCGCTCAATTTCATCGTTCGACACGCCTTTGCCGCACAGCAGGGCATAAATCTCCCGCCTGCTCTTTGAGGACTTCCTGCTTTCAATAAACTGTCTTGCATACCGGTAATCATCGATGTATCCAAATGACTTAACATATGCTGCGGCAGCTTCAATTGCTTCTTCCGGGTACAATCCCTGTTTCAGCTTATCGCGCAGACCGGACTCGGTGCGGTCCATATCTTCCAGAAGATGCATTGCCCTTAATTTGGCACGCTTTATGATCACCTCATCCAATATCTTCCTGTAAACATCTTCCCCGACCTCTGCCCCTTCTTTGATACCATAGCGGGCCAGTTCACCCTTGTATAAAACAAAGGCAAACTGGCCGTCCAGAAATACTTTGGATTTTGTTTTCGTTACAGCATCCAGCTTTGTAACTGTCATCTTATGCTTCCTCCGGTGCTTCATCTGCGGACTTTGCCGTCACAGCAGCTTTCGCATCCTTTGCTTTCTTAGTCAGCTTTAAATCTTCCGCAGCTTCTTCCTCTTCACCCTCACCATTCAGCTTATAATGAGCGCGAACTTTGCGGTCAAGCTCTTCCATCACTTCCGGATGTTCTGTGAGATATGCCTTGGCATTCTCTCTTCCCTGTCCGATCTTCTCACCCTCATATGCATACCAGGCACCGCTCTTCTTCACCACATCAATTCCCGCTGCCAGATCCAGGATATCTCCTTCCTTGGAAATTCCTTTTCCGAACATGATATCAAATTCAGCTTCTTTAAACGGAGGTGCAATCTTATTCTTGACAATCTTAATTCTGGTTCGGTTGCCGACCATCTCACCGCTCTGTTTTAATGTCTCGATCCTTCTCACATCCATTCTGACAGATGCGTAGAACTTCAGTGCACGTCCGCCTGTCGTAGTCTCAGGATTACCGAACATAACCCCCACCTTCTCACGCAGCTGGTTGATGAAAATAACAACACAGTTAGACTTACTGATAACCGGAGTCAGCTTTCTCAAAGCCTGGGACATCAGCCTTGCCTGAAGTCCCACATGGCTGTCCCCCATATCCCCTTCAATCTCCTGTCTCGGCACCAGTGCCGCCACTGAGTCAATTACAATAATATCAATCGCTCCCGAGCGCACCATAGTCTCCGTAATCTCAAGCGCCTGGTCACCGCTGTCCGGCTGCGATATATAAAGTTCATCAATATCAACGCCAATACTCTTCGCATATACGGGATCAAGTGCATGCTCTGCATCAACAAAACCTGCGATACCGCCTCTCTTCTGTACCTCTGCAATCATATGTAATGCAACGGTCGTCTTACCACTGGACTCCGGCCCATAGACCTCAATCACACGCCCCTTCGGAACACCGCCCAGCCCCAAAGCCAGATCCAGACTCAGACACCCTGTCGGCACTGTCTCCACAGCAACATGTGCTCCCGGCTCTCCCAGTTTCATAACCGTCCCTTTTCCAAAATCCTTCTCTAACTTCGCAATCGCCGCTTCCAGCGCTTTTTTCTTATCTTCATTTCCATTAGCCATATACCGTTACTCTCCTTCTCGTTCTCGAACAGTTGTTCGCTTTCTATTAATATACTATTATACTTGTTGTAAAATGTCAACAACAATTTTGCAATTCCATTATACAATTTTACATGTCCTATAAAAAGGACTTTGCTTTGCTTTATAAAAAAAGTACCTAATCTCCCATCAGATTCACCGCCTCTCCTTATTCATAAAAAACACGGAATATTTTGGACGAACGCCACAGTAATAAAAGAAATCTAAGAACTTTAGATTTGTATGCTAATTTTAACATCCCTCTACAGATAAAACAATCCTTTTCATGCCACTTTATGAAGCTTGGGATTGTTGAGTAGATGTGC
>LDAQ01000013.1 GCA_001028025.1 Faecalicatena fissicatena | reverse complement strand
GCGTCTATCCCTTCATTTCGCTAGGTGCATCAAATCGGTAGAAAAACTTGTCAACTGGGAGGGCTTCGAAACCGGGGCAGCGTATGAATTCGCCTGGTGGGACAAAACACTCCATGTATTTATCTACCGTGGTATACCGCAACACCAAACGAATTCATACGCTGTCTCCGTTTGGAGTCCCCTCTGACTAACGCAACGCACCTTCCGCCTGGATGCCCCCAGCACCGTAAAGTGACAGCCGGGAAGCGCTGGAAGGGTATATGCCCGGCGGATGTGCTGGAGTACATCTTAGAAATTCTTAGTAGAAAAAGGCAGAAAATTGGAGAGAAAATGTGCTTCCGAAGCACATTTTCTGCTGACCCAGCGCGAGAAATCATCAGATTTCTCGTGATGTGTCAGCTGTGCTCCAATTTTCTGCCTTTTTCTGCTTAGAATTTCTTAATGTACGGGTGCACATCCGCCGGGCATATACCCTTCCAGCGCTTCCCGGCTGTCACTTTACGGTGCGCCCCCTCCCCGTCTCAAAACCGCCCGAACTTTTCAAAGCATTCCAGGGCATACAGCATTGATTCTTTTGAGGTGCCAATGGCATCGAGGTAACCATACTCCACCCCGATCAGCCCACCCTGAGGCGTTGCCCACTTCTCAACCAGCTCTTTTGCTTCCTGCTCGATCAGCGCCCGGTCTCCTGTAGGCAGTGTCGCCTGAATGTCAATGGCTGCCTCGAAACAGATGCGGCCCTGCGCAATCTCGGACACCTCGTCAATACCAACCAGCCTTGGCTGATGAATATTAATGATATCCACACCCAGCTCAATCAGATCCTCCAGGATATCATTGATCTTTCCGTCTGTATGGAATCGTATATCCATACCGCACTCATGTGCCTTATCAAAGATTCTTTTATACTGCGGTTTGAAAATCTCCCGGAAAATGTCCGGTGATATCATTAAATTGTTCTGGGTTCCCCAGTCATCTGTAGTATCATAACAGTGGATTCGGCCTTTCCCCACTCTGTAGGCTTCCTCAATGATCCCAATCTGATAATCGGCAAGCTTCTCCGCCATAACCCCGATTTCTTCCGGTTCTACAAGGCAGTCCATTAAGGTGTTCTCAAAACCTCTTAAAAAATGCATTCTTTCAAAGATACACTGCGGGCTGTTCAGCTGCACATAAAGGCCCTTTTTCTCTGCCTCATCAAGCGCTTCATCAAGTCCTTCAAAACGTCCTTCCGCCTTAGGATCCGGGAATACATAATTATCCATATCCTCCCATTCCTCAATTGGAATGTTCGTTACCTGGCCCATATCAGAACCGCTGGCATCATCGCTTTCCCACAGGCATCCCCATTCATCATATTCCCCGTTCTTAGGACGCACTTTTTTTGAAACAGTGTAGTGTGCGTCCGTGGGCCATGTACTCTTCGGCGGCAGGACGAAAATACGGCATACGTCCCCTTTACCGGCAATCCGGTCAAAGCGGAGTCCAATTCTATCCGGCCCCGTAAATTTCACGTTTCCTTTTATAATCTCATAACCTGTCATTTTCATCCTCCTAAAATTTACATGCCTTACTTTATTTCGTTCGGGAAATGTTCTTTTACTGCTGAAAGAAGTGTCTCTGTTACAGCGGCCGTATCGATCAGGTTCTTTGTCTCAGCAATTACGGCACTGCTTGGCGGAAGCATCCCTGCCCACTCCGGACTTGTAAGCACCAGGTCCGTAGTTGTAATGAAAGACAGTGCCTCGCCGAATGAACATGATTCAACAGCAGCATCAATATTGTGCTCATCACAAATTTTCTTTACGCTGATTTTTAAGATTGTGCTGGTTCCCATACCATTTCCGCATACACATAAAATATTAAGCATCTTTTTTACCTCCTGATTTTGAAATTGTTATTCAGTCAATTACCTAACCTGCAATCGGAATTCCGAGCAGACTTCCAATTCCTTTGAAGATAGCGATAATTGCTACCCATATTGTCGCATAATCTGCGCTTCCCTGCCACCATGTTAATTCCATCATCTTAACTGCAAGCGCGGAACCAAGTATCTGAACAAGACCATTTGCTGTACAGATAACAGCTGCAGCCTTCCATCCGCCGAACTTATTTGCAAAAATCGCGATGGTTGCATTATCGAAGAACAGCGGTATAAATCCAGGTACCAGGAAGATTGGGGACTTGAATACCAGCAGTCCGACAAGACCTATGATCTGTCCCAAAGCTCCGAAGAGCAGACCCAGTACAACTGATTTTGGAGCAAATGCAAAGATAGCTGCACAGTCAACACCAGCTACTGCTCCCGGCAGTAATTTTTCCGAAATTCCCTTGAAGGACATCATCAGCTCGCCGACGAACATTCTGACTCCACTCAGCAATACAACAATGTTGGCTGTCAGTGTGATGGAGATCCAGACAAGGAATACAACGTTGTTTGTCAGGCCGCCCTGATTCAGGCCTTCAGCACTTCTGAGCCAGTCTATCTGATCTTTACCTACTACCAACATAATGATTGCTGTAGAAACAAACATAACAAGTGCTGTTGCGATAATGTTATCCTGAAGGAAATTCAGGGATTCTGGTAATTTCTTCTTCTCAATATCATCTTTTTCCGGGTTACCAATCTTTGGCGCTACTTTGTAGGCAATATAGTCAACAACCATCTGCTGGTGAGCGACTGTAAAATCAGCACCTGTGATTTTCTTTGTAGGCTCGATCAGAAGCGTTGAACAAATACCCCAGTAAAGAGCGGTTACTACGGCTGCAATCAAAACTGTCGGCAGCATCCCAAGCCCCAGGAATCTCCATACGATATATGTACTGATACCTGCCTGAACGATCATAGCGTTGCCTGTAAGGTAAACGGCGCGGATTCTTGTAAACTTTCTTAAAGCTACAAAAACCAGGTTCAGGATGAAGGCTACAAGCAGTGTGTAGATCCCCCATGCAGCTCCGGTACCTTCTCCGAGGATTGCATCCATTTTCTCATAACCGGCAGTCATGGTCGGATATGTGTTAAGTCCTGCTCCCTGGATGCCCGTTGCGTTCTGGAGGGCTGTCAGAAGTTTTCCGAAGTTCGCAATCAGTGCTCCTGACCCCATCCCCATAACGATAATACCGATGGAGGCTTTTGCGGCACCCGCAATCGCCTTGGACACCTTCTGTTTCATCGCGATATAACCGATAAATACGATGATTGCCATTAACAGAAACGGCTGCCCGAAAATTTGTTTTAAGAGTAAATCAAGAATTGAGTTTAACATAATTCCTCTCCTTCCTTTGTAACATGATTTTTCCTACCACTTTGTGCAAAATGCATTCTTGATACTTTGTATTATAGTGTTCGTTATGATAATTGTCAATCTTATTATATGATTAATTATGTCATTATATGAACTATTTGCACTTTAAATAGATTTTTAATCTCATTAATACTCATTTTTTTATTTTAAATATATTTTAAGTTTATTTATGTTCATATAACCGTTATTTAGTCATAATACCTAACTCTTTTTCCAGATACCTTGCCACACCATCGTCATTATTACTGAGTGTCACACTGCTGGCCGCATCTTTCAGTGCCTGTACGCCATTTCCCATGCAGATTCTGTAATCTGCACACGCAAACATGCTAAGATCATTTTCGTAATCACCAAATACGCAGACATTTTCTTTTCCAATCCCCATATCCTGCATAATTGTCTCAAGAGCCGTTTTTTTGGAAACACGACTCTGAAATGCTCCCAACAGGCCATACCCCGTTGGCTCATGATGTACGTTTATAAGGCCGTCAACAAACTTCTTATAAGCTTCCATTACCGCTTCATTTTCCTCGTATGCCACGATCTTTGCGGCCGTTTTATACCCCTCCGCGGATCCGCTTCTTAGGAATTCCCTGACCTTGAGTTTCACCGGACATCCCACTTTTTGGGATAGAGCTTCATAATTGTTGATTCTTTTTTGCAGCTTTTCGCTTCCCTCTGAAAAATACATAACTTCCGCAGAATACATCATGAATGTCATCTGATGTCCGTTCAGATAAGTAAGAAGGCTGGCCACATCTTCCTCTTCCAGAAAATTACAGTATATCACCCGTTCTTTGCTTCTTACAAGAGCGCCGTTATCAGAAAGCATATATTCACAGCCTCCGAGCTGCTTTTCATATATGGACATCATCTGCTCGTCCCGTCCGGAAGCAAGACATACGGCGATCCCCATCTCCCTGACTTTTTTCATCACAGAAGCCGTATAGGGCGTGATCATTTTTTCGTCATTCAAAAGTGTCCCGTCCAGATCGCAGACGACAAGCTTAATATCACTCATTCTTATCTCCTTCTTTCACACAGTGTATTTGCGCCTGCAGCTCCCGGCATATCAGTTCAAACAGTTCCCTGCCCTTTTCCGCGGTTGCTGCGGATGCATCACCGAATGCACCGCTTTCCAAAAACTCTCTCCACGGTATCGGTTTTTTCCCATAAAGAAGCGGAACCGGCGGAAATTCTGCGGTCGCAGCTTTCATATCCACCAGTTCCTCATTTACATAGAGCATAAGGGAAGTCTCCAGCTCTCCTGCATGCCATATACTTCCGTTCCACAACGGCGTCGTCAGAATATGTCCTGCTTTCTTTTCAATCCCGGCAGCTTTTATATGAAACACATTTTCCCCGTCTCCACGGTCTGTCAGAGTACGCAGCACATCATCAATGACCTTATGGTTCCCATTGTGGAAAGAAAATAAAATAATCCGCCTGGGCCGGGCGCGCATCACACTCTCCACTGCCTGCAGGCAGTAATTTTCCAGACATGCAGGGTTAATGGATATGGTACTCTCAAAATCCCTGGCAGACCATACCTGTCCGTAGGTAATGCATGGATAATAGTACATATTCTCTCTTTCACAGATCTCCTGTGCAAATGCCTGGGCAAGTATTGTATCTGTCCCGAGAGGAAGGTGGAGGCCATGCTCCTCCACCGACCCCAGGGTAATCAGAACACCTTCGCTCTCCCGTATATTCTTACTGGCGGCTGTCCAGTTCTGATAGAAAAGGTTTCTCATAGCGCAGAATACTTCGCATCCAGTGCAAGGAGCTCCTCTTCGTCCTTTACATTCATCAAAGCATCCATAATATCAGCTGTCAACAGCATATTCGCCAGCTTTTCCATGTTTTTCATGTGTTCTTCATGGTCTTTGGACGCCAGGACAAAAAACAGTTTGGCATCTTTATCCGGATTACCCTCTTCAAAATGAACCGGCTCCTCCAGTTTCATAAAGGATACCGCCGTATCATTCACTCCGACGGCGCCTTCCTGTGAATGCGGCATTGCAATATTGGGTGCAAACACAATGTACGGGCCGTATTTTTTCACGCAGCCGATTACAGCATCTATATATGCCTGCTCGATAGAGCCGTCATCCAGAAGAGGCTGGCAGGATGCCGCTACCGCTTCTTCCCATGTATCAAATCCTTTATGAAAGCAAACTCTTTTTTTCTCCACTAATTCTTTTAATAACATTTCCGCATTCTCCTTTTTATCCTGAATATTATTTTTACAGAATTGAACGATAAGGAACGTTTGGCTCATCTGTAAAGCAGTCTTCAAATCCTCTTCTATAATGGAACTGTTTTTTATTTTTGTCCAGAGGCCAGATATATTTTCCACCCACATCCCAGATAAACGGGGTAAACTGATACTGAAGTACGTCCTTTTTAAAGTTGTACAGCATCATGATCTCTGCCGGGTCTGCCTTAAAGTTGGTCCACACATCATAATGGAATGGAATCACGACTTTGCACTGAAGAGCCTCCGCCATTCTCAGGATGTCTACGGATGTCATCTTGTCCTGATTTCCGGCCGGATTCTCACCATAAGAGCCGAACGCAATGTCAATATCATAGTCTTTGCCGTGTTTCGCATAGTATGTAGAATAGTGGGAATCTCCGCTGTGGTAAACACTTCCTGCCGGTGTCTTGATCAGGTAATTGACCGCTTTTTCATCCATATCATTGGGGCATGTATTCCTGATATCCTCATCTGCAGTTACAAGACAGGTCCTGTCAAAAGAATCCAGGACAATGATCTCGCAGTCTTTTACCTTAATTACATCCCCTGGTTTTACAACTCTGCATCTTTCTTCCGGTACTCCATAGCTGAGCCATTTTTCAACGCTCTTGAGCGGTCCGATAAACGGTACGTCAGCCTCGCAGTTCTGCATAACCGCTGCTGCGAAGAATGGGTCGATGTGGTCATTGTGATAGTGGGTGGACAGTACAGCATCCACAGCAGTCACGGCAAACGGATCATATACGATCGGGGCTGCACGCAGGTTCGGCTGAGTCATCCTTCCGCCTGTCATATTACGCATCTGATGGAAGGGAGCCATCTCTTTGGTTTTTTTACTTCTTTTACCATTTCCAAACCATAAATCGATTGCGATGTTTGTGCTGTTCTCAGATTTGATCCAGAGTCCGGTGCATCCGATCCACCACATGGCGAATGTTCCCGGAGCAACAGTCTCCTCATCAATCTCCTCGTTCAGCCAGGTTCCCCACTCCGGAAATGCTCCGAGTACCCACTTCTCTCTTGTCAGTTCATCCACTTTGCTCATTTTGTTTCCTCCTGCTTTAAATGTTTATTATTTTTCATTAAAACTATCATTTATTATCTTTTCACGCTTATTTTATCATTAAATATGAATGTTTTCAATGCATTTATATGATTATTTTGCATTTATATGAATATTTTACGTATCGCTTGACTATTTTTGATTCTCATGCTATCCTATAGGTGTATTTTCATCGGAGTTAGATTTCACATATTTTTGTAAGTCATTATGTTCCATTGATAATGCTTTACAAAAATATGTGATTTTTTATTTTCTGAGATTTACAAATATTATATTTTAGGAGGTACCTATTATGAATAACGGTACAGTAAAATGGTTTAACGCACAAAAAGGATTTGGATTTATCACAAACGACGCTAACGGAGAAGACGTATTCGTACACTTTTCAGGAATCGCTTCAGATGGTTACAAATCTCTGGAAGAAGGACAGAAAGTATCTTTCGATATCACAGAAGGAAACCGCGGACCTCAGGCTGTTAATGTAGTTGGAGCATAATCCGGTTTTTAGTGATACGTCAGAATTGAATTCTACGCGAAACTAAGTCAAATACCCCGCAGTAATCTGCGGGGTATTTGTTTTTCCGGGCGCAGCGCACGAAGAGCTGTCCCGAATATAATTTTCTGGACAGCTCTAAATATTGTATAAGGAATTACATCCTATATTTTTCGATATCGTTTCGCAGTTTCATAAAGTTTTATAATCCTCTGAGGACTCACATTGCTCTGTATGTTATGTACCTGATTGAATACATATCCTCCTCCCGGTGCAAAAGTTTCTATCATCCGTTTCGTTTCATCTTCAATCTCTTCCAGTGTCCCGAAAGACAGTGTTGTCTGGGTACTGCATCCCCCGCCCCAAAAGGTGATATCCCTGCCGAATTCGCGCTTCAGGGTACCAGGGTCCATCTTTTCGGCATTAATCTGCACCGGATTGAGGGCGTCGACTCCTGTCTCAATCAAGTCCGGTATCAGATCATATATACTGCCGCAGGAATGAAGCAGTATATGAGAGCCAGGTACTTTTTCCTTTATATATGAATATATTTTTTTATGATAAGGTTTAAACACTTCGCGGTAAACTTCCGGAGAGATCAGAGTCGACGTCTGCATTCCCAGGTCATCATTGCACTGGAAGATATTTGTATAAGGGCCTACCGCCTCCAGGTAGGAATCCAGGAATTGCAGGTATGCCTCAGTTAACTGTTCCAGATAAGACTTAACCAGTTCCGGTTCTGTGTAAATTCTTACAAGAAATTCTTCATATCCCCAGTCTTTAATTCCCTTTTCAAAAATACTGATCCCCGTGGATGCTACGATCGCTTTGTCCGTATTCTCATAGAGATCTCTGGCATGTTCTTTTATATATAACAATTCCTTCTCAGAGGTTCCAGGAAGCGGATATTCCCCAAGCTCATCCTCCGTCTCCTCCAGCGGATGATAGCAGTCATCAAAATACAGACCATCCGCAGGCCGTTTTAATACCGGAACTCCATTTGCAATAAGAAGAGAGGAGCCGTCTTTCTGTTCTTCAGGACGAAAGCTTTTCGGAACCAGATATTCTTTTCCATCCATGAGACGCTCCCTTCTGTACTCATCAATCTGCACTCCGGCAGACGGAGCAAGACGGTGGAGAGCAACGCAGTCCGTTCCGAACATACGGCTTATCTGTTCTCCCGGTTCTGCCAGAAGCTGTTTAAAGTCAAAAACCTTAATCTCTTCTTCTATATTCAGGTAATCCAGAAGTTCACGGTATGCCAGTGCATTAATTCCAGTCGATCTTGTAGCGCCAAAATCTATCGGCACCTGATCCGGCTCTTTATGTTCCAGCGCGGCTGCCACACGTTCACGGCCAGTCATTTCTTTCATAGCTAAGTTCCTCTCTTTGCACATTTTTCTATTTCACTGACCCACTGGTCAGTCCTGTAACCAGGAACTTCTGGAAACAGATAAATACAATCAAACCGGGAATCGTAGAAACAAGGGATCCCGCGGCAACCATCCCATCTCTCGCAAAACCACCCATTCCGATGTACGACTGCAGTTTAATAGGAAGTGTCTGCAGCGCTGGTGTCTTCATCAGACACAGGGCAAAAAACAATTCATTCCAGGCATTGATAAATGCAAAAACACCGGCTGTCAAGATCCCCGGAAGAATCACCGGAATCAATATTTTCTGTATGACCTGCCATGTATTACAGCCATCTATCTGAGCCGCTTCCTCCAGCTCTTTTGGCACACCTCCTATAAATCCCCTCATCATCCAGCACGAGAACGGAAGAGACCACACCGCATAGCAGATGATCAGACCTGCATGGGTATTCGTAAGTGCAAAGTTTTTCAGAATATTATACACTGGCACCACGGTAATGATTCCCGGTATCATCTGGGACAGCAATACCCAGACTACCATACCAGAAGTCAGTTTATTGCGGAACCGTGCCATAGAGTATGCTGTTGGTATCGCCAGCAGGATAGCAATCACCATCGTAATCAGTGATATTTTAAAGCTGTTTTTTATATCCTGCATAAATACCTGGTCCCCTGCCAGCTCCTTAAAGTTGGATAAAACAGGATTTTTTGGAAGAAACGTAGGGACAGCACTGTTAATTTCTGATGTGGTTTTAAATGCATTTGTCAAAATCACAAGAAACGGGCCAATCAGATAAAAATACAGAACCAATAACAGCAGAAGGCCTAAAATAGAAAATAAAAGTTTTTTTCCTTTTCGTTTTACTTTTGCCTGCACCGTTTACACCTCCTTCTGTTTGAGTACTCTGATATAGAAAAACAAAAATGCTGCACACACCACAACCATAATATTTCCATACGCCGTGGACAGTCCAAAATTACCATATTTAAACGCCTGCAGATAGGACTCTACGGTTATTGTCAATGTTGCGCTTCCCGGTCCGCCCTTTGTCAGCAGGAACTGGGAGCTGAAGTCTGTGGTGATCCACATAAACAGCAGGGAAACTGTCACCATACTGATTTCCCTCAATTCAGGGAATGTAATATACCAGAATTTCTGGAATGCATTTGCACCATCAAGCTGCGCTGCTTCATAGTTTTCCTCCGGTATGGCCTGCATGGATGCCAGAAACGACATTGCAGTAAAAGGAATGCATCCCCAGACTATAATTGTAATTACCGCAAAAATAGCATATTTTTCATCTGACACCCAACCGATATTGTGATCTATCAGATTCAGCTTCGTAAGAAGGTAGTTCAGCTGTCCGTTATTTACACTAAATATTTTCTGCCATACACCCACTTTCGCAACGGGTGGTACCGCCCACGGGATAATCAGCAGAACTCTCCATAATTTTCTAAATGGTATATTGCTGTTCAAAAGAATCGA
Organism: Faecalicatena fissicatena; assembly: GCA_001028025.1. GTDB lineage: Bacteria > Bacillota > Clostridia > Lachnospirales > Lachnospiraceae > Faecalicatena > Faecalicatena fissicatena_A. Next base: position 26,083 of record LDAQ01000013.1, on the reverse strand, counting down.
TACTGCCAGACTGATCAGATAAATAGCAATCAGCGAGACAAGCAGTATGAACATGGTATTTTTCATTGCGACTTTAAGATACCCGTTATTAAATATGTAACTGTAGTTCTCCAGGCCATTAAACTTAGCGGGCATTCCAACTTTATAATCTGTAAAACCGATATAGATCCCTCTTAATATAGGAAAAAGACTCAGTATACTGATGCAGACCAATGAAGGCAGCAACAGCATAATTGATTTTTTGGTCTGATTCTTCATCAGTCTTCTTGGCTGGCCAGTTGATTTTTTCATATAATTCATTCCTTCCGGCATTGCTTATGCAGCAGTTCTTCCTTTTCATATAGTGCAGCACCTGCCGCGGCAGGCACTGCACCAGTTTCATTCATTGCAGATAAATCACTTTACTTAAAGTGTGTTATTTGTCAATTCTGGATTCTTCCAGGAATGGCAGGAGTGACTTTTCCATCTTGTCTTTAAAATCATCAAACGTAATCTGGCCTGTAAAATATTCCTGATAAATTGTTTTGCCTTCACCTTCAATAAAGCTGCCCCATCCAGGTACTGATATATAATTAGGTACTACAAGACTTTTTGCACTCTGATAAGCCATTGACCAGCCTTCCTCATCTTTGTTAAACTTCTCCATTACGGAATTTCTGCCCGGGAAAATATATGCAGCCTGTGCGATTCTTTCCTGATTCTCCTGATTCCAGAAATATTTCAGGAATTCCATGGCAGCCTCTTTATTTTTAGACTTTTCAGGAATACTTACGGTCTGGATTGCCCCATAACTTGCTGTTGACTTAATCTTAACCGGCGGCATCATTCCCCAGTCAACCTCTTTATCGCCCATCTCATTGATGAACTGTGATCTCGTATAGCATCCAAGCCCCGCCAGTATACCGATCTGACCGTCCATGAAAGCTGATTCCGCATCATATCCATCTGTAAAGATCGCCGGATCCATAATGCCCTCTTCCGCCATACCTACAAAAGTTTCCATAAGTTCACGGTATTCTCCGTCCAGATCCAGCTCATACTGATCTCCATCCGTTTTCAAAGGAGAGACTTCCGCTTTGGTTGCCCAGGAATCGTTAAAGAAACGTGCAGCCCAGTTCAATCCTTTCACTGCGATTCCTTTTACACCTTTGCTGTCATCATTCAGCTTACGTGCCGCATCAATCAGTTCGTCCAATGTCCACGGGTCATCTGCTGCAGGAGCTTCAATTCCCTTTTCCTTAAACAGGGTCTTATTGTAGTAGATCATATCAACTTCACTCTGATATGGAAGCGCTGTGATTTTTCCGTCCGATGAGGTCATCAGATCCCACACTTCCTGGTTCACGTCATTCTTCATCTCATCATCCAGCATCGGAGAAAGATCTGCCAGGAATCCCCGTTCCTTCCAAAGCTGAATCGGCGGCGTCCAGTACTGGAATATATCCGGTACATCTCCTGTCTCAAATGAGGTCAGCATCTCCTGGTCCACAGTACCCCAGTCTCCCTGGATGTACTCTACCTGTATTTCAGGATGTGCCTCATTCCATTCATTAATAACTGCCTGTGTCTCATCCTGCTCAGCCAGCATCCATGCCAGTGACTTATAAGTAATATGGGCGGGATTTTCTGCTGAATATTCGCCTCCGTCTGAGCCTGTCTCCTTTTCAGAGTTCCCTCCGCACCCGGTAAGGGCACCTACTGTCATTGCCGCGGTCAGAAGAACCGCCGTTGCCGTTCTTAAGTTTTGTTTCTTTCTCATACCTGTACCTCCACTTTCCACTTTTTTCCATGTACTCTTTTGTACACCTTTGTTTACGTGGATTATATAATCATTGCCCTGTGAAGTCAATACTCATATGCTTATTTTGTTGATATCATACAATTTATGATTATATTTTTGTGCAATTATCACATTTTTATTTTTTATCTTGACTATAAAAACATACAATTGTAATATTATCTTATAGTTATACAAAGATGTACATATAGACCAATAATCTATCATCACCTATAGAAAGGACGTGTTTTTCTCATGTACAACAACATTGATCCTGTATACAAACAAATTGAAGAAATCATCCTGAAAAACATTGAAACCGGTGTCTGGCCGGTACATAGTAAGATTCCTGATGAGATTGCACTGGCAGAAGAATTCCAGGTAAGCCGCGGAACACTGCGCAAGGCTCTGAAAGAAGCACGCCAGCAGGGTCTGCTGACACAAATACGCGGAAAGGGTACTTTCGTCGTCTCCCAGCAGATTGAACATCCTATCGGAAGCAGCCTGATCTCCTTCTCCGAATCCATGAAGCAGCAGGGACTTTCCTTTAAAACAGTTGTTTTAAAAAAAGAAGTTATCATTCCGGACTTAAAGATTTCAGCGCTCCTCGAGCTTGCCCCCGGGGAGGCAGTAAATTATATAGAACGTGTGCGACTTTCCGATCAGGTTCCTGTCATTTATCTTAAGAATTACATGCCTGTCAAATATTTTGACGGATTAATCGATGAAGACCTTGAGAACATTCCGTTGTTTGACTGCATGGAAAATAAGTATAACCAGAAAATCCAATGGGGGCGCAGATTCTTCCGTGCCGTCCCCGCCCTGGGAGATATAGTCCAGAATCTGGGAGTAGAGGTAGCTTCCCCAATCATGCAGCTGGAGCAGATTATTTATGATAAGCACTCAACTCCACTGGAATGTTCAACTGTCTGGATTAATTCAGACCGCTTTGACATTGTTTCTATTCTCCAGCGCTGATGCAGGCCATGCCTGGCAGCAATGAGTCCGGACACCGAATTATTTTTCAGGTGTCCTGGATCAAATCAAGAAAGGTATGATATGAAAAATATGATCTTAATTCCCCGAACAACCTACATATACAGGGTAAGACACCGAATTATGGAAGGTGACTGTCAATACGACCACGGCCCCCGTCCGGTGACCGCAGGCCCCTTCCTGGCAGGCAGATACCCTGTTACAAATGCACAGTATTATCAGTTCATACAGGAGAGCAGCTATATTCCAGAAGATTCCTCCAACTATCTTCTGCATTGGGAAGATGGCAAGTATCTCCCAGGAGAGGAAAATCACCCGGTTGTCTATGTAAGCCAGAAGGATGCCGCTGCATATGCAGCTTTCTATGGCTGCCGGCTGCCTCTTGATTATGAATGGCAGCTGATCGCAGCAGGTTCCCGAAAGAATCCATATCCCTGGGGAAATTCTTTCAAAGCCTCTCTCTGTAATTTTGAAGGTGAGAAAACCACTCCGGTAAACGCATATCCTGACGGGGCAAGCGTATACGGATGCGAGGATCTCTGCGGCAATACCTGGGAATGGACAGGCGACCTGATTGATGATGGTATGCATCTGTTTACTTTTTTGCGCGGAGGCTGCTGCTATAAGGCGCCTCATTTCTGGCATGCGGAAGGCGGTGCCCATCCAAATGACTATCATTTAAAATTCCCACTGCTAAACGAGGGGCTGAACCGAAACAAAACGATAGGATTCCGATGCATCCGGGAGGTGAGTTCATGAAATATCAGATAAAAAACAGCAAAACATCTTTGGAGCTCGTACTTGAAAACGGAATTTTTCTGCGGTATGCTTCGCCGCCGGGCAGACATCCCGTACTCTGCGAAAAGGATACGGAACTGTTTTCCCTGAGCAGCACAGCGCAGATCCTGTCATCTGATCGCTTCGATATTATCGGAGTACACACTGACCAAGATGAAACTGAAGAACTGTTGACCGTGGAAGCGTATTGCTTTGATGCCCGTCTCAGGCTTCGTCTGTGTTTTTTAAATAATTTAGTGGATACAATATACATTATTTTCCAGATGGCGGACGATAATGCTCCGGATATGCGGGACAATTATTACTTTCACAGCCCTTTTTTGGCAAGCCTAACACAGTATGCCCCTCAGGGCGGTAAAATCTATTATCCGGCAAATCCGGCAGCAAAAAAGGACGGCACATCGGCCATGCAGCTCCATCCGCTGATTCATCTCCCGCTCGTTGTGACCGATGAGGATGACGGTGCCGGATTCGCAGTCTCCTTCCCCACTTTGTCCAGTCTGGAAGTAGCTGTCCAAAACAGAAACGTGGATCTCTGGAAAATCAGCAGCAAGGAGGAGCTCCAGAATCATTCCTCGCTGCTTCGCCTCACGGATTGTCTGAGCGATATTGCCGAATTCCAATTCTGCGGATTGGAACGCGGCTGGCGCGAGGCTTTTGCCAGAGTACGGCACAATTTTTGCAGGGAACTCGACATGCGTGAATATGAAAGGCCGGAGCTGAAGTGGTTTTCGGATACCTTTCTCCACCATTTTACGTTTCTCTATTCAAAAGAAGCCTATGATTATGAAAATGGCAGGCCCGATATTGGGAGGCTGCTGAAAGACGGAGAAGAGTTCGGCGGTTATGATACTCTTACGCTCTGGCATCAATACCCCCGCCTGGGCGTTGATTCCCGGTCTCAATGGGATTTCTTCCGGGATTTTCCCGGCTCCATCCCCGGCATTGCCGATGCGGTCCGCACAGCCCACGAGCACGATGTAAAAGTGCTCCTGCCTTACAAGCCATGGGATATTGGAACCAGCCAATCCATGGACAGTGTTTTGAAAGAGATTACTTCACTGCTGAAGGACACGGACGCGGATGGATTTTTTCTGGACACAATGGACCAGGCCCCCGGCAAATTCCGCCGCGCCGCTGATGCAGCAAAACCGGAAGCAGTATTCTGCAGCGAGCTTCATCCGGCAGACAAGGATTCGCTTTCGCTTCTCACCGCTTCCTGGGATCAGTTCTGGAATATGCCCTGCATGCCAGAAGCAGATCTGCTGCGTTTTATCCTTCCTTCACACACCGCCCCTCAGATCTCCCGCTGGCAGAATGGCTCCGACAAGGATACGCTGATCAACCGGGCCGTTTTCTCGGGCACAGGCCTGGTCATCTGGCAGGATGTATTCGGTTCCTGGCTGCCCTACAGTGCGGCTCAGAAAGAGAAAATACGCAGGTATAAAACGCTTTGGACCAGACATAAAAGTTTCTTTACAGATGCTGATGCCGTTCCGTTTTATCCCGTGAAAAAAAACAATTTATACTGCAACCGTTTTATGGATCAGTTAAATAAAGCTTGCATTTACACTTTTTATAATGACAGCGATACCGATCTCTCGGGGATCCTCGCAATACACAGAGATTTCCAGGCACACATCTGTGAATGTCTGTGGGGTGCACCGCATATCCGCCTGGAAGGCAGGGAACTGACAGGCACTGTTCCCGCAGGGGAAGTCATTATGATAAAAGTATCCGGGAACACCCCGTAACTCCTGCCCATAAGGGCAGACCTGCAGCAAGCTGCAGAATCTAATTTCAGGAGGTTCTATACGAATGAGCAAACCTAAACTTTCAATTGTAGGCAGCTATGCTGCCGGCCTGACCATGAAAACATCCCGCTTCCCGATAAGCGGTGAGACACTTCTTGGACATGATTTTACCTGTATGCATGGCGGGAAAGGCTCCAACCAGGCAATTGCCTGTGCAAGACAAGGCGCCGAATCCACCCTCATTGCGAGTATCGGAGATGACCTGTACGGAAAAGCGGCCTTAGAACTCTGGGCCAGGGAACATGTGGATGCCGCACACGTGTGCATCTCTCCCAACGCACCAACAGGCGCCGGTTTTATCATGGTCGATCAGGATGGAAATAATGAGATTTTAATTGACCTGGGAGCCAACAACAAATTGAGTGCCGAACATGTCTCCCAAACAGCAGATGTGATCGCTGCATCCGATGTTCTGCTTCTGCAGCTGGAAATTCCATTGCCGCCAGTAGCGGAGGCTCTTAAAACCGCCTCCAAAAACAGCGTATTTTCCATTTTGAATCCGGCGCCATGGCAGCCGCTCCCGCTGGATATCCTGACAGGATGCAGCCTAATAACACCAAACGAAACAGAAGCAAAATTGATGCTGGGAGTTCCCGCAGATTCGGAGATTGATATAAACACGCTGGCTGACAGCCTCCTCCAAAAAGGTCTGCAGTCTGTCATCATTACACTGGGTGAAAAGGGATGCTTCATTGTCAATCAGCAGTGCCGGGAACTTATCCCTGCATTTTCAGCAGATGCTGTAGATACAACCGGAGCCGGGGACACTTTCACGGCATCTCTGGGAGTAGCCCTGGCGGAAAAAGCCTCACTCAAGGAGGCCGCTCTGTTCGCCTCCGCGGCTTCTGCATTATCTGTATCAAAATATGGAGTCATTGATTCCCTGCCCACACGACAAGAAACAGAAGCATTTTTACAACACGAAAAGGAGAATGTATATGCAGATTAATCCAAACGACTTCCTGACAGCCGGCCTGCTCAAGGAGATCTCGATATCCGGACTGGGGCACCTTTCTCCCCGCTTTACATACCAACAAATGGAAGAAAATCTGTGGCGTCTGTCTTTTTCCTGCCACCTGGAGAAAGCGCATGTGCAGAAAGACTGGGAGGCTGTACTGACAGCCGCTTTTACACCAACATTCCATTGGGCGCCGCATCTGACGCCTCAAAACGGATATGTGGCAGCCAGACATGTGTTCCGCACACCTGCGGTTATCTTCCAGGATAACTGCCATACTCTGGCCGTGATTCCCGATATCAGGACAATGGCCTCCCAGAGGGTTCCGTGTTACCTGGATATGGATGCCGTAAACCAGACCATTTCCATCGGCCTGGCCGATTCACAGGTGACCGGCCATATTCTTTATCACAAGGCTCCGGAAACATGCTATCCGGAAGGAGATCTGGAAATCGCTTTTTATATTCTCGTGTATCAGGAGGCCCTGAAAAACCCTTTCCGGCCGGTTCTCTCCTTTTTCTGGGAGCGTTTCGGAGCATCCGACTTCCGAAGTCTCACAGAGTCCAAACGTAATCTGGAAGTTTATACGAATCACACTTACCGGTGGGCCTTCCAGAACTGGAAAGAGGTTGTCTGGCAGGAATTCCCTGTCAACGGCACCGTTGTCGGAGCACCTGCTTTTATTGTAACGGCTACGCAGAGCCCCGGCAGCCCCCGCCCGCCTCATCAAAGGGAAGCACTGTCTATCTGGAATCAGGCCTGGTTCTGTTCCCTCCGAAGTGCATCCGGTTTATACCGCCATGCAAGACGGATTCAGGATCCGGAATTAATGGCCTATGCACAGAAGACAAAGGAGCTGGCTCTGGCTTTTCCACAGACTGACGGTCTTTTCCCTGCTGTCGCCGCAACCCGGATGGAGTTAATTACAGATGAAAACGAACCGGAGACTCAAAACATGCGTTCCCTCGGCTGGGACACTCTGTACTGGGGCAATTCCGACAGAAATCCATTTTCAGCGGAAATCGAAACCTCTCCGTACCATATACTCGATATGAGTTTTACCGCAGATTATATGTTAACCTGGTATGAAGATCTGGAACCAGACCAGCGGCTCCTGGATTATGCACTTAACTATGCGGACAGGCTGGTCGGTCTGCAGGATGACAGGGGATATTTCCCCGGCTGGACAGATTCCTGCGGGAACCGGCTGGGAGTCCTGGATGATTCCCCGGAAAGTTCGATGAGTGCAGCCTTTCTGATCCACTGCTTTAACCTGACAAAAAACAAACATTATCTGGATGCCGCCCTAAAATGCCTTGACGCAGTCATAAGGGATATCATACCAGAAGGAAGATGGGAAGATTTCGAGACTTACTGGTCCTGCTCTCATTACTGGAATGACCATACAGGAGAGAAAATCCCGCGGAATAACATGTACAAACAGTGTAATTTTTCTATGTACTTTACCTCACTCGCACTCCTGGAGGCTTATCTATGCACAAAAGAATCCCGTTATATGGATTGGGGGCGCCGCGTAACAGATGAAATGCTGATGACCCAGTCCTCCTACCAGCCATCTGCTATCCCCATCCCGGTAATCGGTGGATTCGGTGTGATGAACGGTGATGCGGAACTCAACGACGCCAGGCAGAGCCTGTTTTCTATTCTGCTTTTGCGCTATGCGCACGTTACAGGCGACAAGGAATACATGGAACGCGGATTCGCCGCACTGCGCATTTCATTTTCCATGATGTACTGCCCGGAAAATCCAGAGGCCCGGCTGCAGTGGGAAAAGGCATGGCCTTTCTTCGGAGAGCTGGATTATGGATTTAACATGGAGAATTACGGACACAATGGCGTAGTCACCGAGGAGGGCATCGGAATCGGTGAGTTCACCATTTATGACTGGGGAAACGGAGCCGCCTCCGAAGCTTACGAACGGCTTTTGGATCTGTACGGTACTGAATTTGTAACCCAAAAATTTTTATAAAAGGAGAATTATCATGTCAGATTCACAGACTTATCCCGCAGATATTTCCTCTATCTGCTTTTCCAGAGAGGGAAAACGTAAAAGAATTTCTTCCTATGACAGAACCGGTGGGAATGACGACCGGATCCATCTCAAAGTAAAAGAAAACAGAACTATTGCCCGCATGGATCAACCCGGAATGATCACGCATATCTGGATGACCATCGCCACTGACAGCCGCCTGCCCGAAAAGGACCATCTGCGTAAAATGGTACTCCGCATGTACTGGGACGGTGAAGAAACGCCTAGTATTGAAGCTCCCATCGGCGATTTCTTTGGAATGGGGCACGCAATGAGCAGAAATTTCGTCTCGTCTCCGTTTCAGATGAGTCCCGAAGACGGGAAAGGCTTTAACTGCTGGCTTCCCATGCCTTACCAAAACGCCAGGATCGAAGTGGAAAATGAATGTGGACAGCCAATGACACTTTATTATTACATTGATTATGAAGAATACACATCACTCCCGCCAAATATGCTGCGCCTCCATGCCCAGTGGCGCAGGGAAAATCCCACAGTGGGAATCGATGGCAGCACTATGGCGAACAGCGAATTTCAATTTAGCGGAAAAAATACAACCGGAGACGACAATTATGTGATTCTGGAGGCAGAAGGAAGAGGCCATTATATCGGCTGCAATCTGAATATCCACAACCTTCGCGACACTTCCCAATGGGACTGGCCCGGTGAAGGGGATGATATGATCTTTATAGATGGCGAAGAGTGGCCTCCCACACTTCACGGCACAGGCACCGAAGACTATGTGAATATGGCATGGTGCCCCACGCAGGAATACTGTGCTCCCTATCACGGCCTGATTCTCCCTGGAAAAGATAACTGGAAGGGGAAAATTACTTATTACAGGTACCACATCCAGGATCCGGTTATGTTCCAGAAATCAATTCGCGTAACCATTGAACACGGGCATAATAACCACCGGAGCGATGACTGGTCTTCCACCGCATACTGGTACCAGGATGAACCCCACATGCGCTTTCCGCAGCTGCTGGATGTCGAGAGCCGTCTTCCCGTCTATGAGGAAGAACTATAGACATACGAAACGCAAAATACCCGTCAATGGGATGAAGAAAGCATTCTGACGTTCTTACTATTCATTTAAAATGAAAGGAATGTTATCATATAAAAGTAAAAACCGGACACAGGGAAGGACCGTATTTCGGCAGCTTGCTGCCGCAGACCCAATCCCCTGTGCCCGGTTTGTTTATATAGTTCTCTTTCCTGTCAGTACAGCTTGCTGCTTAGCAGGTAGCACCACCCCTGAGGTGCTTCTGTGCGGCAATATTTTCATCTTTTCTGGACAGCAGTTCATCTGTCAGAAGCTGTTCCTGAACATTTTCAAATCCCAGGCGGGCTACCGTATCTGCAAATCTCTCGCCCGTGATTCCCTGTTCTCTGAACAGAAGGATTGCTTTTTCTACTACTGAAAGCACTTCTTCTTTATCTGTAAACACCTTATCCAGATATTGGCCCTGCGCAACTTTTTTGCCCCAGCGGCCGCCGATGTATACTCTGTATCCGTTTGTGTACTTCTCAATTACTTTGAACGGGCATTTTCCGACGCATCGTCCGCAGTGATTACACTTATCGTCATCAATCAGAATCTTACCGTCAGCCAGCTCTGCGATCTTGATCGGACATCCCTCTACAACCTGACATGTCCCGCAGCCGCGGCATTTTTCAAAGTCAATCTGCGGCACACGCTGTCCAATGATCCCCAGGTCGTTCAGATCCGGTTTCACACAGTTATTCGGGCATCCACCCACAGCAATTTTGAACTTGTGCGGAAGCTTGACGCTGGAATATCCATGATAGAAACGTTCATGTATCTCTTCCGAAAGATCAAATGTGTCAATCAAACCATACTGGCAGGTCGTTCCTTTACAGGATACAACCGGCCGGACTTTTGAACCTGTTCCGCCTGTTTCCAGCCCTGCCTGCATCAGATATTCTCTGAGTGGTTCAATGTTGTCATATGGCACTCCCTGAATCTCTACAGTCAGACGGGAGGTCATCGTCACTTCGCCGCTTCCGTAAAGCTCTGCCGCTTCTGCAATAGTACGGGTCTCTTCGGCAGTGATTTTTCCGTTTCTCGTGATGACGCGCCCGTTAAATTTATTGGAGGTTGTCTTATCTTTCAAAAACCCAAGTGCCTTTACTCTTGTCTCATCTTCCGCTGATACTTCGGCCTCCGGATTCTTTACCCTGACATCATTGAAGAAGACACCGCCTTCCAGAGCGGCTGTATTTGTATAACCATAATAGCTCAGTCTGTTCTGGAGGAAATATGCACGTTTTCCCTTTGTACAGACTAAAAGCAACTTCTCTTCTTTTCCGATTCCTTCGAGTTCGCCCTTTACTGCGCCCAGATTCACATACTCTGCGCCGCGGACAGACGGTGCCAGCCCCACATCCAGGACACGCCACCCCTCCGCTTTTCCTTCTGCGTATTCGGCAGGAGTCATGCTTACCAGATCACCGTTGATCTTGTTCAGCAGAATGTACACAGCCTGGACAAATGGGTGAATGGCTGTGGAAAACGGAGGTGCATAGGCAAAATCAGCGTTTTCATAATCTTCCAGAACTGCGCCCATGTTAATGCCCATCACGGCTATGTCTATCATCTTATCTACCGCTCCCGGGCCAAACACCTGCACTCCCAGAAGTTTGTGGGTATTTTTATCCGCAATCAGCTTAGTTACAAAGGAGGAAGCTCCCGGATAGTAATGTGCCTTATCATCCGTTACTGCCAGAGCCGTCACTGCCTCGTATCCTGCCTCTTTTGCCTGTGCTTCTGTGAGCCCTGTGCGGCCGCAGTTCAGGTTCGGAAGCTTCACAACGCCGGTTCCGAGAACACCTTTATATTCCTTTTTAACTCCTGTCAAAACCTGCGCAAGTGTCCGGCCTTCCATATTGGCGGAAGAGCCCATGGGAGACCACTGTCTCTTTCCTGTGATCCGATTGGTTACCATTGCACAGTCTCCAGCCGCATAAACATCCTCTGCGCTGGTCTTCATCTGACTATCTACCAGAATCGTTCCTTTAAACATCTCAATTCCGCTGTCATTTAGAAATGCAGTATTCGGGCGGATACCCGCTGCCATAATCACCATCTGGCAAGGCAGCGTTCCCGCTGTCGTTTTCACAGCAGTTACGCTGTCCGCGCCTGTGATTGACTCAGCTTTTGTGCCCGTGATGACACGGATCCCCTCTTTCTGAAGGTGCTTTTTCCCATACTCAGCCATTTCCGGATCCAGAATGTTCGGAAGAATCTGGGCTGCAAAATCAATCACAGTAACCTGTATTCCCCTGGCTTTGAGGTTCTCAGCCACTTCCAGGCCTATGAAACCAGCTCCCACTACAACCGCTTTTTTCACGCCATGGTCTTCTGCATAAGCCCGCACTCCAATTGCATCATCCGGTGTACGCATACGGAATACTCCGGCAAGCTCCATCCCCTCTATCGGAGAAACAGACGGAGAAGCTCCTGAAGCAATGATCAGCTTATCATAGGAATACTCTTCTTCTGTCAGAGTCTTAAGATTTTTAGCTTTTACCACTTTCTTTTCAGCATCCAGTCCAACTGCTTCGATACCAGTCCTGACCTCTACACCGGTGAGTGCGGAATATTTCTGAGGTGTATTGACAATTAATTCTTCTCTCTCTTCAATCAGACCGCCCACATAATACGGCAGACCACAGCCTGCATAAGATATATCCTGATCCTTTGTGATAATCATAACTTCAGCGCTGCGGTCCTGGCGCTTTAATTTTGCAGCGGTCTTCGTACCTGCTGCAACGCCTCCAATAATTAATACCTTCATGTCTCTTTCTCCTTTGATTTTATGTACCGTTTCCGGATTATTTTCTGTGGCAGCAATGTACTTCATTGATGCACTCCGGCTTCACGGCCTGGCATACAATCACATCACCGCCTTCAATTCTGATACTTCTGCCATTCACCATGGCGTCGGCCATCTTATTCCTGGCCTCATTGTATATTCTTGTAACTGTTGGACGAGATATGTTCATCTTCCTGGCGCACTCCTCCTGGGTAAGCTGCACATAATCCAGCAGGCGTATCGCCTCATACTCATCATATCCGATCGTAACCGCTCCATTGGGAGGCCTTCCCTCCGGCAAAAATCCTGTGGTCCCCGGAATCGAACAGATACATCTGCATTTCTGCGGTCTAGCCATATCAGCACCTCTTTTCCTGCTTTTCCAGTATAGCTTATTGTGAACATATGTCAATAACATAATTAAATATTTAACAATTATTTTCGGCTCCCTGCCGTTCAAAAAACAACCAGTATATGCTGATCCAGGAAGTTTTTATTTCAATTCCCGTCTTTCAGATGCTGGATTGTCTCTCGGGAACCCGCATTACGCTGCACCTTCCGCTTACAGAGCCGGATGTTATAAATGATAACAGTGCATAAGATTTCCCCGCTATGAGGCTATATTCTTTATCGCAAAAAGACCGCCGCTGCTTTCGCAGTGACGGTCTGTCAACTCTGATTAATCCTGTACGTATGGCATTAAAGCAATGTGTCTTGCTCTCTTGATTGCTACAGTAAGAGCTCTCTGGTGTTTTGCACAGTTTCCTGTGATTCTTCTGGGAAGAATTTTTCCTCTCTCAGAGATGTATTTCTTTAATTTTACTACGTCTTTATAATCGATATCGTTATTCTCTTTACCACAGAATACGCATACTTTTTTTCTTCTGCGAGCCGGTCCTCTTCTTTTGAAACCGCCTTCTGGTCTTCCGCCTTTTTCGTAAGCCATTTCTTTTTACCTCCTATATTAATAGAAAGATTTCACAATACGTGTCTTAGTTAAACGGTAACTCTTCATCAATCCCGTCCGGGATGTTCATGAATCCGTCGCCTGCATCAACACTTGGTGAAGGGCTTGGAGCTGCCTGGTGGAAAGATCCTCTGTTTGCTTCAGCCTCTGCTCTGCTCTCAGCAAATTCCTGATCCTCAACGATGACTTCCGTTGTGTATACTTTCACACCTTCTTTGTTCGTGTAACTTCCAGTCTGAATACGTCCGGAAATAGAAACACGCATTCCCTGACGGAAATACTTCTCCGCGAACTCTCCGGAACGTCCAAATACAACACACGGAATGAAATCCGCTGTCGGTTCATTGTCCCTCTTGAATCTGCGGTCAACAGCCAATGTATATCTTGCAACTGCAGTTGCACTATCACCCTGTGAATATCTAACTTCTGGGTCTCTTGTGAGACGTCCTACTAAAACTACCTTATTCATATATACCTCTTTCTCTATGCTTCCTGTCTAACGCATAAATATCTGAGTACATTGTCCATGATGCGGATACGTTGTTCCACTTCGCCTGGGACAGTACTGTCAGATTCGAAGTGGATGAAGTAGTAATATCCTTCTTTCATCTTCTGAATTTCGTAAGCAAATCTTCTCTTACCCCATTCATCAACGTCAGTCACATTGCCGCCGAAACGTAAAACTAATGCTTTCACTTTTTCAACAACTTCTGTTCTAGCGTCGTCTTCGATTTTTGCACTGACAACAACAGCTAACTCATACTTGTTCATGTCTCTTGCACCTCCTTATGGTCTCTGGCCCCCGGATTAGCCGGGAACAAGGAAATTTGATGTCCGTGGATAAAAATCCAACGGGTACGTCACGAGTAATTATCATACCATAAGAACTTGTCCTGTTCAAGACTTTTTACGAATTTCTTTTGTATTTTTTTCCACCAGCCTGCGCGGAACCATGATCTGATGACCGCACCCCACGCACTTCAGCCGGAAGTCTGCACCGACCCGCAAAACCTCCCACTCATGGCTTCCGCAGGGGTGGGACTTTTTCATACGGATTATATCGCCGATATCGAATCTGTCTGCCACATTCACCCTCCTTACCCATTAAATATTCTGAATATTCTGAAAACGGACCGCAAAGGGGTCAGACCCCTTTACTCTTCCACAAGCACTCCCTGGAGCAGGAAACGTTCATCATCATTTACGTTCGTACATGTAGACAGGCTGACAATTTTGGATTGTGCGTTTACGTCTGCATCTACCTGATAGTTTGAGGATTCCCTGCACAACTGAATATAAGAAGTAAATTCCTCATCATTCAGATAAGTCAGTTTGTAATTTTCAGCTGTATCTTTCACAGTTCCTGCGGAAAACACCTGGTACTTAAACTCTCCCTCGGGAGTGTAGATATAGAAATACGGGTGTGACTTGCAGAACTCTTCGCTGGCATATTCGTTCAGCTGGGAGAACATCTCTCCGCCCACTTTCAGGTTGTGGCCGTATATAAATGTGTTCCGGTCGCTTAAGTTCGTGGCATTGCGCATGTCCATGAAAATTGCACCCAGTTTGTTGTCATTGGCCGAAAATGTTTTCGTAAGGTATTCGTTGTTATCTGCGCTCTTCACAACAGGATAGCTGATCACGGACGGCTCGTCGAATCGTATCCATGCCACCGTATCCGGATTCTCCTTCAGCAGTGCATCAAAATCTACCGTATACCCTGGTTCCCCGCCATCTTCCGGCTTTTCATCAACCGTTAGCGCCAGTTTCTTTACATCATCATATTCTTTCCCGCCCGAATAATACGGCACCAGCATCATTGTGAGCTGATACGCACAAAATATAAATACACATACTGCAATAATCAGTATGGCCGTAGATACAACTTCCCCAACAGAGCTTTCCTTTTTATGCCTTTTTTTCTTACTCATCGCGCGTTTCTCCTCTTCCCATCTTTTCATCCGGTCTCATTGCCTTCTAATCCTGACTATTGTACCATATCTTCGCACCGAAAACATTCTAAAAATCATGAATTTGCCAAAAATTACAAAAATGAAGGTTTATCCGTTTCTTATGCCACTTTGATATGATAAAATAGGGATATTGAAACAGGAGGTTATGCCATTGAAAACACTGCTTATCTGCGACGACGAAAAGAGCATCCTGGAGGATCTTAGTTTGCGTCTCTCCCATATTCTTCCTGAAAACTGGGATATCAGAGCAATACTTGTTCCTGGTGACCTGCTTACATATATCGATACTTCCGCCGCATTGCCGGATATTATTTTTATGGATATCCAGTTTGGCACCGAAAACGGTATCAGTCTGGCTTCCGACATTCAGGCCCGCTATCCCTGGATTGCGATTGTACTAATTACTGGATATCTGGACTATGCCAGGGATATTTTTACCATACACCCTGCCTATTTTCTCGTTAAGCCCGTGGATACGGACAAGCTTACGGCGGCTGTGGACCGGGCACTCGAATATTTGGACAGCTGTCAGGATACACCCGTGGTCCTGCAGAGCAACGGCAAGCTCTTTACGCTGAAAAGCAGTGAGATCTGTTATATAGAAAGTGAAAAACGCCTGCTGCATGTCTACACCCCCAAAGAGAAGTTTACAGTCTATATGAAGCTGAATGAACTGAAGGAAAAACTCCCCGGCTGTTTTCTGACCTGCCACAAGAGCTATATGGTCAATATGAACTATATCCGGAATTTCACAGCGCAGAAGATTATTCTGCTGAATCAGTCTGAGATCCCGGTAAGCCGCTCCAGGTATAAGAAGTCAAGAGAAGAATTCCTTCGTTTTTTCAGTACAGAGGATTATTCCTAACAGTTCAGGCAGGTCTGCACATTTACTGCGCAGATCGTACGAAAACGTGATGGCCGCAGGCATCCAGCCCATCTCAAAGCGATTTCATTGACTGGATGAGTAACATTTCAGACTTTTCTGAACTGTCACGATTATTCTGAGTCAGGAAATACTTAGCAGATAATACTTCCGAGACAGAGGGAAAATGTTATGGTTCTTTATAATATTATCAGGCTGACCCTGGTGAATGCCCTGATCACCTATTTTATAAGCCCGGATCTTGAACGGCGCCGCTTTTTTACGCTGGCTTACACAGTGGCGTTTTTTTTGCCTGCAAGCATCTCTATCACTGCCACTTATAACGGTTTCCTGCAAATCGCCGCGCTCACCGAACTCCTTCGCTTCTTAGTGCAGCTGGCAGTCTGCTATCTTATCACCGACAGAGGCATGTATTACTTTGTAAAAGCCATGGTACATTTTATTCTGTTTAACTGTATCTTCTCCGGCCTGAATACAATGGAAGGACTTTTGCTCGCTGACTGGCATTATTTCTTTCGGGGTATGGCATTTATGGGGAATACACTGTTTCCAACCTTACTTTCCTGTATTGCATTTCTTATCGTTTTTGCGATCATACGGCTCAGGCTTTTTGACCGTATCCCTTATAATGTCATGAAATTTCTGTTTGCAGCGGTATTACTGATCGACATAGCGGCAGGCCTGATTATGCGCCTGACCAGCGGCAGTTTATCCGTATTGGTCAGCACGATAGCTTCCGGAACCATGCTGTTTATATTTTTTATGGTTTTTGTATTGTACCGTCAAAAGCAGGCATCACGGCAGAGAAAGTATTACGAGAGAATACTGAATGGTGAATACTCCTTTTACCACTATGCTCTTGTCCAAAAAGATGCCGTTCGTAAACTTCGTCACGATCTCGCCAATCATCTGCAGATTCTGGGAGATCTATCACAAAATCAGATGAAAAAGGAGGAGCAAAAGTATAAACAGTCTCTTCTGCAGCTATTTGACGCCATATTAACCTCATTCGGGAATCCTCCTCCCGCGGCTCCTGCCAAAACCAGTATCATACGAAAGGTCACTCCATTCCTGGTTCTATTGTTGCTGGGTTTATTTATTCTGTGGGAAGTGTTCTTTCCCCTTATGGATAAATGGTACACGATGTACGAATGGACAGCCTTTTTCTGTTACTTCTTTCTGTCCGCCGTTTCCTGTGCAGTGATCTGCTTTGGTGTGTATTTAGAATATAAAAAGCATAAAGCCCGT
This sequence comes from Faecalicatena fissicatena, assembly GCA_001028025.1. Lineage (GTDB taxonomy): Bacteria > Bacillota > Clostridia > Lachnospirales > Lachnospiraceae > Faecalicatena > Faecalicatena fissicatena_A. Next base: position 8,783 of record LDAQ01000013.1, on the reverse strand, counting down.
CAAACGCTGGACGCTGCCCGCGCTGTCAGAAAGCAATTGGAAGATATGATGCGGATGGTCCAGAGTCCCCTGACCGAAGAAGCCGCCCGGCCTTCTGAAGAGCTGAAGACATTCACCGCGCATGCAGTGGTCAACACGATGCTGAATGCCAAATACAAGTATTGTATGCAGAATCACATTGACACAAACTGGCGGATCTATATTCCGCCGGAATGCCCCCTGCCGTCGGTGGATATTACCGGTCTTCTGGTCAATCTCATCGACAACGGGATTGAAGCGTGCCTCCGGCTGCCGGAGGATAAACGCCGCCTGAATATCTACATGCAGGAACGGGCAAATTTCTGGATTGTAGATGTAAAAAATTCCAAATCCCCTTCAGAAAATCCGAAGGAAAAAGATTTTATTTCCATAAAAGGAAAGGGCCACGGACTGGGACATCAGATTATTAGAAATATTGTTAAAAAGTACAACGGAGAAATCCAGAGCGTAGACAAAGGTGATTTTTTCTTTGTCACAGTCATGCTGGATATACGGGAACAGACCTGAGGGACTGTGTGAGCACGGTCACATCTTCCCATATTGTTCCAAAAGCTTATCAATTGCATACGCAACACCCAGCTCTTCGTTCGACTTCGTCACATATCCGGCCACAGACTTTACCTCCGGCATTGCATTTTCCATCGCCACAGTGGCGCAAAAATCCATGGACAGCATGGAATAATCATTCATGCTGTCTCCCAGCACCATAACTTCATCCATCGTATATCCAAGCGATTCGATATACTGTTTGAGCACAGGACCCTTCTGCGCTTTCACATCTGTAATTTCCAGATTCGTCTCAAAAGAGGCAGCCACCGCAATATCCGGATTCTTTTCCAGCTCAGAACGTATCCTCCCCAACATCGAGATGTCTCCTGAATACAGAAATATTTTATAGACCGGCACTCCCGCGTCCTTAAGTTCATCAAACTCCGAAATCGTCTTTGTCATCTGCTTCACACGCTGATACAGCGGATCATTTTTGGCCCGCTTTTCATCGATATCCTTATCAAGATGGAACACCTTGAGCTGCCGGATAAAACTTTCCTCAATCTCCTCTTCGGTTCCAATCCTGTAATCATAATCATCCGTACAGAAGACAAGCGATACCGGGTATTTCTGCAGCACCTCGTAGACCTCACTGCACAATTCCATGTCCATGGGTGCCGTATACACCACTTCCTTATCCGGATTACGCACTTCTGCACCGCTCCCCAGTATGTAGTCACAGATGAGGTCAGCGTCCTTGATTTCTTCCATAGCCCCCTGAAAATTTCTTCCCGTTGCAAGCATAAACCGTATACCTGCGCCGCATGCCCGGCGCACCGCCGCCAGCGTCTCCGGCTCCAATTGGTGATTATCATTCAGCAGCGTACCATCCATATCGGATGCAATAACTTTTATCATAATACTTCTCCTTATCAAATTGTAAAACTATTCTGAAAATGGACCGCAAAGGGGTCTGACCCCTATAAAAGACCTTCCACGTCGTCCATCTGTCGCACGATGTCCTGCTGCCGTTCGTCGAACAGCAGTCCTTTATTGTACCGGAAATAACTGTCGCTTCCATTCTCTTTGATAAACCAGACGCTATAATAATTCGCATTCAGTTCTGTAATGAAAGCAACCATCTCCTGGCTCTCTCCAAATGCATCTTCCAGGAAATTGAAGGCGTGCTGAAGAGTCTCCGAGGTATAGGCTATCTGATCTTCCCGTTTGTCCACTTCCTTTTCAAACAGTGCCTTTACTTCGTCGAATACGCCGTCCCCGATAAACAGTTCCCCTTTGATGCTTATTGCAAATCGCTCAAGCGCTGCGATGACACGCTTTAAAACCAGTTCTTCCCGGCGGGTCAAAAGCTCAGTCTGCAGCTGTTCTTCCAGATCTTTTTCCGCCAGATGCCAGATATCATCCACCATGGAAGTCACCTGGTTTTCCCTGTAATAGATCAGATATTCGTAGAGTTTTGTCACATATGCATCTGTCATATAGCATTCGGTAAACATTTCGCAGAGTTTTCCATTCAGCAGACTGACAATACTCAGATGTTCATCAAACGGAGCTGCTTTGATCTTCTGCAAAGTTTTGGTACTCCAGCTTCCTGCCAGAATATCTTCCACACCGTAATCCTGCTTATATTTGTAGTACAGTTCCAGATAATTTGCAAAATCCTTGGAAATCATGCGGTGCTGGATATACTGGTACACGACATCTCTGTCCACGGTTTTATGCAGGCTTTCGTATACCAGGATCAGCTGTGAAAGATCTTCCCAGCCGCGGGCCGTTGCAAAATATTTACCGTCCACCGTTGTCTCTATGCGGTAAAAATTCTCTTTTCTCAGCTCCAGATAAGAAATCACGGCCGGATGTATCCCCTGTTTATAGGCATACTCCTTCCACACTTCATAATTTTCTTCCACATCTATCTTTTTGATTCTGTCCAGTGTCACCACATCAAAATCCCGGACAGACTTGTTATATTCCGGCGGATTTCCCGCACCTACAATAATCCAGCCTTCCGGCACCTTCTGATTGCCGAAGGTCTTGCCCTGCAAAAACTGAAGCATCGTGGGTGCCAGTGTCTCCGACACACAGTTGATTTCATCGATAAAGAGAATCCCTTCTGCAATCCCGGTCTGCTCAATCTTCTCATATACTGACGCGATAATCTCGCTCATTGTATACTCGGTTACCGAATAATTTTTGCCCCCATATGTCTTCTCCTTGATAAAGGGAAGCCCAACCGCACTCTGTCTCGTATGATGGGTGATGGTATAGGCCACCAGCCCGATCTGGCACTCCTTCGCAATCTGCTCCATAATCTGGGTCTTCCCAATGCCGGGAGGCCCCATCAGCAGAACCGGCCGCTGACGGATGGCGGGAATCCTGTATTCCCCAAACTCATCCTTTGCCAGATACGCTTCTATGGAATCCTTTATTTCCTGTTTTGCCCTTTTTATGTCCATGTCTGTCTCTGTCCTCCAGATTCTGTATTCTCTTCCAAATCTTCCCGGTCCAGCGTGAGTTTGATTGCCCACGGCGGTACGTCCGTATCCCGGTAATCCTCCTGCATAAAAACAAAGGCCGTCTTATAGGCAGGCATTTTCCGCGGATATATACCGTACCCATCCGTAAAATATAAGATCCCCCGCAGGTCTTCAAAACTCCCGTTTTCCACCAGCTCGTCCACATAGGCAAAGGCCGGCCGGAAATCCGTCCCTCCTTCTCCGTAAAGCGTAAGCTGTTCCATATATTCCGCCAGTTCTCCGGCGTTTGTGATACATGTATCAGAGTGTACCTTCTCATCGCACTGGATGATATGGATATTAACCTTTTTGAAAAAACTGTCCTCTTCGCTCAGTACCGAATATGTCTCCTCCAGAAACTTCCTCACCAGGCTGCCGGAACAGGACATGGAAGTATCAATCACCACTGCAAACTCCGAGATCTTTTTAACTTCCTTCGTCTCCTGCGGTTCGATCAACGGCATATTTCCATAAAGCCGCAGTCCGTAACTGTAAAAAGAATAGTCGAAACTGTCCGCATCCACCCCGACTTCTTCCCTCAGCACCGCAAACTTCTTCAAAAACGCCTTATAATTATATCGATCCCTGTTCTCAATTTTTATCTGATCCAGCAGATCCCCCGATCTTTCAGATGCTTCTTTGGAAAATGTCTCCAGATCCGTTTCCATACGTTCATTGATATCCTGCCACTTCTGCTGCAGACTTGGATCAGGCTTTTGTCTGGGATACTTATTCTCCCAGTACTTGTGGTCATCTACATAAAATTCCTGCTCCAGGCGCTCTAATTCCTTATCCGTAAGTTCCCAGCCGGCAAGCAGCGCATAGACCCGCTCTGCATTGAGCACCTTCCCCTCTGCCTCCAGTTTCCGATAGGTCTCCCTCCTCAGAAGGCTCCTGGAAAACCTGATTGAACGGTGATGGTTTCCATCTATCATATGCTCGGCAGCAATATCGCAGCTCAGATCCCAGTACCGGTCATCCATCTCCCGTTTGACCATATGTCTGAAAATACAATGGAAAACCATGTGCAGATATCCCCGGTTAACCAGAATTCTGTTCTCCCTGTACATCCCGCCCAGGTACTGTGGGTGAAAATATATGGAATTCCCATCCGTTCCAAAAGGACTGACAGAGGTATCCATCTGATATGAAAAACTGCTCAGCGCCACATCCAGAAACCGCATTCCCAGATAAAGTTCATCTCTTGCCGCAAAAAGGATCTTATTCCCAAGCGATTCCAGGCGCACCGCCAGCTCTCTTTTTTTCTCACTGTTTAACTCAATCATAACAGAACGCCCTCCTTTCATCTGTATCGCTTTCTCCAGGCGTTCAAAGCCCGGCACCTTATACGTATCAAAGTCTAAATATTTTTCTTTCCTTTGGGAAAGACTTCTGCTTCTCGTTCATCAGGTAGCTGAGGATCTCCGTTCTCCCCATTTTCGAAGCAGCCTCAAGCGCATATTCCAGCATTTCCGCATTCCACAGAGAATGTGCTGAAAATAATTTCACTTTATCAAAACGCTCTTCTTTCATTAGATATGTTATTATTTCCTGATATCTTTCTTTCATCATATGTTCATAGGCTAATTTGTGGTTTTCAGACAGAGCATAGGGAAAAGCCAGCCGGCCCAATGCCATATCTGCCAGAACCCCGGCCTTATCCCTGGCCGCTGCAACCGAAAAAAGGCTGTCGTATTTGCGGTAATCCATTTCTTTATTATAAAAACACTGTCTGTAATTGTTTCCCGACCCGTGATGCTGGGTAAATAATATCCGTGCCGGCGTATTCTCGACGGCCTCCTCATAGTGTTCCGGAAATACCAGAACAGCTTTTCTGCCCTCCTGCCCGTAGCAGAACGTAACGTCAATCCGCTGCCACAGATCCCCTAAAATTTCTTTTACGCAGGACTTCCTGCCATTTTTCATATGCACTTTCAAAAAAGACAGTCTCCCGCAGCCAGTAAACGCTCCGCTGCCGATCTGCGTCAGTGCATCTGAGAATTCCAGCCTCCGTAGATTTTTGCATCCATAAAATATATAATTACCGATTTCCCGGACTGTATCCGGAAATATAATCTCTTCCACATCCATTCCGGCAAGAAGCCGCTCTTCTCCTCTGAACAGAACATGATCTTCTGTCTCATAAACCCGAAACGTCTGCTCCTCCTCGTCTTTGTGGTCGGAAAATGTATATGCCGCAACCTTCTCCACCGGCATGCCGTCAATATTCTTCGGAAGAACTACCTTCACATCACTTCCAAAGCATCTGATAATTTCAATGGCCTGATTTTCTACCCGGTAATAAAACTTCATAAATCTCTTCTGACCTCTTCTTTTCTATTTGCCACTTCCTCATTATAAAAGTGACAGGCATTTTTTTCAACCGCTATGGTTATTTTATATTTAGTACCCTTTTTGTTACTGTTCATACCCTCTTTACTAATTGACATTGCCTGTGAACAGTAACCCCATTTTTTCTCCTCGCATTACATTAAGATTATGAATTATCCTTGCATAAGATAAATCAATAGTGTAGTATAAAATCAGTGATTTTACAAATGAATTAGGGGGATTAACATATTATGGATAAAATCGCAGTTTTAATTCCGTGTTATAACGAAGGTAAAACCATCACCAAGGTAGTTACCGACTGGAAGGCCGCCCTACCCGAGGCAACAATATATGTATACGATAACAATTCTTCAGACGATACGGTCGTATTGGCGAAGGAAGCCGGTGCTGTTGTCCGCCATGAGTACCAGCAGGGCAAGGGAAACGTTATCCGCCGTATGTTCCGCGAAATTGATGCACAGGCATATTTGATGGTAGACGGTGACGACACATATCCTGCTGAATTCGGGCGTGAGATGGTGAACAAGGTTCTGGAGCGCAACGCCGATATGGTGGTTGGCGACAGGCTCTCCTCCACCTATTTTACAGAAAACAAACGGCCTTTCCACAATTTCGGCAATTCGCTGGTCCGCAAATCAATCAACCTGCTGTTCAAGAACGATATCAAAGATATTATGACCGGATACCGCGCTTTCAGCTACAATTTTGTAAAAACCTTTCCGGTGCTTTCAAAAGGATTTGAGATTGAAACCGAGATGAGTATCCACGCAGTAGATAAAAACATGCGTGTGGAAAATGTCGTGATCGAATACAGGGACAGGCCCGAAGGCAGCGAGTCTAAACTGAACACCTACAGTGATGGTATGAAGGTTCTCCGTACAATAGCAAGACTTTACAGAAGCTACAAGCCGCTGGGATTCTTCTCCGCATTCGCGCTTCTTCTGACAATTGTCAGCACCATTTTCATCATTCCGGTCCTTATAACCTATGCACGAACCGGTTTGGTGCCGAATTTTCCGACACTGATCGTATGCGGCTTTGTTTACCTGACCGCAATCATTTCGTTCTTTGCCGGACTCATCCTGTCCTCTATTGTGCATCAGGAGCGGCAGAATTTTGAAATACGGCTGATTGCCTGTCAGCACCGGTATGACCAGACGTTAGACCATGATGCCGATAGCAGGCAGACAGTTCAATAATTCGCTGGCAAACATTATACAGATGAAAGCACTGCGGCCGGAGACGAGGCAATAAACACCTCTGTCTCCGGCCGTTTTCTGTCTTAATATACTACGTTATACAGATAGAATCTTCCAATTTTTTCCGTCTCGTTGAACTGAATATCCTCTGAACTGAATCCACTCAGATCTTTATCCGACATAATATGCTTCACTTCCAGAGTCTCCAGCTGTTCCGGCTTCAGGTTCACGATCAACTGATCATCATAAGGATTTGAAAATACAGGTTCCTGTGAGGAATCATCCACGATATTAATAACAATATGGGCATAACGGTTATATTTACTGAAATCTTTTTTGTCAGGGTCAAACTGCTCCCACCGATCCAGATTCGGATATACATTCGTTGTATTAATCGTTGGCGCCCCCACTGTTATTGGCAGATTCAGATATGGGAAGCTCAGGCCTTCCACCATCCACAATCCTTCTCCCTGATCCGCTTCCGTCTCTTCCTTTATGGCCTGAGTCAGTTTACTGGAATAGACAGACTCCGCTCCCTGATGTACCGGATTCACCATCATTCCGCTGACAAACGAAATAATCAGCGCGTAGCAGGCAAGGCCCGCATATCTTTTCCACTTCATAGCCACAAAGATTAGAATCGCACCTGCAGCAATAACTGCAGCCAATAAAAGAGCCTTCTTCTTCCCCATAAACTGTGTATAATTTATAAAACATATCCCCGCCAGTGCCACTCCTGTAACAGAAGAAATAACAACGGCAGTTCTGCTTTTATAATTTACAGTGCATTCTGAAATAAGATAAATAATCAGCAATATACTGAGAAATCCAACTCCTACCAGCACCCTTCTCCCCTGACACATACTCAGAAGCGTCACTTTGGCAAGCAGCGGCGGCCATGGGAACGCACTATACAGGGCAAGAAAACAAGTCCCTGCCGTCATTGTAATCAACAGCGGATCCTTCTTTTTGCTCTTCACCAGCTGGATAGTCCCAAGTATAACCCCCAACGGGAAGAAGGAAAAAAACTGCGCTTCTTCACAAACATTAGAAATGCCGAGCCCCGGATCAATAGATGGGAAAAACAAACCGCCTGCCCAGCTGAACATCCTCAGCAGAGAAGCGCCTCCAACAAATGACCTGTCGCCGGGATAGGATGTATTCAGCACCAGCTTTATAGTGTCTGCGGACTTCAGGAAAATCAAACCCAGAACTCCTGCCATCAATACGAAGAGGACCCCCGCGCTCAAAATAATCGGGCCTTTTTTCCATGTTACATTCTTCCTCTCCCGCAGAATAATACCAATCAGCAGGAACAGGTAAGCATAGCCAAGCGGTATCTGCCAGGAAGGATAAAACACAAGAATATATGATATCCCGCACCATGCAATCCCTGCCGACAGCAGCACCTTTTTCCACAGGGATTCCGTACGCATCCACCAGACAAACATAAGAACCGCCAGCTGACCAAACACCAGCATCTCCACCAGCCCGTTAATCGCAAACCACCATGCGACAACAGGAGAACAGCTGACTAGCACCGAATAGATCACAGACAGCATTTTTTTCTTTTTAGTCAGATACATGCCAAATTCCAGCGATACCAAGAATAAGGCCAGCATCCGGGCACACCAGAAAAACGACAGCCCACGTGAAGGCCCTAAAAAAAGATAACCGATTTGAAACGGCCGGAAAATGACTTCCCATGACCTCACCGGCTGCCCATAGACAATAAAAGCATCTGTACTGTCACCTCTTATTGTATCAGAAAAATATGGATATTCTCCCGTATGATTGTACTCCTGTGAAAAAGCCATAGGCGTACTGACTGCCCACTCATCCGTCCTGATACTCCGGCTGCTGCCCAGAAGATCACCACTGTTATCCTGGGCACTGTTTTCATATGTTCCGTCGAGCAGCACAGACCAGAATCCAATAGAAGACCCGCTTATTTCAAACAAGACACAGCAAAACAGTATGACTGCCGCTGCCAGGTAGCGAAGCTGATACACTCTTTCTGCAAGCCCGCCCTTTTCCTTCATTTTCATCAATTTCTCATCTTCTCCTTCATTTCAGATTACTCCTCTTTAAATAAACCTAAAGACATAATAGCTTATCCCCTATATTTCGTCAATTGCGAACTTTGCTTGAGTTTCCGCAGTTTTAT
>LDAQ01000129.1 GCA_001028025.1 Faecalicatena fissicatena | reverse complement strand
CTCAGGAATTCCGTTAACAACGCCGCATCCAGCTTCACATGCAGCATCTACATAAAATCTTGCCGCATCGTGTGATCCTGTAGGAAGGTTGATGAGGATGACATCAACTTTGTAATCTTTGAGCGCTTTTACTACGTCTACCGGCTCCTGTGAGTCATCAATTGTAAAGTAATCTTTGCCGTAGTAGTGCTGCAGATGATCCGGTGCTCCGTCCAGGACAGGTCCTTTTAATACAGGTGCTCCGAGGTTCGGAACGTCACAGATCTTGTATGTACAGTTTGGCCATTCCAGAATTGCCTCGCTGACATCTTTGCCAACCTTCTTGGAATCAATATCAAATCCTACAACAACTTCGATATCGGAAGGAACATACCCTCCCAGGTTATAATGCATAAGTCCGCCGACTTCTTCTGCAATCTCCGGTGTCTTATAGAACTCGATTCCCTGAACGAGAGAGCATGCACAGTTACCTACTCCCACAAGTGCCAATCTGATTTTTTTCTCTGCCATAGTTTTTTCCTCCTGAGATAATTTGGATTATTATGTATTTGATGCTAAAGCAAATGATAAAGTTAACGTTTAAGTAAACGGACAAAAAAATATATATGATGTCCCCTGTATGAAAATGTGAAAAGATAAACTAAATGATAGTTAACGTTAACTGTATCATTTGCTTTGCTTCATGACCCCATTCTAAATCCAAAAAATGAAAAAGTCAATTGGTATATATTCACAAAAAGACGGAATAAATTTAGTCAAAATTATTAAAAAGTGGTATTGAGAACAAAAAAACAGGATAAGACATATAAAAAATGATTATTTTGAGTATAAAATGTTGGACAATGTTTAAATAGTAAGCTATACTAAAAACTAAGAAAACACGATAACTTTAATGATAACTTAAATGTTACTTATTTTTTTAGTAAATATGTGTTATAATGTGTTTAGAAAAAAGTTATGCCGCTAAGACTGCAGTTTAAGTATTGGCAGGCCGGATGGAGGGGAATTTTAGTGAAGAATGAAAAAGTAGACATTGTTGTCATAGGAAATATTGTAAAAGAGACTATTTTTCTGGCGGATAAGACAGTAGGGCCGGTTCTGGGAAGCCCCTGTGCATATACGAGCCTGGCGCTGGCAAAGGCCGGCAAGAGTACAGGGATTGTAACGTACTGTGGGGAAGAGATGCAGAATGTGATCGAAAGGGAGCTGCGCATGGTGGATACGACCGGATGCATCCCTTACTTATATACAACAGAGAATCATTTGATCTATCAGGAAGAAGAGAAGAACAGGGTTGAGTATTTTAAAGTGGCTCCGGTGATCAGTTATGATGTGATTCCGGAGACTTATCTGGAAGCCACGACATTTTTTATCTGTCCCATGGATTACGAGGTGGATATTGAGATATGCAGAAAGCTGAATGCAGCCGGAAAGCGTATTATCGTAGATCTCGGCGGGTACGGTGGTACTACATCATATAACCATTTCCCGATAGGAACATACCGGGGCAGAAAGCTGGTGGATGATTTATGTGAAAGTGCATTTATAATAAAAGCCAGTCAGGATGACCTGCATTATCTGATGCCGGACCAGAGCATAGAAGAGTGCCTGGAGTATCTGACTTCGAGAGGTCCGAAATATGCAGTAGTTACGATGGGCGCGCGGGGAGCGGCTTTCCAGGCGGCAGGAGGAAAAGTGCAGTTCTCCGGAAGTTATGCTACAATGGAAGGAAAGGAAAAGAATCTGACGGGAGCGGGAGATGCTTTCTCGGCAGGTTTGATGGCGGCTCTGGATGAAAAACCAGATGATATCGTTTATGCAGTTGAGTATGCAAACAGTATGGCTTCGCTGATTCTGGAGGAGAACGGAGGATGTGTGGAGAACAGAATGCCGGTCGACAGAATGGTCAAGCTTCGAATGGAGGGAAAATTATAATATGAAAAAAGTAACAAGACTGAAGGATTTGGCAGAGGGACTTGGTGTAAGCATAACGACAGTCTCAAAGGCTCTGAACGGCCATCCGGATATATCGGCAAAAAGGAGGAAAGAGATTCTGGATTATGCCAAAGAAGTGAATTATGTACCGAATCAGGTGGCCCGGAGCTTCCGCCAGCAGAGGACCAACATGGTCGGCATAGTCATCAGCGATAATGCCAATCCATTTTATGCCAGAGTCATCCGTGGTATAGAGGAGACGCTGTCGGCCCACGGTTACCACTGTGTCGTGATGAACAGCCATGAAGATGTGGACAAAGAGATCCAGCTTGTAGATGAGCTCAGAGGTCTGAACGTAGCCGGAGTGATCCTGACTCCTGCCGCGGGAAATAAAAAGAGCTGTGAGCTTCTTCAGAAGTATGATATCCCATATGTACTCGTCAACCGTTACCTGGAGAAGGATGAGGACACCTATGTTGTGCTGGACGATTATCAGGCAGCATATATGACGGCAAAGCATCTCTGCAGTTACGGCAATGAAAAGATCTTCTTCCTGAATTTTCTGCCCAGTGTATCGTCCGCCCAGAACAGGCTGGAGGGATACAAACAGGCGCTGGAAGACTGTGGGATGCCGTACGAGCCGAACCTGGTAGTATCCGGCTGCACGGATCAGGCAGACGGATATGAAAGTATGAAGCGGATACTGGAGCGCAATAAGCCCCCCCTGTCAGTCATGTGCTACAGCGATTACATCGCAATAGGAGCAATCTGTGCAATCCAGGAGCGGGGATTCAACCTGCCCCATGATATAGCGCTCAGCGGCAATGACGATATCGGAATACTGTCCTTCGTAAAGCCGCGCCTGACAACTATCGGATCGCCCAAGCTAAGAATGGGGATTGAAAGCGCCAGGCTTTTGATTGAACTGATGGAGGCGAGGGCAAAGCAAGAGGATGACGAGGAAGAAGAAACAGAACCAGAAGAGCAGAAACATGTGGTCATGAAACCAGAACTCATACTCAGAGAAACCTCATAAGGAAGGATTTAGCTCACGAGCTTTAGTCTCGGGGGCGGATGATGGGGGGACGCTTGCCGAGAGCCGGGACGTGCTGTGGAAAGCACCTGTCCTGTTTGATATGCAGGCCGCTGCGCCAACCAGCAGTAAGAGGAAATCCGCAAAATCAGCCGGAACCGAACGCATTCACCGCCTAATCTGATGATTAGGCGGCTCAGGCGTTCTGAAAAGTTGCTTCGGAAGCAACTTTTCTCCGGCTGATTTTGCGGATTTCCTCTAACTGCTGATAGGCTCGCTTTGATGCATTTTAAACAGGACAGGTGCTTTCCACAGCACGTCCCGGCTCTCGGTAAGCTAGGTTCATCAGGCCGGAAGGTAAGAGCGCGTGCACCGGGGGATCCTGGACCGGGGCAGCGGATGGGAATGGCTGTGCGGGAGTGGTGATCTGGGGAGAGGTGATTCGTAAGCTTCCTGTGAGGCCTCCATTTTTTAGCCTAAAACAAATATCATAGGCCCAGCAATAAAAATAATTAATACCTACAGAAAGATGAGAGCTACGCATAGTGAATATCCATCCGCAGCCCCGGTCTGAGCCCCCAGCCGGGGAATTAGTACTTACCTACCGACTGGATGAACCCAGCCAGGCGGACTGTAAGCCACAGACCTTCCTGCCTGTAAGGGCGGTTTAAAACTCCTTAAAGCGGACGATTAGAAGTTCTTATAGAGCCAGGGGCGCCCAGAAGGGATGAAAATTGATTTTCCAAATCAATTTTCATTCCGGCCTAAGGCCAGAAAGCATCAGGCTTTCTGGCCGCATGTCGGATGTGCCCTTCTGGGCGCCCCTGGCTCTATTAGAACTTCTTCGTCAAGCGACCAGGATTTTAAACCGCCCTTACAGGCAGGAAGGTCTGCGGCTTACAGTCCGCCTGGCGCCCCCATTTAGCAGAAAGTAATAAATATCATCAGCCGTATTTGTGAAAATGTGACTATTGACTTTTGTTATCTTTGCGGTTAAAATTTGAATCAGATAAGAAGTTAACGTTAAAGTAAACGTTATATTTTTTGCTCAAAAACTTTAACGTTAACTTTATCGGTAACTGTAATTTATTACAACATTTTAGGAGGAAAAAACTATGGCAGAGAAAAAAATCAGACTGGCACTTGTGGGAGTAGGGAACTGTGCATGCTCTCTTGTTCAGGGAATCGAGTTTTATAAGACACCGGAGATTGCAGAAGAAATCGGCGGACTTATGCATTATAACCTGGGGGGATATGTTCCTTCTGACATCGAGGTTGTTGTGGGATTTGACATTGATTCCAAGAAGGTTGGCAAGGATGTCAGTGAAGCAATTCTGGAGAAACCAAACTGTACATATAAGATTTGTGATGTTCCGAACCTTGGGGCACCTGTGTTAAAAGGACCGGTTCTGGACGGGGCACCGGATCATCTGCAGCACTACTATGGCAAAGACTATTTTACAATCGATGACTCACAGGAGCCGGTAGACGTAGTAAAAGCACTGAAAGATTATAAAGTTGATGTGATTCTCATCAACCTTCCTACGGGATCACATGATGCGGCAAGATTTTATGTGGATGCAGCATGTGAAGCCGGATGTGGTGTTGTTAACGGAATTCCTGAGCTGATTGCCAGCACACCGGAAATCTCTGATAAATGTAAGAAAGCGGGAATCCCGGTGATCGGGGATGACTGGAAGAGCCAGCTGGGAGCAACGATTGTCCACAGAGCGCTTGCAAAACTGTTCGAGGACAGAGGAATTAAGATTACAAAGTCCTATCAGCTCAACTATGCTGGTAATACAGATTTTATCAACCTGGTTATGCGCGGCGAGACAAAGCATGTGACAAAACATGACGCCATTGCGAGTATCCTGAAACATGATGTTCCGATTGCTCCTGGATTTGCTTTTGTTGACAACCAGGATGACCAGAAGACCGCTATTATCTGTATCGAAGGCCAGAAGTTCGGTGGAGCTCCTGTCAATCTGAACCTGAAACTGGACGTTATCGACAGCCCGAACTCAGGCGGAATCAGCGTTGACGCTGTCAGATGCTGCATGCTGGCAAAAGACAGAGGACTTGCAGGCGCAATCGAAGAGCCAAGTTCCTACTTCATGAAGCACCCGCCGGTACAGCATCCGGATGACCAGTGCCGTGCTATGCTCGAAGACTTTATTGCTGGTATAACGAAAAATAAGTAACTTGCTGTTATGCTGAGATAAATTTTCGAGAGTGCTGCTTCACAAACGTAGGCGTAGCGGGCTACGCTGAGGCTTGTGGAGTAGTGCTATCGGAAATTTAGGTCAGCATAACAGAAAGTTAATTATTATTCGTTGTACTAGTAATTAAACTAAACTTACAGATAGGCAGGGATGAAAAATGGAAAATAAATTAGATATCGTTGTAATTGGTACAATTATAAAAGAAACCATACAGTTCCCAAACAGAACCATCGGTCCTGTCCTGGGAAGCCCGGCGGCATATTCAAGCCTTGTTATGGCTGCACAGGGAAGAAATGTGGGAATCGTCACATATTATGGCAATGACATGGAAGGCATTATTTCAGAGATAGATGTTCTGGACAGAAGGGGCATTCTGCCTTATGAGTACACGACTACGAATCTGCTTGTATACAGAGAAGACGGCACCAAATACGTAGAGTATCAGAAGGCGGCTCCAAATATCGTTTTTGAAGACATTCATGAAGATTATCTGAATGCAGACTATTTTAAAATCTGTCCGATGAATTATGAAGTAGAATTGGATCTGGTGAAAAAGCTTCACGAGAGAAACAAAACAGTCTTTGTTGATCTGGGCGGTTACGGCGGCGCCACAAGCGATATCCGCCATTCCGTAGAAGAGGCTTATGGAAGAATGGTAATAGACACCCTGTGTAAAAACAGTACGATTATCAAGGCCAGCGAAGAGGATCTGCAGTCCATTATACCGGGAAGAACAGCGGAAGAGGCTGTAAAATACCTGGTAGATTCAGGCGCGAAGAATGTGGTTGTAACACTTGGCGGCAAGGGGGTACTGTTCAAGGAAGGCAGTAAAGAGATCGTTTACATAGAACCGTTTGTGGCTAAGAGCGAAGTGGAAGACGGAAGCCTTGACTTTACAGGCGCCGGAGACTCATTTGGCGCGGGATTTATGGCATCTTACGTAAAAGAACAGGATATGTACAAGGCCGCATTGAACGGAAATGCAACTGCATCTCTGGTCATTCAGAGATCAGGCGGATGTACATTCGGACGTATGCCGGCTAAGGAAAAGGTACAGAAACGTATTGCAACAGGAGAATAAAGAACAGGAAGCTGTGAAGTTGTTGTCTGGTTACCGTTTACAGGCCTGCCTGTAAACAGTAACGTTGTCTGATGATTGAAAGAGGAGGAATATGCAATGAAAAGTTATACAGATGCGGAACTTATGAATAAGGCAAAAGAAAAAATATTAGCGGAGTCAGAGGCTTTGAAAGTAGTTTCTGATGAAGTGGATGAAGCTTATGCAGAGACGATCAAAGCAATTCTGGAATGCAAAGGGAGGGTGATCCTTACAGGACTAGGAAAAACAGGACATATCGGTAAGAAAATAGCGGCATCTTTTGCAAGTCTTGGTGTACCGGCATATTTCGTGCACAGCTGCGAATCACTGCACGGGGACATGGGAATGATTACGAAAGATGATGTTGTGATTATGATATCAAACAGCGGAAAATCACAGGAAATATTAAACATGCTTCCGCCTCTGAAGATCATAGGCGCAAAGACTGTTTCTATCACAAAAGACAAACAGTCACCTCTGGCACAGCAGACAGATATCGCAATCCTGGTCAATGCCGGACAGGAAGTAGACCATATGGGACTCGCGCCTACATCCAGCTCAACGGCAGCACTGGCAGCGGGAGATGCACTTGCAACGGTAGTATCAGAGATCAAGGACTTCAAACGGGAGAACTTTGCCCTGAGCCATCCGGGCGGAGCGCTGGGCCAGCAGCTGATCAAAGAATACCAGGAGAAGGTTGGAAAGTAAAATAATAATATACCAGGCTCATCAGGAAAACTTGGTTCGCAATATAATCCTCTGGCATATAGTACATCGAAAAAAAGCAATGTACTAGAATAAGCCAGAGGATTGTTCGCATTGCAGATGCCGGATGAGATGGTTGAAGGAGACGTAGTATGATTAAGAAAAAAGCAGTGATTTTTGACATGGACGGGCTGATGATTGACAGTGAAAGAGTGACATGGGAAGGATATCAGAGAGAGTGCCGCCTCAGAGGGTATGAGATGACGCTAGATTTTTATATGCAGATGCTGGGGCACCCGATGGCCGCTGTGAGGAAGATGATGCAGGAACATTTTGGTGATTCATTTCCGATGGAGGAGATTATCCAAAGTGTGCATCACAATATGGATCTGCAGTTTTCCACAAAAGGCGTCCCGGTCAAGCCGGGGCTGATGAATCTTCTGAAGTATACGAAGGAACACGGCTACAGGACGATGGTTGCCACATCCAGCGACCGGGACCGGGTAGAGCGGATCTTAAAATACGCCGGAATAGAAGAATACTTCAATGACATTATCTGCGGAAATGAAGTGGCCCAGGGAAAGCCCAACCCCGATATCTTTCTGAAAGGGTGCAGAAAGCTTGCCGTAGAGCCGGAAGAAACCTATGTGGTTGAGGACTCTGAGATGGGTGTACTGGCAGCATTTCGGGCAGGGATTGATGTGATCTGTGTTCCGGATATGAAGGAACCGGAAGAAGAATACCGGGAGATGACGCTGTGTGTTGTCCGTTCGCTTACCGAAGCGAAGGACGTGATTGCAGCCAGGGACAGCGGCAATTAATCTGCGGGATAGGATAGGAGCAGAAGTACGGCGGAAATGATAATAAAACTGGAACCACTTCAGATTTATTATCAAACACAGCCGCCGCGTCGTTGTTAAGAATATCTCCCGATTTACAGGTGGAGATTTCACACTTCTGCACATTTGGCAATTGGGAGAAATAGATAAATTTATATTCCCCTATTTGTGGAAAAATGACAATTGACTTTTTAGGGGGTTGCGCGTAAAATCTTAATCAGATAAGAAGTTAACGTTAAAGTAAACGTTATATTTTTTACCTAACTTACTTTAACGATAACTTTATCTAGAACTTATGGCGGGGATATCGGGTTCGGAAGGAATGTATTCTGGATAACAGAAGAATCATATCAATACCGCCGGGCAGCGGAGAAAAAGATCCAATATTCAAGAGACATGGAGGAGGAAACAGGAAGATGAATATGGAAAAAGTATTAACAATGGTATTGGCAGGTTGTATGGTGTTTGGACTCGCGGGATGTGAAAAGGCGTCTGATTCAGGAAGTGCGGACAAAGGCGGCGGTAATGCCGATGCAGAGATAACGATCGGCTATTCTTTCCCGGGTTCCAATAATGAATTCTGGGGTTCCAATGCTCTGAACTCCGCAAAGCAGGCCGCCGAAGCACTGGGATTTAAGCTGATTGCCGACGACTGTGATTATGACCAGGCCGAACAGATTTCCGATGTTGACAGTATGATTTCTTCCGGAATCAATGCTCTTGTTCTGGCACCGCAGGATGCATCGGTATGCGCAGGAATTACTGCGGCATGCAAAGCGGCAGACATTCCGGTTGTTATTATAGACCGGTGGCCGGGAGATGATCTGAAGGCTGGAGAAGATTATGTATGCTTTATCGGACCGGATGATGAGCAGGCAGGATATGACATCGCGATGTCACTCATAGATTCCGGATGTAAAAAGCTTCTTGGTGTGGGAGGCGTACAGGGAACTTCCGTAGGAGAAGGCAGGAAAGCAGGTCTTGACAAGGCATTGAAGGAGAATCCGGATGTGGAGCTTTTACAGTATGAGTATGCGGGAGATACATGGGATGATGGAGACAAGGCGTTCCGCAACTTATATCAGGCACATCCCGAGGTAGACGGAGTATGGTGCTTTAATGATTCTATGGCCCTTGCCACAGTAAACGTAGTAAAAGAAGAAGGTAAGCTGGAAAAGATTAAAGTCGGCGGCATGGATCTGCTCAGCAATTCTGTAGAGTCCATGGAAGCGAAAGAACTCTGGTTCTCAACCGGAGGCCACTATATGGAAGCCGGATTTGGCGCAGTTGTGGCATACGATGCTGCAAAAGGCGTGGAATATAACGGCGAAGAGAAGGTTCAGATGAGTCTGCTGCGTGTTGACCAGACAAACGTAGGCGAATTTAAAGAGCAGTTCCTTGATAAAGAGCAGTCTTATGACTGGGCAGGTGCCAGCAGGGCAGAAAACCCGGATGTAGAATATAACTTCAACCTGACACTTGAGTAACAGCTAATATTTACTCCTCCGGCACGGTGCCGGGGGAGGAGCGTTTTAAACTGGAAGGAGGAAAAACATTGGCAGAAAAAAGAAATGCGGTTGTCCTGCGCGGTATTAAAAAGTATTTCCCGGGAACAAAGGCGCTGGACTGGGGCGACGATGACACGATTGAGATCAAAGAGGGCGAGATTCACGGTCTGGTCGGGGAGAACGGTGCTGGTAAGTCTACAACATTTCAGATCCTGATGGGTATTTATGACAAGACGGACGGTGAGATGGAACTTTTCGGGGAACCCTATAACCCCAAAAACGTCCATGATGCGGAATCGGCAGGGCTGGCGATTATCATGCAGCAGCCGAACTTTGCCAACAACCTGACTGTTGCTGAGAATATATTTCTGGGGCAGGACAAGAGGTTTACGAACAAAGCCGGACTGATCGACTGGAAAAAACAGTATGCAGCGGCAGAAGAGATCCTGCACAGATTTAAATATGACCATATCAAACCGACGGATCTGCTGTCAGATCTGGGCTTTGAGGAGACAAAACAGGTAGAGATTGCGCGGGCACTTTCGACGAATCCGAAAGTACTGCTTGTAGACGAGACATCGGCGGCTATCTCCAAAAGTTCTGTGGAAAATCTGTATCAGCTGCTTCGGGAGCAGCGGGATAATGGATGTGCAATTATCTACATATCACACTTTATAGAAGAGGTGTATGACCTCTGCGACAGAGTCAGCATACTGAGGGATGGAAAGCTGATCACTAAAATGGAAGTGAACGAGTCGGTTTCACCGGATCTGATTATCCAGAACATGGTAGGCCGTGATGTATCGGATGCAATCTACAGAAGCGAGGACAACAGCTCGATCGGTGACGTGCTTCTGGAGACAAAAGGATTGACAAGGGCGGGAGAATTTGAAGATATCAATATCCAGATCCATGCAGGAGAAGTCGTCGGTATCGCCGGAATCGGAGGATGCGGTTCGGAGAGTTTTGGAAAAGCATTATTCGGATATGACCAGACCGAACGGGGCGAGATTTATTTTAAAGGAAAGCCCGTCAAGGTACATTCTCCGCTGGAAGCAATGCAAAACGGCATTGGATATATACCAAAAGACCGGGATAAAGAAGGACTGTTCCTGATTTATGATTCCACAATGAATATTTCTGCGAGCAATATGAAGAACGTCAGCAAGCATGCAGTCATAAACCACAAAAAAGAAAAAGAGATTGCAGTTGAGTCAATAAAGAAGTTCCTGATCAAGACTCCTTCAGAGGCGACACCGGTATCCGACCTGAGCGGGGGAAACAGACAGAAAGTGGCAATCTCCAAGTGGGTGGTTAATGAATCCGAGTTCCTGATTGTAAACTCTCCTACAAGAGGAGTAGATGTAGGCGCTAAATATGAGATTTATAAAATACTGGAAGATTTAAAGAATCAGGGAAAAGGAATTTTACTGATTTCTGATGAGCTCCCGGAGCTGATCGGAATGAGCGACAGGGTATACTGCTTCAGACGGGGCAAGGTGTCGGGAGAATTCTCAAGAGATACATTTACTGAAGAGCGGCTTGCGGTACAGATGGTCTGATTCTATATAGAAAGGAATATTAAAAAATGGAAAATAAAAATGTAGTGACAGGTTTTATAAAAAAGAATATTTCTTTGGCGGCGTTTGTGATTTTATTTATATTGTTTTCATTTTCGACTGCCGGTAAATTTTTGAACGTTAGCAACCTTTTAAGCGTACTGACTTCATCTACAGACCTTCTGATCTGTGCACTGGGCGGAACATTTATCATCCTGATGGGAAGTATCGATCTCTCCGTCGGTTCCATGATCAGTCTCTGCGGAGTAATTGTAGCTAAGATCTACCTGTCAACCAACAACCTGCTCGTTGCCCTTCTTGCTACAGTAGCAGTATCACTTGTGTGTTACTTATTCATGGGAATTATCCATGTACGCCTGAAAGTACCGACATTCATCGTAACACTTGGTATGCTTTCCATAGCCCGTGCGCTTGTTACTATGATCAGCGGCGGTTCTATCACGATGGTTGATTATAATGGGGCAATCAAACAGGTATTCGGATTAAGGCCATGGATTCTGATTATTGCAATCGCGGCATTTGTCATTGTATTCATCATAGAACGTTTTACACTCTTCGGACGCTACACCAGACTGGTCGGCGGTGAGGAGAATGTAGCAAGATTAAGTGGTATTAATGTAAGAAAGCAGAAAGTGCTGGTGTTCTTGTTTGCAGGAGTTCTGACAGCACTCGGCGGTATTGTTATGGCAGCCCGTATCGGTTCGGGTTCTCCTTCTGTCGGAGTCGGATATGAGCTGGACGTTATCACAGCCGTTGTACTGGGCGGAACATCTCAGACCGGTGGTGTCGGCGGTGTAAGAGGTACTCTCATCGGTGTACTGACCATCGGTATTCTCGCAAACGGCCTGGTACTCTGGGGAATGCCTTCAGAAGTCCAGCTGCTGATCAAGGGGCTTGTTGTTATCTTTGCGGTTGCCGTTTCAACAGAGAGAAAGCCGAATATGATCGTCAGATAATGAAAGACTGGAGGAAAAATAAATGATAGCATTAGGCAGCGATCATGGCGGATTTGCATTAAAAGAGGAGATCAAAGAATATCTGACAGGTCAGGGAATCGAAGTCCGGGATTTTGGAAGCTTTCATCCGGAGGCCGTGGATTACGCAGATACAGCGTATCCGCTGGCAAAAGCAGTGGCAGCGGGAGAATGTGAAAAAGGAATTCTGTGCTGCGGCACAGGGATCGGAATATCCATCGCAGCCAATAAGGTGAAGGGAATCCGTGCAGCCTGCTGTTCCGACTGTTTCAGCGCAAAGCTTACGAGACAGCACAACGATGCCAATGTGCTCTGTATGGGCGGTCGTGTTGTGGGGGCGGGGCTGGCACTCATGATGACAGATCTGTTTTTGAACACAGAGTTTGAAGGCGGCCGGCATCAGACCAGAATCGATAAAATTGCAAAGATTGAAAGTGAACAGTAAAAGGAGGATGCAACATGGCATTGGTGACAACAACTGAAATGTTCAAAAAGGCATATGACGGCGGCTATGCGATCGGGGCATTTAATGTAAATAACATGGAGATTATACAGGGGATCACGGAAGCGGCACAGCAGGAACAGTCACCGGTTATTCTCCAGGTATCGGCAGGCGCAAGGAAATATGCAAAGCATATTTACCTGATGAAACTTGTGGAAGCGGCGGTGCTGGATGTGGACATTCCGATTGCGCTGCATCTGGACCACGGGGAGAACTTTGAGATCTGTAAATCCTGTATAGACGGGGGCTTTACCTCTGTAATGATCGACGGTTCCAAACACGGCTTTGAAGACAATATCGCACTGACAAAAAAGGTGGTAGAGTATGCCCACAGCAAAGGGGTTGTGGTAGAGGGAGAGCTGGGAAAACTGGCAGGTATAGAAGACGATGTAAATGTGAGTGCAGAAGATGCATCCTACACGAACCCCGATGAAGTGGAAGAGTTTGTAAACCGGACAGGTGTCGATTCACTGGCAATTGCAATCGGAACAAGCCACGGGGCATTCAAGTTCAAACCCGGACAAAAACCACAGCTTAGGTTTGATATCCTTTCCGAGATCGAGAAACGACTTCCTGATTATCCGATCGTGCTTCACGGTTCCTCATCCGTAAATCAGGAATATGTAGATATGATACGCAAGTATAACGGAATTTTGGATGATGCGATTGGAATTCCTGAAGATATGCTCAGACAGGCTGCCAAGTCGGCAGTATGCAAAATCAATATAGATTCAGATGTGCGCCTGGCCATGACAGCCGCGGTGAGACAGGACATTATAGAAAATCCTTCTCATTTTGACCCAAGGCAATACCTGCGGCCGGGCAGAGACAATGTAAGAGAACTGGTAAAACATAAAATACAGTGTGTATTAGGCTCATCAGGAAAAGCCTGATTCGGATACTGCGTATCCAGGAGAACAACTCTTTGGCTTTGAGGGGCCAGAGAGTTGTTTTTTTGGGGAAAGTTTTAAATACTATTTTAAAAATTGTTATCCTGAGGCGGTTGTTCTGAAGCATTGGCAGCAGAGGATATACAGGCAGGGAGGAGAGCGAGATGTTAGAAAAAGATATTCCGCCAGACAGCGGACGTAAGGAACAGGCAGGGGATTGTGCTCTGGAATTTCACCATATAAGCGTTATCGCATCAGATTACGAGGAAGCGGTTCGGTTCTACGTGGATTATATGGGATTTGAAATCTTCAGGGAATCATTTTCCGTCAATAAAAATGCAAAGAAGCTGGAATTGTACAGCGGCGGGCGATATATAGCCGAGCTTTTTATCCGGGAAGACGGCACCAGCAGGAAAGAGGACAAAACAGCAGACCCCGCCCTGCCGGGATTCAACCATTTCTCTTTGTTGACGGATGATGTGGAGCGCATGGTGGAACGCATGAGCAAAAATGACGTACCTGTAACAGAGGTGAAAAGAGACCGGATAACCGGAAAAAAATACGCATTTTGCTGGGACCCTGAGGGGACGAAGATCGAATTTTATGAAAGGTAAGGAGCAGAAAAATGGAGATTTGGAAAGAGGCTTATTTGCAGCTGCAGAACGGAAGTGATGTGAGAGGCGTTGCGCTGGAGGGGACTGATGGGGAAGAGGTGAACCTGACGGAAGATATTGTGCGGGATATAGCCATGGCATTTGCAGAATATCTGGCAGAGCGCGGCACAGGCGGTGAATTAAGGGTCGGCGTGGGTAATGACTCCCGGCTTTCCGCACAGGAACTGAAAAGAGGAGTGGTAAACGGCCTGGGAAGAAGAGGCTGCAAGGTATATGACTGCGGGCTGACCTCTACACCATCTATGTTTATGTCAACGGTTCTGGAGGGATTCGGGTATGACGGGGCGGTCATGATTACCGCAAGCCATCTTCCGTCCAATAGGAACGGCATGAAGTTTTTCACAAAAGAGGGCGGGCTGGAGAGCCGGGATATCAAGGCCATACTGGAGCGGGCGGCGCTGATATCAAGAATGAACTATGAGACAGAGTACCATAAAGCCGAGGAAGCAGATCTGGTGGGAGCTTACACGGAGCATCTGAAAAAACTGATCTGTGAGGAGGTCTGCGCCGGGGACTATGAACATCCGCTGAAAGGGCTGCACATTGTGATTGATGCGTCCAACGGAGTGAGCGGGTATTTTAAGAATGTGGTGGAGCCGCTGGGAGCCTCCACCGAGGGTAGTATCTGCATGAATCCTGACGGTACCTTCCCGGTGCACGTACCCAATCCGGAAAATGAAAAGGCCATGGATACCGTAAAGAGGGCCGTGCTGGATGCAAAGGCGGATCTGGGTGTGATATTTGATACGGACGGAGACAGGGCGGCCGTTGTATTTGCAGACGGTGAGGAAGTGAATAAAAATGCTATCATTGCTCTGATGGCGGCCATACTATCAGAGAAATATCCGAATACAACGATCGTAACAGACTCTGTAACCTCAGATTATCTGACAGAATTTTTGGAGAAGCAGCTGAACATGAAGCATCACAGATTTAAGCGCGGTTATAAGAATGTGATTAATGAGGCCATACGATTGAATAAAGAAGGGGAAGAAACGCATCTGGCAATCGAAA
The DNA here is from genome assembly GCA_001028025.1 of Faecalicatena fissicatena. Classification (GTDB taxonomy): domain Bacteria; phylum Bacillota; class Clostridia; order Lachnospirales; family Lachnospiraceae; genus Faecalicatena; species Faecalicatena fissicatena_A. The sequence continues at coordinate 32,041 of LDAQ01000129.1, read as the reverse complement.
CTTCGGGCCACGGAGCGGTGAAGGAAAACTATTTTCTGGACGACGGCGCTTATATGAGCGTGGTGATCATCAGCCGGCTGGCGGTATGCAGGCGGGAAGGGCGGAGATTAGAAGATATGACAGCCGGTTTGAAAAAAGCCGCCGAGAGCAGGGAGCTCCGCCTGCAGATCCAGACACCGGAGTATAAAGAGTACGGCAGGAAAGTGCTGGAGGATTTCAGAAAATTTGCAGAGGAAGAGAAGACCTTTTATATTGCAGAACCAAATTATGAGGGGATACGCATCAACTTTCAGGATGAGGAAGTGAGCGGCTGGATGCTGATCAGGATGTCGCTGCACGACCCGATTATACCGCTGAATTTTGAGGCCGACAAAACAGGCGGAATTGCAGTGATTATCAGCAGAATCAGGCCGTTCTTGGAAAGATATGAAAGTTTAAGCAAAATTCCTGAATGAGCGGCAGAATATGAGGGGTATACATGGACGGCGGAAAAGACGGGTCGGCATTTGACCATGCCGAAATGATCATAACTATGTTGGAAAGTTTAAAGGGCTGATGCCTGATAAAAAAGGGGCTGTGATTCGTGCAGATTACAAAAATAATAACCGATGAGACATTAAAGGAACTGAGGGCGCATGGGACAGAGGAATTTCCTTTCCAGTACAACTGGGAAGAGGTACAGCAGTTTGATGAAGAAAAGATTGAGTGGCATTGGCATAGAGAGTTTGAATTTGTAAAGGTTATGCATGGTATTGTATTCTGTCTGATCGGAAACAAGCAGATCAGGCTGGAAGAAGGCGAAGGGCTATTTATAAACACAAGGGTTGTACACAGTATAGAAAACTGCCAGAATGGAGTGATCTCCAATATTTTATTCTCACCTGATCTGATTGCAGCAGAAACATCGATTATTTATGAAAAATATATCAGAGACTTTATCGAATCAGATTGTTCTCATATTGTTCTGAGATCCGATATGGAATGGCAGGAGCAGGCTCTTGGGAAGCTGGATGATATTTTCAGGACATGCAGCAGTAAAAAGCTCTGTGAACTGGATATGCATATACGAATCTGTGATTTGTGGATGCTGCTCTGCAGCCACAGGGAGGCACTGGTCAAAATGGAGAAGCTGGGTATTTCGCTGCGTTCCCAGTCACGCCTGCGCAAGATGATGAGGTACATTGAGACAAATTATTCGGAAAAGCTGTATCTCGAGGACATAGCCCAGGCGGCGAACATCAGTAAAAGCGAGGCGATCCGCTGTTTTCAGATGGGGATGCAGATATCCCCGGTGGAATATCTCAACCAGTACCGGCTGTATCAGGCTAAAATTGAGCTGGAGACAACAGAGGATTCTATTGTACATATCGCAGTTGGTGCAGGATATGACAGCAGCAGCTATTTTACCAGGATTTTTAAGCGGACTTATGGAATTACTCCGAGGGAACTGCGCAGAAAAAGCGGAAAGACAGAAGAACATGTCTGTAGCTGCTGATAATGTTTTGGGCATATTGTGCTATTATATGGATCGATATTGAAAGAAATTAGCTAAAAATACCAGTATAATGAAGTCAAGCTTAAAGCCAAAGGAAAAGTTGACAAACTTCAGCAGAATAACTTTATTTTTTTACACATAAGCTGTAACGTTAACTTTAACCTTAACTACTATTATTAATAATCTAAGGAGGTAACTATTATGAGACAAATTGGAGTAGGTATTGTAGGAGCCGGTTCTATCGCCGAGATTGGACACTGCCCGTCAATCGCAGCACTGCCAAATGCAAAGCTGGCTGCACTGTGCGACACAAATGTTGAGATTCTGGAGAAAATGAGCAAAAAGTGGGAGCCGGAAAAAACATATACTGACTACGAGCAGATGCTGGAAGATAAGAACGTAGAGGTAGTTATCGTAGGTACACCGAACCGTTTCCACGCTCAGCAGGCAATTGATGCAATGAGAGCGAAAAAACATGTTATCGTAGAAAAACCATTTGCCTGCACACACAATGAAGCATGGAAGATGGTAGAAGTATCCAAAAAAGAAGGCGTTTTCCTGATGGCAGGAACAAACCAGCGTTTCTGGGAGCAGAACAGGATTGCAAGACAGCTGATGGACGAAGGATTTATCGGAAAACCGATGATGGGACGTTCTTCACTGCATGAAGGCTGGAGCCTCTATCACGAGCAGTTATCCTACACCACATTCCGTTCCGATCCGAAGCTGGCCGGGGCAGGCGCTTTATTCGATCTGGGAGCTCACAGAGCCGACCTTCTGATGTTCCTGATGGGAAGCAGACCGAAACGTGTAATGGGTATTATTAAGAGACTGGGAACACCGGAAGAATATACAGAACTGGATGACTCCTTCTGGATCACAATCGAATTTGAAAATGGCGCTACAGGTGTTATCAGTGGTGACAGATATTCACCATGTGTATCCAATATTTCAGAAGTATACGGAACTGAGGGAACCATCTTCACAGGTTCTGAAGCAACGAATCCATATCAGACGGCTCCTCTTGCAGTATATACAGACAAAGATTTCAAGCAGAGCGAACTTCCTGAGATTGTAAAAGAGTATCGTTATCCGCAGTTATTCTGGTCAGAAGATATTATGCAGCCGGACGGAAATGTTCCGAAACGCTGGGTGCCGATCTATCCGAAACGTGGCTGGGCATACAAATCTATGCTGGAGCACTTCCTTGACTGTGTGGAAAAGGATGTACCGCCGTCACTGACACCAGAAGACAGTGCGCTCGTTACAGACGTACTTGTTGGAGCCTACAAATCTATGGAAACCAATTCATGGGTAGATTTACCGCTTACAGAGGAATATATCGTGCCTCATTACGATGCACCAGTTATAAAATAGTTAGTTGTTATCTGTGTAATGTAATCTATAAATCGGGAGGGAATATATATGAAGAATATAAAAAAGGTATTGGCAGTATTGTTAACAGGTTGTATGATATTTGGTCTTGCAGCATGCGGTTCAGACAAGAAAACAGAAGGCGATACTAAAAAAGAAGACACCGGTGGAAAGACAGAAAAGACAGAAAGCACAGAAAAAATAACAATCGGATATTCTTATCCTACTGCAAACAATGAATTTTGGGGCAATGCCTTAACTTATGTAAAACAGGCAGCCGATGAGCTTGGCTTCAATGTTACGGCAGACGACTGCAACAATGACCAGTCAGAACAGATCAAAGACGTGGACAGTATGATTTCCGGAGGTATTGATGCCCTGGTTCTGGGTCCGCAGGATGCATCAGTATGTGCCGGTATCTCTGCGGCATGTAAAGAAAAAGGGATTCCACTTGTTATCATTGACCGTTGGCCTGGAGATGATCTGAAGGCAGGGGAAGACTACGTATGCTTTATCGGACCTGATGATAAAGAAGCTGGTTATCAGATCGCTATGTCCATGATCGATGCAGGATGCACGAAGCTTTTAGGAATCGGAGGATTCCAGGGAACTTCTGTTGCAGAGGGCAGAAAAGAGGGACTCGACAGGGCACTGAAAGAAAATCCTGATGTAGAACTGCTTCAGTTCGAATATGCAGGCGAGAACTGGGACGATGGTGACAAGACATTCCGTAATCTGTATCAGTCACATCCTGAGGTAGACGGCGTATGGTGCTATAATGATTCTCTGGCTCTGGCTACAGTAAACGTACTCAAAGAAGAGGGTAAGATAAAAGATGTCAAAGTAGGCGGAATGGATCTACTGAATCCTGCTGTTGAATCAATGAAGGCAAAAGAACTGTGGTTCTCTACAGGCGGCCATTATCTGCAGGCAGCATTCGGTGCAGTTGTAGCATTCGATGTCGTAAATGGCAATACATACGATGGAGAGAAGAATGTACAGCTGGAACTGCTGGCAGTATCACAGGAGAATCTCGATCAGTTTGAAGAAAAGTTCATGTCCGGAGATGCACCGATTGAATGGAAGAATATATCCAAGGTAACAAACCCGGATGCAAAATATGAATTCAAAATCTCTCTCGAATAATTTACATAATCTTTTATAATGATTTTGATGAAATAATGACAGAATAAATGAAACAGCAGGCGGCTCTTTGACAGGAGGTGCCTGCTGTTTTACTTATTCAGGTCTGCTTTTTTGTATTCTAATCAGGCAGTATCACAGCTCACGTTTTTTGTATTCCAGCCCCCACATGACCATAGAATCCAGAACCGGTTTTAAGCTCAGTCCCGTCTCGGTAAGGGAATACTCTACCCTGGGCGGCACCTCGGGATACACTTTTCTGTTCACCAGTCCGGCGGCTTCCATAGCACGGAGATGGCTTGTGAGTACCTTCTGGGTAATTCCGTTCACAGAACGCATCAGTTCGTTAAAACGTTTGGTTCCATCCAGCAAATCTCGTATGATGAGTACCTTCCACTTGTCTCCGATCAGCTGCAGTGTCATCTCTACAGGACATTCCGGAAGATTCTTTGCAGTATCCATAACAGGACCTCCTTGTACATAAATGATTAAAAAAAAACAAGTCTTTTTTCTATATTATAATGGGATTATAATAATATTGGTATGAAACCTGCTGTATGAGAAAAAATATAAATATGCAAGATTTACTTTTCTCAGCAGATGGAAAGGTGTTACAGTATGTTATATATTCCTATGTTGATTATATACTGCTAAATGGAAAAATAGCAAGTACTGACAAAAAAGTAACAAAGTATAATTGAAGTAACTTAGTATCGTAAAGATACTAAGCAACTTTGAGGTGCGTACTTTACATTGCGACCGCAACCGCTTATTATGGCTGTATAGAGAAACGAAGCAGGTACCATATGAAGAAAGGCGGGGATGATTGTGAATGAAAAGGCACGGAAGTATATTGACATGTTCCGGGAGGTGAAAATCGCGTCAGCGGCAACTGTCGATAAGGAGGGCCGCCCTCAAAGCCGGATTATTAATATCATGATAGCGGCAGATGAGGGGATGTATATCGTAACATCCAAAGGGAAACCTTTTTACGAACAGCTGATCCAAAGCGGGGAGATAGCTCTAAGTGCCATGTGCCCGGACTGCCAGTCCCTGAAGTTTACAGGAAAGGTGAAGCTGGCCGATCAGGCGTGGCTGACGAAAGTATTTGAGGATAATCCGGGAATGAATGAGGTATATCCGGGTAAAACGAGAGATATACTGGATGTTTTTCTCATTTATGAAGGCAGCGGGGAATGGTTTGATCTGCTGCATCATCCGATTAGCAGAGAATCTTTTGCCTACGGGAGAGAAGAGGAAAAAGCAGGATTCAGGATAGAGGAGGAATGTATCGGCTGTGGGTCATGTACATATGTCTGTCCCCAGGGCTGTATTTCAAAAGGCAGCCCGTACCGGATTGATCCGGTGCATTGCCTGCACTGCGGCGCGTGCCGGGAGGCATGTCCGGCGGATGCGGTGAAGAAGCTTCACTAATTATTGGAAGTCTGTGGAATCTGGACAGGGATCACAATGATATTGTGAGATATTAAGAGACCTCAGGCAGGCTCTTAAATCTGCAGGCAGCAGAGAGGAACAAAAGAAAGGCAGGAAGAACAACAAGATGTCCGAAGTATGGATGAACATACAATTATATTTTGCCAGCCGTCTGGATGAGTATCTGGTCTGTCTGTGGGAACACGTCAGCATCAGTATCCTCGCACTGCTGGCAGCTGCACTTATAGGAATTCCATGTGGTTATCTTTGTATAAGATATGTAAGATGCAAAAAATGGCTTGTAGGGATATTTCAGATACTGCGTATTATCCCCAGCCTTGCCATACTGATTCTCCTGATTCCAATTATGGGAACCGGGGTGAAACCGGCTATGACAGCGCTTGTGCTTATGGCGGTGCCCCCGATACTTATGAATACGGCAGACGGTTTTGAGGAGGTCCCGGAATTTATGCTGGAGACAGCAGCCGGTCAGGGGATGACCAGGCGGCAGATATTCTGGAAGGTTCAGGTACCTCTTGCCGTGCCCTATATGCTGACCGGCGCCAGGACAGCAGTCATTGAGATTGTTGCCAGCGCCTCCATTGCGGCAAAAATCGGGGCCGGCGGGCTGGGCGGGATCATCTTTACCGGACTGGGCCTGAACAGGACAGACCTGCTGCTGATTGGAGGCGTCTCAGTGGCACTTCTGTCGCTGATGGCAGGAATGATTTTTGGCGGGCTGGAGAAAATATTTATACCATGGCGGTCGCCAGGCAGAAGAAGAAAAGACAAAGTACACAGAACAAGGAGGAAAGTTTTATGAAATTGAAGTTGAAAAAGGCAGTAATCGTGGCAGTGTGCATGGCGATGATGGCATCGCTGGCAGCCTGCCAAAGTAAAGAGAACAAAGGCGGCGGCAGTGAGGGAAAAAAGGAAGAAGCGGTAATCCGTGTGGGATCTAAAGATTTCACAGAAGGAATGATCGTGTCCGAGGTCTATTCCCTGGCGCTTGAAGATGCAGGGTATAAAGTGGAGAGAGTATTTGACATTGCAGGTTCTGTCATTCATACGTCTCTGATCAACGATGAGATTGATATGTATCCGGAGTATACAGGGACAGCACTTCTTTCTGTTCTTGGAATGGATGTAATTACCGATCCGCAGAAGGTATATGACACGGTAAAAGAAGAATATGAGAAGCAGTTTCAGCTTACCTGGCTTGACTATTCTCAGGCCAATGACGGTCAGGGCCTGGTGATTCGTACCGCGGTTGCCAATGAGCTGGGGATTAAGGCAATATCCGATATGCAGAAGCATGCCAGTGAGCTGCGTTTTGCATCACAGGGAGAATTCGACGAGCGGGAAGACGGTATACCGGCGCTGGAAAAAGCATACGGCAAGCTGGACTGGAAATCTTCCAAAATATATGACAACGGCCTGAAGTATGAGGTATTATCAAATGATGAAGCAGATGTGGCTCCAGTTTACACCACGGAGGGACAACTGGCTGATAAGGAACAGTTCACCCTTCTGGAAGACGATAAAAAAGTGTGGCCGCCTTATAATCTGGCACCCGTTATCCAGGATTCTGTGCTGGAGGCACATCCTGATATTGCAGATATCCTGAACAAGATCAGCGCGTCCATGGATACGGAATCTCTGACAGCGCTCAATGCCAGGGTCGACATGGACAAAGAAGAAATCGAAGACGTGGCACTGGAGTACTATGAATCTATCAAATAAGTCAGTCGGAAAGGGGCAGCAGTTATGTCAGCAACAATCACCTTCAGCAATGTAAGCAAACAGTTTCCGGGAACCAGTTATTATGCGGTGGAGCGCCTTTCTTTTTCCGTGGAGGAAGGGGAATTTGTTACCATCCTGGGATCTTCCGGCTGTGGAAAGACCACGTTGCTGAAAATGATTAACCGGCTGTATGAGCCGGATGAAGGAAGTATTTTTCTGTTTGGCGAAGACACTGCCAAAATAGATGTCGTCAGGCTCAGGCGGGGGATCGGATACGTGATACAGCAGACGGGTCTCTTTCCCCATATGTCGATTGCGGAAAATGTGGCCACAGTCCCCAAACTTTTAAAGTGGGACAAGGAGCGGATACAGAACCGTGTACGGGAGCTTCTGGAGCTTGTGAAACTGGATCCCGATGAATTCCAGGGCCGCTACCCCTCCCAGCTGTCCGGCGGACAGCAGCAGAGGGTGGGGCTGGCAAGAGCACTTGCGGTGGAGCCGGAGGTCATGCTGATGGATGAACCATTCGGTGCCGTGGATGCCATCACCCGCACCGGTCTGCAGGATGAACTGCTCAGCCTGCACCGGGGGCTGGGGAAGACCTTCCTGCTGGTTACTCACGATATACATGAGGCGTTCAAGCTGGGAACGCGGGTCATGATTATGAACGAAGGAAAAATCAGTCAGTTCGACACACCCGAAAGCATCATCAGGCAACCGGCTGATGAATTTACGGCGGCACTGATCCGATCTGCAAAAGAGCAGGAGAAAATGTGGGAGGGATACATATGAGTAAATGGAGCGTGTATCTGACCAGACATTATGACGATTTGCTGGAGGCTTTGCTGGAACACCTGCAGATCACCGCGGTCACGCTGCTGTTATCGCTGATTATTGCTTCCGCGCTTACAATAATGGCTATTTATTCAAAAAAGACCGGCGAGATACTGGTCCATATCTTTTCGGTATTGTATTCGGTACCGAGCCTTGCAATGTTCGCATTTTTGATTCCGGTCACAGGACTGGGCAAGACAACGGCAGTGATCGTCCTGGTTGTTTACAATCAGTATCTGCTTCTGCGTAACTTCATCTCCGGGTTGTACGGAGTTGACCCGGCGGTGGTGGAAGCCGCGGAGGGTCTGGGGATGCGGCGCATGCAGGTGCTGTGCCAGATCCGGATTCCGCTTGCCAAAAAGGCGCTGTTTACCGGGATCCAGCTGGCAGTAGTATCTACCATCGGGATCGCCACAATTGCGGCAATGATCAATGCTGGCGGACTTGGAACGATACTGTTTGACGGATTGAGAACATTAAATGTTATTAAGATCGTTATAGGCAGCATTCTTTCTGCGGGGCTGGCTCTGGGGATTAATGCCATATTCCAGGTGGCGGAGAAAAGGATGTGATCAATTTAACATGTAATTAGTCTCCGGCGATCAGCACATCGGATTCCAGAATCCTGGTGAGGAGTTCCCTGGCTTCTGCAATATTTTTTTCTCTTGTAATGTTCTCTGAGTGCCCTTCGTTGATAAAACCGACGATACCGTAGCATAAGAAACCAGCGATCTTCTTGGGAGAATACCGGAGGCTGAGGACCCGGCTTTCTTTATTAGTGTGCATTTCAACAGTTTCCAGCACATAATTATAAAAGGCAAATGCCAGATAGGGATTCTCATCCGGGATTGTATGGCGGAAGAAATCATGATTTTCATAATAGAGTTTCATGATGCTGTCCAGTACGTTGCAGTAACTGATGACTGGGCTGGCCCCGGGGTTATTGGCTGCCTGCATTTCTTCATAGACAGCAGTTCCTTCCTGTATCATATCCTGGAAAATGTCATCCACCAGAGCGTATTTGTCGCTGTAATGAGTATAAAAGGTAATGCGGCTGGTATCTGCCCGACTGCACAGTTCTGTGATGGATACCTGCTCAAAGGGCATATCTGTGAGCATGGAGATGAGAGTGGTTTTGAGGTTCTTTTTTGTTTTTCTGATGCGTCTGTCTTCCATAATAATTTACAATTTCTCCAATCTGTATAAATAACTTACAAAAATAAAATACTGTAAGTTGTTATCAAATTCTGCATTTGCTATAATTTTAACACGTGTTAAAATAACGGTCAATGTGTCAGTTTATTGTCTGCAATCAGATAATAGGCTGATTTAAAGTTGTGAGAAGATATGAAAGGAAGAGGATTATGCCGGATATTGCAATTATGACGGACAGCAATTGTGGAGTTTTGCCGGAAGATGGCAGACAGATGGGGATCACGATTGTCCCCATGCCCATCCAGATTGACGGGAAAACGTATCTTGAAGGCGTGGATATTACATCGGAAGTATTCTACGATCTTCAGGCAAAGGGCGCGTCAGTGACATCATCCCAGCCCGCGCCAGGGGAAGTGATGGAGATGTGGTACAAGCTTCTGAAAGAACATGAGGAGATTGTCTATATACCTATGTCCAGCGGCCTGAGCAATTCCTGTCAGAGCGCCCTTATATTCGCACAGGAATTTGAGGGAAGGGTACATGTTGTGAACAACCGAAGGATCTCTATTACGCAGATCCAGTCGGTAAAAGATGCATTATACATGGTGGGACAGGGGATGAGCGGGGCACAGATCAAGGAAACACTGGAAGCCGAAGCCATGGATGCTGCGATTTATATAGCTGTTGATACGCTGGAATATCTGAAAAAAGGCGGAAGAGTAACGGCAGCCGGGGCAGCCATTGGAAGTGTACTGAATATCAAACCGGTTCTTACCATTCAAGGAGACAAACTGGATGCATATGCAAAGGTAAGGGGGATGAAGTCAGCTTTCCGTACCATGTGCAAGGCGCTTCACAACGACATTTCCACCAGATTTAAAGAACTGCATGACAGCCATCAGCTGATGCTGGGAATTGCAAATACCGCAATGGAGCCCGAAGTCCTGGAACAATGGATCGCCCAGATGCGGGCAGAATTTCCTGGGGAAGAGATCACACACAGTCCGCTGATGCTCAGCATAGGCTGCCATACCGGTCCGGGTGCCCTGGGTATTGGGGCTTACAGAAAACATTAGGATGCAGGAAAATATATACCAGAGCTGCCATGCAACATTTACTTTTGAGTACAGCTAAGATTCTGCAAAGATATGTGAAGATCATGTGAAAATTTACTGGATACTATTGACAGTTCGACTTAGAAGCGTTAATATGTTTCATGTCAAACAGTTGAACATACAACTATAAGCAGGGGTTAAAATGAGAACAAAAAGATATATAGGAATTGAGATACGGACTCTGGATAATCTTATTAAAAGGTTTATCGACGGCAACATTAACAAATCTAATCTTTGCCGTCTTACTGGATCAAATGGGTGGATCATTGATTATATCAAAAAGAATCCTCAAAGGCCGATCTATCAGAAAGATCTGGAGGCAGAGTTTAATGTTACCCGTTCGACGGCATCAAAGGTCCTGAATCTGATGGAAGAAAAAGGATTGATTATACGTGAGAGCGTACCCGAAGATGCAAGACTGAAAAAACTGGTGCTGACACCGAAAGCAATTCAAATAGCGGAAGAGATGGATGCTAACCGGGAAGAAATAGAGGGACAGATCACGAAGGGCTTTTCCGAAGATGAGCTGGAGCAGCTTTATTCCTATATTGAACGAATCAGAAAAAATGTGACTAAAATTTAAGCCGGCCTGTGCCGGCTTATGCTAACCACGGATTGTTTGATGTCTGACAAATTGTGAGCAGGAGGTTTAGACATGGTAAAAACATTGGCAAAAAGTATCAGAGAGTATAAAAAAGATTCCATACTGACGCCCATATTAGTATCGCTGGAGGTTGTGCTGGAGGTCATCATCCCTCTTTTGATGGCGAATCTGATTGACTATGGGATCGACAAAGGGGATATGGGCTATATAGGGAAGACGGGGATTTTTCTGCTCATAGCCGCATTTTTATCCCTGTTTTTTGGGGCTGCGGCCGGGAAGACGGCGGCTCATGCTTCCGCGGGGCTTGCGAAGAACCTGCGGAAAGATATGTACTATAATGTACAGAACTTTTCATTTTCAAATATAGATAAATTTTCCACATCCAGTATTGTGACAAGACTGACAACGGATGTTACAAATGTGCAGAATGCATATCAGATGACCATACGTATGGCTATGCGCGCACCGGTTATGCTGATCTTTTCTCTGTTCTGTGCAATCCGGGTCAGCGCCAAGCTGTCCATCGTATTTCTGATCTGTGTTCCGGTACTGGGCATCGGACTGTATCTGATTATGACGAGAGTACATCCTATTTTCAGAAGGGTATTTAAGACCTATGATAAACTGAATAATGTAGTACAGGAAAATGTGCACGGTATCCGTGTTGTAAAATCTTTTGTACGGGAAGATTATGAAAACAGTAAATTCCAGAAGATTTCCGAGAAGATCTACAGAGATTTTTCAAAAGCAGAGAAGACGCTTGCTTTTAACATGCCGCTCATGCAGTTCTGTATGTATGCCTGCATGCTGGTCTTTTCCTGGTTCGGAGCCAGACTGATCATAGCAGGCGGCGGCAGCCCGGATGCGGGACTGAGCACAGGCGGGCTGATGAGTCTGTTTACTTATGCAACACAGGTTTTGATGAGCCTGATGATGCTGTCCATGGCATTTGTTATGATCACGATGTCCAAAGCATCGGCGGAAAGAATTGCAGAAATCCTGACGGAGACAAGTGACCTTCAGGACGGGGAGAATCCGGTCATGGAAGTGGCGGACGGTTCCATCACATATAAAAATGTATCTTTTAGTTATTCTAAAAAGGCAAATAAAAAGTGTCTGAGTGATATTAATCTGGAAATTGCTTCGGGAGAAACCATAGGCATCATCGGCGGCACCGGATCTTCCAAATCCACGCTGGTTCAGCTGATCCCGAGGCTTTATGATGTGACGGAAGGCTCTTTGAAAGTTGGGGGTGTGGATGTAAGGGATTATGATATTGAAGTTCTGAGGAACCAGGTAGCTATGGTGCTGCAGAAAAATGAGCTGTTTTCGGGTACTATCAAGGATAACCTGCGCTGGGGAAATGAGCATGCGACGGACGAAGAATTGATTCATGCCTGTCAGCTGGCCCAGGCAGATGACTTTGTACAAAGATTCCCTGATGGGTATGACACACATATCGAACAGGGCGGTTCCAACGTATCCGGCGGACAGAAGCAGCGTCTCTGCATCGCAAGGGCGCTCCTGAAAAAGCCGAAGATCCTCATATTGGATGACTCCACCAGCGCGGTGGATACGAAGACCGATGCCATGATACGTAAGGCATTCCGGGAAGAAATTCCGGATACAACAAAGATTATAATTGCACAGAGAATTTCCTCAGTCCAGGACGCGGATAAGATCATTGTACTGGATGACGGCCAAATCGATGGATTCGGAAGTCATGAGGAGCTGCTTCAGAACAATGCAATTTACAGAGAAGTTTTTGAATCTCAGCAGAAAGGAGGAAGCGAAGATGAATAAGAAACAACAACTGGATATGCAGACGTTAAAACGTCTTCTCTCTTATCTGAAACAATATAAAGGCAGATTTTTGTTTGTACTGATCTGTATTTTAATGAGTGCCGGGGCGAGTGTACTTGCATCCCTGTTTCTGGAAACCCTGATTGATGATTACATTACTCCTCTGCTGGTGCAGGCGGTGCCCGATTTCAGCGGGCTGCTCCGGGTCATTATTATGATGGCCGGTATCTATCTGATCGGTGTACTTGCCACACTCTTTTACAACAGGATGATGGCAGTGATATCTCAGGGAATATTAAAGGATATCCGTGACCAAATGTTTTCTCATATGCAGACCCTGCCGATCAAATATTTTGACACGCATTCCCACGGGGACGTGATGAGCCACTATACGAACGATACCGACACGCTGCGTCAGATGATGTCACAGAGCGTGCCGCAGCTTTTCTCCTCTGTTATCACGATTGTAGCCGTATTTTTCGCCATGCTTTCCATCAGTATATGGATGACCTTATTCGTACTGGTATTTGTAGTCATTATCCTTCAGGTTGTAAAGAAGGTGGCCGGAAACAGCGGAAAGTACTTTGTACGGCAGCAGGAATCCATCGGAGATGTCAATGGTTATATCGAGGAAATGATTAACGGACAGAAGGTAGTAAAGGTATTCTGTCACGAGGATAAGGCAAAAGAGATGTTTGATGAAAAGAATGAAAAACTTTTCGGTGAGGCCTCACAGGCCAACACCTATGCCAATATCCTCATGCCGATCATGAACAATCTGGGATATATCCTGTACGTTCTGATCGCAATTGTAGGCGGGGCACTGGGAATATGGGGCGTGACAAACGTCAGCCTGACCGGTGTGGGCGTCATAACACTTGGTATGATTGCCTCCTTTTTACAGCTTTCCAGAAGTTTCATCCAGCCGCTTGGGCAGGTGTCACAGCAGCTGAGCGCGATTATCATGGCGCTGGCAGGAGCAAGGCGTATCTTCCAGCTGATTGATGAGGAAAGTGAAGCAGATAACGGATACGTCACACTGGTAAATGCAAAATACGAAAACGGTGTTCTCACCGAGACACCTGAGCGCACCGGTCTGTGGGCATGGAAACATCCCCACGAGGACGGAACCCTGACCTACGCAGAACTCAAAGGCAAGGTCCGTATGTTCGACGTGGATTTTGGCTACGAGGAAAACAAGGTCGTTCTCCACAATATTACGCTGTATGCCGAACCAGGACAGAAGGTCGCATTCGTAGGGGCAACCGGTGCCGGCAAGACCACAATAACAAATCTGATCAACCGTTTTTATGACATAGCAGACGGCAAGATCCGCTACGACGGCATCAATATCAACAAAATCCGAAAGTCCGACCTGCGCCGTTCACTGGGCATCGTACTTCAGGATGTCAACCTGTTTACAGGAACCGTCATGGAGAACCTGAGGTACGGCAAACTGGACGCAACAGATGAAGACTGTATAGCAGCCGCAAAACGCGCCAACGCGGACGGATTTATCCGGATGCTGCCGGACGGTTATGACACCGTACTTTCCGGAGACGGCAGCGGCCTGTCACAGGGCCAGCGTCAGCTGATCTCCATAGCAAGGGCGGCTGTAGCAGATCCTCCGGTCATGATACTAGACGAGGCAACCTCCTCCATAGACACAAGAACCGAGGCCATCGTCCAGCGAGGCATGGATGCACTGATGAAAGGCCGTACCGTCTTCGTCATTGCCCACAGACTCTCAACCGTACAGAACTCCGACGTAATCATGGTACTGGAACTGGGCGAAATCATAGAGAGAGGAAGCCATCAGGAACTCATCCAAAAACACGGCAAATACTATCAGTTGTATACGGGGGCTTTTGAATTGGCGTAAGTGCTGGATATAAAGGGGCGCGCTGTTGACGGCTGGACGGGAGGAAAAGCAAAAGCTCCCGGGAGGAATCACTGCGCGGACGCAGCGGATGGTTAACTGGCGACGCGTAGCTCATTGGGGATAAGCAGTTATAGAGTTATTAGATTTGTTACACGTATATGCTCGTATCTGCCATCCCCAGCATACAATTTCCCGCGTAAACCGAATTGATCCACTGCCCCGGCCTGTATTCCTCCCGAATGTGCCGGACTACCGATCGGATGGACGCAGCCTGTGCGAAGCGGGAGAGGGACGACGGAGCCGGGAAACGGGGATGGGCCTTTACAGATGCATAGAATGCGCTTTAGAACGGCTTAATGGAAGGCATGCCGGATTTTGAGGCTGAAATCGGCTCACAAAGCTGATTTCAAGGAGACCAGAGCTGCACAATCATCAAGATTGTGCAGTGATTGTCTCCGGGGCCTCAAAATCCGGCATGCCTTCCATTTAGCCGTTCTTAGCAAATGGACCGCATCAGTAAAGGCCCATCCCCGTTTCCCGGCTCCGTCGTCCCACTCCCGCTTCGCACAGGCGGAACCCCTCCCAATCTCATCCCCAGCCCATTCACAAATACTATTGTGATTCTTGACGGATTCACTTATAATAGTAGAAAAGTAATGGATGCATCAGGCTGCTGCAATATTTTACCGCAGTTTCAGCGGGGCACGATAGGAGAGATGAATGGCGATTAATAATACGGCAAGAATGATACTGAAGGCACTTTCTTTTGATGGGATTGAGGTGGAGGCTTCACGGCATCTGGCAGACTTGAAGAGGCTGGATCCGATGAAGATTTTTTATAAGAAGATTGACTATAAGATTTATAACCGCGGGTATGAGGTACCCACGAGGATATTTTTTCCGAATGAAAAGGCGTTTAAGAGTGTGGGGCCGATCCTGCATAAGGTAATGCTGTTTATTCACGGCGGCGGCTGGGTGACAGAGAGTGTGGACAATTATGAACGTATCTGCGCCAGGCTTGCGGATGCTACGGAGCATGTGGTGGTCTCGGTGGACTACAGGCTGGCTCCGGAGAATAAGTTCCCCACCGGTCTGGAGGACTGTTATGCGGCGGCCAGGGCTTTATTTACGAAACGGTTTATTCTGAATGTAAACCCGGAGGATATTACGCTGATCGGGGACAGCGCAGGGGGCAACCTGGCGGCGGCGCTTTCACTTCTGGCAAGGGACAGAGGGGAATTTCTCCCAAGGCGGCAGGTGCTGATCTATCCTGCGGTCAACAGTGACTATTCGGAGAATTCGACGTTTGAGTCTGTGCGGGAAAATGGGACAGACTATCTGCTCACTGCGGGTAAGATGCGGGATTATATAGAATTATATGCAGACAGTGAGGAGGATAAAAAGAATCCTTACTTTGCACCGATTTATGCAAAAGACCTGACAAATCAGCCGGATACGCTTGTGATTACAGCTGAGTTTGACCCGCTCAGGGATGAGGGGGAAGCCTATGGGGAGAAACTTAAGGAGGCGGGTAACAAGGTGGAAATATGCAGGATTAAGGATGCACTACATGGGTACTTTGCTCTTGGGATCAAGAACTTTCATGTGCAGGAGAGCTTTGACCGAATCAATGAATTTCTGGGAAATGAACCAGTTCAGGGGGTGTAAGGCGTGCAGCAGAAACGTGCATATTGGAGAAGGCTGGATAATGCAGCAAAATTATTTTCAGCTACGAGCAATAAGAAGGATACCAGAGTGTTCCGGTTCTATTGTGTTCTGAAGGAAGAGATAGATGGGGAGCGGCTGCAGGAAGCCCTGGACAGAACGGTGGTTACGTATCCTGTTTTTTTATCTGTTATGAGGAAGGGACTTTTCTGGCATTATCTGGAGAAGAGCAGGCTCAGGCCTGTGGTAAAGGAAGAGTATAAGGAACCGTGCAGCAGTCTGTATGTGCGGGACAAGAAGTCACTGCTTTTTGAAGTGACATACTATGGCCGCAGGATTAATTTTGAAGTGTTCCATGCGCTGACTGATGGGACGGGCGCTACGGAATTTCTGAAAGAGCTGGTAAAAAATTATTTGTATATAGCGCATAAAGAGGAGGGGCTTGCTGATGTTCCTCTGCTGGATGAGAATGTCACGATCCAGGATCAGGAGAGCGACAGTTTTTCACAATATTATACGGAAGTAAAAAAGAAAAAGGATAAAAAGCCAAGGGCATACCAGCTGAAGAAGCCACGGAAAGAAGTGGGGCAGCTTCAGGTGAATGAAGCGGTCATCTCTGTGAATGAGGTGCTCGGGCGGTCAAGGGAACTTGGAGTATCTATGACGGTATTTCTGACGAGTGTATTTTTGCAGGCGATTCACCGTGAAATGTCCAAGCAGCAGGAGAAGCATCCGGTGGTGCTGATGGTGCCTGTCAATCTGAGAAAGTTTTTCCCGTCTGACTCCATGCTTAATTTCTTTAACTGGATTGAGCCGGGATATCATTTCGGCGAGGGGGGCGGAAGCTTTGAGGATGTGCTGCAGCATGTGAAGGATTATTTTGCCGGGGAGCTTACAACCGAGCGTGTGGCCGAGCATATGAATGAACTCATCGCACTGGAGATGCATCCTATACTCCGGCTGGCTCCGCTGGAACTGAAGAATCTGGGAATCCGGGCAGGGGCCAGGTATGCGGAACGGGATGTGACTGCAATCTTTTCCAACATGAGTGCGGTCAGAATGCCCAGTGAATATGAACCCTATATAGAACGTTTCGGAGTGTACACAAGCACTCCTAAGCTGGAGCTTTGCATGTGCTCCTTCGGAGATAAACTTTCGCTTGGATTTACATCCAGATTCGATACTTTGAATATTCAGAGGAATTTTTATCGGATACTAAGGGAACAGGGGATTGCTGTGGAGAAGATAGAGCCGGAATTTCCGCAGCCGGACATGCCGGGCGAACTGGAGATTAAGGTATTCCGGTTTTTCTCTTTTGTGTGTCTGGTTGCTGCGGTGGGATTTGTGGCCGCAGATTTCAATTTTCATCCCACGATCCGATGGCCGGTATTTACCGCAGCCGGGATTGCCAGTATGTGGCTGGCGCTGGCGATAGGATTTGTCAAGCGGTATAATCTGATGAAGAACGCGATGTGGCAGCTGATCATTGTGACGGTGGGGTGCATTTTGTGGGATGCCTTTACGGGCTGGCATGGGTGGTCTGTGGACTTTGTGCTGCCGTCCGTCTGTATGGTGATTCTGCTTTCGATGTTCATTATTACGAAGGTACAGAGAAATACGGCAAGAGAATATATGATCTATTTTGTGATGGCAGGCGGATACGGAGTTCTGCTTCCGCTGATACTGCTGCTCACGGGCGCGGTAAAATTTCAGCTTATAAGTACGATATGTGTGGTTGTGTGCTTTCTGTTTCTGGCAGCGCTTGTTATATTTAAGGGAAAAGAATTCAGGGAAGAGATGCATAAAAAGTTTCATGTATAAAAAGTAGACCAGATTTACGGGAGACTCCGAACATTCAGGCTTAAGCAATGTTCGGAGTTTTTGCTGCCCTGCACTATATCGCACTACTCTTTCCAGAATTTTACCATATACGCCTCGGCTTCGATTGATTCCAGTTCAAATTTACCGGCCACTTTAGCTTTTGTATCTTCCCTGGACAGATTCATTTCCTGGCAAAAGTCTATCAATGTCTGAATCCCCCCTAACCGTATTCCTTCCCGTAACCCCTCCTGACGTCCTTCTTCCTTTACATGTCTCATATGTTTTTCTTCATCATATTCATAGATACTCACACTCTTCGCCTCCGCTCTGTTTTTTCTAAGAAATTCTGCCAGAATATCATCCCTGATACACTCTGTAATTGCCAGCTCTACAGCTGCTTCAAGACTCATGCTTTTGGCATATTCCCTAACTCTTGCAACATACTCCGAATAGTCCTTCAATACCTTACAGGTATCTAACAGCATTTCATTATGCCCCGGATTTATATTTAACATCAGGGCGGTAAGTTCTAAAGCATACTCTGGTTCCTGTATCGTAAATGCATCTGAAAGCCTTAATACTTTTATATCCTCCAGCTCTTCGACGCCGTTATAGAAGATGACAAACCTCGGAGTAGGAAGCTGTACATGTTCCCTTCCATACAGATTTGCATCTTTCGTTATGACCGAATATAAATCCGCTGCATACATCAGACAGCGCAGCGGAAGATTTGGACTGAACGTTGACTGATGTTCATATAAAGTCAGGCGGGAATCAATGATAAACGACAGGTCATTCCTCATCGACATATAAATAGCATTTTCCAGAGTATTGATTTCCAGTAATTCAGGATTCTCATATTCGGTCCCGTTCATTGCATTATACAACTCCAGTAATGCCCTTTTCTCACTGAATATCATCTCAAACAATCTGGATTTGTAGGTTCGCTTTACCCCGCTTATCCATAACCGAAACCTCTCTGCTGTTTAAAATGGAATCAAAGCATTGAGATTTCACATATTGATATCTGTCATAAGAAATGATACCAGATGCGGGCTTACCCGTTTAGAAGTTTTAGAAATATATCCATGTTTTTAACATATCTTAGCATAATAGTTCTATGAATACCAGTCTGTTCTCTCCATAAATTGTTACAGCAGCCTCATCACCGGATTTTACATTGTATTACGTGCGATAGTTGTGGTATTATAAATCCGTAGGCATAATTTTATTGCCCGCATCCCGTAACATACATATTACGGGCAGACATGCAGCAGACTGTATGTTAGAGATACAATTATTTTTAGGAAGGACAAGACTATATGAAACTTTTGATTCAAAACGGACATGTTTTAGATCCTCTGACAGGGCTGGACGGCATCAGCGATGTGCTGACAGACGGAGATAAGATCGTGAAGGTTGCAAAAGATATATCGGATGCTGCAGATCAGACGATTGATGCATCCGGCTGCTATGTTATGCCGGGCTTCATAGATCTGCATGTGCATCTGCGCGATCCCGGGCTGACCCATAAAGAAACACTGGAGACCGGCGGCCGTGCTGCGGCGAGGGGCGGGGTGACCACCGTATGCGCAATGCCGAATACAAAGCCTATTATCGATACAAAAGAGATGGTCGAGGATGTGCATAAAAGAGCCGCAGATGAATCTCCGGTTCATGTGATTCAGCTGGGTGCTGTTACGAAAGGTGAGGCCGGAGAAGAACTGGCAGATATCAGGGGAATGGCCGAGGCAGGATGCCATGCCATCAGTGAGGACGGCAAGTCAGTCATGAACGCTTCACTGTACCGTAAGGGAATGAAGCTGGCCAAAGAGAACAATATATCTGTCTTTGCACACTGTGAAGACATCGGTATGGTAGAAGGCGGCGTCATGAATGCCGGGCCGAAGGCGGAGTCTCTTGGAGTAAAGGGAATCACCAACGCGGTGGAAGATGTCATTGTCGCAAGAGATATTCTGCTGGCGAAGGAGACCGGAGTACGCCTGCACCTCTGCCATTGTTCCACGGCAGACAGCGTAAGGATGATAGAGGCCGCCAAAAAAGACGGCTTGCCGGTGACCGGAGAAGTGTGCCCGCATCATTTTATCCTGTCAACAGATGACATCAGTGAGAACAACGGACAGTACAAGATGAATCCGCCGCTGCGTGCACCAAAAGATGTGGAGGCACTGAGAGAAGGGCTGAAAAACGGCATCATGGATGTGATTTCCACGGACCATGCCCCCCACGCGGAGGAAGAAAAAAACCTTCCCATGGAAAAAGCCGCATTCGGCATCGTCGGCCTGGAGACATCGGCCAGCCTGACTTATACAGAGCTGGTTGAGAAGGGAGTTCTCACTCCAATGCAGATGGCGGAAAAGATGAGCTATAATCCGGCACAGATACTGGGATTGCAGGACAAAGGCTCCGTATCAGAGGGCAAGGCGGCGGATATCGTCATCTTTGATCCCTCTGCAGAATACAGAATCGATAAAAATACGTTCCTTTCAAAGGGGAAGAATACACCGTTTGACGGATATCCGGTCAAAGGAGAAGTTTGCTGTACCATCGTTGATGGACGAATTGTATATACAAGATAAAAAACGGAGGGCAAAGGGGTCAGACCCCTGTGTCACAGGGGTCTGACCCCTTTGTCCTCCATTTTCAGAATATTCAGATAATTGAGGAGGTTTTTTCATGATTAACAAGCTGATAAGTAAGATTAAAAAGACAGGTGCTCCGATTGTAGTGGGACTGGATCCTATGATGAACTATATCCCTGAACATATTCAGGAGAAGGCTTTTGGAGAGTACGGAGAGACTCTGGAAGGCGCTGCGGAGGCAATCTGGCAGTTTAATAAGGAGATTGTGGATAAGACATACGACCTGATTCCGGCTGTGAAGCCTCAGATCGCTATGTATGAGCAGTTTGGAGTGCCGGGACTGATGGCTTTTAAGAAAACCGTGGATTACTGTAAGGATAAAGACCTGGTTGTGATCGGCGATATTAAACGGGGGGATATTGGTTCTACTTCTGCAGCTTATGCGGTGGGACACCTTGGAAAAGTGAAGGTGGGAAGCAGAGAATACCTTCCCTTTGACGAAGACTTTGCGACAGTGAATCCTTATCTTGGATCTGATGGCGTGAATCCGTTTATTGATGTATGTAAGTCGGAGAAAAAAGGTCTGTTTATACTTGTAAAAACATCCAATCCTTCCAGCGGTGAGTTCCAGGATCAGCTGATCAACGGCAGACCGCTTTATGAGCTGGTCGGCGAAAAGGTTGCCGAGTGGGGCGCTCAGTGCATGGGAGAAGAGTACAGTTATATCGGCGCAGTAGTGGGCGCGACTTATCCTGAGATGGGAAAAGTGCTCCGCAAAGTGATGCCGAACTCTTATATTCTGGTACCGGGATATGGTGCACAGGGCGGACAGGGCAAGGATCTGGTCCACTTCTTCAATGAGGATGGCCTGGGTGCAATCGTAAATTCCTCCCGGGGAATCATCGCGGCATATAAGCAGGAAGCTTATGCAAAATACGGTGCTCAGAACTTTGGAGATGCTTCCAGAGCCGCAGTTGAGGCTATGGTGGCGGATATCCGGGGCGCCCTGGAGAACAGATAAGCCAAAAAGAGATTGAATACGTTCAGAGGAGAACTGGCCGCTGTACAGGACAGCGCCTGTTCAGATAAGGAGAAAGACAATGTCTAATAAACAAAAAGAATCTGCCCTGATTGTATCTCAGCAATGCATTGCGGCAGATATTTACAGCATGTGGATACAGACAGAAAAGATTGCCGGTCTGGCAGTGCCAGGGCAGTTTATTTCTATGTATACGAAGGATGGCAGTAAATTGCTGCCACGCCCCATCAGCCTGTGTGAGATAGATAAAGAGAAAAAGCAGATCCGTGTTGTGTACCGGGTAACAGGGGAAGGCACCGGAACAGAGCAGTTTTCTAAAATGACAGAGGGAGAGCGGATTGATATTCTGGGACCTTTGGGAAATGGTTTTCCGGTCGGGGAAGCAGAGGGCAAAAAAGCGGTCCTGATTGGCGGCGGAATCGGTGTGCCGCCGATGCTGGAACTGGCAAAACAGCTTCCGGGAGAGAAGGCCATGGTAATGGGTTACCGGGACGAGCAGTTCCTGAAAGAAGAATTCCTTCGGCAGGGCAGCCTCTATATCGCGACTGAGGACGGCAGTGCAGGAACGAAAGGAAATGTAATGGATGCCATTGCTGAAAATGCGTTGTCGGCCGATATCATTTATGCCTGCGGGCCGTCTCCTATGTTGCGCGCTATCAAGCAGTATGCCGAAGAAAAAAACATTGTATGCTATGTATCAATGGAGGAGAAGATGGCCTGCGGAATCGGGGCATGTCTGGCCTGTGTGTGCCGGTCAAAAGAGATCGACGGCCACAGCCATGTACACAACAAGCGTGTCTGTAAGGACGGGCCGGTATTCTTATCGACGGAGGTGGAAATCTAATGAATACAACAGTGAACCTTGCCGGTGTGGAACTGAAGAATCCCGTTATGACGGCTTCCGGTACCTTCGGGTCCGGGGAGGAGTACAGTGAGTTTGTAGATTTGAACCGCCTCGGCGCAGTCGTAACAAAGGGAGTGGCCAATGTGCCGTGGCCGGGAAATCCGACACCCAGAATTGCAGAAACCTATGGTGGAATGATGAACGCCATCGGGCTGCAGAATCCCGGGATCGATGTTTTCTGCGAGCGGGATATCCCGTTTCTTAAAAATTATGATACTAAGATTATCGTAAATGTCTGCGGCAAGACAACGGAAGAATATTGTGAGGTTGTGGAACGGCTGGCAGATGAGCCGGTGGATCTTTTAGAAATCAATATATCCTGTCCCAATGTAAAAGAGGGAGGCATTGCTTTTGGACAGAACCCGAAAGCGGTGGAAGAGATCACCAGAGAAGTGAAAAGGCGTGCGAAACAGCCTGTTATTATGAAGCTGAGCCCCAATGTCACGGATATTACAGAGACGGCAAAAGCGGCAGAGGCAGGCGGTGCAGATGTCCTGTCCCTGATCAATACACTGACGGGTATGAAGATCGATATACACAGGCAGGCGTTTGCCCTGGCAAATAAGACCGGCGGTGTATCAGGGCCGGCGGTAAAACCCATCGCCGTGCGTATGGTTTATCAGGTTGCCAATGCAGTGAAGGTTCCGGTGATCGGGATGGGCGGAATTACTACTTATGAGGATGCAGTTGAGTTTATCCTGGCGGGCGCCACAGCTGTTTCCGTAG
Source organism: Faecalicatena fissicatena (assembly GCA_001028025.1). Classification (GTDB taxonomy): domain Bacteria; phylum Bacillota; class Clostridia; order Lachnospirales; family Lachnospiraceae; genus Faecalicatena; species Faecalicatena fissicatena_A. The sequence continues at coordinate 8,701 of LDAQ01000129.1, read as the reverse complement.
GAACAGCCAACTTCTTCAATCCGGCGGCTACAGTGGAAATTGTGGAGGGGATTGAACGGTATATGGAAAAATACCATTTCGAGAATATCAGCGAGATGGTTGGGGTCGTTAAATAAGAGGGGAGTTTTGGGAGCAGGGGGGTTGCGGCTGAGCGGGGCGCTTTATGGAATCGGGGTATGGCTCTTTCAGATGCGGCATTCGGGAAGCGCTGCCACTAATCAAAATGGAAGCCAACATGATGAACACCGCCGACAAACACGGGAATGCCGGATGCATTCCCGCTTGAGTCGGCTGATTCTCAGGACTGGAAGTCCTGAGAATCGTTCACATGTTGGCTTCCATTTTGATGAAGTGGCAGCGCTTCCCGAATGACGCATCCGAAAGAGCCATACCCCGATTCCATAAAGCTTGGTGCATCAGGGCGGAAAATCCTGTTCCCGGCGGGAACTCTGTTTTTAGAGAGCAGGATGTAGAATGGAGGCGGATTTTTATGCATGAGGGGTGAGAAGAACTGGTGGTCAGGCTGGAAGAGCTGATGAGAACGTTTATACGGCTGGGATTTAAGGCAGTTGTGAGTTGTGTGGACGGGAGCGTGCTGGATGAGAGCTTTGCCGGCAGAAAGACCAGTTTTAGAAAAATCGGACTTAAAAGTACGTCTTCATCTTAAATTTCATCCCCCATAGATTCCTTAATTGAAAATATATGGAAGGTGTGTTAAAATTGAAAAGAAATTTACAGGTTATTCCTTTGTCTTTAGCAGTAAAAGACAGGAATGAAAAGCTGCCGCAATTGTAACATAATATAGGAACGTTTCAAACCATGCGGCCGGGACTGAAAAATAAGAAAAGGGCAAAAGCCCTGTAAATACGGAGGTTAATAAGAATGGAACAGTACAAGCAGGAGTTTATTGAATTTATGATTGACTGTGAGGTTTTGAAATTCGGAGATTTTGTGACAAAGAGCGGCAGAAAGACGCCTTTTTTTGTAAATACTGGATTTTACCGCACAGGAACACAGCTGAGAAAATTAGGTGAATACTATGCAAAAGCGATCGAGCAGAAGTTTGGCTTTGATTTTGATGTATTATTCGGACCTGCATACAAAGGAATTCCGCTGACGGTAGCAGCTACTATGGCTATCAGCGAGTTTTACGGAAAAGACATCCGGTACTGCTCAAACAGAAAAGAGGTAAAAGACCACGGGGACAAGGGAATCCTCCTTGGCAGTCCGATTCAGGACGGCGATAAGGTTGTGATTATCGAAGACGTGACGACTGCGGGGACTTCTATCCAGGAGACACTGCCGATTATCAATGCACAGGGAGATGTCTCTCCGATCGGGCTTGTTGTGTCTGTTGACCGCATGGAGCGCGGCCAGGGAACGAAGAGCGCACTGTCAGAGATTCAGGAAAAGTACGGGCTGGAAACGACAGCGATCGTGACCATGGCAGAGGTTGTGGAGCATCTTTACAACAGGCCTTACAAAGGAAAAATCATCATAGATGACACATTAAAGGCAGCAATTGATGCATATTACGAGAAATATGGCGTAAAGTAAGGAGGTAGTTTTATGGAAAAAGCCTATAAGACCATGCAGAGCGCAGGTGCGGGGAGCATCGTGCTTGGTATCATCATGATTGTGACAGGAGTGGCGGCAGGGATTATTGCGATAATTAATGGTGCCCGGCTTCTGAAGAACAAGAATGAGATTACTTTTTAACCGTGGGTGAGTGCGTAAAAGGGGTAAAATTTTGAGTCAGAGACAAGTAAAAAAGATCCGTACCCTGGGGAAAGTGCTGTTCGTGCTGTACATTTTCTTTCTCCTTTATTTTCTGATCTTTTCAGACTGGTATGGGCGAACCGGTGTTTCAGGGGAATACCGGTATAATTTGGTACTATTTAAAGAGATAAAGCGATTCGTAGAATACCGGGAAGAATTAGGGGCCTTCGCGGTATTCACTAATTTATTCGGAAATATACTTATATTTGTGCCTTTTGGGTTCTTCATTTCGATGGCGAGCAGAGCCAGAGGTTTTTTTATGACATTATTTTACAGTTTCGGCCTGAGTCTGTGCGTGGAAGTCTTCCAGCTTTTGACAAAAGTGGGCAGCTTCGATGTGGATGATCTTCTGTTAAACACGATTGGCGGCGTGCTGGGGTATATTTTGTTCTCAATTTGCAATATGATAAGGAGAAGGCATTATGGGCATGGCAAAAAGCACTAAAGACAGACAGAAGGAAAAGGAGAAGGACCGTAAAAAACGCGGTTCCAGGAAATACGGTCAGGCGAAGTTCAAGCACTCCCGTATGGGAATCTATTCCTGTGTTTATGCAGGCGGTTCGCTGGCGATCCTTCTGATCTGTATTCTGGCGGCGTTTGTTATGCGCGGTAATACATTTGGAATTATTGGGGGGCTGGGAATTATCTCTATAGTGCTGGCGGCGCTTGGAATAAGGGCCGGGGTCAAAGGAATGCGGGAACGGGAAAAGCGTTATATAACCTGTAAGGCAGGCATAACGGTAAATATTATCATACTGCTGGGACTGGCAGCAATATTTTTAGGAGGTCTTATGTAAATGGAAGAAAAAGAATTGCAGGCAGAAAGAAACAGTGAACACAGAGAACGGCATGAGCTCACAATAGACAGGATCAGAAGGGCGGCACAAGAAGAGTCGATCAGTACGGCTTTCCAGCCGTTTTTTCAGAGTACGGCTGCATTTCTCCTTCAGATAGAGGATGCGCGCAGGAAGATTGAAAGCAAAACGTGGGAGACTTTAAGCCTCGAGCAGATGCAGGAGATAAATAAAGCTTTGTACGAAGATATTCTGGAGGAACAGTACGGGCACAGCTATGCAGAACCGGCATATGCGGTGAAGCAGCTGGGGGAAGAATACGGGCAGTTATTAAGCCTTCTGTATACGGAACTGCGGGGCGGGATTCCCTTTGCATTTGAGAATCGTCTGGACTATCTGACAATTCAGAATGAACTGTTCATCGAAATCTATAACTGTTTCGAGACAGAGGAACTTCCGGAATATAAGGCGCTCAAGGATATTATATACTGGTATGCCAGCGACTACTGTGATGTATTTCTGGCAGACCGTATTGAGGAACAGATTTGTCCGCAGTATTCCTTTGCAGCGGATATCATTATGGGAATGGATCTGGATGACGTAAGATATCTGTACAGGTTCGGCGAATATATTACGGAGAATGAGCTGGGAACGGCCAGGCATCTGAATGAACTGCCTCCGGAGACGCTGGAGAAGATGGCGGATGTGTATACGGAAGGATACCGCGTTGGATTCATCAATACCGGGAAAGATCTGTCCATAAAATCAGTGGTGAATATACGTTATTCTCTTGGATTTGAAAAGGTGGTAAAACTCGCCATTAAGAATTTTGAAAAAATGGGCCTGAAGCCGGTGATTTACCGCGCTGCGTCCAGTGTCATAACCAAGAAAGAACAGTTCAAGATCGGATATTGCGGGGCCATTGCAAATAAGCAGTATGAATATGACCACCGCCAGGATCAGGCGCTGTTCATGGACAAGCGCTACATTGAGCGGAAGCTGGATGTGATTCGGAATACCTACGAAAAGAATAAAGAACAGGCTGCCCAGTTTTCGGGACCGGCTGTGATGGAAATCTTCGGCGAAAAGCCGTTTTCTCCAAAGGCAAAACCGGAGGCCCCAAGCTACAGTGAGGCGCAGCGTTCCCTTTCACTTCTCTATGACAGCAAGTCCGGACAGATGACAAACCAGTATATCAAAGGGGAAGAAAGAAGCTTTACGATTATTGCCTATCCGGTTCCGGAGATCGGGAAGGATTATGCGGCTATTTTTGATGAAGTCATCCGCATCAACACACTGGACGCGGGGCTTTATGAGCAGGTTCAGCAGGCGCTTATCGATGCCCTGGATCAGGGCGTGAGCGTACACATTCTTGGAAAAGGGGAGAATCAGACGGACCTGAGTGTGCAGCTTCACCGCCTGGAAGACCCGGAGAAAGAAACGATATTTGAAAACTGCGTGGCTGACGTGAATATTCCGGTGGGCGAAGTATTTACCTCGCCGGTTCTGGAAGGAACCAGCGGAGTTCTGCATGTAAGCAGTGTTTACCTGAACGAACTGCAGTATCAGAATCTGAAGATTACATTCGAGGATGGAATGATAGCAGATTATACATGCACGAACTTTGAGAACGAGGAAGACAACCGGACATATATCTATGAAAATATTCTCCACAACCACAAGAGCCTGCCCCTTGGCGAGTTTGCAATCGGCACCAACACAACGGCCTATGTGGCGGCGAAGAAGTACGGGATTGAAGATAAGATGCCGATCCTGATTGCGGAAAAGATGGGACCTCATTTTGCGGTGGGGGACACCTGTTACAGTTGGAGTGAAGATATCCGGGTCTATAATCCGAACGGCAAGGAGATCGTGGCAAAGGACAATACGGTTTCCATACTGAGGAAAGAGGATGTTGCAAAGGCATATTTCCAGTGCCATACAGATATAACCATACCTTATGAAGAGTTAGAAGAAATAAGTGTAGTGACAAAAGAAGGAAATAATATTATACTATTGAAGGATGGAAGGTTCGTACTTGAAGGAACCGAGGCTCTTAACGAGCCCTTTAATAAGTGAGCGTACAAAGTGAGAAAGGTGGAAGAGACATGCCAAAAGTAGGAATAGTTATGGGAAGCGACTCTGACCTGAAGGTTATGAGTAAAGCTGCAAGTATGCTGGAGAAGCTGGGAATCGATTATGAGATGACAATCATCTCGGCACACCGCGAGCCGGATGTATTTTTCGAATGGGCAAAAGCAGCAGAGGGAAAAGGAATCAAAGTAATCATTGCAGGAGCAGGTATGGCTGCACACCTTCCGGGTATGTGCGCAGCGCTGTTCCCGATGCCTGTAGTAGGAGTGCCGATGTCAGGCAAGAATCTGGCCGGAGAAGACGCACTGTTTTCAATCGTACAGATGCCGCCTGGAATCCCGGTAGCAACCGTGGCAATCGACGGCGGAATGAATGCTGCAATTCTGGCAGCCAAGATTCTGGCTACTTCAGACGGGGCGCTTCTGGACAAGCTGAAAGCATATTCTGTTGAGATGAAGGAGACTGTGCAGGGAAAGGCAGCCAAACTGGAAGAAATCGGTTACGAAGCGTATCTTGAGAATAAATAGAATCAGTGAAGAATGAGTATAGATAGAATGGAGAAATGATATGGATTATAAAAACGCGGGCGTTGATATAGAAGCTGGCTACAAGTCAGTGGAGCTCATGAAAAAGCATGTGCAGGAGACCATGAGATCTGAGGTACTGACAAATCTGGGCGGATTTTCAGGTGCATTTTCCCTGGAGAAGTTTAAGAATATGGAAAAGCCAACGCTGGTATCCGGAACAGACGGGGTAGGTACGAAACTGAAGCTGGCTTTTATTATGGATAAACACGATACAGTCGGTATTGACTGTGTGGCAATGTGTGTAAATGATATTGCCTGTGCAGGAGGAGAACCTTTATTCTTCCTTGATTATATCGCATGCGGTAAAAATGAACCTGAAAAGATCGCTACTATTGTCAGTGGCGTGGCAGAGGGGTGCAAGCAGTCCAATGCAGCTCTGATCGGCGGGGAAACGGCAGAGATGCCTGGCTTCTATCCGGAAGATGAGTATGACATGGCAGGATTTGCAGTCGGCATCGTAGATGAGAAAGACCTGATCACAGGAAAAGACCTGAAAGCTGGGGATATTCTCATCGGTATGGCATCTTCAGGTGTTCACAGCAACGGTTTCTCACTGGTAAGAAATGTATTTAACATGAAGAGAGAAGCTCTGGATACATATTATGACAGTCTGGGTAAGACATTGGGTGAAGCCCTTCTGGTTCCTACAAAAATCTATGTAAAGGCACTTCGCAGCATCAAAGAGGCAGGTGTTACGATTAAGGCATGCAGCCATATCACCGGCGGCGGTTTCTATGAGAATGTGCCGCGTATGTTAAAAGACGATACCCGCGCGGTGATCCAAAAAGACAGTTATCCGATACCGCCGATTTTCAACATGCTGTCTGTAGACGGTGAAATAGAAGAACAGATGATGTACAACACATTTAACATGGGACTTGGCATGATTATGGCAGTGGACGAAGCTGATGTAGATAAGACAATGGAGGCAATTAAGGCGGCCGGAGAAGATCCATATGTAGTAGGCCGGATCGAAGCCGGAGAAAAAGGAGTTACCTTATGCTAAAGATTGTTGTTCTGGTGTCGGGCGGCGGGACCAATCTGCAGGCGATTATCGACAGCGTCAAAGACGGTACGGTGTCCAATACAGAGATCGCGGGCGTGATCAGCAACAATAAAAATGCCCGGGCACTGGAACGTGCCAGTGAGAGCGGGATCAGTGCCTGCTGTGTATCACCGAAAGATTATGAATCCAGGGAAGTGTTCAATGCAAAGCTTTTAGAGGCAGTGGACGCATACGAACCGGATCTGATAGTGCTGGCGGGATTTCTCGTTGTGATTCCTCCGGCTATGACAGCAAAATATAAGAACCGTATGATCAATATTCATCCGTCGCTGATTCCGGCTTTCTGTGGGAAAGGCTATTATGGGCTGAAGGTTCATGAGGCAGCGCTGGAACGCGGTGTAAAAGTGGTTGGTGCGACGGTGCATTTTGTAGATGAGGGGACGGATACAGGCCCGATCATCCTCCAGAAAGCGGTGGAAGTAGAGCAGGGAGATACCCCGGAAGTTCTGCAGCGCAGAGTGATGGAACAGGCAGAGTGGAAGATTCTTCCGAAAGCGATAGATTTAATTGCCAATGATAAAATCACAGTAGTAGATGGCAAAACAGTAATTTCGAAATAGAGGAGGCTGCGATGAAGGTATTAATTGTAGGAAGCGGTGGAAGAGAGCATGCGATTGCGGCAAGTGCGGCAAAAAGCAGCAAGGTTGAAAAGATGTACTGTGCACCTGGAAACGCAGGAATTGCGGAGTATGCAGAGTGTGTGGATATCGGCGCCATGGAGTTTGAAAAACTGACTGCTTTTGCAAAAGAAGCTGAGATCGACCTTGTAATTGTCGGCATGGATGACCCGCTGGTGGGCGGTCTTGTAGACGAGCTGGAAGCTGCTGGAATCCGTACATTCGGGCCTCGTAAAAATGCCGCAATACTGGAAGGCTCCAAAGCGTTTTCCAAAGATCTGATGAAGAAATACAATATACCCACAGCCGGTTATGAGAACTTTACAGATCCGGACAAAGCACTTGTATATCTGGAGACAGCGAAGTTCCCGATCGTTTTGAAGGCAGACGGGCTGGCACTAGGCAAGGGTGTACTGATCTGCAATACCCTGGAGGAGGCCCAAGAAGGCGTGAAGGCCATCATGCTGGATAAGAAGTTCGGCTCTGCGGGAAATGAGATGGTCATCGAGGAATTTATGACTGGCCGTGAAGTATCTGTACTTTCCTTTGTAGACGGAAAGACCATTAAGACCATGACTTCCGCACAGGACCATAAGAGAGCGGGAGACGGAGATACCGGTCTGAATACCGGAGGCATGGGTACATTCTCCCCAAGTCCGTTCTACACAAAAGAGGTAGAAGAGTTCTGCAACCAGTATGTCTACCAGGCAACCGTGGATGCCATGGCAGCAGAGGGCAGAGAGTTCAAGGGCGTGATCTTCTTCGGGCTGATGCTGACGGAGGAAGGCCCGAAGGTACTGGAATACAATGCACGTTTTGGAGACCCGGAAGCCCAGGTAGTGCTTCCGCGCATGAAAAACGATCTGATCGAAGTGGTAGAGGCATGTATCGACGGGACACTGGATCAGATAGACCTTCAGTTTGAGGAAAATGCAGCAGTATGTGTTGTGCTGGCTTCAGACGGATATCCGGTCAAATACGACAAAGGGTTCGAGATCACAGGGCTGGAGGAATTCAAAAAGCATGAGGGATATTACTGCTTCCATGCAGGAACAAAGTTCGACGGGGACAAAATAGTCACGAACGGCGGACGCGTTCTGGGAATCACAGCAAAAGGAAAAGATCTCAAAGAGGCCAGGGCGAATGCCTATGCCGCTGCCGAATGGGCAAAATTTGATAATAAATATATGCGTAACGATATCGGGAAAGCTATCGACGAAGCATAAAAATATGCAGCAGGATTTCGGAAGAATTATAGTCTGGAATCCTGCTTTTTTCTATGTTTTTACTATGCTTCGGGAGCTTCTGCCGGAAGAAAGTGCAACAGACTTTGGAATAAAAGAATCGTATATCCTAAAACAACAAAACGCGCTGCGAGCTGCCAGTTCGATCCACTGCCCCCGTTTCATATTCCTCCCCGTATGCAGCTTATACTTCCGCCTTGATGAAGCCCAGCCTGCCTGGGACGGGACCGCCGGGGGTGCGGGGGAACTTACTGTGTGCTTTCCGGGGGCATAGAGAGCGCCTTACGAACACTTAATAAAAACCATACCGGGCGGGAAGGCTAAAATCTGCTTTACCAAGCAGATTTTAAAACGGCCTGAGCCGTGCAATTCATCAGAATTGCGCGGTGAATGCCGTTGGTGCCTTCCCGCCCGGTATGGTTTTTATTTAGTGTTCGTTGGCAAACGGAAAGCCCCCGGAAAGCACACAGTAAGTTCCCCCGCACCCCCGGCGGTCCCGTCCCAATGTCATTAAGATAAG
>LDAQ01000128.1 GCA_001028025.1 Faecalicatena fissicatena | reverse complement strand
ATCCTGCCCGGTTTTTCCGCTAAGAAAACGTAATACGCCCTCTGAAGCCCCCGCACCGGCACAGCAGGACTGACGCTGGGACATTCCGGCCGGAACGCCTTATCCTGAAGCCGACGCACCCTTTGGGTGGCGCGGTGGATCGGGCTGGATTAGCGGAGGGAGGTGTTGATGAATATTGACCAATCAGGAGATAGGTAATAGAGTGGTCCATATGCATGGACACTTTTAACATTAGTACCTTTATTGGAAAGAACTAGAAAGGGCTGATACTAGCAAGGTTACGGGCAATAGGATAATTCAGGAGGGATCAGGACGCAGCTTTCATCAGGCAGTTGAACCCGCCGGTACATATCCGCATCCTCCAGTACACATCCACTGCGTCCCGGCCGCGGGCACCTCCAAAGAGGGAATGTTCCGCCTGGAAGTACGCAGCCTCAGAGAAGGGGCAGGTGTTTTCGGGGGCATGAATGTGGGGGATTAGCATTTCTTTACAGAAAAAGAAGGATGAATCAGGCTGAACTCATGGCTACAAGCCATGAGTTCAAGGGGACCTGCAGGGGAAAATTATCGAATTTTCCCCGAATGTCCCCGGTGCCGCAATTCATCCTTCTTTTTCTGTATAGAAATGCTTCCCCCACATTCCCGCCCCCGAAAACACCTGCCCCTTCTCTGAGGCGGACCTGTGAGCCGATACCACTTCCCCCTTTTACCCCCTGCGTTTTTTTTCGAGAAGTGCGTGGATTTTGTCGGTTGGGTTCAGTACCGAACCGATGGAAGTGTCGTGGTTTAGTGAATCGATGATGAGTGCCAGGAATTTGCTCATATCTGCTGTTACGAAGTAGGGTTTTTCTTTTACTATAGGCGGCAGATAGGTGAGGTTGGTTGTGATTACCCGGTCGATGTAGCCATTTTGGTAGTATTCGTCGAATTTTTCGAAGCCGTCTGTGAAGAGGCCGAAGGTGGTACATACGAATACTCTGGCCGCGTTGCGGTCTTTTAATTGTTTGGCTACATCCAGCATGCTTTCGCCGGATGAAATCATGTCGTCTACGATGATGACATCTTTTCCGTTGACATCATCGCCCAGGAATTCGTGGGCTACGATGGGGTTCTTGCCATTGACTACTGTGGAATAGTCGCGGCGCTTGTAGAACATACCCATCTCTACGCCGAGTACGTTGGAGAAGTATACTGCACGATGCATCGCTCCCTCGTCAGGGCTGATGATCATCAGATGCTCCTTGTCTGCCTTTAAGTCGGGTACCGAGCGGAATAATGCTTTCATGAACTGATAAGGCGGATTGAAACTGTCGAAGCCTTTCAGCGGAATTGCGTTCTGAACCCTTGGATCGTGGGCATCGAAGGTAATAATGTTGGTGGTTCCCATGGCAGTCAGTTCTTCCAGGGCGATTGCACAGTCAAGAGACTCCCTCTTGGTTCTCTTGTGCTGGCGGCTCTCATACATGAACGGCATAATGACATTGATCCGCCTCGCCTTGCCTGTAGCGGCGGATATGATTCTTTTCAGATCCTGAAAATGATCGTCGGGGGACATGTGGTTGAGATGTCCGTTGACGGTATAGGTGAGACTGTAGTTACACACGTCGGTCATAATGAACAGATCTGTGCCGCGGATTGTCTCCTTGAGGATTCCCTTAGCCTCACCGGAACCGAAACGAGGGCAGCAGCAGTCCACCAGATAGTTGTTAGATTCATAATTTACATAGAGGGGAGAAGATGACTTTACCTCACAAATCGTATTCTCGCGGAAGGATACAATATAGTCATTTACCTTTTTCCCCATTTTTTCACAGCTTTCCATGGCCACAATCTTGAGGGGGGCTACAGGAAGAGTTTTTTCTAATAATTCAATATTTGACATGATTTTCTCCTATGTTAGACGAAATTTAAAAGGACTGGGACTCAGCCTATTCTACATATATGGTTATATCATTTTTTATGCCTAAATTCAAGCATAGCTTGCGCAAACTGCTAATTATGCTATAATGAATAGCAGACTTAGCAAGTCTATTCTGGACTTTGAGGAGATATGAGATGAAACATGAACACATTGTGAGTACTGTACATCCGGGAAGCATCGGAGAAGAGATGGGGATCGAGCCCGGGGACAGGCTTCTGGCGATTAATGGCAATGAGATAGAAGACGTATTTGATTATCATTATTACGTTGATGATGAAAATATTGTATTATTAATAGAGAAACAAGGCGGTGAACAGTGGGAGCTGGAGATTGAGAAGGACGAAGATGAGGGGCTGGGGCTGGAATTCGGGCAGAGTCTGATGGATGAGTATCGATCCTGCCGGAATAAGTGTATGTTCTGCTTTATCGACCAGATGCCCGCAGGGATGAGGGATACGTTGTATTTTAAGGACGATGATTCCAGGCTGTCTTTTTTACAGGGAAATTATATTACGCTGACCAATATGAGTGACCATGATGTGGAGCGGATTGTAAAGTACCACCTGGAACCGATTAATATTTCTTTCCATACAACAAATCCTGAACTGCGCTGTAAGATGCTTCATAACCGTTTCGCGGGTGATGCTCTGAAAAAGGTGGATATACTGTATCAGGGCGGGATCGAGATGAATGGGCAGATTGTACTCTGTAAAGGTGTGAATGACGGGGCGGAGCTGGAGAGAAGCATTCGGGATCTGACCGGATACCTGCCTCTACTGCAGAGTGTATCCGTTGTACCCGTTGGTCTGACAAAGTTCAGAGACGGTCTTTATCCGCTGGAACCATTTTCGAAGGAGGATGCAAAGGAAGTTCTTCGGGTGATCCATAAGTGGCAGGATCGGGTATACGAGGAATATGGGACCCATTTCATTCATGCAGGTGATGAGTGGTATATTTTGGCAGGGGAGGAACTGCCGGGGGAGGAAAGGTACGACGGTTATCTCCAGCTTGAGAACGGTGTGGGAATGCTGCGGCTTCTGATGGATGAATTCGAGGAAGGAATGGAGCATATCACAGGTGATGACAGGAAAAGAGAACTTTCATTTGCAACAGGGCGGCTTGCTTACCCATATTTGGAGCGCATGCTGGGCAGACTAACAGAGAAGTTTCCTAATATAATTGTACACCTCTATGAAGTGAGAAACGACTTTTTTGGCGAACTGATTACGGTATCGGGACTGATCACGGGCCGGGATCTTACCGTACAGATGAAGGACAGGCCGCTGGGAGATGCGCTGCTGATTCCGTGCAATATGTTAAGGACCGGTGAGGACGTATTTCTGGATGATTTTACCGTTCAGGATGTGGAGAAGGCTTTACAAGTGCCGTTAGATATTGTAAAATCAAGCGGGCAGGATCTGATTGACGCGGTCCTGGGATGAAACTGATAATATGAATATAAGAAAGGTAGCAGATAAATATGAGTAAACCAGTAGTAGCGATTGTAGGAAGGCCGAATGTTGGAAAATCTACATTATTCAATGCTCTGGCGGGTGAGATGATTTCAATTGTAAAAGATACGCCGGGTGTCACGAGGGACCGTATCTATGCAGATGTGAGCTGGCTGGACAGGGAGTTCACAATGATTGATACCGGGGGAATCGAGCCGGACAGCAGGGATGTGATCCTCTCACAGATGCGGGAGCAGGCGCAGATCGCCATTGACACGGCGGATGTCATTATTTTTATAACGGATGTAAAGCAGGGACTGGTGGATTCTGACTCCAAAGTGGCGGATATGCTGCGCAGGTCAGGAAAACCAGTGATTCTTGTCGTTAATAAGGTCGATAATTTTGACAAATTTATGCCGGATGTATATGAATTCTATAATCTGGGAATCGGTGATCCGGTTCCAATTTCAGCGGCCTCCAGGCTGGGATTAGGGGACATGCTGGATGAAGTTACGGCACATTTCCCGAAAAGTGCGGGGGAAGAGGAAGAGGATGACAGGCCGAGGATTGCCATTGTAGGCAAGCCCAATGTCGGTAAATCTTCTATTATCAATAAACTTTTGGGCGAGAACCGCGTGATCGTTTCGGATGTCGCGGGCACCACAAGAGATGCGATTGATACAGAGATCCTTCATGACGGTAAGGAGTACATTTTTATTGATACGGCAGGGCTGCGGAGGAAAAGCAGGATTAAAGAAGAGCTGGAGCGCTACAGCATTATCCGCACTGTTACGGCGGTGGAGCGCGCCGATGTAGTTCTTATTGTGATTGATGCCGAGGAAGGCGTAACGGAGCAGGATGCGAAGATCGCAGGGATTGCCCATGAACGCGGAAAAGGCATTATCATCGTTGTAAACAAATGGGATGCCGTTGAGAAGAATGATAAGACAATGCGGGAATACGACAATAAGATCCGTCAGGTTTTATCCTATCTGTCCTATGCAGAGATCATGTATGTTTCGGCAGTAACCGGACAGCGGCTGAACAAGCTTTATGAGATGATTGATATAGTAATTGAGAACCAGACACTGAGAGTGGCTACAGGAGTTCTCAATGAGATTATGACGGAAGCGGTCGCGATGCAGCAGCCGCCGTCCGACAAGGGAAAGAGGCTGAAACTGTATTATATTACGCAGGTATCCGTTAAGCCGCCGACCTTTGTTATATTTGTAAATGATAAAGAACTGATGCATTTTTCTTACACCAGGTATCTGGAAAATAAAATCAGAGAGGCATTTGGTTTCAGAGGGACATCGCTGAAGTTTTTCATCAGGGAGAGAAAGGAAAAGGAGCAATAGTTATGGAACGTATTATCTGCCTTTTAATAGGATATGTCTTCGGACTTCTGCAGACGGGATATCTTGTGGGGAAGATCAATCATATTGACATCAGAAAAGAGGGGAGCGGCAACGCCGGCTCTACCAATGCGGTGCGTGTTATGGGCTGGAAGGCCGGACTTCTGACATTTGCCGGAGATGTCCTGAAATGTGTGGCTGCGATTTTTCTTGTGCGGTATCTATACAGGGGGAGCGAATACCTGCCCCTCCTGGCAATGTATGCCGGAATGGGAGCGACTCTGGGTCACAACTTTCCATTTTATCTGCGTTTTAAGGGCGGAAAAGGAATTGCCGTACTGGCAGGGCTGGTTGTATCCACAAACCCGCTGCTGGTGCCGATTCCGCTGGTGGCATTCCTGATTGCTGCGATCTTTACAAGATACGTGTCTCTGGGTTCGCTTCTCGCTTCATCACTGTTTTTTATTGAAATCGTGATTTTCGGGTATCTTGGAGAATTCCATATGGCGGCCCCGTATACATATGAGCTGTATATATTAGTACTTCTGCTCACATTACTTGCATGGTACAGACATAAAGAAAATATCGGCCGGCTGCTTGCAGGCACAGAGAATAGATTTGGTTCAGGCAAGAAAAAAGAAGCAAAATAATATATATCATTAAGGGAGGAACATTATGGCAAATGTAGGTGTGTTAGGAGCCGGAAGCTGGGGGACAGCACTTTCTGTGCTGCTGTACGAGAACGGACATCAGGTTACCGTGTGGTCAATCGACAAAGAGGAAGTAAAGATGCTGACCGAGAAGAGAGAGCATGCTTCGAAACTTCCGGGTGTAAAGCTACCCGGGGATATGGTGATTACGAATGAACTGGAAGAGGCAATCGCTGGGAAAGACTTTCTGGTGCTGGCGGTGCCGTCACCGTTTACCAGGGCGACCGCAAAATCAATGAGCCCATATGTAAAAGAAGGACAGATCATTGTGGATGTGGCCAAGGGAATCGAGGAAACAACACTGATGACGCTTTCTCAGCAGATCGAGGAGGAGATCCCCCAGGCGGATGTTGCCGTACTGTCCGGTCCAAGCCATGCTGAGGAAGTGGGCAGAAAGCTTCCGACAACATGTGTGATCGGTGCAAAAAGCAGAAAGACTGCGGAGTATCTTCAGTCCATGTTTATCAGCCGTGTGTTCCGTGTGTACACAAGCCCTGACATACTGGGCATTGAGCTGGGCGGATCTTTGAAAAATGTCATAGCGCTTGCAGCCGGTATTGCAGACGGTCTGGGTTACGGAGATAATACGAAAGCGGCCCTGATCACGAGAGGAATTGCGGAAATTGCAAGGCTTGGTGTGAAAATGGGCGGCAAGATTGAGACATTTACCGGGCTGACCGGAATCGGCGACCTGATTGTAACCTGTGCCAGCGTGCACAGCCGCAACAGAAAGGCTGGATACCTGATTGGCCAGGGAAGAACTATGGAAGAGGCCATGGATGAAGTAAAGATGGTCGTTGAGGGTGTGTATTCTGCAAAAGCGGCCGCAAAACTGGCCGTAGAATACGATGTGGCCCTGCCCATCGTGACCCAGGTCAATGCAGTGCTCTTCGAGGGCAAGAACCCTGCGGAGGCGGTAGATGAACTGATGCTGAGGGAACTGAAAAGCGAGCATTCCTCCCTGCCGTGGCCGGATGACAAATAGTTCGGATGTAAAAACCGCCGGGAGATAAAGTACGATATGGCCAGGCCGTTTTTGGAAACATATTCTGAATGATAAAAAAGAAAGATGCATAAACCCCCTTATCTGCGCATAAATTGGTATCAGCAGAACAAGGGGGTATTTTTATGGATTCATTTCAGTTATACAAAGACATGAAAGCTAGAACAAACGGTGAGATTTATATTGGAGTGGTTGGTCCGGTTCGGACAGGCAAGTCAACCTTTATTAAACGGTTTATGGATTTACTTGTACTCCCCAATATGACAGATGAACATGCAAGAGAAAGGACGAAGGACGAACTGCCCCAGTCCGCGTCCGGCACCACAATCATGACTACGGAACCCAAATTCGTGCCCAAGGAAGCGGCTGCCATTAAACTGTCGGATGATGTGGAAGTGAAGATCCGCCTGATCGACTGTGTGGGGTATATGGTAGACGGAGCCTCCGGGCATATTGAAAATGATACAGAGAGACAGGTGAAGACACCCTGGTTCGAGTATGAGATTCCATTTACCAAAGCGGCAGCAATCGGTACACAGAAAGTAATCCATGACCATGCAACAATAGGAATTGTGGTTACGACGGACGGGAGTATTGGTGATCTCCCGAGAGAAAATTACATAGCTGCAGAAGAAAAGACAATCAAAGAACTGCAGTCGATCGGCAAGCCATTTATTATCCTGCTGAACACACAAAAGCCTTATACGGATGATGCAAAAGCACTGAAGGAAGAGATGGAGGAAAAATACGGGGTATCCGTGCTGCCGGCCAACTGTGAGCAGCTCCGAACTGAGGATATCCACAATATTATGCGCCAGGTACTGTACGAGTTCCCGATAGCAGAAGTGGAGTTCTACATTCCAAAATGGGTGGAGATGCTTTCCAGAGATCATCGGATCAAGGCGGATCTGCTCCAGAATGTAAAGTCTGTTATGGGAGAGCTAAAAGACATCCGGAGCGCAGCAAATAAAGCGCCGCATACGGACAGTCCCTACATAGATCAGGTAAATGTAGAAAAGATCGAGATGGATACCGGCAGAGTCAAGATACGGATCGGCTTTGCAGAGCAGTACTATTATGAAGTCCTCAGTGAGTTAACCGGCACGGACATAAAAGGCGAGTACGAGCTGATTTCCGCCATGAAAGAGCTGGCAGCCATGAAGGAAGAGTACACGCAGATCAAAGACGCATTTGCGGACGTAAAAATGAAGGGATACGGGGTTGTAAGCCCGAAGAAAGAGGAAATCATGCTGGATGAGCCGCAGATCATCAAGCAGGGCAACAAATACGGAGTGAAGATCCACTCAGAAGCACCGTCGATCCATATGATAAGGGCCAACATAGAAACAGAGATAGCGCCGATCGTAGGAAACGAAAAACAGGCCGAGGATCTGGTAGAGTACATCAAGGCAGAAAGCGAGACCCCTGAAGGCGTATGGGGAACCAACATTTTCGGAAAATCGATCGAGGAACTGGTCATGGACGGAATGCGGAACAAAATCACCATGATCAACGACGAAAGCCAGGCAAAACTGCAGGATACCATGCAGAAAATAGTAAACGACAGCAACGGAGGACTTGTCTGCATTATCATTTAGAGGTGAGGGCAGGTTAGGTCGAAGGGGGCCGCTGTATGGAATCGAGACAGGGGGCTTTTGGATACGGGTTTAGGGGATAACTGTCCCTAATCAAAATGAAAGTCGGCATGATGAACACCGACGACAAACACGGGAATGCCGGATGCATTCCCGTATAAGTCGTCTTTTCCGCAGGACTGGAAGTCCTGCGGAAAGTTCATATGCCGGCTTTCATTTTGATGAAGGGACAGTAATCCCCTAAACACGCATCCAAAAGCCCCCTGTCTCGATTCCATACAGCTACGTTCATCCGTTCCCAGGGAAGCCCTCTCCTCCGTGGGGCTGATAGTGGGAGAGGCGGATTGAACAGGATATGCGGATCAATGTGGCTGGAGGAGTTGCTGAAGAGGATATGCGGATTAAAGTGGCTGGAGGAGTTGCTGAGCAGGATATGCGGATCAATGTGGTTGGAGGAGTTACTGAGGAGGGGAAGTGGGGTATTATGGCAGAAGATGTTATCGAACAAGCAGGACAAGTGGATTATCGTGGTCCGAGGCGTTAGTGATCCGCATATCCAGCTCCATCCGCTGCTCCCGTCGAATTTCCCCCAGGGAGCTTACCTGCCGCCTTGAAGAACATAGCCAGCGGGGAGAGGGACTTCCGAAGGGCCGGGGAAAAAGAAAAAGCCCTTTCTGGATGCATAGAATGCGCGCTAGAACGGCTTAATGGAAATCCTGCCGGATGTTGAGGCTAAAATCGGCTCACAAAGCCGATTTTAAAGAGGCCTGAGCTGCATAATCATCAAGATTATGCAGTGAATGCCTCTGATGCCTCAACATCCGGCAGGATTTCCATTTAGCCGTTCTCAGCAAATGCAAAGCACCCAGAAAGGGCTTTTTCTTTTTCCCCGGCCCTTCGGAAGTCCCTCTCCCCGCTGGCGTCCCCCTTAATACCGCCTCCAAGCCCCCCAAAATTCTTCTTGTGGGATTGGGGGGGACGGGGTATAATATTCCCAGGTGTATATTTAGTATTAATGATGAGGAGAGTCAGTATGAGCAGACAATATGAAAAGGTGATGAAGTGTTATGAATACTATCAGTCCGTAACAGCATTTAAGCCGCGTGCGGGATTGATTCTTGGCTCCGGGCTGGGCAATTATGCCAGAAATATGCGGGTGGAGTGCGAGATTCCGTACGGTGATATTCCTGGATTTCCGGTGTCCACTGTGGAAGGACATGACGGAAGGTTTCTGCTGGGATATATTGGAAACGTGCCGGTTGTTGTCATGAAGGGACGGGTGCACTACTATGAAGGATATTCGATTGAAGATGTTGTGCTTCCTGTCAGGCTGATGAAGATGATGGGCATTGAGGTTCTGTTTCTCACGAATGCGTCGGGCGGGATCAACAGATCTTTCCGTGTAGGAGATTTTATGATGATTACGGACCAGATTTCCAATTTTGTGCCGTCGCCTCTGATCGGTGAGAATGTGTCGGAGCTGGGAACACGTTTTCCAGACATGACGCATATTTACGATGTGGAGCTGATGGAACTGATCCGTGCAACAGCCGAAGAGGAGAAGATCCAGATTCAGGAAGGGGTTTATGTACAGTCCTCGGGACCGAACTTTGAGAGTCCGGCAGAGATCAGGATGTTTGCAGCTATTGGGGCGGATGCGGTCGGCATGAGCACTGCCTGTGAAGCAATTGTGGCGCGTCATGCGGGCGTGCGGGTATGTGGAATTTCCTGTATTTCCAATATGGCATGTGGCATTACAGGGGAAGAACTGAGCCATCTGGATGTACAGGCTGTGGCGAATACACGCTCAGAGGAGTTTGAACGACTGGTAACGAAGATAATTGAGAAGATATAGCCGGGGATTTTGTGAAGCGTATGGAAACGTATAAACGTAAAATATACAGATAAGAGGGAAAAGATATGAATATTCGAATTTATAATGTGAGAATCCTTACAATGGAAGCCGGGAAATGCATTTTCAGAGGTGAGGTCTGGGTTAAGGGGGATGCGATTGCTTATGTCGGTCCGGTCGTGATGGATGCTAAGGAAACATGGGACAGAGAAATTGACGGGCAGGGCAATCTTCTGATGCCAGGATTTAAAAATGCACATACCCATTCCGCTATGACGTTTTTACGTTCCCATGCGGATGATATGAAGCTGGACGAATGGCTGAATACCAGGGTATTTCCGGCAGAAGCAAAGCTGACGGGGGAGGACATTTACTGGCTGAATAAGCTTGCGATTATGGAATATCTGACCAGCGGTATTACGTCCATTTTTGATATGTATATTAATAAACCGGCGGGAGAACGCGCGGCTGTGGATACCGGGTTCAGGACAGTAATCTGCGAGAGCATCAATGATTTCGGGGGGACGCTGGATGAAGTTGAGGCGGATTATAAGCGCTATAACCAGGATCCGGACAGGCTGGTTTCCTATCAGCTTGGATTTCATGCAGAATATACCACCGGCCGTGAGATGATGGTAGGCCTGGCGGCGCTCTCTGAAAAATATCAGATTCCGGTTTATGTACACTGTTCAGAGACGAAAAGAGAAGTGGAGGACTGCAGAAGCAGAACGGGGATGACTCCGGTTGCTTACATGGACTCCCTGGGACTTTTTGTACATGGCGGCGGACTGTTCCACGGCGTACATCTGGACGATGCGGATTTTGATATTGTAAAAGAACGCGGCCTTTACGTTGTGACCAACCCTGCATCCAATTTGAAACTTGCAAGCGGTATTGCTCCGGTGAAACGGTATCTGGATATGGATATCCCTGTAGCCATTGGTACAGACGGGCCGGCAAGCAATAACTGTCTGGACATGTTCCGGGAGATGTTCCTGACAACGGGACTCCAGAAGGTACTCTGCGATGACCCGGAAGCAGTTCCGGCCATGGAAGTCCTGAAGATGGCAGCTGTAAACGGTGCTCATGCGATGGGACTGCCGGAGTGTGATACACTGGCAGAGGGTAAGAAAGCCGATATGGTCCTCATTGATCTTCAGCAGCCCAACATGCAGCCTATCCAGAATTTGGAGAAAAACCTGGTTTACAGTGGAAGCAAACAGAACGTAAAGATGACGATGGTGGCAGGAAAAGTGCTCTACGAAAATGGAGAATATTACCTGGATTCAACTAAGGAAGAGATTTTTGCCAGGGCAAATCAGTCTGCACGGCGTATTTTGGGATAATTATCAGATAATATAAATAGAATGTTAAGAAATGACGCAGGAAAAAATGTTGCCTAACAGAAGAAATACACGTATAATAAAGAGAATGGTGGAATAAGCCATTCTCTTTATTTTACGAATATTCAGAAAACGGACAGCAAAGGGGTCTGACCCCTATGGAAAGGAGTACTATAGATGAAAGCAGCAATTTTTACTTTGAATACGGGTTTATATAAAGCGAGGAAAGAAAGCGCCGCGGCGACTGCGCTGAAACGCATGCTGGAGCAGGTGGGATTTGAGGTGAAGGCGGCGGGAGTTCTGCCCGAGGATAAAAAAGTGGCGTTTGCAGTATTGAAGAGGCTGGCTGATACGGGAGCAGTGGAATTGATTCTGACTACCGGCGGGACGGGGATCCGCAAAAAAGATTGTGCGCCTGATGTAGTGATGGAAGTCTCTGAGCGGCTTCTTCCGGGAATACCGGAAGCCATTCGCGCTTATAACATCCGGTATTCAAAAAAAGCGATTCTGGACCGTTCTGCGGCGGGAATCCGTAAACACACGCTGATGGTAAATCTGCCGGAGGGGGCAAAGTCGGCTAAGGAGAGCCTGGAGTACATCCTGCCGGAATTAGTACATGTTGTGGAGATGTTGAGTGTATGATGCAAATTACATATTTAGACCACAGTGGATTTCTTGTGGAGCTGGAGACAGCATATTTTTTGTTTGATTATTACAAAGGAGAACTGCCCAGGCTGAATACTGGCAAAAAGTTTTATGTATTTGTCAGTCATTCACATTATGATCATTTTAAAAAGGATATTTTTAAAATGAGGGAGTTTCTGCCGGATATTTCATTTATCCTGTCTGACGATGTGGAGCCGGACGGCGTCAGTGATGTCATACTCCTGGGACCGAACGTGGAGAAAAATGTGGACGGCTGTAAGATCCGTACACTGCGATCCACCGATGAAGGCGTGGCATTTCTCGTTCAGTATGGAGAGTATACGGTTTATCACGCCGGAGATTTGAACTGGTGGCACTGGGAGGAAGAGAGCAAGGCTTATAATACGATGATGCGGCGGAACTATCAGTATGAGATCAATAAGCTGCATGGGGTGAAGATTGATGCAGCGTTTGTACCGGTGGACCCCAGGCTTGGAGAGCAATATTTCTGGGGACTGGACTGCTTTATGAAGCGGACAGAGACCAGGGCTGTATTTCCCATGCATTTCTGGGAAAATTATGGGATATTCGACCGTCTGGCAATGGAAAAAAGTACGGAGGAATATGCAGATAAAATTTACCGGATAGAAAAAGAAGGACAGGTATTTGTGCTGGAAAAGAGCAAAGATAAGTCTTTTCATGAAAGCGTCAGGGAAATTATGCAGTAAAAGGAGCCAGTGAAAACAGGCCGCTTAAAATAAGACTGAATATGGAGTGATTGGTAATTATGCAAGTAAAATTATATACAGATGGTGCTGCAAGAGGAAATCCGGACGGACCAGGGGGCTATGGAGCTGTTCTGGAATACGTGGATGGCAAGGGCAGCCTGCACACAAAGGAACTGTCCCAGGGGTATGTTAAGACAACAAATAACCGGATGGAACTGATGGCCGTGATCAGCGGTCTGGAAGCGCTGAATCGTCCTTGTACGGTGGAAGTTTATTCCGACTCAAAATACGTGGTGGATGCGTTTAATCAGCACTGGGTAGACGGCTGGCTGAAGAAAGGCTGGAAGAGGGGAAAGAACGAGCCTGTAAAAAATGTGGATTTGTGGAAAAGGCTTTTGGCGGCAAAAGCGCAGCACAGGGTTACTTTCCACTGGGTGAAGGGACACGACGGGCATCCACAGAATGAGCGCTGCGATGAACTGGCAACGACTGCGGCAGACGGCAGCGGCCTGATCATCGATGAAGGAGTGTAAGCAGAAATTCTGAATTAAGGCGATTTATCTGTTTTCTGAAATAGATTCTGGACAGATATCAAAATACATAGTATAATATACAACTGTGTTAAGTAAGACAGACAATCGCGGCTGCGGGAGCTGAAAAGCTGCAGACGAGGAAAGTCCGGGCTTCACAGGGCAGGATGCCGGATAACGTCCGGTGGAGGTGACTCCAAGGCCAGTGCAACAGAAATATACCGCCGGGATATTCCCGGTAAGGGTGGAAAGGCAGTGTAAGAGACTACCGCCTCGCTGGTAACAGAGAGGGCACATGTAAACCCCATCCGAAGCAAGACCGAATAAAAGCCACGTGGCGGCCCGTCACGCTTTAGGTAGGTCGCTTGAGCCTGGTGGCGACATCAGGCCTAGATAGATGATTGTCCAACGACATAACCCGGCTTATCGTCTTGCTTAACCACAGTAATAATAAACGGCTGACGGAAATGACATGCCGTGCAGGATAGAAACTAAGTCATGGCGCCGTTTTTTTGCAGGTGCCATTTATTTTTAATGAACACGGAAATATATACCATAAGAAAGCAGGTAGTAAAATGGGAATGAAAGTAAATGCGGAGCTGCCGCTGCCGGCAGATTTGAAGGCAGAATACTCGTTGTCAGACAAGATCATTGAATTAAAGAGCCGGAGAGACCGGGAGATCCGGGATGTATTTACCGGAAAATCAGATAAATTTCTGGTTGTTGTAGGTCCCTGTTCAGCGGACAATGAGGATGCAGTATGTGAATATGTGAGCAGGCTGGCACGGGTAAATGAAAAAGTTTCTGACAGACTTGTTCTGATTCCGAGGGTTTACACCAACAAGCCGAGAACCACAGGCGAAGGGTACAAGGGCATGCTTCATCAGCCGGAGCCGGATCAGGCGCCGGATTTACTTGCAGGGATCATTGCAATTCGGAAAATGCATATCCGGACGATAGAAGAAAGCGGCCTTACGGCGGCAGATGAAATGCTGTACCCGGAAAACAGAAGTTATCTGGACGATATTTTGTCCTATGAGGCAATCGGCGCCCGTTCTGTTGAGAATCAGCAGCATCGTCTGACAGCCAGCGGTATGGATATTCCGATCGGAATGAAGAACCCGACCAGTGGTGATTTTTCCGTTATGCTGAATTCCGTGATTGCTGCACAGAACTCCCACAATTTTATATATCGGGGGATAGATGTGACAACAGAAGGAAATGATCTTGCACATGTGATATTAAGAGGCGGCGTTGATAAATATGGGACATGTATACCTAACTATCATTATGAAGACCTGGTGAGACTGCTGGATATGTATGGAAAGAAGGATTTGAAGAATCCGGCCGCGTTGATTGATGCGAACCATTCCAATTCAAATAAGCAGTTCAAAGAGCAGATAAGAATCGTGAGCGAAGTAATGCACAGCAGAAATTACAATCCTGATCTGAAAAATCTGATCAAAGGCGTTATGATCGAAAGTTATCTTCTGGAAGGCTATCAGAGCATAGAATGCGACCGGGCATATGGAAAATCTATTACCGATCCGTGCCTGGGCTGGGAAGATACGGAAGAACTGATTTATAAAATCGCAGAGAGCTGTTAGGAAAGAGAAGAAGATACACACAATGCATGCAAATTCCACAGACAGGGGAATGGAAAGAAGCTGTATAAAATTAAAGCGCAGTGTAGTTTAAAGCCAGGAGAAGGCACTTTTTATTAGTGCATTTCCCCTGGCCTTTTATATCGGATTTGAGCCTGGTAAAATTTTGCAGTACGTCATGATTCATATTTTTTAGTCAAAAGGGCAGACAGTTGGAAAAATAGTTAAAATATAAGCGTTGTTGGTATAAAGTATATTGCAAAATGTTACAGTAGGAAGTATACTGGTAACAAACCGATAATTCCGCTTCGCGGTTTTACGGACAAGAAAGGGGAGGGCTGACATGGCGGCACAAATATTCAGAATAGCAGAACATCGTATCTGGAGGGAGTATGCTGAGCATTTTAAAAGCAAAGATACAGCGGAGGCATATCTTACAGAGATTGCAGAATTTGAAAAAACATGTAAAATAAACTTCTTCCATATGACCGGTAAGAATGCAGAAATGTATTATACATATCTCCTGGAAAAAGAAGCGTCTGGGAAGATGAGTATGAGTACCCTGTCCAAAAAATTCTGGGAATTGCATTCTTTTGCCTCATATGCTGCAGATAGGAAAGCAGAGTTTGAGCTGCCGGATACATTTGAAGATTACTTTTATCCATGGCTGAAGAGGCTCAGACAGCAGGAGAAGTTTGTACATTCTGTTCCCATGGAAGATATGGATGCGCTCTATCAGGCGGTACAGGAAGATCTGATGGCTTACACAATCATAGCTCTGATTCACAGAGCAGGGCTTTCCTCCAACGAGATAGCAGAACTGAGGCCGGAGAATCTGGCGGTCTATGAAAATGGAACATTTGCTTATATTGAAGGCAGGGAAACGGTGTGCTATATACCGGAAGATGTATCCGTTATCTTAGAGAATTATTTAAGCAGAAGAGAGCCGGCAGATTACCTGTTTTATAATAGAACCGGCGGGCCTCTTAATAAAATGTATATCAGCCGCATGCTTAAAAAGTATACACAGAAGGCGGGGATTCCGGCATACAGCGCAGAAAAGATACGTACCACATGCGGAACCGCCATGTTTGCCTACGGTGCAAAGCCCGGACAGGTGGCAAAGCAGATGGGAATTACGAAGACTCAGATCCAGAAATATCATAACAGGCAGTACCGGGATCATCTTCTCGTAAAGGCCAATGAGCTGGTGAAAATTAAAATTGAACCCCCATCTTATTAAGGTTCTCATTTTTTAGCAATGTTTTAACTTAAGAAAATTTCTTATAAAATTATTAGTTGACAAAAGCGCAACATGTTACTAAAATAAAAAGGGTAACATGTTGCGCTTTCCTTAAAAGGAGAAAGTATGGAATTAAAACAATTGATGGATGAATATGCAGATACCGAAATCATGAGAAGACAGGGGATTTTTGCAAGTATTTTCCTCATACAGAACCGTCTGCAGACTGCCTGTGATAAGCTGGACGAAGAAATCACTATGAAGCAGTGGCTTCTGCTGGCAATGGCAGGAACCTCGGAGAGTCCCATGTCGCTAACCGATCTGGGCAGGTTAATGGGCTGTTCCAGACAAAATGTTAAGAAAATCGCAGCCTCTCTTGAGCAAAAGAAATTTTTAAGATTAGAGCGGCGGGACGAGGATTCCAGGGCGGTATGCGTGATGCTGGAAGATAAAGTGAAGGAATATACGGAACGGGTGGGAGAAATGCAGCAGAAAGTACTGGAAATTTTATTTCATGAATTTACGGATGGGGAAACATGTGCATTGTATCAGGGGATTATGAAACTGCAGGAGAATATTTCAGAGATTGAAAAATATGTGGAGGAAAGCCATGGACAGCAATAATACGAACAGGAAAGTAGTAGTTTATACTTCTGAAACCGGATTTACAAAAAAATATGCAGGATGGATCGCAGAAGATTTAAAGTGTGAGGTTATGGATATCAAAGACTGGAGGAATCAAAAGCCAGCGGATTATCAGACTGTGATTTACGGAGGAGGATTCTACGCGGGATCGATTAAGGGCCTGAAAAAAATAAAAGAGCAGATGAAAGCATATCCGGATGTTAAGCTCATCGTATTCGCCACCGGCGCCACCCCTGCGGAGTCAAAAGAAATAATTCAGGGTGCTATGGATGCAAATTTTACAGCAGAAGAGAAAAAGAACATTCCGGCATTCTATTTTCAGTCCGGATTGAACTACGAGAAAATGAGCCTCAAATATAAAATAATGATGAAGATGTTTGCTGGGATGATGAAGAAAAAGGCGGATAAAACCCCGGAAGAACAGGCGATGGCAGAGATGTTGACGCATTCATATGATTATTGCAAAAAGGAAAACATGAAAGAATTTTTAGAATATTCTGAATAAGAAGAGCAAAGGGGTCAGACCCCTTTGCTCTTCCTTCTTACTTGTTATCTGTATATTTTTCTTCGCAGTATTTGCAGCGGTAGATCTGATTTATTTCATCTGTGAGGACAAACACGTGATCCAGGCCCTGCTCGATGGATGTGATACAGCGGGGGTTTTTGCAGCGGATGACATTCCGGATCTCTTTCGGAAGGGTCAGACGCTTTTTGTCTACGATTTCCTCATTCTGGACGATGTTGACCGTGATATTGTGATCGATAAAGCCCAGAATGTCCAGATCCATAAAATCGATCGGGCATTCGATCTTCATGATGTCTTTTTTGCCCATTTTGCTGCTTTTGGCATTTTTGATGATGGCCACACAGCAGTCAAGCTTATCGAGATGTAAGTATTTGTATATTTCCATGCTTTTGCCGGCTTCGATGTGGTCGAGTACAAAGCCTTCTGAGATGCGGCCGACGTTTAATGTATTTTTCACCATAGTTCTCCTTCTTTCTTAAAATATGCCATCTTTTGTGTATTTAAGTTGACGTAAAAGATGATTGCCTCTTTTTAATCTACATGGATATCCAGAAGAGTGAGTATGAGTGCCATACGGACATAAACTCCGTACTGCATTTGCTTGAAGTAGGCGGCCCTTGGGTCATCATCTATCTCAACGGAAATCTCATTCACTCTTGGAAGCGGATGAAGTACATACATGTCTTCCGGTGCAAGCCGCATTTTTTTCTTGTCCAGTATATAGAAATCTTTCATGCGCACATAGTCTTCCTCATTGAAGAAACGCTCTTTCTGGACTCTCGTCATATACAGTATGTCCAGTTTGGGGATTGCATCTTCCAGACGGACCACTTCCTGATAAGGGATATTCAGCTTGTCCAGTACATCGTGGCGCATGTAATCCGGAAGTCTTAATTCTTCTGGTGAAATCAGAACAAACTGGATTCCTTCATAACGTACTAATGCATGGATCAGAGAATGAACGGTGCGGCCGAACTTTAAGTCTCCGCAAAGTCCTATGGTCATTTTGTTCAGGCGTCCTTTAACATTCAATATTGTAAGCAGATCGGTCAGCGTCTGTGTCGGATGCTGATGGCCTCCGTCACCGGCGTTGATTACCGGGATAGAAGAGTGCTGGCAGGCAACCATAGGCGCACCCTCTTTCGGGTGGCGCATCGCGCAGATATCTGCATAGCATGAAATGGTTCTGATCGTATCAGAAACGCTCTCTCCCTTTGCAGCTGAGCTTGATTCAGCGGAAGAAAATCCCATGATGCTGCCGCCAAGGTTCAGCATAGCCGCTTCGTGGCTCAGCCGTGTACGTGTGCTTGGTTCATAAAATAAAGTCGCAAGTTTTTTCCCGTCGCAGGCATGTGCATATTTATCGGGATGTGCCTCAATATCCTGTGCCAGGCCCAGCAGTTCGTCCAGTTCCTCAACGGAAAAATCCAGAGGACTCATTAAGTGTCTCATAAATAACCTCCTTATATGCCGAATAGGGGCATCTTTAATCTATCTGTATTGCAGTAAATCTTCTACAGATTTACGATTTGGCGCTTCCGGCTCGTGATCCGGATAACCAACGGCAATCAATGCAGCCAGTTCCTGATCCTCGGGCAGCTCCAGAAGCCCGGATATTCCGTTCTCATCAAAAATTCCCATAATCACGGTGCCAAGTCCATACTCCTGCGCCGCCAGACAAAAAGACTGGGAAGCGATCCCGGCGTCAAACATCTGCCATCTGTCACCCTTTTTTGTAGTGTAAGAGCCATCGCGCTCAAAACCAGACCTTCCCTTCAGAAAAGTAACAGCAATCAGCATGGGTGCCTGTTTAATAATACCGGCATTGTGCTCATACGTGAATTCCTCTGTGATTTTTCCGATAATGGATGGATCTTCAATTGCAATATAGCGGGTAATCTGGGTGTTTTTCCAGGAAGGAGAATAAGATGCTGCAGAAACAATAGAATCAATCATAGAATGGTCAATGGGATCCGGCTTGTATTTGCGGATGCTTCTTCGACTCTTAATACATTCAATAGTGTTCATTTGTAAACCTCCCTATTCAAAATTCTCTTCAACTAATCATATACTAAAATAAGTCGATTTTCAACAGGAATTTTGAAAGGGAGCTGCCAAAAGTCAGCGCAGGATTTTTTCAAACAGGAGGCCGGCGCCGAACCATAAAGGCGCATAGTCAAACCGTATGATGCCTTTTAAATTGTATTTTGCTTTGCTGTAATCCCAGGGACAGGCATGGTGCCTTTTCAGGACGCTGCCCGAGAGAAATTCACCGAGAAAAATACAGCAGGTATAAACGCCGCCTCTCAAAAGGGGATTTTTTCCTTTTAACAGACGGCAGACAGGCGTGAGAAGGCATGCCGCGCCGTAAATGGGAAACATCCAGATAGAGGTGCGCCCGACAAGGGTAAATTCTTTCTTTTTAAAAGAATGGAGGGCTGTAAATACAATTTCCATGCACCAGCCCAAAGTGCCGCATATGATAAATTTATTCTTCATAATGAAAAGTATGTTTAAGAAACGTAGATTTTATACGTAAAATGTATTATAATGTTTTTTAGTTTGTGCAAAGGAGAAGTAGAAATGGCAACATTGGAAGAACTGAGATTACAGTTGGATGAGATCGATAACCAGCTTGTAAAGTTATACGAAAACAGGATGCAGGTGTGCAAAGAGGTCGGCGAACTGAAGGTAAACACTGGCAGAAAGGTGTTTGACAAACAGCGGGAGAAGGAAAAGCTGACTGATGTTTCGGCAAAAGTGTCCGGTGATTTCAACAAGAAGGGGATCCAGGAACTGTACGAGCAGCTCATGTCCATGAGCCGGAAACTTCAGTATCAGCAGCTGGTGGAAGCAGGGGCCCTGGGCCGGCTTCCGTTTATTGAGGTGGAGTCTCTGGAGGGACACAATGCCAGGGTCGTATTCCAGGGAGTCGAAGGTGCTTATGGCCAGGCCGCCATGCAGCATTACTTTGGAGAAAACTGCAATGCTTTTCATGTCAGAACATTCCGGGATGCCATGGAGGCAATCGAAGAAGGCTCCGCGGACTATGCCGTACTGCCTATCGAAAATTCTTCTGCCGGAGCGGTCAATGAGATGTACGACCTTCTGGTAGAATTTGAAAATTTTATCGTAGCGGAGACGATCATCCCGATTACCCATACACTGTCAGGCCTGCCCGGAACCAGCCTGAATCAGCTGCAGAGAGTCTATTCCAAGGCGGAAGCTCTGATGCAGACAAGCCGTTTTTTGGATGAACACAGTGGCTGGCAGCAAATCAGTGTTGTGAATACCGCAATTGCAGCAAAGAAGATTCTAGAGGACCAGGACCGGACACAGGCCGCAGTATGCAGCGCTTATGCCGCAAAAGTACACGGACTGTCCGTTCTTCAGGATAATATTAATGATGAACCAAACAATTCCACAAGATTTATTGTTGTGACCAATCAGAAAATTTTTCTGCAGGATGCGTCCAAGATCAGTATCTGTTTTGAGGTGACCCATGAAAGCGGATCTCTGTACCGGATTCTGTCTCATTTCATTTATAATGATCTGAATATGACCAAGATCGAATCACGCCCGGTGGAGGGGAAGAACTGGGAGTACCGTTTCTTCGTGGATTTCGAAGGCAACATGGCTCAGCCGGCTGTTAAGAATGCTATCCGTGGCCTTAGGGAAGAAGCCAGAAATCTGAAGATACTGGGCAATTATTAAGAGATTATGTAAAAGAGGAAGAGGCAATGCGTACAAACGAATTAATGCTGTATAAGAATATGGAATACGGAGATATCCTGCTCGACATGACATTTCTTATGGAGAACTTTGAGAATGAATATTACAACAGAGAGGACTTAAGAAGCCTGTTTTTTGAGTGTGTGAATGCCCTGCTCGAGCTTTCCGCAAGCCATGGCTTTGAGGGAAATCTGTGGCATACATACCTGGCGTTTCTGCTGGCCAGCGACGAGAATGCATACAGTACCTCATGCGAAATCATCGGACCTGTGGAGGGAAGTATCAACGAGATCGCCCGCTATGATTTTGGTGTTTTTAAAGAGCTGTTCGATTATGATTTCAGTAAAATGGAAAAAGCGCTGGAGTTAAAATGTTTTTCCATCCTGAAGGATTATCAGAATGTCAATGAGAGCAGCAAAGTGTTTAACAAGCGCATCAGGGACAGGATCTGCGGGCTGGGGCGTGCACTGGAAGCAGCGGGGGATGTGGCCGCTTTCCAGGAGATACTGACGCAGTTCTACAAAGAATTCGGCGTTGGAAAACTGGGGCTTCACAAGGCTTTCCGGGTAGAGCATCCGGAGGAGGAAGGCGTGCAGATTGTTCCCATAACAAACATTGCGCACGTTCATCTCGATGACCTTGTGGGATATGAGATTGCAAAGAAAAAACTGATCGACAATACAAAAGCCTTTGTAGAGGGAAGGCGGGCAAACAACTGCCTGCTGTACGGGGATGCGGGAACCGGCAAATCCTCATCCATTAAGGCGGTTCTGAACCAGTATTATGACCAGGGATTGCGTATGATTGAAGTTTACAAGCATCAGTTTCAGGATTTGAATGATGTGATAGCGCAGATTAAAAACAGAAACTATAAGTTTATCATCTATATGGATGATCTGTCTTTTGAGGAATTTGAGATAGAGTATAAGTATCTGAAAGCAGTCATCGAAGGCGGGCTGGAGAAAAAGCCTAACAACGTACTGATTTACGCTACATCAAACAGACGCCATCTGGTAAGGGAGACATTTAAGGATAAGGCGGACAGGGATGAGGAGCTGCACACCAATGATACGGTGCAGGAAAAGCTGTCTCTTGTCGCAAGATTCGGCGTGACAATATATTTTGGCTCTCCGAGCAAAAAAGAATACCAGCAGATCGTAAAAGAACTGGCAAAGCAGAATCAGATAGCAATGCCCAAGGAAGAACTGCTTCTGAAGGCAAACCAGTGGGAACTTACCCATGGCGGCCTGTCAGGAAGAACGGCACAGCAGTTCATTGATTATCTGCTCGGGCAGGAATAAGAAAGGTAATTCATGAATAAAAAGGTAAAAAATACGGGATGCGCACTGATCATGCTGGCTCTATGTGTCGGTGCGGTGACCGGTTGCAGCGGGAAACTGACTCCAAAAAAGATGATGTCAGCGGTTACAGAAAATCTTGCGGAAGTAAAATCAGTTTCCAATTCATTAGAGATGGACATTGAGCTGGAAGATGTACTTGATTTAACAAAAATCTCAATGGACATGCAGATGGAGAATACAACAAAGCCAAAAGCCGGACATGCGAAAGGGTCCGCGGAAGTAAATTTCAGCGGAACCCAGGTAGGCAGTGATATGGAGATCTATCAGGTGACGGAGGGCGATGAGTTTGTCACATACAGCAGTATGTATGGACAGTGGAGCAGAGAGGCTGCAGAAGGTGCACAAAAGAGCACATTTAACGGAAATCTGTTCCAGGAGGCAGGAGATTCCATCAAATCCTTTCATATAGCAAAAGAGACCGTTTTGGTGGAAAATAAAGAGTGCTATGAGATGTATGGTGATATTAGCGGTAAAGAACTTCTGAAGTTCATGGGTCTGGACATGATGGGGGCTTTTGGTTTGGTGGAGCTTCCGGAAGAAGATGCGATTTCAGGACTATCGATTCCGATCACGATCGATATCTATAAAGAAGAAATGCTCCCTGCACGCATCATCGTAGACATGACAGATGTTATGAACGATCTGTATGATAAATATGAAAAAACTACCAATGTAAACGACTTTACAATCAAGCTGGGGTATACTGGTTTTGATCAGGTAGAGAAGATAGAGGTGCCTCAGGAAGTCCTGCAGGCGTGCGGCCAGGCGGGTTAGAAAGAAGCACAGCCGAACACTTTTTCATAAGAGTAATAATTGTATATGCCCTGTCCGAATTTGAAACGGCGGTCATCCGCATCGGTCTCATATCCGGGCAGGGCATTTTATATTATGAGCAGCCTCTTACTGTTCTGTTCAGGTATATTGCCTAAACTTCCTGGATCTGTGAGATATCGCTGTCGATGATCAGCGAGTAGTTTGTATAATACACTACAAATCCAGGCTTGGCGCCTTTCGGTTTTTTCACATGTTTCTTTTCAACGTAGTCTATTTCTACTTTTTCTCCTCCGCGTGCTTTCGAGTAATGGGCGGCAAGCCGGCCGGCCTCCTCAAAGGTTCTGTCGGGAAGTTCTTCACCGTTTGTTTTTACAATAACATGGGAACCAGGGGCGTCTTTCGCATGGAACCACCAGTCATTGCCTGTTGCAAAGCTGAAAGTGAGTTCGTCATTTTGAAAATTATTTTTCCCTACATACATATGAAAACCGTCGCTGGAAAGATAATGCAGCGGCGTGTTTTTTATTTTAACCTTCTTTTTGGTAAACTTCCTGCGCATATAGCCAGAGCCAATCAACTCCTCTTTGATCTGGGCAAGATCGTCCTCTGTCAGGGCGATATCCAGTGCCGTGCTTACGGAGTCCAGATAAGTGATATCATCCTGTGTCTCCTGGACAAAACGGGAGAGAGCCTCATAGGTTCTTTTCTGCTTATTATATTTATCAAAGTAGCGCTGGGCATTTTCCTGCGGTGTTTTGGCGGCGTCCAGCGGGATGGTGATCATCTCATTCGTATAATAATTCAGTGCTTCCAGCTGCCGGGCGCCCTCCTTCAGGTTGTAGCCGTAAGTATTGATTAACTCCCCATAAACCTTATATTTGTCCCGGCTCTCGGTATCGGCGAGCTGCTTGAGCTGCAGATCACATTTTTTGCGGCTGCGCTCCAGGGCCGTCTGCACAATATGGCGCAGATCAGCTGACTTCTGCCGGATGCGGGTCAGAGCATTTTTAGAGGCGTAATAAGTCTCCAGCACTTGGGACATGGAATCAAAATCCATCCGTGTGCAGTTTTCTAAATGAGTCAGCGGCAGCGCAGAAAATTCTTTTGGTTCCTGTCCATCGTAATAGATCGCAGGAGAGTAGCATCCTTCTTTTACATAAGTAAAGAAAAGAGAAAACTGACGATACAGATGCCGCAGTGTCTCATCTTCCAAAGTCTCGGTTGTGACGGTAGAATCAATGTCTGACAAAAAGCAGATCTCCCTGGCTGCCACGGGACTTACTCCGGTAAAGCTTGTATAAATGGCCTTGGCGAGCGGAAGCTGCTTTGACTTAATCTTTTCAAGAAAGGCAGATTCATTCGTGGACAGCGGATCGGACTTGTCCATAGTATCAGGGACAAAATAGTCTCTTCCTGGAAGCACTTCCCGGACAGAACTCATCTGGGCGGAAACGTGCTTGATACTGTCGATGATCATTCCTTCGCTGCTACAGAAGATAATGTTGCTGTGTTTGCCCATGATCTCCACAACAAGATCCTTCCTGCAGAGATCCCCCAGCTCATCCAGATGTTCTATGGTAAAGTGGATGATGCGCTCCAGACCTGGCTGACAGATATCGATAATCCTGCCGTTGCTGATATGTTTTCTCAGCAGCATGCAGAAATTAGGGGCCGTCATGGGGCTGGGTTTGTTGGAGTCCGTCAGATATATGAGGGGGAGGGATGCGCTCGCAGAAATACACAGCCGCTTCTGGCCGGCCGGGGTTTTCAGTGTGAGAAGCAGTTCGTCAGTTTCAGGCTGGGCAATTTTGGCAATCCTTCCACCCTGCAGCTGTTCTTTTAATTCGTGGACCAGAGAGGCCACGGTAATTCCATCAAATGCCATGATATAATCCTTCCTTCAGATGTTGAATCATCGTGAAATTAATATTTCTATATTGTATCATAAAGCGGGGCATCGGGAAAGTCCTGAATCGGGATTTAGCTCACGAGCTTTAGTCTCGGGAGCGGACGAAGGGGGGCGCTTACCGTGA
>LDAQ01000127.1 GCA_001028025.1 Faecalicatena fissicatena | reverse complement strand
CATTTTGCGGAAACTCAAGCAGCATTCTTTGTAGCAGCAACCTATATTACACCAATCTTTGGAGGATACATTGCAGACTACTGGCTCAGCCCAAGAATCTGTGTTATTGCCGGAATGGTTTTGATGGGGCTTGGCTACTTATGTACATGGCAGGCAAATTCCACAACTCTTGTCTGGGTTATGATCGCACTTGTTTCAATAGGTACCGGTTTATTTAAAGGTAATCTTTCAGGAGTTAACGGCCTTTTATTTGAAGACAAAGATGATTTGAACAATGCATTTTCTATTCAGTATTCATTTGTAAACGTTGGTTCATTCATCGGAACAACTTTTATTGCTATTCTGCCGATCACAGGGCTTGCAGGCGTAAAAACAACCTTCAACACTGTTTTCCTGCTCTGTGCAATCTTCCTGTTCATCGATGCTCTCTGGTTTGCACTTAATCAGAAATCTCTTGGTGATGCCGGTAAAAAACCATTCAAGCATGACCAGAGAAAGTTTATTGACAGCAACAAGAAAAAAGAAGAAGCAAGTAAACCACTTACAAAGGGTGACAAAAAGCGTATCCTTGCTATCATCCTTGTCACAGTGTTCTCAATTGTATTCTGGCTGGTATGGTATCTGGCATATATGCCTGCTTACTATTACTTTGGATGGGGCGAAGGCTCAGACTTCCTGAATCATGCAAACTGGTTCATCGGAGGATGGCAGGTTCCTACTTCATTCTTTGATTCAATGAATGCACTGACATGTATTATTCTCGGACCAGTTCTTGCTATTGTCTGGGCTAAAATGGCAAAACGTCCTAAGGGTGATCTGAGTATGTTCAAGAAAACAGCATTGGGTATGATTTTAGTTGGATTCTCATTCGTAATCATGGTATTAGCTGATATGATCAGAGGTGAAGGTCAGGCTGCACTTATCTGGATCGTATTCGTATCCCTGCTGATGTCAATCGGTGAGATGGTATTCTCTCCACTTGGCAACTCTTTCATCACAATGTTCGCACCTGCTAAAGTACTGGGACTTCTGCTTGGTCTGTGGCCAATCGCAGTATTCTTTGCAACATGTATCTACCCGGCACTGTATGCATTCCTGAAGACAGTTCCGTTCCAGGCCGGATACGGAGTTGTAGCAGCTGTCGTAATCGTCCTTGGATTAATCCTCTGGGCAATGAGCGGCAAGCTGGATAAACTGGCTGAGGAAGAATAAACGTAAAAGGGACTGCACGTTTTTGCAGTCTCTTTTTTGTTCTCTTTTTTTTGAGAAGGGGTACCTGCTAAGCGGTATCGCATAAACCTCCCCATCTACTTCGTTCCGCCTATCCAGCTCAATCCGCCTCACTGGTCCAGAAGCCCCACGGATGAGAGTCACTCCATCCCGCCTTGATGCACCAGCCCCGGTAACCGGACATAGGGATGGCTGGGGGCGTCTTGCAGGCTGTTAGGTGGAGTTAAGGAAAAAAGAAGGGAAACCGGGGTAATTTTTGTGATTCCGAATCACAAAAATTCCTGGGCCCAGCGTGTGAACCCATCAGGGGTTCACATGATGTGCCCAGGTTGCCCCGGTTTTCCTTCTTTTTTCCTTTACTCCAGCTTACAGCCCGCTACCGTCCCCAGCCATCCCTATGTCCGGTTATCGGGGCGTCCGTCCATCCGTTCGCAAGCTCTCTCCCTACTTCCGATTCCGAAATTGTACCGGCGTCATGTTGTACATTTTTTTGAATACGCGGTTAAAGTGTTCTACATTCTGGTATCCCACCGACTCGGCGATGCTTTCAACTGTTATGTTGCTGCTCTTTAACATAGCACGTGCTTTTTTCATTCTTACTTTTTTCAGGATGTCCCCAAATGTCATTCCTGATTTTTCCTTGATGTATTTGGAAAGGTATGGCTTGGAGAGGAAGAATTTTTCTGACAAGTCATCCAGTGTTACGTCTTTGTAATTTGCGTAGATGTAGTTGGTTATTTCTAATAATCTCTCATCTTTGCAGGATTCATTGCTCATAATTTCTTCGATTTTATTGACCGCAACGACAAGTGCCTCCACGGAAGCTTTGATAATATCCGCGTCAATTCCTACACCCCAGTATTTCTTTTTATTGCATATTACACCTACATAGGCAACCGCTTTTGAGGAGGAACCTTTTGTCAGGGAATGCTCCTCGTAAAATGCAAGCTCGTAGCTGATGTCGAAGTAATGCTTAATGGCATTGCTTACCGCATCCAAGCGTCCGTTTCCGACTCCGGTGATCTTACGGTTGCTGCCTGCGTGGTGGATGACCGCGTCTGCTACAATACCGTCTTCCTGTTTAAAATGGCATTCGTCTACTGTAAATATAGACTTGGCATTGATATAGTTGTCTTCAAATATGTGATATACCCAGTCAGGATTCAGCTCTTTATGTGCTTTATCTGAGACATCTTTTACAAGATAGCCAACCTCTTCCTTCATCTTATCAGGAAGGCTGATTCCGAAGCTCTGCTTCAGGATGTAGTTCACACCGCCCTTGCCTGACTGGCTGTTGATACGGATTACATCTGAATCGTATCTTCTGCCGACATCTTTCGGGTCAATCGGGAGGTAAGGCACATTCCATATGTCACACTGCTTCTCTTCTCTCCATGCCATTCCCTTTGCAATAGCATCCTGATGGGAACCGGAAAATGCGGTGAATACCAGCTCACCTGCATATGGCTGGCGCGGTGAAACCTTCATTCTGGTAAGACGCTCATATATTTCACAGATATCACTCATGTTAGCAAAATCAAGCTGCGGATCCACACCATGTGAAAACATGTTCATTGCAAGCGTAATAATATCCACGTTGCCGGTTCTCTCTCCATTTCCGAATAAAGTTCCCTCTATACGGTCCGCACCGGCCAGAATTCCCAGCTCGGCATCGCTCACACCTGAACCTCTGTCATTGTGTGGATGAAGAGAAAGAATTACATTTTCACGGTATAACATATGCTTATCAAAGTACTCTACCTGGCTTGCAAAAACATGCGGCATTGCGTTCTCTACTGTTGTCGGAAGATTGATAATAGCCTTTGTCTTCTTTGTAGGCTTCCATACATCCAGGACCGCATTGCATACGTCCAATGCGTAGTCAACTTCTGTTCCCGGAAAGCTTTCCGGGCTGTATTCAAATGTAAAGTTACCTTCAGTCTCCTTTGCGAGTTTTTTTAATAATTTAGCGCCGTCAACCGCAATTTTTTTAACTTCTTCTTTGTCTTTTTTGAAGACCTGTTCTCTCTGTGCCACCGAAGTTGAATTGTATACATGTATTACGGCATGAGGAGCACCCTTTACTGCCTCAAAAGTTCTTTTAATAATATGTTCTCTTGCCTGTGTCAACACCTGGATTGTAACATCATCAGGTATCATGTTCTGTTCAATGATTGTGCGGAGGAACTGATACTCCGTCTCGGAAGCGGCCGGGAATCCCACCTCTATCTCTTTGAATCCTACGTCCAGTAAAAGCTGGAAAAATTCTATCTTCTCATCCAGGCCCATGGGTTCGATCAGTGCCTGGTTTCCGTCTCTCAAATCCACGCTGCACCATGCCGGCGGTTCGGTAATAGAATCCTTTTTCACCCAGTCATAGCAAGGCTCAGGCGGCATAAAATACATTTTTTCGTACTTTTCATAATTTTTCATGGCTACATCTCCTTATATTTTATCAAATTAATTGTCTTTTTTTATCTTTATCCATACTAACATAAGAATCCGCCATTATCCAGTGGTAAAATTAATCATTTATATTGATATTTTTTAACATGTACATTCCGAAAATTGTTTCCATATACCATTTGAACGTTTTTTCCCGTACTCCCGAGGCCGCTGTAATATCATAGGATCTTAATTTTTCTCCATTTAAAGTGTATACGACCTCACCCACCTTCTGGCCCTTTACCACCGGCGCCTCCAGTGTTTCTTCCTTATCCCAGTTCATCTCTACCTGTTCGTCCGTTTTAAGCAGAAGTTTCCAGTCCCGGTCGGCTCCCATCACTTCTAATGGTACATCCGTCTCCGTCCAAAACGGATGTGCTTTATCGATTCCATTTTTTACAGCCGCAGTCCCTGCATCTATGTCCTGCCAGATATCCCGGTATTCATAATTTTCAAGCCCATAATTCATCAGTGCTTTTGTATCCGCCCACTTATAGCTTTTATTATTTGGCCACCCGCACGCAAGAAGAGCCACAATAAAGGTCCTGTCATCCCTTCTGAGGGATCCTACATAACAGTAACCTGCATCTCCAGTAAAACCTGTTTTTCCTGAAAGAGCGCCATCCATCATCTGTAAAAACGCATTATGGTTCGTGCAGGAATATGTAGACTTACCAGAACAGTCTGTGAACTGATAGGAAGGCGTCCGGGTGATTTCCAGGAACATCTCCTTCTGCGGCGAATCCATAATACAATACTTCATAATTCTGGCCAGATCCTCCGCGGTCGTGTGGTGGCTACCATTTTCGTCCGCAGCATCCAGTCCATTCGGTGTGATAAAATATGTATGATTGCATCCCAGTTCTTTGGCCTTGGCATTCATCATATCTGCAAAACCTTCCACACTGTTTCCGATATTTTCGGCAATGATAACCGCCGCGTCATTGTGGGATTCCAGCATGAGTGAATACAGCAGATCTCTAAGATAAAAAGTTTCTCCCTTGTATGCCCCCAGATGCACTTTGGGCTGGGACGCGGCATAGGAGCTCACCGTCATCTCACTGTCCAGCCTGCCGTATTCCAGGGCCAGGATACAGGTCATGATCTTTGTTGTGCTGGCCATAGCCTTCTCCTGCTGTCCATTTTTTGAAAATAAAATACGCCCGCTGTCTGCATCCATTAACACTGCCGACTGGGCGTATAAATTATCCGGTTCCTCCGACTCTGCGCGAACCTCCATAACCGCACTGCCCCCGGCTCCTGCGAAAACCATACAGCAGATTAAAATAAACGCAGTTATCTGTTTCCTTATCTTATGGACAGCTTTGCCGCCCTCTTTTTTCCTTTTTGTCATGTCCCGGCACTCCATAACATACTATGTTATTAGTATTTATGAAAATATAAGCGCCGATAGAACTATTTTCTGCCTATTCTTATATATCCAGCTTCAGTTGTGCCTCATCTTCCGCTTCTTCTTTGAAGTGTTCCACCTGTTCCGGATTAATTGTAGGCAGTTCATCCAGCGACTGTACGCTGAACCGGCGCAGAAATTCTTCCGTCGTACCGAACAGAAGCGGCCTTCCGGGTGCATCCATACGTCCCACTTCTTCGACCAGTCCATATTCCACCAGCTTGTTTACCGCATGATCCGACTTTACCCCCCGGATCTTTTCTATCTCCAGTTTGGTAACAGGCTGCTTATAAGCAATGATGGACAACGTCTCCAGCAGAACTTCCGTCAGCACATACCGTTTCGGCTGCTTTGCAATCCTGATCAGATATTCATAGGTTTCTTTTTTTGTACACATCTGGAAAGAATCCTCCAGCTCTATAATACGGATTCCTCTGCTGTCTTCCTCATATCGGTCCATCATATTATGTATCATTTTCCGGGTTGTACTCTCATCATGTTCTATCACCGCTGCAATCTTGCTCAATTCCACAGACTCTCCCATTGTAAAGAGGA
Source organism: Faecalicatena fissicatena (assembly GCA_001028025.1). Taxonomy (GTDB): domain Bacteria; phylum Bacillota; class Clostridia; order Lachnospirales; family Lachnospiraceae; genus Faecalicatena; species Faecalicatena fissicatena_A. The sequence goes on along the minus strand of LDAQ01000127.1, from coordinate 19,246 downwards.
TCGCTTCAATGATGCCCTGCAGTTTTTCTATCTCCATATCTTCTTCCATTCCTTTCAAATCAGCGAGTCTATCATTATATCCCCGCATGTATCCTCCTGTTCTACCCGAATGGTTCCCAGCTTCATCAGTTCCAGTACAGCCAGAAATGTTACCACTATATGCATCTTACTCTTCTGTTCTTCAAGAAGCTGGCGGAAACTGAATCTCCTGTGCGACTTAGCATAACCTTCCACATAGGACAGTTTCACAGGCAGAGGGACTTCTTCCTTTTCTATTCTTCCGAACTTGCTTCGCACCGGATCTATCTTGTCATCCTGCCGTTTCATAACGTCTTTGAAAATCTGGTTCAGTTTTTTTAATGTCAGATCGCCCAGAAGAAGGTCTAAATCCACAGGCTCCACATATCCCATCACTTCCTCCGGAATTGTGGGCACTTTATAAAGAACCTGCTCTGCATCCAGCTGCCGGTCCTTTAATTCATAAGCCATATACTTGTACATCTTATACTGAATAAGCTGTTCAACCAGTTCAGCGCGGGGGTCTTCTTCCTCCCCTTCCTCATTCACTTCTTTCGGAAGCAGCATCCTGCACTTGATATCCAGCAGAGTTGCCGCCATAACGAGGAATTCGCTCATAACGTTCAGGTCTTCCTTCTGCATATTCCGTATATAATCCATGTACTGATTCGTGATCTCAACAATCGGTATATCGTATATATCTATTTTATTTTTATCAATTAAATGAAGCAGAAGATCCAGCGGACCTTCAAATACTTCCAGCTTTACTGGTATTCCCATACTTACACTCCCCAATACGGATATTCGCACTGTATTTCATTATAAGGGAATAACAGAAAATACACAAGTTTTATCCTGCAAAACAACATTTCCTAAAACTCTGTTTATTTCTTTTCCCTGTATGGAAGCAGCTTAATCACAACCACCTCCGCAAAATTACAGAACCTCAGATTGATTGTGTGGGTTCCCAGTCCCTTGCTGACGGCAATCGCCTGGTTTTCTTCCACTGTCATCTCTCCGGAATATTTTGGAAACAGAACCGCCTGGGGCGTGATCACTCCACCAAGTCCCGGAATACGCACAATACCTCCATGGAGATGGCCCGAAACTGTCAGGTCTGCCCCCCACGCTTTGTATGCAGAATAATACACGGGATTATGCGCCAGAAGGATCTGGTATTTATCTTTATCTGCTCTTCCCAGGCAGCGCCTGATATCTGCTTCATCCACTGAATGTTTTTTGAATTTCTCATAAGTATGCATGGGCAGCTCAAGCCCGTCCACCCGGATATCCAGCCTGTCCAGTCTCATCTCGGCCTTCTGATTCTCCAGATAATGAACTCCTGACCGTGACAGTTCGTTTTTAAACTTTCTATATACGCTCTTTTCATACTTTTCCGGGTATTCTTTCAGCCTCTGTTCATGATTCCCCGGGCCATAATAGACCGGACAGATCTCCGGCAGCCTGGTCACAAAATCCAGCGCTTCCCCATAGGAGGCAACGTCTTTTCCAACAAGCATATCACCCGCTATCAGAATCAGATCGGGCTTTTCTCTCTGTATCGCATCCAGCAGCTCACTGTTATGTTCTCCGTATGACTTATTGTGTAGATCCGCCAGCAAAATGATTTTTTTCTCTCCATCCAGTTTTTCAAATGCAGGCACCCTCAGGGTATAGCGTGTAATTTTAAAAAACTTAAGCTCACGCCGTCCTTCTGCCAGACATAACAGGAAAATTAAAAGGAGTGCCGCAATGATTCCTATCCACATTCTAATGCCCTTCTACAATGGCAATCCCGGAGCTGGTACCCAGCCTGTCTGCCCCTGCTTCAGCCATTTCTTCTGCTTTCGCTGCCGTCCTGATTCCCCCTGAAGCTTTCACGCCCATAACCGGCCCTACTGTCCTGCGCATCAGTTCAACGTCAGCCACGGTAGCCCCTCCCCTGGAGAATCCTGTAGATGTCTTCACAAAATCGGCTCCCGCCTCTTTGCAGATCCTGCATGCCTGTATCTTTTCTTCTTCAGTAAGAAGGCATGTCTCAAGAATGACTTTTACAATAGCGCGGTCCCCTGCAGCCTCCACGACAGAAGCCACATCTTCCTTCACGTACTTCCAGTCCCCGCTCTTTATCATTCCGATATGAATCACCATATCGATCTCTTCAGCTCCGTCCTCTACCGCTGCCAGAGTCTCGCCCACTTTACCGTCCGTGGACATCGCGCCCAGTGGAAATCCCACTACAGTGCATACCTTCACGTCCGTATCTTTTAACAGCTGCGCACAATAATATACATAGCTGGAGTTTACACACACCGAATGGAACCCATACCGTACCGCCTCATTGCATAGCTTTTTGACTTCCTCCTTTGTTGCTTCAGGTTTTAAAATTGTATGATCTATCATTTTTGCAAAATCCATATTTTTCCTCCATTGTATACCAGTATACATCGCTGGCACTTCATTTATTACCTACACTATCCTAACATTTTTTACCGGTAAATTCAATTTTTAATTCATTTCCCCCGGCATTTGGCTTTTATTGGTTCAGAACGCAGCCTAAAAGGCTACGTTCTGAACCGTGAAACCACTTTCTTCAGATAATCCAAAAATCCTGCCTTCTTTACATTCTGGGACACGATAACATCCACTTTTCCGATCTCTTTTCCGTCCAGCTCATAAATCAGGCTGCCTGCCTTATCCCCTTTCTTCAAAGGTGCATCCAGGCTTTTCTTTACTTTCAGCTTTTTTGTAATCCCGGAAAGGTTCGCACCGCTCGTATCAAGATAGCTGAAACTATCTGCGTACTCACAAGGCACGGTGTCCTCGACACCACCTTTTACTTCCAGATCCTTAAGCTTTTCAGGACTTTCATCTTTATAGACCTGGCATTTTCCAAATCCATAATTCAGCAGCGTCGTCGCATCTTTGAATCTGGCCTTAGAGTCCTCAGCCGCCATGATGACTGCGATCATTTCTATGTCATTCTTCTTGGCAGTTGCAGAAACACAGAATTTTGCAAGCCCTGTGGACCCTGTTTTCAGCCCTGTGGCGTATTCGTACTGCCTCACCAGTTTATTTGTGTTGGTAAGCCCGAACTCGGTGGTTCCCTTTTTTGTAGTATGGGTGATATTTTCCATCCATATCATACAGTAGTCATGAATCTGCGGGTATTTTGTAATCATCTCCCTGGACATCAAAGCGATATCCCTCGCTGTTGTCACGTGCCCATCCACATCCAGGCCGTTGCAGTTGACAAAGTGGGTGTTTTCCATTCCCAAACCCTTAGCACGTTCATTCATCTGCTTGACAAACTCTTCTTCATTGCCGCATATGTACTCGGCCATGGCGACGCAGGCATCATTTGCGCTGGCTACAGAAATGCATTTCAGCATGGTGTCCACCGTCTGCGTCTCCCCCGGTTCCAGAAAGACCTGTGAACCGCCCATAGAAGCTGCAAATTCAGAAGTTGTCACCTGATCCTCAAGCTTGATTTTCCCATCGGCCAGAGCGTCGAAAATCAGCAGCATGGTCATGATTTTAGTAACGCTTGCAGGCGGACGCGCTGTGTCCGCATCCTTCTCAAAAATCACCTCTCCGGTTGACGCCTCCATCAGAACTGCAGACGGTGCGCTCACCTCCGGCCCGGCAGTCTGTGTGTCTGCTGCTTCCCCTTCCGTTTCTACGGTTTCCTCTGATATGGTTTCCTGGCTGTCTTTTGCTTCTGATTCACTCTCGTCTGTATTTTCTGCGGTCTGCTGTGTATCTTCCTGTACTTCTTCCGTATTCTCCTGCAATTCCGCTGTGTCTTCATAGACAATATACTCTTTTGCCGGCATCGCATATACATTCTGTACACAAAGTAGTGCGCTTAATAATACCGCCAGTGCTGCTTTCATAAAAAAACTCCCTCTGCTATATCGTCTATTACCAATATAGTAAAGGGAGGGAAAGATTAGAACCCAAAAGCCGCAGAATATGCCGCGTACTCTGCACATTTACACCGTAACAGCATACTTTACGACACCGTCTTTTTTATTTTCAAAAATATCATATGCTTCCATAATATGATCCAGCGTGGTCCTGTGGGTGATCATACATTCAGTGTTCAGTCTTCCGTTCTCGATCAGGCGCAGGATATCCTCGCAGTTGGCTGCGTCCACACCGCCCGTTTTAAATGTAAGATTCTTTCCGTACATCTGCGGAAGTGGAAGCACCTGGTCTTCTTCATACATTGCAACGACCCCCACGACTGCATTCGGCCTTGCTATGCACCATGCCATCTCAAAAGTCTCCCGGCTTCCGGCCACTTCCAGGACAGAATCCGCTCCCCGCCCGTCTGTCATCTCTTTTACAGCCGCTGCCACATCGTCTCTTCGGGGATTCAATGTAACATCTGCGATCTTATTTTCCATTAAGAGTCCCAGTCTCTGGTCATCAATATCAATTCCTATAATCTTTGACGGATTATAGAGTCCGACACACTTCATAACAGCAATTCCTGCGGGGCCGGCCCCAATCACCGCTACGGTATCTGAGAGCTTGATATCTCCCATTTTAGCAGCCCAGTACCCCGTAGAAAGCAAATCACCGGTAAATAATGCCGCTTCATCTGAAACCGTATCCGGTATTCTGGTAAGTCCGTTGTCGGCAAAAGGAATCCTGACATACTCTGCCTGTCCACCGTCAATTCTGCAGCCCAGGGCCCATCCCCCGTATTTATCCGTACAATTGTTTACATATCCATGACGGCAGAAGTAACACTTTCCGCAGAATGTCTCCACATTAACGGCCACACGATCCCCAGGACGTATACTTTTTACTGCTCGGCCTATCCTGATTACTTCTCCCACAAACTCGTGGCCGAGTATGATGTTTTCCTTAGCCCTGGGCACCGCTCCATGCTTAATATGTATATCACTGGAACAAATGGTTGTCACTGTTACCTTTACAATTGCATCCGTATCTTTCTGAATCTCAGGGAAAGGACGTTCTTCCAGACATATGGTACCGTTTCCCTTATAAACAACTGCTTTCATAGCCATCCCTCCGTTTCAAAATCTACAGCATCAGGAAAAAGTTTCCAGTCCGAATCTTCAATCTGCCACCCCGTGCAGCAGGTATTGGAACATTTGTCCGCAGTACAGCGAAACTTCCTATAATAATGGGGCGCCGTATAGTGCATGCCTGTTTTCTCCTTCTCTTAAAATGGAAGGCGAAGCTGTGGATTCTTCCAGGACTTCACCGCCCGTTTTGTAACAATATCATCCCTACCAATTCTTCCGCACAGCAGAGGCGAACTGATATCATAACTTTCCCTGCGGGATTTCATAAGCGCCCCGCTGTAATTGGCATAACAATACCGGCAGCCGCTTACGCATGTATTGTAGGCCCCGATATCAACACTCTCCATACAGCCGCATCCCGGCCGCTGCCCCTTATCCGGACCTGCATCAAGTTCACATCCGGTAAGTTCTTCGATCAGGCGTTTATCAATGCACGCTCCATGCTCAATCCCTGCACTTAACAGGTTCATCTCCTCTGTACAGGTGACCATACGCATTCCATAACTGCCCGCAGTCTTTGCAAGACGCCCTGCCAGCATTTCCAGCTCTCCAGGCTCCGGCTTCTTCAGATTCAGGAAGGCCGCGTTCTCTTTTGTACTTTTATAGGTATCAATAAAACTCACCACGACCTGCTTTGTACTGCCCTGCAGCTTCCTGGCAATCTTATCAAACGTCTTCAAATGAAATTCAGCTGTATATCGCGGATTCAGCAAAATCGGATCATAACGCCATATCATCCGCTTCCAGCCAATCCGGCCTGCCAGTTCATGAAATATATCTGCCAGAACCGCCTTTTCCGGAAGTCCCGGCTCAATATCTTTGCCGTATCCTGTCAGGGTAAACTGGAAATAATACAGGTATTCATCCAGCCTGTCAAGTTCCGCCAGCATAGGTCCTGGATTTTTCGTCCAGAATACAATACAGTCTGTCACATCCGGTGTTACAGCGATCTCACTGATCTGATCCGGGCGAAATGGATTGCGTATACATACAGTCCCCTCTTCCAGGCGCCGGTAAAACCAGTCAGGGTAACAGCACGGAATGTCGGTTCTCCTGCTGACACTTAAAACCATAAAAATCCCTCATTTCCATATTTTCACTTAATAGTATATCATTATCCCGCTTAGATTTACAGGTATGAAGTCAAAAAACTGACGCATACTAATTTTAGAGTGTTACTGTTCAAAGGAAAGCCTGTAAACAGTAACGCCGCCTGTCCATTAAAACGTCCTTACGTGACAGGCTCATGTCATTCACTTTTTTGATATGTGGCTTAGATGCCGTGCAGTAAATACACAGCACGTTCTGAGCGGTAACATTTTAGTTTTCCCCAGGAAAGGAGGTCTAATAATGATAAACAACGAAGAACTGCCGATCGGTTTTACAATGGCGCTGGCTCAGCACTCCGATGCCCTGAACCATTTTTCTCATCTTTCTGATACTGAGCAGAAACAGGTGATTGATGAAGCCAGACAGAAACACACCCGGGAAGAAATGCGAAATTACGTGGAAAATATGTTTCAATAAAAAATAAGTTTGTCAATACCTTAAAAAGGATGCCCGCAGCAGGCCGCAGGCATCCCTTTTCTTTTATAGATACAGGTGTATTAATCAGTGTAATATTTTCCCAAAATCCATCGGTGGCCAATGTTAAAAATGTTCTTTTACAGAGCAAATTATGATGCCCGGTTATTTTCCTTAAAAGAATCGGATTGAAGTATAATATGTCAGGTAACTTTTCTTGATTTTTTCCTTATCCTATCGTAATATTAAATGTGGGAAGAATAAATAATGAAACAGGGATAAGGAGGAAACGATGGAAACCCGTACATATTATGACATTCTCGGCGTATCCAGAGAGGCAACCCTTGAAGAAATTACCAGCGCAAAAAATGCATTGGCAAAAGTGTATCATCCGGATGCCAATATGCATAACGACATAGACACCACTGCATACATGCAGGAGATACTGGAAGCATACCGGATACTCGCCAATCCGGACAAGCGTAAGAAATACAACCGGACACTGGCAGGAAAGCCTCACCGGGTATTCCGCACATACACGGTCGGAAAACCCGAAGAAGAAGGCGAAGATCCGTCCATATCATTCGTAACCTATTGGAATGCCGCCTGCCGTCTCAACGAGATCGTCTTACAGAGCGGCAGTCTAATGGCGCTCCATTCCAAAAGGGAAGGACTACCACTCAAAATATTCAAAAGATTAGGCAAAAAAGACAAATACGAGACAGAGCTCACCGCCCAGCTGAGTTCCCTCTCCATGCAGGCAATCCAGTACATCTCCATCCTGAAGATGGCCGAAATCCCCATGAGCTACTGGCAAAGCGACGCCATGAACTGGGTCCTCGTCCGCTGGGGCCAAAAACAAAACATGGATTACCGCATCCTGTTCGACAAATACGATGCCTATGTAGAACAGAACAAATCAAACGCAGAAAAACTGAAACTCCGCTCACAGAACAAACAATTCCACAACAATCTAAAAAAACTCCTGAACTACGCGGTAGGGTAAACAGGGGAGACGCTTACGGTGAAGGAACACCTGACTGAAACGTCAGGAGGGAGGTACCGGAACAGCGGAAATGGGGACTGAAAACCCGTTTATGGAGAAGTACTTACGAAGAAGGAGCCGTCCCTGAGGGATGGCTCCTTCTAATCCGCAGCTCACTCTTCCACCGTCTGTCCCCGTAATCGCAGATAGTATATTCTTAATTTTCCCAGCAAGGATGTGAGGTATCGCAGCACTGGCTCTGTGGCGATTGAGAATACGATAAAGAGCATGATGCATTTTGTGGACATTCCTGTGATGGCAAACAGGTTGTTCAGGAAGATACTGCAGAACAGCAGCCCTATTATGCTTCCTGCTACTACGATTGTGCGCATGATGTTCATTGGCGCACTGATCTTATAGAGAATCATGAATCCGACGATAGCCAGCAGCATGGTCGCTGCGGTGGATATATCTTTTGAGTTCACGCCAAAGGTCTGTCCGAATACGACCAGTGCGCCGACTGCCAGCACATCAGTCAGAGCAGCAGGCAGAGCCTTCAGGAAGACATTGGTCAGGAAGTGTCCCTTAATAATGTTCTTGTTCGGCTCCAGTGCCAGGAAGAACGCGGGCACTCCGATCGTAAACATACTGATCAGTGATATCTGCGACGGTTCCAGCGGATATGTGATCATAAATACTACAGAAAACAGTGACAGCAGGAAGGAAAATATATTCTTTACCAGGAACAGGCTGGCTGAACGCTGAATGTTGTTTACAACTCTTCTGCCCTCCAGAACGACCTGAGGCATGCAGGAAAAATCAGATTCCAGCAGTACGAGCTGTGACGCCTGGGCCGCCGCTTCACTTCCGGAAGCCATGGCGATACTGCAGTCCGCATCTTTGAGTGCAAGAACGTCATTGACGCCATCCCCTGTCATCGCAACCGTTTTACCGGCTCCTTTGAGGATCTGGACGAACTGCCGCTTCTGATTCGGCGTTACCCGCCCGAATACGGTATTCTCCAGCACTGCTTTTTCTATCTCCTCATCTGATTTAAGGGAGGAGGCATCTACATAATTCTCAGCATTCGCAATTCCTGCTTTTTTAGCTACTTCTGATACTGTTACAGGGTTGTCTCCGGAAATAACCTTTACCTCAACCCCCTGCTCCGCAAAGTAGGTAAACGTCTCTTTTGCTTCTTTTCTGATCGGGTTTGCCAAAAGTATATATCCCAGAGGAATAATCCCCTTCTCCAGGGCCTTTCCGTCGATCTCGCCTTCATAGAGGCCGAAAACCAGGACTCTGGCGCCTTTTGATGCATATCCGGTAATCTCCTCCTCATAGTTTTCATACTTTTCCTTTAGGACAAATTCGGGCGCACCAAGCACATATGCTTCATCCTCGAAGGTAACACTGCTGTATTTTGTGGCGGAGGAAAATCCAGTCCTGCTTACCGGTTTTCTGCCCGATGCAGTCTGAAAATATTCTTTCATGGCGGCCATCGTGATATTGTCCTTCTCCATTGCCGCAGCAAAATCTCCAATCAACGTACTCAGGGGCTGCATCTCTTTCTCATCATAGCCGTCCGCAGGAATAACCTCCTGCACTTTCATGGTATTTTCCGTAATAGTACCGGTCTTATCCACGCACAGCACATTGACCCTGGCCAGAGTCTCGATACATTTCATATCGTGGAGCAGGACTTTTTTCTGAGCGAGCCGCACCGAACTGACAGCCAGCGCCACGCTCGCCAATAAATACAGTCCTTCCGGAATCATGCCGATAATGGCGGCAACCATGGAAGTAATACTGGACTGAAACCCTTCATTCTGAAAGAAAAATGCCTGGACAAACAGTACAATTCCAATCGGTATGATCGCAATGCCTACGCATTTTACCAATTTATCCAGAGAGCGGATCATCTCAGACTGCTCTCCTTCCTGCATCTCTTTCGCTTCCATTGTCAGCTTCGAGATATAGGAGTCCATCCCGACCTTCTCCAGTCTTGCATGACACTGTCCTGACACGATAAAGCTCCCTGACATGAGCTGGTCGCCTTTTTTCTTTACAATCTCATCGGATTCCCCCGTCAGCAGGGATTCATTTACCTGTACCTCTCCTGCGCTGACCTCCGCATCTGCACAAACCTGGCTGCCCGCCTTGAAAATAACAATGTCGTCGAGCACAAGTTCCTCCGCATCAATCACAGACTTCTGCCCGTCCCGCACAACCGTGGCATGGGGCGCGTTCAGCATAGTCAGATTATCCAGAACTTTCTTTGCCCGCACTTCCTGTACGATTCCAATCAAAGTATTCAGTATAATGACCGGAAGAAATGTAAGATCACGAAAAGACCCGGCTATGCAAAGAAGCAGGGCCAGAATTACAAATATCAGGTTAAAATATGTGAATACATTATCATGAATAATCTCTTTCATTGTCTTAGCCGGCGGATCCACTGCTTTATTCGTCCAGCCGTGCAGCCTGTGTTCCTGCACCTGCTGCATACTCAGCCCCTGACGGTGCTCGGGACGGTATCTCGTTGTAGGAATTCTCCTGTCCTTTTTCTCCTCAACCACCTGTTGTCTGCTTTTTTTCTGCATGTATATTATTCCACCTCATTTTCGGATTCTCTATCTTCAGTAATTTCCAGTTTTAGTCATTTCCATTCTATCACACTGAATCTGAATTTCCAGTGGCTTCATTAAATCTTTATAATTTCTTTTGTGAAAATTATTATGAGCTTCAACCGGGGGCAGATAAAAGTGGGATAGCTCTCGGCAAGCATTCCCTCATCCCACAAACAGCGATTCCCGACGCCCAAAATACCGAATTCTTTTTAAATTCCTTGTTTTCTGTACCTGTTTCTATTATAATAATACAAGTATTTCAAGAAAAGGATAAGAGTTGATATAATATTATGAGATTAAGAAGCGTACTCGCAATTAAATGTGCAAAATGCACGAGCTATCTGATTAAAAAACTGAATAGAGGAAGCGGCGTTACTCTTCCGGGTTATGTTGCCCGGATAATCGACCCCCGCATTTTATCTGCCATGGCGGAAATGGTGAGGGAAAAGACGATTGTGACCATGGGAACGAACGGCAAGACAACTACAAACAGTATCCTGTACCATGCATTAAAAGCAGAGGGCAAAAAAGTTATTATCAATAGAACCGGAGCCAATATGCTCAACGGGATTATTTCCGCCTTTGTGCTTGCCACGGACAAGCACTGCCGGCTGGATGCGGATTATGCCTGTATCGAAGTAGATGAGATTGCTTCTGTGCGCGTGCTTCCTCAGTTAAAACCAGACTGCGGTCTTCTCACAAACATTTCCAGAGACCAGCTGGACCGTTTTGGGGAGGTCGACATCACTTTTAATAAGTTAAAAACTGCTGTTACAAGCGTCCCCGATACAAAGCTGATCATCAATTGTGATGACGTCCTGTCCTATACGCTTGCTGTCGAGAGCAAGAACACGTTTGTCACTTACGGGATCAGTGAGCAGATATTTGATGATATCTCCCGTTCTGAGATCCGTGAAAGCATCTTCTGCCGTTCCTGCGGAAAGAAGCTGGAATATGATTTTTTCCACTACGGACAGCTTGGGATCTACCATTGTCCCAACTGCGGTTTAGAACGTCCTGAGCCTGACTTTACGGCGTCGGAAATAGAACTGCACGATGAGCTCTATACATTTTCCATGGACGGCATGACTATACATTCAACTGCACGTACGCCATACAATATTTACAATACTTTATCAGCATACGCGGCGCTCAATGCACTGGAGGCCGACAGGACACATTTCCAGGAAATGATTGAGGCATTTGACTACGGAAACAACCGGGAAAGTATTTTCATGATCAGCGGTACAAGGGTTCAGCTGCATCTGGCTAAGAATCCCATCGGTTTCCAGCAGAAGATTTCTCTCGTACTGAAAGACAAAAAGCCCAAAGACATTATTATTCAGATTAATGACACCTATCAGGACGGAGAAGATATTTCCTGGCTGTGGGATGTGGACTTCCAGTATCTGGCTGATGCACAGGCTGCCACGATTACGACAACAGGCACCCGCCGCCACGATATGGGGCTTCGTTTAAAATATGAAGATATTCCCTGTTCTTCTACAACAGACCTGCGCGCAACGGTTCAGGAGCGCACGGTAAATGGAACCGGTAATCTTTATGTCATCGTAAATTACTCCGGCCTCTACAGCACGAACCGTATGCTCACAGAACTTGAGAAGACCGGGAAAGGAGGAGAGACAGCATGAAACTGACAATTGGACATTTATATCCGGATCTGCTGAACCTCTACGGCGACCGCGGAAACATTCAGTGCTTCCGCAAACGCCTGGAATGGCGCGGTATAGAAGCCGAAGTAATTCCTTTTCTCTCCGGCGATACCATTGATTTTTCCAAACTGGACATTGTTCTGCTCGGCGGCGGCTCTGACCGCGAACAGGAACTGGTCTGCGGCCAACTGCAGAATATCCGCCGGAATTTCAAGGATTATGTGGAGAATAACGGCGTAGTTCTCGCAGTCTGCGGGGGGTACCAGCTGCTGGGCAAATATTATAAAACGGACAAAAAAAACATCGAGGGCCTGTCTATTCTCGATATTACAACAGAATGGGAACCGGAACGATTAATCCGCAATATTGTCCTGAACAGTCCACTCTTCGATACTCCAGTCGTAGGATTTGAAAATCATGGCGGTCGTACCTACATCGGCAGTCATACACCATTTGGAAAGGTTTTTTACGGCCTGGGCAATACCGGTAAATCCGGCTATGAAGGCGTTGTCTACAAAAATGTAATCGGAACCTATCTTCACGGCCCGCTCCTCCCTAAAAATCCTCACGTCTGTGATTATCTTCTGGAGAAGGCACTGATAAGGAAATACGGAGAAGATATCATTCTGGAACCACTTACAGATAAACTCGAACATCTCGCCAACGGCTATATTGTAGACCGGTACAGCGACAAAAAATACGTTCTCAAAGAGACTATCAAGAGGTATACTTAGGCTGGTATGGGGACGCCGGCCGGAAACGGGGAACGGAATGCCGCAGGGAGAGGCCGGGATGGAGTCTGAAAGTAACCCGTTTGCGGAGAAGAACTAACGTAAAAAGAACTGCCCACGAGGGCACGTACAACATGCGGCCAGAAAGCCTGATGCTTTCTGGCCTAAGTTGTACTGGAAAGTGATTTTGGAAAATCACTTTCCACCCCTCGTGGGCAGTTCTTTTTACGTAAGTTCTTCTAACCGCGCACTCTAAACTTTCAGACTCCATCCCGGCCTCTCCCTGCGGCATCCCGCTCCCCGTTTCCGGCCGGCTGGGCTTCATTCTTAGGGAATAAAGGATACCTTGGGGATGTCTTATGGGAGCTGTGGATGGTGGTTAGATCGCGGAACGTTGTGCTTCCAGAAGAGATGACTGATGATTTAATGTGATCAGGATATTCAAATTAGTACTGGAGTCTAATGGAGATTTTGTGTATAATAAGAAAATATCGGTGTATAAGTTGTACTTATAGGAAAATATAAGTTTATATGCTGATTAGAGTAATTTCTGGGGGATAAAAAATTTGATTGGAGTGATTTCATGAGTAATTCGAGTACTCAAAAAAGTAAGTTTGACCGTGTCCTTGGAAAGAAGGACGTATTTTCTATTGCCTTTGGCGCCATGATTGGGTGGAGCTGGGTCGTTATGGCCGGGCATTGGATTCTGAAAGCCGGCACAGCGGGGGCAATGCTGGCGTTTGTACTTGGGGGCATTATGATTATGTTTGTGGGGCTGACTTATGCTGAGCTGACTTCGGCTATGCCTCAGTGCGGAGGGGAACAGATCTTCAGTCTCCGCGCGCTTGGACCGAACTGGTCTTTTCTTTGTACCTGGGCGATTATACTGGGATATGTGGGCGTGGTTGCCTTTGAGGCATGTGCACTCCCTACGGTTCTGGAGTATATCGCGCCTAATATTATGAAAGGGTACATGTATTCTGTGGAAGGCTTTGACATCTATGCTACATGGGTAGCCATCGGCGTCATAAGTTCTATTATTATTACAATTATCAATTATATAGGTGTAAAACCCGCGGCGTATATGCAGGGGATCTTTACTTTCATCATAGTCGGAATCGGACTTGTCCTGATGTTCGGCTCTGCACTGAAAGGGGATGTCACCCACACAAAGCCTCTGTTCGACAACGGGTTCGGAGGGCTCTTATCGGTAGCCGTCATGACGCCGTTTATGTTTGTAGGTTTTGATGTCATACCACAGGCCGCGGAAGAAATTGCGATTCCCTTCAAACAGATCGGAAAAGTAATTCTTATCTCTATTGCTTCTGCAGTGGCATGGTATGCACTTATTATTCTTGCAGTATCTCTGATGATGTCTAAGGGTGAGATGCAGAGTTCCGTCCTGATTACCGCGGATGCAATGAAAAAAGCATACGGCGGCTACACCATCATGGCAGATATTCTGATCATCGGCGGCATGGCAGGAATCCTGTCCAGCTGGAATTCTTTCTTTATGGGCGGCAGCCGTGCAATCTACGCTCTTGCCGAAGCCAAATGTCTGCCTTCATTTTTGACAAAAATACATCCAAAATATAAGACTCCATCCAATGCAGTCCTTCTGATCGGCGCTATCTCCTGTATCGCACCGTTTTTCGGACGTGCCATGATGGAGTGGCTGACCAATGCCGGCGGAGTCGGTGCCGTAACCGCATACCTCATGGTATCCATCTCTTTCCTGGTTCTAAGAAAAAAAGAACCTAATCTCGTAAGACCATACAAGGTACACAGGCACCGTTTTGTCGGTTTCATGGCCATCATGCTGAGCAGTCTGATGCTGCTGCTCTATATGCCTGGAATGCCTTCCGGACTGAATATCCCCGAATGGCTGATCATCGGAATATGGGGCCTGCTCGGAATCGCATTCTACGCTTACGCAAAACATAAATTCCCCGAATTCGGACGAGTCCTCAACATAGAGCTTAATGAAAAGGGGTAATGGTCTATATAAGGGACGCCTGGTGGAAACGGGGCAGGGCTTCAGCCGTATCCATCCGCCTCTCCCGCCCGCGATCCCCCAACCGTTTAACAGGTTTCTTCTGCCTTGATGCACGCAGCCGCTGCAGCCGGACCCTTCTAACGAACCTTCCGCTTCCGAAGCGCCTCCTTCGCAGCCTTCATGAGCTGGATTACCGGCAGGTTAACTGCCGCCAGTCCATATACGGTGAACAGCTGTGCCATGCTCAGTGTCTGTACTTTAAATATATTCTGAAGACCTGGTATTACCATGACTCCCGTTATTAATACAAGGCCCAGCAGGAATGCACCGATCAGGTAAATATTGTTGAATACTCTTCTTGTAAATACAACCGGACGGTCTGCTTTACAGTTGAAGCCGTGAACAAGTCTTGCTGTACATAGTGTTCCGAATGCCATTGTGCTTGCCAGGACAGTATTTCCTGAGCGGTATCCTATCAGGAATGCAATCATGGTTGTAACGCCTATGCACAAGCCTTCTGTCCCAATCTTGGTCAGGAAGTCTCTGGTGAGTATTGACTCGTTCATTGGCCTTGGCTTTTCATCCATGACATCTTTTGAGTGAGGCTCCAGCCCCAGTGCGATTGCCGGCAGACTGTCCGTCAGCAGGTTGATGAACAGCAGGTGGACTGGTGCAAACGGAACCGGCAAACCGGCGATGGATGCGTAGAGCACTGCCAGGATCGCACCAAAGTTGCCGGACAGCAGGAATTGAATCGAATTCTTGATGTTACGGTAGACATTACGGCCATTTTCAACCGCTTTTACGATGGTGGCAAAATTGTCATCTGTCAGAACCATGGATGCCGCATCCTTTGATACCTCACTTCCCGTAATACCCATGGCAACACCGATATCGGCCTGTTTCAGGGCCGGTGCATCATTGACACCGTCTCCTGTCATAGAGACAATGTTGCCCTTCTCCTGCCATGCTCTGACGATTCTGATCTTGTGTTCAGGAGATACCCGGGCATAGACCGAAATCCCTTCTACGAAATCTTTCAGCTTTTCGTCTGACATGCCGTCTATCTCTGCACCTTCGCATGCCTCCGATTCATCTTCCAGAATTCCAATCCTTTTTGCAATTGCTGCCGCTGTCACCTTGTGATCTCCTGTAATCATGATCGGACGGATGCCGGCTCTTTTACACTCTGCCACCGCCGCCTTTGACTCTTCACGTGGAGGATCCATCATGGCTATCAGACCTACAAAGGTCAGATTATCTTCGTCTTCCAGGGTAAGTTCCTGATTCTCTTCAATTTCTTTATATGCAAAAGCGAGTACACGCAGGCCTCCTCTTGAGAATTCCTGATTCTGCGCTTCTATTTTTCTGCGGTCTTCTTCCTCAAATCCTCTTACTTCATCCCGAATTTGAATGGATTCCATTCTGTTTAGAAGAACATCTACTGCGCCCTTGACAATCATAACATGCTTCCCATCAATGGTATGCTTTGTCGCCATGAGCTTCCTGTCGCTGTCAAAGGGATTTTCACTTTCACGCGGATACTTTTCTCTCACATCCTGTGCAAACACGCCAAGTCGGCTTCCAAGATTGATCAGTGCTGTTTCTGTCGGGTCACCGATCTCAACACCTTCTACATTTGTAGAATCATTGCAGAGAATACTGCAAAGCAGCAGTTTACTGTGCGCCGGACGGTTTATATCGATTTCACCTGCAGGCACACGTGTTTCATTGACATAGTAATCTTCTACTGTCATTTTGTTCTGTGTCAGGGTTCCTGTTTTATCGGAGCATATAATCGATACGCTGCCCAGTCCTTCCACTGCCTGGAGCTTACGAATGATGGCATGCTCCTTCGCCATTTTCTGAGTACCGAATGACAGTACAATCGTAACAATGGAGCTCAATGCCTCCGGTATCGCCGCAACCGCCAGTGCGACTGCAAACAGGAATGCATCCCCAATATTGCCGCCGCGCAGGACGTTTATACCAAATAAAATGGCGCAGAATACAAGTATAATTATGGACAGTTTCTGTCCGAACTGATCCAGATTAATCTGAAGAGGTGTCCGTTTCTCAGAAGTAGTCTTAAGCAGGCTCGCAATCTTTCCGACCTCGGTTTCCATACCGATCCCGGTCACAAGAAAGGAACCCCGCCCGTATGTGACGAAGCTGCCAGAGTACACCATATTAATTCTGTCGCCCAGAGGAACTTCTCCTTCAATGGGTGCTGTATTTTTATCAACACCCAGGCTTTCACCCGTCAGGGCGCTCTCATCCACTTTAAGACTGGCACTGTCCAAAAGCCGGCCATCAGCCGGGATATAATCCCCTGCATCCAGCATGACAATATCTCCTACCGTCACCTCTGTGGACGGAACCGGCACTATATTGCCGCCGCGCAGTACCTTTGCCTCCGGACCGGAAAGCTTTTTCAGACTGGAGAGGGACTGCTCTGCCTTCACAGTCTGTACTGTTCCGAGAATAGCATTGATCGTAATAACAATCAAAATAACGATCGCGCTCTCGGCATCTCCAAGAAACCCCGACACAATCGCTGCCGCTATCAGTATAATTACAAGAAAGTCTTTAAACTGTTCCAGAAATATCTGGACTGTCGTCTTTTTCTTTCCTTCCACCAGCTCGTTCGGGCCGTATTTTTCCTGATGTTTTTTCACTTCTTCTGCAGTTAACGGTTCCATTGTCCCATTGATCCTCTGTTTCGTCTCCTCGGCAGAAATCTGGTAAAATTCTTTCATGTATGATCCTCCATTTCTTTTGTGCAATACGAACCCTGATCCGTTTTATAAAACATAAAAAAAGAGACTCCTATTGCATATTATGTAATGCAATAAAAGTCTCACCATTTAATCACGATACGGATGGAAGGCCATCGTACTGACGACATCGCGAACGCTCGGGAAAGCGCTAGTTACTCCCTTCTATTAGAGATTATAATAATACAGCAGGCCCTAATATGTCAAGGGGAAATCTTAATTTACATTCCAAGATTATCCACTATTTCTTTTGCCCGGGGTGTATTTGCTACACCGCCCTCCCCAGTCTCACGCAGAGAAACATTCATTGCTTCCCCTACCTCCTTCATGGCATCAATCACCTGATCCGGAGGTATTCTGCTTGTAATGCCGGCCAGTGCCATATCTGCCGAAGAGAGTGCATTGACTGCGCCGATCACATTCCGCTTCACACATGGAACTTCCACCAGGCCTGCTACGGGATCACACACTAGCCCCAGAAGATTCTTCAGTGCCATGGCCGCTGCATGCATAATCTGGCTGTTATCTCCGCCCTTCAGATAGACAAGTGCGCCCGCCGCCATAGAAGAAGCCGCTCCGATCTCCGCCTGGCATCCGCCTGCCGCTCCGGCAATAAATGCCCTGGAAGCGATAACCTGTCCGATACCAGCCGTCACATACAGACTTTGTACTATCATCTCCCTGTCAGCCTTATTATCCCGGTATAAAGGCACCAGCACTGCCGGTATTACGCCGCATGCCCCAGCTGTGGGGGCCGCTACAATTCGCTTCATACAGGCGTTTGATTCCCCCATCTGCAGCGCCTGCACAATGACCCTGGATACGAAATCTCCGCACAGAGTATCGTCCTCTTTCCGGTATTTTTCCATCTGTCCGCCCATCATGCCGACCAGCCCGCTGCTGGAAACCAGTTTTTCATCGTAAGAATCACTGGCTCTGAGCATGGCGTCCCACATTGCCTCCATCATCTGAAATGACTCCTCTTCACTGACGGTTCGCTCATTCATATCATCCAGAAGCACGGCCCGCCAGAAAGGAATCTCCTTTTGACTGCAGACCTGCCCTATTTCTTCCAAAGACTGATAAGCCATCTATGCATCCTCCCTGTCAATATATGTCACCTTAATAATACCATCCTGCTGTTCAAACCACCTGATAGATGCTTCCGGTACAGGCTGGTCAATCTCAATCACCATCACTGCATCTCCTCCCTTTTTACCGCGGTAAAGCTGAAGCGTTGCTATATTGATGGAATCCTCCGCCAGCATAGATGTGACCGCCGCCACATGTCCCGGCCTGTCATGATTCTGCACGATCAGTGTCGGACACTCTCCTGTACAGTTTACCATGATTCCGTCCAGTTTATTCACCATAATACGTCCGCCGCCCAAAGAAGAAGCCTGTACCTCCACGGTCCGTCCATCTTCCCCGCACACTTTAAGCAGTGCCGTATTCGGATGTGCACCCGGTATCTGGATATTCTGAATGCGAAACTCCAGGCCTTCCTGCCCTGCCACTTCGAAGCTCTCCGGTATCCGCATATCATCAGGCTTCATCCCCAAAAGCCCTGCGACAACAGCTCTGTCCGTTCCATGCCCCTTCCCTGTTGCCGCAAAGGATCCATGAAGCCCAATCTCAGCCTTTACAGGCTGGCTTCCCAGTAAAGTGCGGGTGATATAGCCAATCCGTACAGCGCCCGCAGTATGCGAACTGGAAGGCCCTACCATAACGGGTCCCAAAATATCAAAAATATTCATACCAAATCCTCCAAGTCCAGCCCAAACATATTTGCTAATCAGTATAACAGATTCCTCCATAAATATCCATGAAAATCGGGATTTAGGCAACG
>LDAQ01000126.1 GCA_001028025.1 Faecalicatena fissicatena | reverse complement strand
CGAATGCCGATGCATTCGCGCCGCCGGCGGCAACATGATTTGATTTTGTGAATCAAATCATGCCGTGCGACAGGCAGTCGCACCAGTCCTGACCAATAGGTCAGGACTATTTTGTGTTTAAGAGCAGCGATTACGATGCGAGAAGCAAAAACGAATTGAGAGCTCAGAAAGCAAAACTTCACTGTGGTGAAAGTCCACACCCATGAGCACTGGCGCGAATTGGGAAGTCTAATCTAGGGCACTGTTGTAAGGCAGTGTCTGAAGGAGATGCGGAAAGTCGAGAGACCCGTAGATGGTTTAGCAGACCGAAACGCAAAGTAAAGCACATGATGCGGCAGGGCAAGTTGGTGACCGTGCGGCAGATCGGGAAACCTGGATTGTCCACCTTTATGAGCCAGTCGGGTGGATGGGGCTTGTCATGTGGAGGTGCTTGGTATGCTAATAAGGAAGGTGCGGTGACCCTGTGAGGCCCCCTTATCTACCGAAAGGATAAATACATATAAGAGTAATTCGAAGTTGTATTTATATAAGGGGGAGTCAGACAGCCCAATAGTACAGGAGTAGTCATGTGACGAAACGCATGATGAATGGAAGGGGGCTGACCTTTGTAAACGAAATCAAGAACTTACGGCTATGGAAAAGACAACGATGCCTTGGCAAAAACGAGTCGGACGAGCGTAAGGAGGATGGAGATAGTAATGAATGATGAACTGAAATACAAGTGGCATAGTATCTATGGTCAGATATTGTTTGACCGCAAACTGATGGCTGCCTGGAAACAGGTAGAAAAGAACAAAGGGTGCGG
This sequence comes from Faecalicatena fissicatena, assembly GCA_001028025.1. Taxonomy (GTDB): domain Bacteria; phylum Bacillota; class Clostridia; order Lachnospirales; family Lachnospiraceae; genus Faecalicatena; species Faecalicatena fissicatena_A. Next base: position 10,551 of record LDAQ01000126.1, on the reverse strand, counting down.
GGGAATCGATATGGAAACCATAGAGACCTTTAAGAGCAGAGAGGCTGAAAAGATAGAAGACATTCTACAGGAACTGAAAAAGAAGGACTATAAGCCGACCCCAGTAAAAAGAGTCTACATACCAAAGAAAAATGGAGATAAAAGACCGCTTGGTATTCCCGTAATTAAAGACCGAATAATACAGCAAAGTGTTGTGAACGTATTAAGCCCCAAATTTGAAGATGGGATTTTCCACAAATGTTCCTGTGGATACCGTCCGGGCAGAGGAATAGAACGGGTGATGCAGATAATCATGTGGTATGTGGAGCATGGATATCACCACATATATGACTGTGATATCAAAGGGTTCTTTGATAACATACCCCATAAGAAACTGATGAAAGTACTAAACAAATATATAGCAGATGGAACCGTGCTGGATATAATATGGTCGTGGCTGAAATCTGGATATATGGAGGAAGGAAAATACATGGAAAGCGTGTCTGGCACCCAGCAGGGAGGTGTGATTTCGCCGCTGATGTCAAACATATACCTAAATGAGTTGGACTGGGAACTGGAAAAGGAAGGAATTAAATTCGTACGGTACTGTGACGATTTTCTGCTATTCGCCAAAACAGAAGAAGAAATCAGAAGGGCCGGGGAAATAGCCAAAAAGGTGATAAACAGTCTGGGACTGGAGATTTCAATAGCCAAAACAAGGTTCGTGGATTTTGAAAGCCAGGACTTTGAGTTTGTAGGATTTTCCTTCCGGCACTGGAGAGAGCGAAAAAGAGACGGAAGCAGATACTTTATGGTCACACCGACAGAGAAATCGCTTAAGGACTTTAAGAGAAAAATCAAGAAAGCAACATTGAAAAAGCTGACTCTGAGCAAAGAAGTATGGGTAGAGCGAGTAAATGCAATTATCCGGGGAAAAGTGAATTATTATCTGAATCCATTCAAAGCAATTGAGGCGAACAGGGAGTATGGATGCAACAGCCACTGTTATCTGAATGCATTTAGCAGTGAACTGCAGGCATTGGACAGATATACGCGTCAGAGACTTCGAGTGGCAATGATACATGAAGGAGCAACAGTAAGAAAAGGGATGGCCATGAAACACCGCTGGAACAACGAATACTTCTGCAAAATCAACTTGATACCATCCAACTGGTATTATAACCATATCCGGACAGGATACACTATGGAACAGTACATAGAAAAGCAGAAAGAAAGGAACAGGAAGGCGGTAGAGCGGGGAAAGAAGCGCCTTGGGAAGGAATACTATGACAAAAGACGGCTTGCAGCCATAGCGCAATGTCGTACGCTGGCAACCACGTAGATTCGGTACAACATTTATTATGAAGTGCAATTGGTAAGCCGTATGCCTTAATAGGGCACGTACGGTTTGATAAGGGGGTAGCCTAGAAATAGGCTACCCTACTTTCTCTCTATTCCCCACATTTTCTCTGTAACTGCCTCTAATCGCGTTATAAGGACTTTCAAACGTCATACACACCCCCGCAGGAAACCAGACCCACCCGGCACACCATTCACAGCCTTTCATAGAGCTATGTGCATCAGGGCGGTAGGGAAGATTCTTCTGTGGGGGGGATTCAGGACCGGGGCAGCGGATGTGGACTGGCTGGGCGGAGAGGGTTCGGGAGTATTAGTGGGAAGGAATTTGGTTTGAAATATGTTTATTTAATATGATAGGAAGAGGATGAGAGCAGAAAAATATTTCAACGAATGTGAATTATAACAAATATAAATCTCAATCCGTTTGCTCCGCGCATCCAATCCAGATCCACTGCACCCGTATGAAGTCCCCATAAGCTATTCCGTAAACTTCCTAATATAATTCTGCCGATCGGATGAACGTAGCTAAGGAAGATATGTGCCCTGCTCCAGAGGAAACTGTGTATGCTGTTTCAAAATCCATCATAGTGAGCGTTAGAAGATGTTAACGAAAAAACAGGTGAAATTAAGGGCAAAATTTGTTTTACCAAAACAAATTTTGTTGCCGCCGGCGGCGCGAATGCATCGGCATTCGGGCCAACTGCGGCATGTCCCTTAATTTCGCCTGTTTTTTCGTTTACATCTTCTTCGTGAACGGCCAGGATTTGAAACAGCATACACAGTTCCCTCTGGAGCAGGGCACATCTCTTCCTTAGCGCCCCCCTTCACCAAAATCTCCGCAAAATCCCAGAAAAATCCCCAGAATAGCTTGACTTCCCTGATTTTTTTGAATATAATTAAGAGCAGTGTCTTTTTTGTGTATTATGTAAGGATATATTTGCTTCACAGAAGAGGCAGGCGAAAGAGATAATAATTGTAATACTTTATAATACCCAAAGGGCATCCCAAAACATCATGCCCTGCGGGCGGGTCTGCGGCTAAGCTGCAGAATAATGTATAAGTATATCAAACAAAGGGAGGTGTATCTACAATGAAAATGACATTTCAGCCAAAAACAAGACAGAGAGCTAAAGTTCATGGCTTCAGAGCAAGAATGAGCACACCAGGCGGAAGAAAAGTATTAGCTGCCAGAAGAGCAAAAGGAAGAAAACAGTTATCAGCTTAGGCCGCATCTATGTGGCCTTTTCTTCTATTTATAAAAGAAAAAGGCAAAGGGAATTCAATGAAATTTTCCGAATCTTTGAAGAAAAATAAGGATTTTCAAATCGTTTATAAAAATGGAAGATCTTATGCAAATAAGTATCTTGTAATGTACGTTATGGAAAACGGCCTGGATAAAAACAGGCTCGGTATTTCCGTCAGTAAAAAAGTGGGAAACAGTGTTGTCAGACATCATCTGACAAGGTTGATCAGAGAAAGTTATCGGCTTTTAGAAGAACATTTCCAAAGTGGACTTGATATAGTCGTAATAGCCAGAGTAAGTGCAAAAGAGAAAAAATATCATGATATTGGGAGTGCACTTATCCACTTGGGAAAGCTTCATGAAATATATATAGGGAAGTGACGCAGATGAAGCATATTTTTATATGGCTTATCAGATTTTATCAGAAGTATCTGTCCGGATTGAAAACGCAGTATCACTGTATTTATACGCCAACCTGTTCACAGTATGGTATTGAAGCAATTCAAAAATATGGTGCGCTCAAGGGAGGTGCCCTCACAATCTGGAGAATTCTGCGCTGCAATCCATTTGCAAAAGGCGGATATGATCCGGTACCTTAAGGAGGATAAGAGATGTATGGAACTTTAGCTGCAGGTTATGCAGACTGGCCAATTATTCATCAGATTTCCTGGCTGCTTGGAAAATTGATGAATGGAATTTATAATGTGTTGGATGGTTTATTTGGGATACAGAATATTGGTATCTGTATTATCCTTTTTACAATCGTCATATATACATTGATGATTCCGCTTACGATTAAACAGCAGAAATGGTCTAAAATGTCTTCGGTAATGAATCCTGAAATTCAGAAGATTCAAAAAAAGTATGCAAATAAAAAAGACCAGGCTTCCATGCTCAAACAGCAGGAAGAGATGCAGGCAATATATGAGAAGTACGGTACTTCACCTACAGGCGGATGTCTTCCGATGCTGATCCAGATGCCGGTTCTCTTCGCACTGTATCCGGTTATTCAGAATATACCGAATTATGTTAACGGTGTAAAAGACATTTATATGCCGGTTGTAAACCAGATCATGGCAACAGATGGTTTCCAGAAGATCATGGAAAAGATCGGGGAAGCAAAACCTGTACTTATGAGCGCAAGTTCATACGATTATTCACAGGCAGATACACTTGTGAATGCATTGTATAAATTTCAGGATTCCACATGGAATACCCTGGTGGACAAGATTCCTTCTCTGAATGATATCGTAGAGACAACGACGCAGACTGTAGGACATCTGAACAGTTTTATAGGTATTAACATAGGGGAAGCTCCTTTTACAATGTTAATGGCTGCAGTCAAAGATTTTTCAATTATTGGTATTATTTTAGCAGTTATCATCCCGATTATGGCCGGTCTTACACAGTTCCTCAGTGTAAAGCTGCAGCCGCAGCCGCAGGTTGATCCAAGCAATACGATGGCAAACTCCATGAAGACAATGACATATACAATGCCTTTGTTTTCCGTATTCATGGGATTCACGCTTCCGGCAGGTCTTGGTCTCTACTGGGCAATAAGTGCATTAGTAAGATGTGTACAGCAGCTGGCAATCAACAAATATCTCGGCAAGAAATCTACGGATGAACTCATCGCAGAGAATCAGAAAAAAGCTGCCAAGAAACGTGAGAAAAAGGGAAAATCTGCAAAAGAAATTAACAGAATGGCAACTACAAGCACCAGAAATGTAGAAGATAAGAAAAAATCAAATATATCTGAATCTGAGAGAGAAGAACGCCTGAAGAATGCAGCACAGTATACAAAGAGTGCAAAGCCGGGCAGTCTTGCTTCCAAGGCCAATATGGTAAGCAAGTACAACAGTGGAAACAGCACAAAAGATAAAAAGGATGAAGGTAAGTAGGAGAGAGTCGGTGTAGAAAGGTAGGGATTCAGCATGAACGGTAGTATCAGAGTATCAGCAAGAACATTAGATGATGCGATTACAGAAGCATTGATTCAGTTAGGTGTTACCAGTGACAGGCTTGAATATGAGGTCATTGAAAAAGGAAGTGCCGGATTTCTTGGAATCGGTATGAAACAGGCTGTAATAGAAGCCAGAAGAAAACCGGAACCTGTAGTGGAAGAGCCAAAGGTTCAGATCAGGGAAGAAAAACCTGAGATAAAAAATGAACCTGCCAGGGAATTCAAGAAAAAAGAGCACTACAAAAAAGATGTAAAACAAGAATCTAAGAATGAGTTTAAGCATGATTTTAAGAACGACGTTAAAAATGAAGTTAAGAATGAAGTGAAAAAAGAAGCTGCTCAGACAGAAGCACAGCCGGCAATCAGACATGAAGCTGAACTTGCAGAAGTAAAAGAGGAAACAAAAAAAGCCGTTGAAGCATTCCTGAGTGATACATTAAGTGCAATGGGGATGACCGTAGAGCTGATCTCCGATGTAGATACCGATGGTGCACTGAGTATAGAGATGAAGGGTGACAATATGGGTCTCCTCATTGGAAAACGCGGACAGACACTGGATGCACTGCAGTATCTTGCAAACCGTGTTGCCAATAAGCATCAGGACGGTTATGTACGCGTAAAACTTGACACAGAGAATTACCGTGCAAGAAGAGAAGAGACATTGAAGAATCTTGCAAAGAACATTGCCTATAAGGTAAAACGTTCTAAGAGAGCTGTTTCACTTGAACCGATGAATCCATATGAGAGAAGGATCATCCATGCAGCACTTCAGTCTGACCCTTACGTAACAACCCACAGTGAAGGGGAAGAGCCTTACAGAAAAGTAGTTGTTACCTTAAAGAAGTAAAATAATTTGAAGCGAAAGAGGACGTTTCCGCTTCACGGATGCTTTCGTGAAGTGGTGAAACGTCTTTTTTAAAGGCCGGGGATTGGATAATCAGAGATTATCTGGTCTCTGTGCTTAAAAAATTATGGGGAGGCCTAAAATGAGAAAAGATACGATTGCCGCGATTTCCACAGGAATGTCAAATTCAGGGATCGGGATTGTCCGTATCAGCGGTGCAGAGGCATTTCAGGTTATTGACAGGATATATACAGGTAAAGATCGTCTCCTGGAAGCCAAAAGCCATACCATACATTATGGGTTTATAAAAGACGGTGGAGAAACCGTAGACGAAGTTCTGGTCATGCTGATGCGTGGGCCGCGGACATTTACAGGAGAGGATACGGTAGAAATTAATTGCCACGGCGGTACTTATGTGGTAAAAAGAGTATTGGAAACTGTCATAAAAAATGGTGCAAGACCGGCAGAACCTGGGGAGTTTACAAAGCGTGCATTTTTAAATGGAAAAATGGATCTGTCTCAGGCGGAGGCAGTCATTGATGTAATTACTTCTAAAAATGAGTATGCCCTTCAGTCCTCTATCAGCCAACTGAAAGGCAGTGTTAAGAAAAAAATAGAAGACATAAGAAATAAAATAGTATACCATACTGCCTTTATTGAAACAGCTTTAGATGACCCTGAGCATATAGAGATAGATGGATATGGTGAGACACTAAAAAGTGTCATAGATGATATTCTAGTGGAAATTGGAAAATTAATTGAATCATCTGACAGCGGCCGTATCATGAAAGAGGGAATACAGACCGTAATTGCAGGTAAACCGAATGCAGGAAAATCATCTCTTCTGAATGTCCTGGCGGGGCGGGAAAGGGCCATTGTAACAGATATAGAAGGAACTACCAGGGATGCCCTGGAAGAGCAGATTCAGCTGAACGGACTGACTCTGAACATGGTAGATACTGCCGGTATAAGGGAAACAGATGACATCATAGAAAAAATGGGTGTGGATAAGGCAAGAGATTATGTAAAAAACGCGGATTTGATTATCTATGTTGCAGATGCCTCCAGACCTCTGGACAAGAATGATGAAGATATCATCCGGTTGACGGCGGGAAAAAAATGCATCATTTTATTAAATAAATCGGATCTGGAGACAGTTATTACGAAAGAAATCCTGCAAAATAAGATTAAAAATATACTTAATGAGACAGAAAATGAAGGAATTAATTCAATATATATTCCTATGATTGATATATCGGCCAAGGAGGAGCAGGGACTTCAGGAGTTCGAGGATATCTTGAATACAATGTTCCTGAAAGGTGAAGTATCATTTAATGATGAAGTTTATATAACAAACATCAGACAGAAAGCGGCTTTGCGGGATGCCTGTGAAAGTTTGAATAAAGTAATTGAGAGTATTGATAATCAGATGCCGGAGGATTTTTTCTCCATCGATCTGATGGATGCATATGAATCATTGGGCAGCATAACGGGAGAAACGATAGGAGAAGATCTAGTAAATGAAATATTCAGCAAATTCTGTATGGGAAAATAAAGACGAATATGATATTGCAGTGGTCGGTGCTGGACACGCGGGCTGTGAGGCAGCGCTTGCGGCGGCAAGACTGGGATTTAAGACAGTTATATTTACCGTGAGTGTGGACAGTATTGCGCTGATGCCATGCAATCCAAATATCGGCGGCAGTTCAAAGGGCCATCTTGTGAGAGAAGTAGATGCACTTGGCGGCGAGATGGGGAAAGTAATAGATAAAACATTTATCCAGTCCAAGATGCTTAATAAGTCGAAAGGGCCGGCGGTCCATTCTCTGCGGGCACAGGCAGATAAAGCAAATTACAGCAGAACTATGCGGCAGGTGCTGCAGAATCAGAAGAATCTGGATATCCGTCAGATGGAAGTAACAGACATCCTGGCAGAAGAGGGGAGGGTGACCGGAGTCCAGACCTATTCGGGGGCCATATACCGCTGCAGGGCGGTTGTATTGTGTACGGGGACCTACCTGAAGGCCAGGTGCATTTACGGGGATATAAGTACGTATACGGGGCCGAACGGGCTGCAGGCAGCGAATCATTTGACAGACAGCCTGAAATCGCTTGGAATTAAGATGTACCGTTTCAAGACGGGAACTCCTGCGAGGATCGATAAAAATTCTGTTGATTTCAGTAAGATGGAAGAGCAGAAAGGGGATGAGAGAGTTGTGCCGTTTTCATTTACCACAGACCCTGAGGCGGTTCAGATTGAACAGGTCTCCTGCTGGCTGACTTATACGAATCAAAATACACACGATATCATCCGGGCAAATCTGGATCGATCTCCATTATACTCCGGTATGATAGAGGGCACAGGGCCGAGATACTGCCCGTCCATTGAAGATAAGGTGGTAAAATTTTCAGATAAAAACAGGCATCAGGTGTTCATAGAGCCCGAGGGTCTTGAGACAAATGAAATGTATGTGGGGGGGATGTCCAGCTCGCTTCCAGAAGACGTTCAATATGCAATGTACCGAAGTGTGCCGGGACTGGAAAATGTAAAAATCGTAAGAAATGCTTATGCAATTGAATACGATTGTATAGATGCAAGGCAGCTCAAAAGCACCCTGGAGTTTAAAAATGTAGAGGGACTTTTCAGCGGAGGACAGTTTAACGGCAGCTCAGGGTATGAAGAGGCAGCGGCCCAGGGGCTGGTTGCAGGGATTAATGCTGCAAGGAAACTGCAGGAAAAACAGGGGATTGTTATTGACCGTTCTCAGGGATATGTAGGGGTTCTTATCGATGATCTCGTTACAAAAGAGAGTCATGAACCCTACCGTATGATGACCTCAAGGGCGGAATACCGACTGCTTTTGAGACAGGACAATGCAGATCTGCGCCTGACAAAGCTGGGATATGAAGTGGGACTGGTAGATGAAGAACGGTACCAGAAACTGCTGGATAAAGAGAACATGATTGAAGAAGAAATCCGAAGAGTTGAGCATACAAATATAGGAACATCCGAAGAAGTTCAGAGCCTTCTGGAGTCTTATGGAAGTACTCCGCTTACGTCCGGAACAACCCTGGCTGAGCTGATCCGGCGTCCGGAACTTTCATATGAAGCGCTGGCACCTATAGACAGACAGAGAAAAGAACTTCCTTTTGATGTAGAAGAACAGGTAAATATCAACATAAAATATGACGGATATATCCGCCGCCAGCAGAGACAGGTAGAACAGTTTAAAAAGCTGGAAAGCAGAATCATTCCGGATGATCTGGATTATAATGACGTCAAGAGCCTGCGGATCGAAGCAAAACAAAAACTGACAGAAATGCGGCCGTCATCCATAGGACAGGCATCCAGAATATCCGGAGTATCACCGGCTGATATCTCTGTACTCCTGGTATATCTTGAAAGCAGGTAGAGTACTCCAAGAGGCAATTCTATGAAAAAGCAGAAGTAGAGGTGTTTGATATATTAGTCAGACAGAAAGAAATTAAATAGTAAATGGCAGCGCGCCAGGTAATTGAAGTCATTTACCGGGAGAGAACATATGGAAAACAAATTTGAAAATCAGTTGAAAGAACTGAATATCCAGCTGGATGAAAAACAAAAACAACAGTTTCAGAGATACTATGAATTACTGACTGAGTGGAATAAAGTCATGAACCTGACAGGAATTACTGATTACGATGAGGTAAATGAGAAACACTTTGTTGACAGTCTCTCAATTGTAAAAGCTGTTGATATTGAAAATATAAAAACCGTGATAGATATAGGAACCGGAGCTGGATTTCCGGGTCTTCCCTTAAAAATAGTTTATCCACAGCTGCATGTAGTTTTACTGGATTCTTTAAACAAAAGAGTCAAGTTTCTCAACACAGTAATTGAGGAATTAAAACTGGATGATATAGAAACACTGCACGGCAGGGCAGAAGACTACGCGAGACAGACGAATTACAGAGAACAGTTTGATTTGTGCGTTTCAAGGGCAGTGGCAAACTTATCAACATTGAGTGAATACTGCATACCTTATATACGGGTGGGGGGTATATTTATTTCCTATAAATCAGGTAGTATAGAGGACGAACTGCAGTCGTCCAAAAAAGCAGTAAAGATACTGGGAGGAGTTATAGAAAAAACAGTAAAATTCCAGCTTCCGGGAACAGAGATAGGGAGATCATTTGTAAAAATAAAAAAAGAAGAACAAACCAAAAAAAAATACCCCCGAAAAGCAGGACTGCCTTCTAAAGAGCCGATTTTGTAGCGGGAGGTTTCTGGGGGATGGGGGGACGCCCTGTGAGAGAAGTCAGAGGCTGAATGGAGAAGGAACGAAGAGGCAGGAGGGCTGGTCTGGTTCAGTGCGGGTGGCATTGGATGGGATGGGGAACGGTGATTTCTGATACCGGCCGTTTAGCCTAGTTTCCGTAGGGATAAAATAGAAAAATCTGATGGAACCAGCAACATGCGGCCTCAAATCTGATGATTTGAGGCCTTAGTTGCTTCAAACTTTGCCTGGTGAGGCAAAGTTTGTCCATCAGATTTTTCTATTTTATCCCAACGGAAACACGGCACACTTTGAGGCATCAGAAATCACCGCTCCCCATCCCATCCAATGCCACCCGCACTGAACCAGACCAGCCCTCCTGCCTCTTCGTTCCTTCTCCATTCAGCCCCTGACTTCTCTCACAGGGCTATGTGCATCCTCCGGGGGAAACATGCTGCGAAAATCGATGGGTGTGGATAAGTTGGGAGGGTGTGGGGATGGAAGGGGATAATTCTCTGTGAGTGTTATTATATTATTAGAAGTATTGCTGATATTAAAAAGGGAGGTTTACAGGGGAGTATACTGTACCCATAGGCATGGACACTTTTTAAAGTTAGTCCCTTTATAATGGGCACAGTGAAGTGAAAATGTTAGAGTGTAGTGCAATAGTTAGAAGGAATAGTGTAAGAAACTTTAGATGTATGAGTATTAAGGTGAAAAAGTTATGGAAATTGAAGAAACATATAGTAAGTGCATAGTGGAAAGGTTTAATTAAATAAAGTTGATTAAAAAGTGCTATTTGATACAAATAATTTAAAGTATATAATATGCCAATAACGATCCGATTTTCACCACTAAAGGGATCCCATCTGATTGGATGCACAAAGTTCTGCAGGAGTGGAATAGG
>LDAQ01000125.1 GCA_001028025.1 Faecalicatena fissicatena | reverse complement strand
TTCTTATCTTAATGACATTGCCTGGGAGGGGCAAGGGGCAGGTTGTTCTTTTTTATCCCTCTTGCTTACAGAATTTCCGCCCAGACGGCTCACATACACAGCTTCCGCACAAGCCAGACTCACCTCTTTGACAGCGCCCCCCGCCCCCACTTACTTCTGATATATTCTACGATCTTTATTGACGCCCATGCGGCGAATGCGCCGACAAGCAGCCCCACGAGTACGTCGCTTGGGTAGTGTACACCCACATACAGGCGGGAGAAGGCAATCAGGGCTGCCAGTATTATTGAGGCGATTCCCCAGAATCTGGGCAGCAGTCGGTAGTATACAAGTGCGGCCGCGAATGATGCGCATGTATGGCCGGACGGGAATGAAAAATCATGCTGTCTTTCTATTAACAGTGTTAAACCCTGCACTACTTCGTATGGGCGGGTCCTGGCCACCAGGTTTTTGAGCGTTACGTTTGTTATCAGTGCTCCAATGGCTATGGCCACTATCGCTGTGATTCCTGCTTTTCTTGTTTTCCTGGGAATCAGCAGAAGGAAGGAAACTGAAAGCCAGAACCAGCCAGAATCCCCGAGTGATGTAATAAACTTCCAAAAGGAATCCATCCAGTCATGCCGGATAAATTCCTGTATTGCCAGTAAGATATTTCCGTCCAGCTGTAAAAGAAAATCCATAAATACTCCCTTCTAAATGACATTGTGCATGTTAGTAATTCAAAAGTATAACATAATATTCTTAAATAGGGAACCCAAAGTTACCGCTACGCTGAGGCCAGTGGAGTAGTGCTATCGGAAATTCAGGTCAGTTTAACAGCCAATTAATTAATATTTGATGTACTAACCTGCGGCTTTTTATAATCCCCCTGTTACGGCAGCTCTCTGATCTCCGATTCACTTAGAGGATTGACATGGACCATACAGTGCTTAACTTCCGGGAACTCCATCTCAATCCTCGAATGAACTCCTTCGGCTATTTTATGCGCCTCACTTAATGTCAGGTTCCCATCTGCAGCGATTTCTATATCCACATAGGTTCTTGCGCCAAACATTCTGGTTCGTATTTCATCTATCTTTGCGACTCCCGGATTTTCCAGGGCGGTCTGCCTCATGTCCTGGATAGTCCTGTCATCACAGGATTTATCCACCATCTTGTTCATTGCGTCATGAAAGATGTCCCAGGAGGCCTTTCCGATAAATATACAGATAACGATGCTTGCCAGCGGATCCAGTGCGGGGAAGCCCAGGCGTGCCCCAAGAATTCCCGCAAAAGCACCAATCGAGGAGAGGGAATCCGAACGATGATGCCAGGCATCTGCCATCAGCGCCCCCGAATTTATTTTCTTCGCTGCCGCTCTTGTATACCAGTACATCCACTCTTTTACTACAATAGATATGACTGCCGCAGCAAGTGCCAGTATGCCCGGAGTCTCCGTTGTCTCCACCCCGCCTGCAATCTTTTCTATCCCGCTGACCCCAATCCCCACTCCTGTAGCAAACAAAACCACCGCCAGAAGAATCGAAGCCACACATTCCATCCGGTCATGTCCGTATGGATGTTCCTTATCAGACTTTTTGCCGGATATGGTCACTCCAATCATAACAATCACCGTGCTGAAAACATCCGATGCTGAATGAATGGCATCTGACACCATGGCACCCGAGTGAGCCACCAGGCCGGCCATCAGTTTAAAAGCCGATAATATGAGATTCACCACTATACTAACCGTTGATACATGCATGGCAATTTTATTTGATTCGTTCATAATATAAGCCTCCTGTTCAAAGGGGTCTGACCCCTTTGCGTTCCATTTTCAGAATATTCACAAAAAAGACACCCCCGGAACAATAAACGAAAACTGTCCCGCAGATGTCTTTTTATCTGCTGCCGCCGTCCGACGGCCCGGTTATGTGTTACGGCCTGTTATGTAACATAACCTGTTCAGTTTGTACTGTAGTTATAATATGCAGTGCAAAGAGTTTCTCTATATAATATGCAATCCTTCTTTTTTTGTCAATACCTTTTCCAAATCCGCTATCGATATTTTTATCATTTTTATCATTTTTCATTCAGGCGGATTTTCTTCCACTAATGGAATATCTTCCGCGCTAATCTGGCTTACATAGCAAGAGGCGGCTGTTACGAAGAAAATAATTCGGTAACAGCCGCCTATCTATGAGGGGGTCGTTTTATGCATTCTACATATTTGCCTTCATTCTGTATTTTTTCTCTTTTTTAATGATCTCTTTTTTTCTGCCTTCCTCTTTCCCGCGTGCTTCTGCCGGCCTGTGAGGATTTGTTACTTCGTCTCTGTGTACGCTTCCCAGCTCTTCCCTGATCTGCATCCTGTGGAAATCCTTTTTATGGTTTACACCTCCGCAGAAGTCTTCGAAAGCATATACCATTCTGTTCCAGATGCTTAAATTGGAAATCTTCTCTACTGAAAGCTTCCTGACAGAGCGGAGCCAGTATTCTGCAAGAATCCAGCAGACTATCACCAGTGCTGCCGCCGAGATAAATAAGATAAAAAGTTTTTCTAACATAGCTTCCACTCCCTTCTGCCTCTCCTGTTATCTTTATATTATCCCTTACGCCGTAATTAGTCAATATATTTATTTATATTACATGCTTTTTCTGTCTTTTTATATTATCGTTTCTATTTATCCATCTTCTTTCCTTTTATTCTACCGTTAATCTGCTATTTTTCTATGCTATTTTTGTATGCTTCTGCCGCCGGGTCTTTCATGTTATACTGGCGGTACCACTCTTTGTTGGCATCATTTCTCAATACATCCGAACGATTTTGTGACAAAAATCTGACGAGCGGGTAGACATCCACCCAGATCTCATTGTTTCCTTCTCTCTGTGATTCATCGAATATCAGCTGAAGGCCAAAATGCAGATGATAAGTGTCAATATTATTTACGTTCTCCGTAGTACTGTAACCGGTTCTTCCCATGTAGCCGATCACGTCTCCCGCCTGGACTACATCACCTTCTTTCAAATTTTCCGCAAACGGAATGTTCTGCCGCAGATGTGCATAGTAATAGTACCTTTTCCCATCGAAACTGTTAATACCAATCCGCCAGCCGCCATACTGGTTCCAGCCCATGACGGTTATATAGCCTGACTCAACAGCAATCACAGGTGTCCCCACCTGCCCCATCATATCGTGCCCCAGATGATTTCTATGATATCCATAGCTTCTTGACACCCCGAAGTCATCATAATCCGAATATGGAAATGTTTTTGCTATGGGGCAGTACGCTTTCAACCCGTAATACTTTTTCCATACCTTTTTATCCGAGCCCTCCTCTGCAGGTTTTTCTATCTCATACTCTCCTATCATTCCATCCAGGACTGCCCCATATGCCTCACGGTAATACCCGTAATACTGCATGTCTGCAGTCAGTTCTTCCATGGTTGCATCTCCTGCCAGCAGCTTATCGGCAATCACTGTCATATCACTTTCTGAGTACCGTGAAAAATCCCCTCCATATTTTGCACCCAGATAAGCCAACAGCTCCACCCAGCTCAGATGGACATCCTCCTCATAAGTCTCCACATCATATGTATAAGCCCTGTTCAGAGCCTCATAGGTTACATTAAATTCCACCCACTTGATATATTCCTTCTTATTCTCCTCCTTAGTATCCTCGCCCTGTGAATTCTCCCCCTGTGTACTCTCCCCCTCTGTACCCGCTCCCTGCGTACTCTCTTCCTGCTCATTCTCTCCCTGCACCTGCTTTTCCTCACTGCCAGTGCCTGCACTTCCTCCTGCATTGACAGAGACACTCTCCAAGCCGCTTCCCCTGCTTACTTTTTGCCCATTACCGTCGGTATCCCCGGCCTGCCAGACACATACAACCAGAAGCAGCAGCAGAATTTCTACAGTAATCCCAAACGGGGAAATCAATCGTTTACGCATATATTTGGACACCTTCCAGGATAAACTCTTAATAGTCTATGCACCATGAACGCAACAAATACTTCTGAATATACTGAATACAAACAACAATTATGATGTCAGGAGCAGATTATGCATCTTATCTCATCACTTCTATTCGCAATTTCTGCAAATATAGACAGCTTCATCGTCGGTATGTCCTACGGAATTAAGAAATCGAATATTGACCTTCTAAAGAGCACTGTCATCAGCCTTGTGACACTGACAGGCACCGTGATCGCCATACTGATGGGCACTGAAATCTCACGGTTCCTGCCGGCCTCCTCCACCCAGGCCATAGGCTGTGCTCTTCTGATCGGCCTCGGGCTGTACTATATTATAAAATCTTTCTGCGGCTATATCCAAAAAAAAATAAAGAAAGCCGAAGTAAAGACAAATGAACTTAATTCCGGAGCAGAAAGCGAAACTCAGGCCAAAGTCTCCCTTCTCACCATGAAAGAAGGCCTGTTCCTTGGCCTTGCCCTCTCCATCAATAACTTTGGTATGGGTATCGGAGCCAGCATAACCGGACTAAGACTCATTCCCACTGCTATCATGTCCCTGATCGTGTCCGTCGTCTTTTTGTATGCCGGCAACCTGATCGGAAAAACAAAAGTCCCTCACATATCCGACCAGGCCGCCGATATTATCTCCGGCCTGATCCTGGTAGCCCTGGGCATATACGAACTCCTGGCCTGAGACGCATTTTTTCATGAAATAAAAACCGGGCTATTACGGCAGGAGCTGTGTCTCCTGCCGTAATAGCCCGGTCCCTTAAAGCGTCCCCATACCAACGCGCCCTGTTCCCTGATTCATTCGCTGCTGCACCTGCTGATAAAAGTCTTCATCCTCCTGATACCCGATGACATAGAAACTGGTTAATATGTACATACTGATTTCTTTTCTCCTCGCATCATCTTCCATCTTCTGCAGCATCTCCTGAATATCCTTCAGAAAATAATGCCAGTCCGTAATGAACTTCTGGTATTTCTCCAGTTCCGGCGTATCAATCCACTTTTTGACCTTTATTTTAGAGCGGTTTTCCTTCCTGCACTCATTTGTCTGCAGAAAATACTGAAAACTTCTGTTCTCGTAATATCTCCCCAGCGGGAAAAGCCTGCAGATCCCCGGCCTTGCATCATGGATACTGCATCTTCCCTGACTGTTCAGAAAAACGCAGCTTTCTCCCTCCCCATCCATCCTCAGGTTCGGCAAAATCAAACCATCTACCACATTCAGGTCGATCTTATCGATCAGAATCTCCTCAAACTTCGCACCCAGAGCGGTCGATATCCTGTGCACATCCAGCGGGTCCAGAACAATTGTTTTTCCCATGCCCCTGCAGCACGCGGAACATCCCTCACAGTCCCCGCAGTCTGCACGTACCATATCATTCGGACCATAAAGTCTCCCGTCCGAGATTTCTTCAAGTCTGACATATCTTTCCATATCTGTATCTCCTTATCCTGCACAAATATCCTGTTCATCAAACAGAGCCGCCACCGCACTTTCATACGAAGCCAGCTTCTCTGACTTTTTTATTTTTTTGGCGTACTTCTCATAATTAGTAAATACAGGGGACATATAAAACCACATTTCCTTCATTTTAAACAGGATTGTTTTTTCCCCGTATAAAATTTTCTGATAGTCCTGGTATATCTGGTCATGGAACGCAAGCAGCGTGTCCTTACGCATCTTTCCTTTTCCCCGTATGGATGTAACCAGCCCCGGATTAGAAAGAATGCCTCGCCCCAGCATCACACAATCAACTTTAGGAAATGTTACTGTAAACCGTTCAAAGTCCTGGGGTGTAAAAATATCGCCGTTATAGCAAACACGGCATCTGCATCTTTCCAATGCCTCCCCGAATACCTGCCAGTTTGGCGTATTCCTGTACATATCCGCCTGAAGCCTTGGATGGATGATCAGTTCACTGATCGGATACTGGTTATAGATATCCAGGAGGCTTTCAAATTCATCAGGACCGTCCTTTCCGATCCTCGTCTTTACAGATATTTTCATATCCGTATACTCAAATATTTCTTTCAAAAATCTGTCCAGCTTATCTGGAAATGCCAGAAACCCAGATCCCCGTCCCTTCGACACAACCGTCTTTGAAGGACATCCCAGGTTCAGGTTTACTTCACTGTATCCATACTTTTTAAGCTTCCCGGCTGTCCTGATAAAATCCTCCGCCGAGTTCGTCAGAATCTGCGGTACCGCATCCATCCCCTCGTTGTGTTCGGGCAGAATGTCGTTCTTCTCTTTTGAACTCAGATGTCCGAACTGATTGGGGCTGATAAAAGGAATAAAATACCTGTCCATTTCCCCAAAACATTTATAATATGCATTCCGGTAAACATATCCCGTAATACCTTCCAGCGGCGCCAAATAAAATTTCATGTTCTTACTCTTCCTTTTTCCAATTTTCCCTTCTCAGTATAACATCCTGCTTCCCTGAGGTAAATAAAACTTTCAGCTCCATTTTTCCTTCCGATATGATCAGGCCCAGAAGTGTAAGTCCTGCTCCGGCCGCGGCCATCCCGGACAGCTCCTCGTGCAGGATCAGCACAGACATCACAATCGTCACTACCGGCACAACATAGATATATACACTGGTACGCACGGCTCCCAGTATCTGTACTGCAAAATTCCATGTCACAAAACAGATAGCCGATGCCCCGGCTCCCAAAAAAAGAATATTCAGCAGGTTCACAGGATCGAAAAGCCTCGTGATCCCCAGATGGAAATCAAATATAAAGGCTGCTGGAATCATGAAAAGGATTCCGTAACCGAATGTGTGCCGTGTTGTCTGAATCGTGGAATATCCGTAACTGCTGATCTTCTTCGTCAACACAGAGTAGCATGCCCATACAAAAGCCGCTGCCAGCGCCAGAAAATCACCTTTGGGATTCAGAGCGAATCTCTGTCCGCCAAAACTGATCATGCAGATTCCTGCAATGGCAACTCCGAATCCCAGAAAGAACGACAGACGCAGCCGGCCTTCCTCTTTCATAAAGATCTGGGTCAAAAAGGCCGTAAAAAAAGGAGCCGCCGAGATAATGACTCCTACATTCGATGCAAGTGTATAAGTCAGTGCTATATTTTCCAGCAGAAAGTACAGACATATGCCGCATAAGCCCGCAGCCGCAAAAACCCACTCCTGTTTTTTATCCTTCAGCCTTATAATCCCCGGTTTTGCCGCCAGCAGCAGAAGGTAGCCTATGACAAATCTTATAATCAAAATCTCTACCGGCTGAAAATCCTTGAGCAGTATCTTTGTGGAGATAAACGTTGTTCCCCAGACCACAATCGTAAATAATGCCGCCAGATGCCCGGCTCCATTACGGTTTTTCATTATTCATCCCCTCTTCCCTGCCCGAAGCAAAAATATCGCTGTAAGCGCCCGGTGCCACTCCGGTAAACAGCGTAAAGAACTTAGTAAAATGACTCTGGTCCGAAAATCCGGTCCCAAGCGCTACTTCCACGGGTGCCAGGCCATTCTGCAGCAGTTCCCGTGCTTTGTTGATGCGGACAGTCTCCAGATACCGGTAAGGCGTAATCCCACGGGTCCTGGTAAAAGCGCGCAGCAGGGTGGACTTGCTCAGTCCCGCTTCCCTGCAGATGTCCTCCAGTGTTATGGCGGATTCATAATGAGAATCCATAAACGCACATGCCCGGTCAATCTCTGCTCCGCATTCCGGCAAACCGGTAAGAAATGGTTTTTCATAATTTTCAAGCAGCCCTTCCAGAAGGAAGAGGAGCTTTTCCTCTTTCTCAAATTCCCTGGATTCTTCTGTAATCATGCGGTGCACGTCCTGCAGATACCCACTCAATATATCATCCTGGATCGCATTCTGCGAAAACCCCGGCAGATATTCCCTGCCTGTCACTTCCCCAACGAGCTTTTTCATCACCTTAGGTGAAATCCCCAGGCTTCGGTAATCCAAAGGGTCTGCCCCGATCTGCGCACAGGAATGATTTTCATCCGGATGAAACAGAATGATATCTCCTTTTTTGACTTCACACTCTGTATTTTTACATGAAAGCGCGCGCCTTCCCGCCTCAATAAATCCAATCGTATAATACTCATGGAAGTGATTCGGAAACGCGCGGCTAATTCCAACGAAACGGTAAGCTTCTATCTGAAGTTCTTCATCATAGTATACTGTCCGCATTTCTTTTTTCATACTGTCCTACCTCACTGTCTGTATTTTTTGATGTCCATACTGTTAGTTATACTACACTTTCTCCAGATTGGCTTGTATCATATCTTCAATCTTGGAATTTCCAAATACAGCGAAAGCCAGTTTTTACTTTCCTCTGCCGTCAGCCGGACATACAGATTACCTTCCATAGCCTCCGCCAGATGCTTTGCGATGGGGAGTCCCAGCCCTGTACTGCCCTGTTTTCTGGCTCTGTCCCCTGTGTAAAATCTCTCGAACAGAGATTCTGCATCCTGTTTATCCAGCATGTCCGTATCATTTTTCAGCTGCACAAGCACCTTATCCTGATCCGCAGTCAGACATACGGAAAATGTACTCAGGGCGTACCGCCCTGCATTCTGCAGCAGATTCTGAAAAATCCGTTCCAGCGCTTCCTCATCCCCGCGGACAAAAAACGGAATATCAGGAATCTCCACACTGACATCCAGATTCTTTAATTTCAGTTCCTGATAGGAATCAATGACGGTCTCCCGCAGTATCCTGCCAATGTCCATTTTCTGCAGTTTCAGCCTGTAGTCCTCTGCAGTCAGCCTGGACAGATCATAAAACTGTGCAGTCAGTTTCTTCAGTGCAAGCGCCTTCTTTTTAACCACTTCCAGGGACTCTCTGTCCTCAAAGTCCAGAGAGTCCCTGTCAATCAGATCCAAAAAACCGATGATCGCCGTAAGCGGCGTACGCAGGTCATGGCTGATATTTTCAATTTGATTTAATAGTTCCCGTTCCTTTTTCCCATAACGGATCCTTGCTTTACGGATCTCTGTCAAATTCCTGTTGATCTCCGCCAGAAGTTCCTCCAGCTCTTTTTGAGGGACAGCCATCTTCACCACCCGGTTCTCTTCCAGTTCACCGGTAATCTCCCGCAGCTCCCCGGCGGCCAGCCGGACAGCGCGCTTCAGCAGCACGAAACGCATGCAGAAATAAACTGCCGCCGCACATGCAACTGCTAATAAGATATATACCATTTCTACATGCACCTCCCTGATCTATTCAATCTCTTTTTTATGGAAAGCCAATATGCCCCCCACATAGAATACCAGAATACCAATGGTGCCTGCTATCAGACATTTTGCCACGCCTTCCGGTGTATCCCACAGACAACTGTAACCTGACATATTAACAGAGACTTCGTATTTTAGGTAATTCCAGGGCATCCATTCCGATATTCTTTCAATGGATTCTATTTTCAGCCCCAGAAAGAAGCAGACTGTGGGCACTCCCCCCATAATCCCAATCCACCAGAGACCGACCGTTGCTTCTTTTTTAAACCGGCAGCACAGAGCGGATGCCAAAACAACGGAAGCAACGGCAGCCGGAAGATTCACCGCAGTGCCCTTCAGCAGTTGTCTGAGCGGAAGGCTGCCTTCTGATTTTAAAAGCAGAAAAGCGCCGCCAATATAAACAGCCATAATCACAAGCATACTCAAAAATGCGGCCGCCGCGCATACAATACATTTTCCGGTAAAGAAGGCGTTACGGGAAATACCAAAAGAAATCGCATTCTTCAGGGTACCGTTCTTATACTCATCCGAAAACAGAAATACAACGATGATCAGGCCGGCCATAAGCAGCATAGACATACTGCCGGTCAGCATGTTCAGAGAAAAGGCCACCGTAGAATATGGGAAATCCGGAGTCAGCCTGTCAAAGGCAAACAAAGTTAGATTCATCAGCACGGTAAGGCCTGCAAGCACCGCCGTCGCCCAATAGATTTCCCTTCCGTGCAGAATTCTGTAAAATTCACTCTTCAAATAGTTTAACATGACAATTTCCCCCTCTCCTTTAAGTCCATGTAATATTCCTCCAGCGACATCTGCTTCTGTTCCAGGCCCACGATGCCGATTCCATGTCCGGACGCCAGACCGCTGTATGCTTCAGCCGGAAACTGCGGGTTCTGAATCCTTATCTGAAAGTCCGGCATCACCTGATACTGCACGCCTTCCATCTCTTTTTCAAGCAGCGCTGCATAGCGTTCCGGGTCGCTTACCTTAATCTCCAGATAACCGGCACAGTCCTCGTGCAGCTTCTCAGCCGTCAGTTCCCGCAGCAGCCAGCCCCGGCTTAAAAAGCCATAGACAGTGGCGATCTGTTCCAGTTCCGAAAGAATATGGCTGGAAATGATGATTGTAATGTTCTTTTCCCGATTCAATTTTAACAGGAGATTCCGCATCTCTATGATACCGCTGGGGTCCAGGCCGTTGATCGGCTCATCCAGGATCAGCAGCTCAGGCTCTCCAAGCAGGGCTATGGCAAGCCCCATCCGCTGCTTCATCCCCATGGACAGAGCGCCGCATTTTCTCTTTCTTTTATCCCAGAGCCCCACTGACTTCAATGTTTCCTCAATCTGGTTCTTTCCCGGTATCCCCTTCTGTATCCGGTAATACTCCAGATTCTTTTCTACTGATAGTTTTGGATATAGTCCCGGTTCTTCGACAATCGCTCCTGTGCGCTTCCTGTTCTGCTCCAGTTCTTTTTCAGAATATGCGCCGAATAACTTCAGTTCTCCCCCTGATGTATAGATCTGCCCGGTCAGCAGTTTTAAAAATGTGGTCTTTCCCGCACCATTGTCGCCGATCAGGCCGTAAATATCTCCGCGTTTCACCGTAATATCCACATCTCTAAGAGCCGTAACATCCTTGTATTTCTTCGTAACACTTCTGGCTTCTATGACATGTTCTTTCATTATCTTCTCCATTCCTTTCTTATGTGATTGCCTCTTGACGTAAGTTATTGTAGCCCGGCGGCTTTTAATAAGTCCTCAAGAAAGTTTAAAGAAACTATAAAGATTATGCCATCTTAAATCCGATTCCCCAGACCGTTCGGATATACTCTTCCTCTGGATCGGCCGCCGAAAGCTTTCTGCGCAGATTACTGACATGGACGTTCACCGTATTGTCCTCTCCATAATAACCGCCCTTCCACACCTGCTCATACAGATTTTCACGGGAATACACTTTTTCCGGATCCTTTATTAAAAGATACAGAATGTCATACTCATGCATGGTCAGGGGCAGCTCCTGCCCTGAAATCTCGGCCTTACGGGAATCTGGATGGAGATTCAGCTTCTTATATGTATAGAATGCGGTCTCCTTTTCTGTCTTTCCGGCTTCTATCTTATAACGCCTTAGTGCCGCATAGACCCTTGCCAGAACTTCCTGCGGCTCAAACGGTTTTGTCAGATAGTCATCCGCGCCGTTTTTGAGGGCGGCCACTTTCGTCTCCAGGCCGGCTTTGGCCGACAGCACCAGAATCGGAAGATCCAGTCCCATCTCCTCTCTCACTGTTACAATCAGCTCCTCTCCGCTCATGCCCGGGAGCATCAGATCGAGCAAAATCAAATCAGGCGCTTCCAGCCGGAGCAGCAGTTTTGCCTCTGTTCCTGAAAACGCCTGTATCGTATCATAACCATCCTGCATCAGAATCCGGTGCAGCAAATGGTTTATATCTGTATCGTCTTCAACAATTAAAATCTTCTGCCTGTCCATCTCTTATCTCTCCTCCATACGGTCTCATTGTACACGATAATTTCACAAAAAGAAAGAGGGGATCTTGAACGTCGGGTTGTGCTTTCATGGGGGAAGGGGCGCCAGGCGGACTGGAAGCCGCAGGCCTTCCTGCCTGTAAGGGCGGTTTAAAATCCTGACCGCTTGACGAAGAAGCACTAATAGAGGCAGAGGCGCACAGAAGGGCACATCCGATATGCAACGAAAAAATTGATATTTTTTCGTCTTAGATCGGACTGAAACTTGATTTGGAAAATCAAGTTTCATCCCTTCTGTGCGCCTCTGCCTCTATAAGTGCTTCTAATCGTCCGCTTTAAGGAGTTTTAAACCGCCCTTACAGGCAGGAAGGCCTGCGGCTTCCAGTCCGCCTGGCTAGGTTCATCCAGTCAGCAGGATAAAACGAGTTCGCTGGGGGATCCTTGACCGGGTGCAGTGGATGGGGATTGGGTATGCGGGGGGGTGCATTATTCGTTAGTATTCACCTATCCGCGAATGAGGCTAAAGCTCATTCTCTATTTTCCGCCCTGGTAATTTCGGTATTTATGATATCCCAGGATCAGGCAGACGACACCGACGGTCAGTGCGGTCACGAGATGCATACCGATCTGTTCCCCGGAGAATCCAAAGCTCCAGTTCATTGGAAGATAGAAGGGCATGGACGTCATGAAATGATTCACTGCCCTGGTCAGGCGATAGCCAAGAATCCACATGGATGAGAAGACTTTCAGCCATACGAGCGGTACCAGGAACAGAACTAGTGATACTACTACGGTCAGGAAAGAATTTCTGCACAAGGAAGATACGGCCAGCACCATTCCTGTCAGCAGAAGTGCTCCCGCCAGTCCCAGGGCGGACATTGACAGGAGAAATCCTGCGATGCTGCCGGGACCATAGCCGAAAAAGCTGACTCCTGCCAGAACGGCTGAGGCGTCCAGGCCCTGTGTTCCGAACACGAGCAGATAGATGGCCCAGATATATGCCGTGAACGCAAGGTATACTATTGCAGTAAAAGATAGCGCTGCGGCTATTTTCAGCCAGATGCCGCTCTTTTTCCCGCGCTGGGTAGACAAAAGGATATCTGCGGTTCTCAGAGTATATTCTTCCGAAAATACGGGGGAAAGGCCGATGATAAATACCACAAACAGCAACAGGATGCCGACCATTCCGTAGGTCTCCTGAAAATCCTGCCAGCCGTAAAAATAATCGAACTGCAGATTTTCCCTGAGGAGCGGTGCGGCGTTTTGTTCCCATTCTTCACCCTCATAAAAATGAATCTGGGACGGGTCATCCCCGCCGGTCTGGTGATAATTGGTCATCTGCTCTGTTACAAACTTGCTGCAGAAGTTTCCTGCATTGCTTTCCGTTTTATCATCATAGTAATAGAAACCGTACTTTTCATAGATTTCCTGTACCTTTTCCGCGGTTAAAATTCCTGCATGTTCTGCCGTCAGCTTCTTGTCTTTTTCTATCGCCTCTTTTCCAGTATAGCTCTGTCCGTCAATCGTCACGGAATAGTCTTTCTGTACCATAATAAGCCGGAAGGTTACAAAGGCAAACAACAGGAACACGCCGCACCAGATCACTTTCCGGGATGCAATTTTATATAATTCTTCTTTCCAGATTTCCCACATTATCCGATGCCTCCTCAAAATAATACATATATACATCCTCCAGCCCCGGCTGTGCCGGCACTGCTCCCTCGCAGGGACAGGTATCCGAGACAAGTCTGAGATAGATCCTGTCTCCTTCATTTCTCAGGTTACTGACTGCAAAGGACGCATTCAGACGCTGCGCCTCCGTCTCGTCCGCCAGGTATTCCCACACCCTGCCTTTCACGCTCTCTGTCACATCCCTGGGTGATCCCTGCTCTATGATGCTTCCGTCCTTCATCAGCAGTATATGATCCGCGATGAACTCCACGTCGGAGACGATGTGAGTGGACAATATTACGATCCGGCTTTTGGATAGCGCACTAATAATATTGCGGAACCGGATTCTCTCCTTAGGATCCAGTCCGGATGTAGGCTCATCCAGAATCAGGATTTCCGGCTCATTCAGGAGTGCCTGTGCAATTCCCAGTCTTCGGATCATGCCTCCGGAAAATGTCCTGATCTTCTGTTTTTGTGCGTTTTTCAGCCCCACAAGTTCCAGTACTTCCTGCACCTTTTCCCTGGATATCTCCTTCGGAACTGCTTTGCAGGCAGCCAGGTATTCCAAATACCGCTTTGCCGTAAAATCCGGATAATATCCAAAATCCTGGGGCAGATATCCCAACATGCACCGGTATTCCCCGTCCAGTACACGGATCGGTACACCATTGCAGAAAATGTCACCGGAGGTGGGCCGGAGAACTCCGCAGAGCATACGGAGAAGCGTGGTCTTCCCCGCACCGTTTGCCCCCAAAAAGCCGTATACCCCTTCTTTTAAATGCAGTGATACTTTATCCACCGCAATTTTATTTTTAAATTGTTTTGTCACTCTGTCCATTATTAATTCAGGCATAATCCTTCCCCTCTTTCTATTTTCCCCAGCATGTGGAATACTTCCGCCGCCAGCAGCACACAGCCTGCGGCTGCCAGAGCTCCCCATACTGGTAAGTATACCGCTTCATATGCATCCTCCAGAAACATAGGGAACAGTGCAAGAATCCCGCAGACTATGCCTGCCGTAAGCTGACGGTAGCCTTGCTGCAGGCTGTGAAATGCAGTCAGCATATACAGATACAGAGTGTCTGACCAAAGAAACGGAACCAGCATATACAATAGATACGCTCCTGTGCCGGCGTCATTCTGCCCTCCTGCAATTCCTACAACAATTCCTAATACTAACAAATCTGCAACGCCGCCAAACAGCATTTGAATGCAGACCATCTGTTTCAGGTTCAGGTACAGTGTCTGCTCCAGTTCTGCCATGTTCCTGGAAAAAAGGCGGCCCAGGCCGCTCAGGCTTATGTTTCCCGCAAACACCAGAAATACGGCGCAGACAGCTATGGCCTCCTCTCCATCTGCCCCTTTATTTCCAAGATAGAGGACCAGAGCCATGGCGGCAAGTAGAATGGCTCCCTGCACAGTCCAGTACTTCCATGTCTGGAACCTGAGCTGGCTCAGGATATTTGCTGCCAGAGACGGACACTGCCGGATCTGCTTGTTTTCTCCTTCCTGCCGAATCCGCCGCAGGCTTTCACTCTTTCTTCTTTCATCCAATGGGAATCTCCAGAATTCCCCTCCTGTTTGTCTATTCATAGAAATCCTCCCTGTTCAAAAGCTGCTGCAGCTTTCCAAGTCCCTGATTTACCCTGGACTTTACCGTCGCGCAGGATGCCCCTGTCATATGGGCAATCTCCCTGTTTTTGTAGCCATAAAAATGATGCAGGAGTACTGCTTCCCGCTGCATGTCCGGAAGCTTCATAAGTGCTTCGGTCAAAAGCCTGCTCTGTTCCATCACCTCAATGGCCTGTGCGGTAGTATCCAGTTCCCGCCCGCCTGTTTCTGCCTCTTCGCGGACAGCTGGTCCGCCTTGACCTGCCCCATTCGCCTCTATGTGTTCCCCCGCCCCTATAACAGTGCGCGTCCGCCCTGTCCCGTGGAAATAACTCCTGCACAGGTTCATGGCAATAGTCAGAAGATACCCTTTTAGATTACTGTAACGGTAATGCTCTGCATAACGTATGAAACGGAGAAACGTCTCCTGCGCCAGATCATAGGCATCTTCCCGGCTGCCGGTCTGATAACAGCAGAAATAATAAATGTCATCGTAGTATTTCTCCGCAATTTCATTCAGATATTCTTTCTGTCCGCTCTGAATCCGCCTGATCAGTTCTCTGTCCTCCAAAAAACGCTCCCCCTTCCTCTTTTCGTAAAACGTCTTACTCTCAATATAATCCTTTTTGTACCCAAAAGGATTTAAAATCAGCAAAAAAAATCCCGATATGCATTTTTCAACCATACCGGGAATAGATACCATCTCTGTATTCTATTATATGGAACCCTTAAAAAAGCCGTTTTCTCAGCTTGCTCCACAGATGTCTCTGCACATACTCATATGCTCTGTCATAGATCCACAGTCCCACCTGTCCTGCGGCAATCAGGCCAACCGTCCACACGGCGGAAAGATTCCTGCCAAACAAAAGCTGCTCAAATGCAATCAGCACAGGAATGTATAAAATATTGAAAACAAGGTACTTTATTACCCAGAACAGCACTTTTCTGTTTACTTTGGCCGTCGTCCGGCCCAGCATTACAAATGTCTGTTCAATAAAAAGTATATAAAAGCCCATGGCCGCAAAGGAAATAACATAAAGTTTATTGGGCGCCACAATAAATCCGAGCAGCACTGCCGCGATATAAAAAGCCGCCCCTGTCCGCATTCCTGTCTCCCGGATAATAATTCCCACAAAGTAGGACGCCGCCGCAAGCAGAAATAAGGTATTTGACTCTATCACACTGCCCAGCACCATACAGACAATTGTCAATGCCAGCAGCAATCCTCCGAAAGCCATCTTCTTTGCCTTTACATGCATGAACAAAGATCTCCTCCCATACATTCACATAAGCTGTCCGCGCACCACAGGTCACAACAAAGATTGCCTGTACCGCAGGACTGGTTTCCGCTTCCGTACCCACCCCCGTAAGGGTTGTTCTGATACCGCTGGCTGTTCCACTCCAGCTGGTTCAGAAGCTGACGGTACTGCGGATTATTGGGATCCAGATTGACCGCCTGGCCCGCATGGTCCTTTGCCAGCACGTTATTGCCCATGCCCATGTTGGCTGCCGCGCTCAGATAATACCACTGCGCATCACGCTGGGGCATGCGGTTCAGCAGATTGACCGCTTCCTGATAACGTCTTGAATTGATATAATTGACGGCAGCCTGCATCTCTGCATTCTGAGGGCCGCTGCTCTGCTGGTAACCGCCTGACGAACCGCCGTATCCGTAGCCATAGCCGCCTGAGCCGCTGCCGGATCCATAGCCGGCATAACCGCCGCCCTGTTCCCGTTCTTTCATAATTACATCATAGGCTTCCTGTACTTCTTTAAACTTTTCTTCCGCCAGATCAGCCAGCGGATTATTTACATTCGCATCCGGATGATATTTTCTTGTAAGATCCCTGTATGCTTTTTTTATTTCCTCATCCGATGCACTCTGGGAAACTCCCAGCACATCATATGGATTCTTTGCCATTCTGATTATCCTCACTTTTCTTCTTTTGTTCCTGCATCTTACGATAACGGGTCCACACACCATCATATAATATATTCCGGAGAATGTCTACATCTAATAGACAGGGAAGCAGTTCAAACTGCGCGCTGCACTCTGCGATCATCATACAGAGCAGCTCCTTGCACCGCTCCTCATAGTCCTCTCTCCCGCTTAATTCCTTCAGTGAATTATAGCTTCCGGACTTAATATCCTTCTCCAGATCTTCGTAAGCATCCATAATATAGATGAACTTACCGAGGTAAAAGGCCATCTTGCGGAGCCTTCCCTCCCAGAGATCTTCCCGGAATACGAACATCTCCGCCATTAGCCTGCCAAAGCACCCGGCAGGCCGATCAATATCCTGCGTTTCCTCTTTTTCAAAAGCTGCAAGAGCTTTCAGTTCTTCCTCAATGACACGGCTCTGTCTTGGATACTTCTTTACGACCTTCTCCGCCCTGCCTTTGAGAGCGTGAAATCCGGCAAATCCGCTGATCTTCTTCTCATCCTCCCAGTCGTCCTTCATATGGTAATAGGCCAGAAGCACATTCATGTCGGCCGCATATTCTGTCACATCATTCTGAAGCATGTTCTGCTTCTTCACAGGATGAACCTTACAGCGGTGGCTGGAGAATCTGGTTTCACTCTCATATAATGAAGTCAGCAAAATAACTGCGAACGTCATGTCATAGGTCAGGGTCATCTGCCCCAGACCTCCGAAACGCTCTTTCAGCGTCCGGCACAGTCCGCAGTAATATGCTTTATATTTTCTTAAATCTTTAACTTTGAGCTCAGGCTCACATATCGTTACATAACCAAACATAGTCCGCACAAGTAATGTATCAATGATACATTTTCTCCTTTTTGCTGCATATGTATGCTATTATAACATCAAAATTTCCTGTTGGAAAGATTAAATCGGGATTGTTGAGTAG
>LDAQ01000124.1 GCA_001028025.1 Faecalicatena fissicatena | reverse complement strand
CCCATGTGTGCCTGCATCTGCGTCTCCCCCTGCACAAGTCCGGATTTTCAAGTCATAAATTTGGAAAGGGGACATATATTGTTTAAAGAGGTGGACAAGATGAATGAAGTTAACAGAAAGCAGCAGGTCCTGCAGGTGCTTGCGAAGTCGGTCCGTTCTGTTGTGGAAGCGGAGGGACTGGATTTTGAGAAGGTACAGGAAATCCGGATGCGGATTGAGAAGCCTCTTATTCTGATTTATGACAATGAGGAAAGGCGTCCTCCATCGGGAGAGCCGCAGGGGTACCTGATCACGAAAGAGGAGATACGGGAGACGCTGGAATATATCAGCCACTATTCACTGTATGCTTATGAACATGAGATGAGACAGGGATTTATTACGATTGAAGGAGGGCATCGCGTGGGTGTGATGGGAAAAGCGATACTGGAAGGCGATAAAGTGAAGAATTTGCAGTATATTTCTTCTGTGAACATAAGAATGTCCCATGAGATTCTGGGCTGTGCGGACAAGGTCATGCCCTATATTACAAAGAACCGCCAGGTATGCCATACTCTGGTGATTTCTCCGCCCTGTTGTGGAAAAACAACGCTGATACGGGATCTGATCCGGCAGATATCGGACGGAAATATGTATGTTAAGGGATGTACGGTGGGTGTTGTGGATGAACGTTCGGAGATCGGCGGCTGCTATCTGGGTGTTGCCCAGAATGAACTGGGAATGCGCACCGATGTACTGGACTGCTGTCCGAAGGCGGAGGGGATGATTATGCTGATACGTTCCATGGCACCCCAGGTGATTGCTGTGGACGAGATCGGTTCTCCGGAGGATGTACATGCTATTGAGTATGCGATGCAGTGCGGCTGCAAAATGATCGCAAGTGTACATGGTCTGTCAATGGATGAGGCGGCAGATAAGCCTGTGCTTGGCAAGCTGATCAGAGAACGCGGGTTTGAACGCTATATCATACTTGGCAATGAGAAAAGACCCGGGGAGGTGCGGGAAGTTTATAATGAACGGGGGAGCCTGCTATGCAGAGATTTATAGGATGCCTGTTAATCTTGGGGGCAACGACGGGGGCGGGGATCGCTTATGGAACAGAGCTCCAGCGGTATCTGGAAAAGCTTCTCTATATCAGGCATATTGTTTATATGCTGAAAGGAGAGCTGGAATATTCCAATGCACCACTGGGAGAGATATTCGGAAGAGTAGCAGTGAGGGTAAAAGAGCCTTACCGGAAATGGCTGCGGGTGATGGAACGACAGGTGGAAGAACGCGAGGAGGATGAGTTCGCAAAAATATGGAATCGGTCGATAGACCGATACCTCGGCGAGATTCATCTTAAGAGCGCCCATTCCATACAGCTGAAAGAACTGGGGACATTTCTGGGACAGCTGGATGGGGACACATCCAGCAGGACCATGCAGCTTTATTTGAACAGGCTGGAGTTGGAAATTGAAAAAGTAAGGGAAGGGATGGCAGCAAAGAAAAGAATCGGTAACTGTCTTGGCGTGATGGGAGGAATTTTTCTGGTTGTCATACTAATATAACTGACGGGAGGATTCCATGACCATAAATCTGATATTCAAAATTGCAGCTGTCGGAATACTGGTCTCTATTCTGAGCCAGGTGCTGAAGCACAGCGGGCGGGATGAACAGGCATTTCTTACAAGCTTTGCGGGGCTGATACTTGTACTGTCATGGGTACTGCCATACATATACGATTTATTTACATCCATTAAACAGTTGTTTTCTTTGTAGCTGCGGCAGCGTGCAGGAAAGGGGGGAACAGTTCAGACAAGTCTGAACTGTTACGAAAGGGGAGCTTATATGTGAGCATGATTCAGATCGGAATTATCGGCGTAATAGGCGCACTGCTGTCGATTCAGTTTAAAAGCGGCAAGTCGGAATATGGAATCTATATGAGTGTGGCTATCAGTATTCTTATTTTTGCCTGTATTGTAGACAGGCTTGAGCTGTTTGTACGGACGGTAGAACAGGTGAATCAGTATATAAAGATAGATACCAGCTATATCGCAACTATGCTGAAAATGATAGGAATCACCTACATAGCCGAGTTTTCTTCAAGCGTCTGCAAGGATGCCGGATATCAGACCATCGCAGTTCAGATTGAGATTTTCAGCAAGCTGACGATACTGGCTCTGGGTATGCCGGTATTGCTCGCACTTCTGGAGACTATCAGGGAGTTTCTGGCATGAAAGGGGGGAAGAAATGGCTGGGCTGCATACTGTTTTTGATATCGGTATTTCTGTCTGGTCTGGCTGGGACCTGCGGAAGTTGTATAACTGTACACGCTGAGGAGGAAACTGTAGACTATGAGGCTGTGGAAAGCGATACCGAGAACAGGCTGTTTTCGGAATTTGATTTTTCGGAGATAGATGACAGTCTTCAGAAAATATTCCCAGAAGAAAAAATGGATTTTAAGAGCCTGGTCAGCGCTCTGATAGATGGAGACGGTAAAAATGCAGGGGAATTGATTATGGAGTTTTTAGCAGATCAGTTTGCCTATGAGTTCAGGTATAACCGCCAGAATCTTGCATATATGCTGCTGATTGCCATTATTGCAGCAATTTTTACTAATTTTTCCAATGCGTTTCAGAACAAACAGGTGTCGGAGATCAGTTTTTATGTTTTATACATGCTTCTGATTACGATGTGCCTGAATGCCTTCCGCATTGCCATGAGCGGTATCGAAGGGCATCTGGAGACGCTTCTGGATTTTATGCGGGTGCTGTGCCCCAGCTATTTTCTGGCTGTCGCCATAGCCTCGGGAAGCAGCAGCTCGCTGATTTTTTATAACATTGTACTGTTTCTTATCTATATAGTGGAAGTACTGATTTTAAGGTTTCTGCTCCCGATTGTAAATATCTATATTATGGTGCAGGTGCTGAATTACCTGGCAGGGGAGGAATATCTTTCACAGTTTGCAGAACTTCTGAACAAGCTGGTGTCGTGGATATTAAAAACGCTTGTAACCTGCGTCATCGGAATCAATATCATCCAGGGAATGCTTGCTCCAGCTATAGATACGTTGAAGCGCAGTGCGATTACAAAGACAGCGGAGGCCATACCTGGAATTGGCAATGCAATCGGAGGTGTGACGGATGTAGTGCTGGGGACGGCGGTGTTGATTAAAAACGGGATTGGAATGGCGGGAGCTGCAGTCATGATTGCGATCTGTGCCGTACCGATTGTCCAGATGCTGCTGATGACACTTATGTATAAACTGACAGCCGCGCTGGTTCAGCCGGTGTCGGATAAACGGATCACGGGTTGCATCAGCAGCGTGAGCCAGGGGTATGAACTTCTTATGAAGGTCGTATTTTCCACGGGGCTTTTGTTCCTTCTGACCATCGCTGTTGTTACGGCAAGCACAACTTAAGCCGGGTAAAGGAGGACAGATGTTTGACTATATATATGAGTGGATACAGAACCTTGCATTTTATCTGGTGATCGTGACTGCCGTACTGCAGATCATACCGGGAAAGGGGTACAAAAAGTATGTACAGTTCTTTTCGGGAATGGTGATGATACTGCTGATGCTTACTCCTATACTGAAGCTGACGGGGATAGAAACCAGATTTTATGATCTTTACCACAGCCAGGAATACGAGATGGAGAGGAAAGAAATAGAAAAGCAGAAGAGCTATTTTGAAGACCTGGATATTTTGGATTTTCTTCCGGAAGAGTACGGGCAGGAGGAACAAAAGGCGGAAGGTGACAAAAACGGAATAGAAGTGGAGGAGATACAGGTTGGAGAATAAATGGAAAGATATCCTGAGCAAAATAAAGGGTAAGAAGATGCTTCCACAGAAAAACCAGCTGCTGATCCTTCTTCTGGTCGGGATTCTTCTGGTAGTAATTGCAATTCCTACATCCAATAAAAAGAAGGGAAGCGCCTCGGATGACAGTAAGGACAGCGGAAACGACAGTGCTGCTTCTTATGTAAATACAGATGAGGAATACGAGCAGTACCTTGAAAAACGGGTTGCGAGAGCACTGGAATATGTACAGGGGGTGGGAAAGGCAGAGGTGATGATAACGCTGAAATCTTCCGGTCAGAAGATCGTGGAGAAGGATCAGCAGAGCAGCAGCCAGAATTCGGAGGAGGAAGACAGCTCCGGGGGCATCCGGAATGTGGAAGAAAGGACGACGGATAAGACGAGCATTTATGAACAGGGATCGGACGGTTCCCAGTCACCTTATGTGAGCAAGGAACTGACTC
The DNA here is from genome assembly GCA_001028025.1 of Faecalicatena fissicatena. Classification (GTDB taxonomy): domain Bacteria; phylum Bacillota; class Clostridia; order Lachnospirales; family Lachnospiraceae; genus Faecalicatena; species Faecalicatena fissicatena_A. The sequence continues at coordinate 26,812 of LDAQ01000124.1, read as the reverse complement.
CGGAAATAGCCGGGGTGCTCGTGGTTGCAGAGGGGGGAGACAATGCGGTTGTAGTGCAGAATATAACTGAGGCAATCCAGGCATTATTCGGTGTAGAGGCGCATAAAATAAAAATAATGAAAAGGACTGATACATAAAAGGAGGATTCCAAGTGAAGCGTTTATTTAAGAAGAATCAGATCATCATTACCACACTGGCAGTTATGATTGCCATCGCCGGATACCTGAATTACTCAGGACGGCTGTTTGGACAGTCAGACAAAGGTACGACAGAGGCAAATGCAGACCTGGCAAATAAGGAGCTGCTCGATATTTCGGAGGAAGACCTGGAAACAGGCTCCGGCGACATTGCAAGCAATGATTCCGAAATAGAAGGAACACCCGGCGAGGCCGTGCTGACAAACAGCGGTGCTGACACCACGGTTGCACAGGCCAAAGTAGCCAGAGAACAGGTGCGCGCCCAGAACAAAGAAACTTTGCAGTCGATCATCGATAACACGAATATCAGCGATGAAGAGAAGCAGGATGCGATTGCACAGATGGTTAAGATGACAGAGCTGTCTGAGCAGGAGGTTGCTGTTGAGACACTGATGGCTTCCAAAGGATTTTCAGATGCAGTTGTAAGCCTTACGGCAGATTCTGCGGACATTGTTGTGGACAGCGCAGAATTGACGGATGCAAACCGGGCCCAGATCGAAGATATCATCACGAGAAAGACCGATATTGCACCTGAAAATGTTGTAATCACGCCGATTCACGAAGGCGGAACAGCAGAAGGCGAGTAAGAGGTTGCCGCACAGATACATATGCTGCCTGTAAATCAGGATATTTTTTGAAACAGGCAGTATAATTCTGGAAAAGTGGGAAGAATATTTCCAGTAAACAATTGCAGGTGATTCCGTCTTATGTTAAACTTATTTAATGTGCTGAAATGTGACAAAACAACGGATAAAAGAGCAGGTTACATAAAAGAGACGAAAACAGGAGATTACAGATATGTCAGAGATTACAAATGAAATAAAAAAGAGAAGGACGTTCGCGATTATATCCCACCCGGATGCGGGAAAGACGACGCTGACCGAAAAGTTCCTGCTGTACGGCGGGGCAATTAACCAGGCAGGGTCCGTAAAGGGGAAAGCGACGGCAAAGCATGCGGTGTCAGACTGGATGGAGATTGAGAAGGAGAGAGGTATTTCGGTCACTTCTTCCGTTCTTCAGTTTAATTACGGCGGATACTGTATCAATATCCTGGATACCCCGGGACATCAGGATTTCTCTGAAGATACGTACCGGACACTGATGGCCGCGGATTCTGCGGTGATGGTGATCGATGCTTCCAAGGGTGTGGAGGCTCAGACCAGAAAGCTTTTTAAGGTCTGCGTCATGAGACATATCCCGATTTTTACGTTTATCAATAAGATGGACAGAGAAGCAAAGGATACCTTCGATCTGCTGGATGATATCGAGAAAGAGCTGGGAATTGCAACATGCCCTGTGAACTGGCCGATCGGCTCGGGCAAGGCATTTAAAGGCGTATATGACAGGCAGAAGATGGAAGTGGAACTGTTCTCTGATACGAATAAGGGGACGACCGTTGGGGAAGTGAAAAAGATAGATGCAAAGAATCCGGAGCTGGACTGGATACTTGGGACAGAGGCGAAGGTGACACTGGAGGAGGAGATAGAACTCCTGGACGGCGCAGCAGCAGAGTTTGACCAGGAGCTGGTCAGCAAAGGCGAGCTTTCACCGGTTTTCTTCGGCTCTGCCCTTACCAATTTTGGTGTTGAGACGTTTCTGAAGCATTTTCTTGGGATGACCAGCTCTCCGCTTCCGAGAATGTCTGACCATGGGGAGATTGACCCCATGACAGAGAAAGACTTTTCCGCCTTTGTCTTCAAGATACAGGCGAATATGAATAAAGCACACAGGGACAGGATTGCTTTTATGCGTATCTGTTCCGGTGAATTTGAGGCGGGTATGTCTGTCACCCATATTCAGGGAGGGAAAGAAGTGCGCCTCTCTCAGCCACAGCAGATGATGGCCAGCGAGCGGAAGATGATCGAAAAAGCGTACGGCGGTGATATCATCGGAGTATTTGATCCGGGCATTTTTTCAATCGGCGATACGCTGACGACTTCCAAAGAAAAGTTTGCCTATGAGGGGATCCCCACATTTGCACCAGAGCATTTTGCAAGAGTGCGGCAGGTGGATACAATGAAGCGGAAACAGTTTGTAAAAGGGATCAACCAGATCGCGCAGGAAGGCGCCATACAGATCTTCCAGGAGTTCAATACCGGTATGGAAGAGATAATCGTCGGCGTGGTCGGCGTTCTGCAGTTTGATGTCCTGAAATACCGTCTGGAGAATGAATATAACGTGGAGATCAGGCTGGAAAACCTGCCCTATGAACATATCCGCTGGATTGAGAATGAAGAGGTGGATATGGACAGGCTGATCGGCACCTCTGATATGAAGAAAATCAAAGACTTAAAGGACAGGCCGCTGCTGCTCTTTGCACATGAATGGAGCATTCGGATGACCCTGGACAGAAACAAGGACCTGAAGCTCTCCGAATTTGGGCGTTCCTGATATTTCCCTTTGCAAACAGGGGGATATTTGTTATAATGTTTAAAGAGATTAAACCAACAGGAGGTTTTTACGATGGCAAAGGACGAAAGAAATACTTATACAATACAGAACGATTCCAACATGGGAGAAGTCAAGATTGCAGATGAAGTGGTCGCAATCATTGCGGCACTTGCGGCTACAGAAGTGGAAGGCGTGGCGTCCATGGCAGGCAACATCACCAATGAGCTGGTCAGCAAACTGGGGATGAAGAATCTTTCCAAAGGTGTGAAGGTGGACGTGCTGGAAGGCGTGGTTACGGTTTCCCTGGCATTGAACCTGAAGTACAATTACAGCATCATGGAGATTTCTACCAAAGTGCAGGAAAAGGTCAAGAATGCTGTTGAGAACATGACCGGACTGGAAGTGGCCGATGTGAACATTAAGGTTGCAGGTGTGGAAATGGAAAGCCAGGAATAACCTTTTCGTTGCAAAGAATGGCAGGTGTGTAGTATAATAAAGGATGTCGTAAGGCATCCTTTTCTTTATCTTATAGGAAGTTCACCTATAAGATAAAAAAGCCCTCCGGGCGGGATGCGTACTGCGGCGTATGAGGTAGACATCACTATGCGACCGCCGCAGGCGCGAGTTTCGCAAGCAAAACTCTATTTAATGGACCGAAGCAGGGCAGCGCCGGAAGGTGGCTGTACATTGCGGCTGCAGAGTTTGGGGATGTCAGTTGAAAGGAGCCAATATGGTAAGAAGAGAACTTAGAGAGCATATTTTTAAGATGCTGTTTCAGATAGAATTTAACGAGATGGAAGATATGCCGGAGCATCTGGCGTTATACTTTGAGAATCTGTCAAGTGCTACAGAAGAAGATAAAGAATACATAACGAAAAAATTTGAAGCAATTGTAAAAAAAGTACCAGAGATTGACGCGATTTTGAATGAGAAGACGACTGGGTGGAAGACTACAAGAATGAGCAAGGTGGATCTGACAATCCTTCGTCTTGCAACTTATGAGATGAAGTGGGATGAGGATGTTCCTGAAGGCGTTGCAATCAACGAAGCCGTCGAGCTGGCGAAGAGATTCAGCGGTGAAGAGGGTCCTTCTTTTGTGAACGGAGTACTTGCAAAACTGACAGACTAGGAGGCAGGGCATGCGTAATGTCTATACGGTAAAGCAGGTAAATGCGTATATCAAAAATATGTTTACCCAGGACTTCATGCTGAACAGAATTTATGTAAAGGGTGAAGTGTCCAATTGTAAATATCATACATCAGGGCATATATATTTTTCTTTGAAAGATGAGTCCGGCACGATGGCCTGTGTCATGTTCGCAGGCTCACGGTCAGGGCTTTCTTTTCGTATGCAGGAAGGCCAGCAGGTAATTGTGCTGGGATCCGTCAGTGTTTATGAGAGGGACGGCAGGTACCAGCTTTATGCAAAAGAAATCATTCTGGACGGGGCAGGACTCTTATATGAAAAGTTTGAGGCCCTGAAGCGGGAACTGCAGGAGATGGGAATGTTTGCCCGGGAGTATAAGCAGCCCATACCTGCATATGTGAGAACAGTGGGGATCGTAACGGCTCCTACGGGTGCAGCCGTCCGGGATATTATTAATATTGCCACGCGGCGGAATCCGTATGTGCAACTGATCCTGTATCCAGCGCAGGTGCAGGGGGAAGGAGCGGCGGCGAGCATCGTCCGGGGCATTGAGACGCTGGAGAAGAAGGGCGTTGACGTTATGATTGTAGGGCGCGGCGGCGGATCCATAGAAGATCTGTGGGCGTTCAATGAAGAAGAAGTAGCACGTGCTGTCTTTCACTGCCGTGTGCCGGTGATATCGGCTGTAGGCCATGAGACGGATACAACCATTACGGATTATGTGGCAGACCTGCGGGCACCCACACCATCTGCGGCTGCAGAACTGGCCGTATATGAGTATCTGGGAACGGCTGGCGCCATGCGTGAATACGAGGCCCGGCTGAGACGGTCTATGATGCAGAGGATATCTCAGGAACGGGTGAACAGCAGACAGGCGGCCATGAAGCTGAAGCTTGCGCATCCGCGCCAAAAGCTGATGGAAAAGCGCCAGAGGGCTGTGGACCTGGAGCAGTGGCTCCGGCTTCTGATGGAGGGCAGCCTTGAGAAAAGGCGGCACCAGTTTGCGATCTATGTTGAGCAGATGAAAGGTCTGTCCCCCCTGGCAAAACTGAACCAGGGATATTCCTATGTGGAAGGGGACAGAGGCATTAATATAAAGTCTGTCCGCCAGGTAAAGCAGGGCGACAGCATCAGAGTTTATATGACGGATGGAAGTGTGCAGGCAGAAGTCCGGGAAATCGAGGAGGAACCAGATGGCAGAAAAGAAGAATAAGACAGAAGCAAAGCAGCCTTCTCTGGAAGAGCTTTTTGAAGGACTGGACGAGGTGGTTGCAAGACTGGAAGGAGAGGACATTACTCTGGAAGAGTCTTTCCAGCTCTACCAGAAGGGAATGAACATGCTGAAGCAGTGCAATGAGACAATTGATACTGTCGAGAAAAAAGTGCAGATACTGGATGAGGATGGAGAAACCCATGAATTTTAAAGAAACGTATCAGACCAAAGTTGAAGCGATTGAAAGGATACTTAAGGCATATCTTCCCGCTGGTGAAGGATATCAAACAGTCATCATGGAGGCAATGGAATATGCCCTTATGGCCGGTGGCAAGCGGCTGCGTCCGATGCTGATGCAGGAGACGTACCGTCTGTTCGGAGGCTGCGGAACCAGGATCGAGCCGTTTATGGCTGCAATTGAGATGATCCATACCTATTCCCTGGTGCACGATGACCTGCCGGCCATGGACAATGACGACTACCGCCGGGGAAGAAAGACAACGCATGTGATGTATGGGGAGGATATAGGCATTCTGACAGGGGATGCCTTGCTGAACTGTGCTTTTGAGACAGCTGCCAAAGCCTTTGACATGGAACCGGAGAAGAGCCTGCAGACAGGAAAAGCCCTGCAGATCCTGGCGGGAAAGGCCGGGATATACGGTATGATTGGCGGACAGGTAGTAGATGTGAAGTCTACAGGAGATCAGATTTCCGGTGAAAAGCTGAATTTTATTTACAAGCTGAAAACAGGGGCACTGATTGAGGCTTCCATGATGATCGGGGCAGTGCTGGCGGGCGCCGCCCGGGAGCAGGTGAATGCAGTGGAAGAGATTGCAGGTAAAGTAGGCCTGGCTTTCCAGATCCAGGATGATATTCTGGATGTGACCAGTACCGCTGAAGAGCTGGGCAAACCGATACACAGTGATGAGAAGAACGAAAAAACAACTTATGTGACATGGAAGGGAATCGACGGTGCAAAAGCGCTGTCTGAAAAGATTTCCCGCGAGGCGCTGCAGCAGATGGAGAGCCTGGGGGCTCCGGACGAGTATCTCGCACAACTGCTGGAGTCTCTGATAAACAGAAGCAGATAGAGAGGGATTCCTTATGATATTAGAAAAGATTCAAAAGGAAAATGATATAAAAGAGCTGGGGCCTGAGGATCTGGATCAGCTGGCAGAAGAGATCCGGGAGTTCCTGATCCAGAAGATCAGCAGGACAGGCGGCCATCTGGCCTCCAATCTGGGCGTTGTGGAACTGACGATGGCCCTGCATCTGGCGTTTGATCTGCCCGGGGACAAGCTGATCTGGGACGTGGGACACCAGGCGTATACTCATAAGCTCCTGACCGGACGCAGGGCAGGATTTGACGACCTGCGCAAGTACGGCGGCATGAGTGGCTTTCCTAAGCGCAAGGAAAGTGAATGTGACGCATTTGATACCGGACACAGCTCCACATCTATTTCCGCCGGATTGGGCTATGTGGCGGCCAGAGATATTCTGGGGGAAGAGCATTATGTAGTTTCCATCATCGGAGACGGTGCGATGACAGGCGGGATGGCATATGAGGCGCTGAACAATGCCTCCAGGCTGAAAAGCAATTTTATTATTGTACTGAATGACAACAACATGTCCATATCGGAAAATGTGGGAGGCATGTCCAGATATCTGAACGGTCTGCGCACAGCAGAGGCCTATACAGGGCTGAAAAAAGGTGTGGAGGATACACTGCTGAAGATTCCGGTACAGGGCGAGAAGATCGTAAACCAGATGAAAAAGACAAAGAGCGGCATCAAACAGCTGATTGTGCCGGGCATGTTTTTTGAGGATATGGGAATCACCTATCTGGGACCGGTGGACGGACATGATGTAAAAAAGCTGTATAAGACACTGAACGAGGCAAAGCGTGTGGACCATGCCGTGCTTATTCATGTGCTGACTAAAAAAGGCAAAGGATATGAGCCGGCGGAAGAGAATCCGGCACTTTATCATGGGACGGGCCCTTTTGACGTGGAGACCGGCAAGGCAAAAGATGCTGCGGTAAAGGACAGTTATACAGACGTATTTTCCAAGGTGATCTGTGATATTGCCAGACATGACAATAAAGTGGCGGCTATCACTGCAGCTATGGCTGACGGAACCGGGCTGCACCGTTTTCAGAAGTATTATCCGGAACGTTTTTTTGATGTGGGTATTGCGGAGGAGCATGCCCTGACTTTTGCGGCGGGGCTTGCGGCGGGCGGCATGAAGCCGGTTGTGGCGCTTTATTCTTCTTTCCTGCAGAGGGCTTACGATCAGGCGATCCACGATATCTGCCTGCAGAAACTGCCGGTGGTGCTGGCTGTGGACAGAGGCGGTCTGGTGGGGAGCGATGGAGAGACGCACCAGGGGCTTTTTGACCTGTCTTTTCTTGCGACGATTCCGAATATGACTATTATGTCTCCGAAGAACCGGTGGGAGATGGCCGACATGGTCAGATATGCGGTGGATTTTGGATATCCCATTGCCCTGCGGTATCCGAGAGGAGAGGCCTATGAGGGCCTGAAAGAATTCCGCGCGCCTGTCGTATATGGGAAGAGCGAGGTCCTCTTTGAGGAAGAGGATATTGTTCTTTTCTTTGTGGGGCATATGGCGGCTGTGGCGGAGGCAGTACGCTTAAGCCTGAAGGATATAGGTTATAGCTGCAGCCTTGTGAATGCCCGTTTTGTAAAACCGCTGGATACAGAGATGCTGGAGCGGATGGCAGAAGAGCATGAGCTGTTTGTTACGATTGAGGAGAATGTGTTATCCGGCGGCTATGGTGAGCGCGTGCTGGAGTATGCGTCACGCGCGCGTTTGGGTGTACACGTTCTTAACATCGGGATACCCGACGATTATGTGGAGCACGGGAATGTGGAAGTCCTGCGCCATGAGGTCGGGCTGGACTGCGAGAGCATCGTAAAACAGGTGATTACAGACTATGTGACGATAAGGAATGAGTAAGATGAAAGAACGATTAGATGTGTTACTGATAAAAAGGAATCTGGCAGAGTCCAGGGAAAAGGCAAAGGCCATTATTATGGCGGGCAGTGTTTTCGTGGATGGGCAGAGAGAAGATAAGGCCGGCTCTTCTTTCCAGGAGGATGTTCAGATCGAGGTTAAGGGGCATACTCTGCCCTATGTCAGCCGCGGTGGGCTGAAGCTGGAAAAGGCCCTTGCTGAATTTGACGTAACTGTGGAAGGAAAGGTCTGTACGGATGTGGGATCTTCCACAGGAGGATTTACAGACTGCATGCTGCAGAACGGTGCGGTAAAAGTGTATGCCATAGATGTGGGGCGCGGCCAGCTGGATTGGAAGCTGCGGCAGGATGACCGGGTTGTCTGCATGGAGAAGACCAACATCCGCTATGTGACACCGGCGGATATCGGGGAGCCTGTGGATTTTTCATCCATAGACGTGTCTTTTATATCACTGACAAAAGTGCTGGAACCGATCCGCCGTTATCTGAAAGCGGATGGGGAGATCGTGGCACTGATCAAACCGCAGTTTGAGGCCGGCCGGGAGAAGGTTGGCAAAAAAGGGGTGGTACGGGAAAAAAGCACGCACCATGAGGTGATAGAGAAGGTGGCAGGATATGCGAATTCCATTGGATTCGAAGTGCTGAATATTAATTTCTCGCCGATTAAGGGACCGGAAGGTAATATTGAATACCTGCTGCACCTGCGCAAATGCGAGGGGGATCCGCCTGCGATTGGGGTGGACCTTGTGACTGTAGTTGATAAGGCATTTAAGACATTGGCCAAGTAAGAGGAGTACCATGGATAATTTTTACGTTATTACGAATAAGCTGAAGGATGCTGACTACAGCATCACAAAAGAAATCCTGGATTATCTGGAGCAGAATGGAAGAACAGGCATACTCTCCCAGAAGGATGAGGACGGCCATATTATTCCGGGGACTGTTCCGGAAGGGATGGAATGCGCGCTTGTCCTGGGCGGGGACGGAACGCTGATTCGTGCGGCCAGAGAACTGGAAGGGTACAATATCCCTCTTCTCGGCATCAATCTTGGTACGTTGGGATATCTGACTGAGGTGGAACTGCGTGACTTCAAAAGCGCTTTGGACAGACTGTTTGATACAAAACCCGAAATCGAAGAGCGCATGATGATGCACGGCAGTGTGGAAGGCCGTCTGAATGATGTTGCCATGAATGATATTGTCGTGACAAGAGAGGGCGGGCTCCGGGTGATTCATTTTACGATCTCCGTAAACGGGGAACTGCTCAACACTTATCAGGCGGACGGGGTCATCATATCCACGCCTACGGGGACAACCGGTTACAACCTTTCAGCCGGGGGTCCGATTGTGGAGCCGACCGCGAGCATGTTTGTCATTACTCCAATTTGTTCCCATGCCCTGAACACCAGCAGTATTGTACTGTCGGCAGAGGACATCATCGAAGTGGAGATCAGTGAGGGACGTTACGGCAAGATTGAGCATGCCACCGTTACGTTTGACGGTGCCAGTACCGTACCGCTGGTGACCGGTGACAAGATCACGATCGAAAAGTCGGGGGAGACCACAAAACTGATTAAACTCAGCAAGGAAAGTTTTATGAAGACAATGCGCAAGAAAATGAAAGGAAATTAGAACTATGAAAGTCAGTCGTCATGCAAAAATAATCGAATTAATCAGCCAGAATGATATCGAAACCCAGGAGGAGCTGGCAGAGCGTCTGAATAATGCAGGTTTTAAGGTGACTCAGGCGACGGTGTCCAGAGATATCAGGGATTTGAAGCTTACAAAAGTATCCGTGGACGGCGGCAGGCAGAAGTATGTAGTCCTGAAGCCGGAGGAAGACGGAATGAGCGAGAAGTACATCCGTGTATTAAAAGACGGCTATATTTCCATGGATATGGCGCAGAATATTCTCGTGATTAAAACGGTATCAGGCATGGCTATGGCAGTAGCTGCCGCAGTAGATGCCATGAAGTGGAAAGAGGTTGTGGGGTGCATAGCGGGGGACGATACCATTATGTGTGCGGTCCGCAGCGTGGATGAGACAGTAGCTGTTATGGATAAGATTCGGAAGATTGTGTCTAAAGGGAATTAGGAAAAACATATGTTGCAAAATCTGCATGTTAAAAATTTGGCGTTAATTAATGAAATTGAAGTAGAATTCCAGCCGGGACTCAATATCCTGACTGGTGAGACGGGAGCCGGGAAATCCATTATTCTGGGCTCTGTAGGCCTTGCTCTGGGGGGCAGATACAGTGCGGATATGCTACGCAAGGGCGCTCAGTTCGGGCTGGTAGAACTTGCCTTTACTGTGGAGGACGAGGCGGTCCGGACACAGCTGGAAGCACTGGACATATTCCCGGAAGAGGGTATGCTGATCCTGTCCAGAAAACTGATGGAAGGGCGCAGCATCAGTAAGATCAACGGGGAGACTGTCAACATGGGCGTGCTCAAAGACGTGGCGAGTATGCTGATAGATATCCACGGACAGCACGAGCATCAGACGCTGCTGCATAAAAAGAACCATCTGGCGCTTCTGGACGTCTATGCCAGGGATAAGGTGGAAAGTTTAAAAAAATCGGTTGCAGCGGCATTTAAAGAGTATACAGGGTGCAGGAAAGCATTGGAAGAGTCCGGGATGGATGAAAAAAGCCGGAAGAAGGAAATTTCTCTCGCCGAATTTGAGATCGGTGAGATTGAAGAGGCCAGTCTGCAGGAAGGCGAGGATGATGAACTGGAAGCTCTGTATCAGCGTATGACAGAGAGCCGCCGTTTTACGGAAAGCATTGCGGAGGCCTACCAGTTTACGAGCGAATCTGCCCAGGGCAATGCCAGTGATCTGCTGAGCCGGGCAATCCGTGCGTTCCAGGATGTGGAGGAATGTGATGAACAGGGAGCGGCCCTCTACGGACAGCTGCTGGAGATTGACAGCCTCCTGAATGATTTTAACCGTGAATTATCAGAATATGCGAAAAGTTTTGAGTTTTCCGAGGAAGAATACTACGAGACGGAAAACAGGCTGAATCTTGTCAATCATTTAAAAGCAAAATATGGAAATACTGTAAGCGATATACTGGAATACTGCAGTACAAAAAGAGAGAGACTAAATGAACTGAAAGATTATGAGAGCTATATTGCAGATCTGGAAGAAAAATACAGACAGAGTGAAAAAAAATTAAAGAAGTATTCGGATGCCCTGAGCAAAGCAAGAAAAGAAGCTTCAAAAACTTTTGTGGAAGAGATTAAGCAGGGGCTGACTGATCTCAATTTTTTGGACGTAAAGTTTGAAATGAGAGTGGGCAGGCTGGAAGGTTATACCTCAAATGGTATGGACGAAGGCGAGTTCTATATCTCAACAAACCCGGGTGAACCTGTGAAACAACTGGCAAATGTGGCGTCAGGTGGTGAGCTTTCCAGAATCATGCTGGCAGTGAAAGCAGTGCTGGCAGATAAGGAAGACACACCAACTTTGATTTTTGACGAAATAGATACAGGAATCAGCGGAATCACAGCCGGCCGTGTAGCGGAGAAGATGCATATGATCGGCCGGAGCAGGCAGGTAATCTGTATTACGCATCTGCCACAAATAGCTGCCATGGCCGATGCACATTATCTGATACAAAAACTGGCAGAGTCGAATATGACAAAAACAGAAATACTCTTTCTGGAAGAACAGGAATCCGTTGGAGAGCTTGCAAGGCTTCTGGGCGGGGCAAAAGTGACCGGAAAGATCATGGAAAGCGCGGCCGAGATGAAAGAAATGGCAAAGCGTGAAATATAATACCAGTGTGAAAAAGAGCATGCAATCACATACTAAAAACGGATACCAAATTGGTATCTGTTTTTTATTTTTCGGAGGAAGAAAGGGTGTGGTTGCATGGAGAAACACTGGCAGAACAGAGCACTTGTGCTTCTGTCCGCATTGCTGTTATCTGCCTGTTCAGGTTATTTCGGGTGGATTGCGGCGGACGCGGTAGAGAAGACAGAAGTCAGTACAGAAACGATCAGTGAAGATACAGTTCTTGTCGGAGGAATGCCGGTGGGAATTTATATGGAGACAGATGGTGTTATGGTGCTGGATACAGATCATGTTAAGGGCGCAGACGGAGTGGAATATGAACCGGCCAGCCATCTGGTCAGGAGCGGGGATTATATTACCGGAATCAATGGAGAAGCCGTTGAAAACAAAAAGGAACTGATGGAAGTTCTAAGCAATCTGAATGAGGATGAGGTTGTCCTACAGCTCAGAAGAGAGGAGGAGACCATAGATGTAAAAATAAAGCCGGTGGAATGCGGGCCAGACGAGTATAAACTGGGAATCTGGGTGAGAGATAATGTGCAGGGACTTGGCACAATTACTTTTCTGACGGGCAACAGTGAATTCGGCGCTCTCGGACATGGAATCCACGATACGGATACAAACGTGCTGCTGTCTATTGCAGACGGTACGCTTTACAAGACCAGTATTCATTCGATTAAAAAGGGGGAGAATGGTATTCCTGGCAGCATGGAGGGGATTATTGTATACAATGGATATAATAAACTGGGAACCATAAATAAGAACACAGATGCGGGAATTTATGGTACAGTAGATAAGATAGAAGAATTATTCACAGAACAGATACCGGTGCAGGTTGCATCCAAAGATGAGATAGAAATTGGAGATGCGACGATACGTTGCTTTGTCGACAATGAAGTCAAGGAATATAACATAAAGGTGACAGATATCGACTATTCTGGACACGAAGTAAACAAGGGACTTGTCATACAGGTGACAGACCCCGCACTCCTTGAAAAGACTGGCGGAATCATACAGGGAATGAGTGGAAGCCCCATTCTGCAGAATGGAAAACTGATCGGTGCGGTGACCCACGTTTTCGTTCAGGATTCCACAAAAGGCTACGGCATTTTCATCGAAAATATGCTGGAGAATGTTGGAGGTCACACTTTGTCGAATTAGAGCAACAAATTACCCTTGATTATGCAATCATTGACAGATATAATAATCGAGTGGCGTATCTCAGTCCGGGTCCTTTAGAGGAGAGAGGGATTATGGAACATTTAAACGTGGCCATCGCTGATGATAATGAGAGAATTTTGGATTTACTTGAAGAAATTATCAACATGGACAAGGAACTGAATGTGGTGGGAAAGGCTAAAAACGGTGAGGAGATGTGTCAAATCATCAAGAATCAACAGCCAGACGTGGTTCTTCTTGATCTAATTATGCCGAAAATGGACGGATTAACCGTTATGGAACGCATAAATCAAGACAAGACCATGACAAAACGCCCTGATTTCATTGTCGTAACAGCGGTTGGACAGGAGAAAATTACAGAAGACGCTTTCAACAAAGGCGCAAATTACTACATCATGAAACCTTTTAATAATGAGATGTTGTTGAATCGTATAAAAACTGTAAGAAAAGTGTTCCGAAACCACGATAAGAAAAATGAAGAATTATCGGGAAGCACAAATACCTCTATCAGAGAAGAGGACCTGGAAAATCGTGTAACAAACATGCTGCATGAGATTGGGATACCGGCTCATATCAAAGGATATCATTATCTGAGGGATGCCATAATGATGGCAGTCGGGGATATGGATGTTCTGAATGCAATCACAAAGGTATTATACCCAACGGTTGCCAAAAAGTACCAGACAACATCAAGTCGCGTAGAACGCGCAATCCGACATGCAATTGAAGTTGCATGGAACCGCGGAAAATTAGACACTTTGGACGAATTATTCGGCTATACGGTAAGTACCGGCAAGGGAAAACCGACAAATTCTGAGTTTATCGCACTGATTGCAGATACCATTCAATTAGAGTATAAGCACAGATAATTCTTTCCTTTGGTCAGGAAATGGGTTATAATAGTCAATAATAAATGGCTAGAAAAGAACTCAAGGAAAGTGGAGGGTTTCGTTTATGAAAAATATTTTATTTGCATCTTCAGAGTGTGTTCCGTTTATAAAGACTGGTGGATTAGCAGATGTTGTCGGCTCATTGCCCAAGTATTTTGATAAAAAAAAGTATGATGTAAGGGTAGTGCTGCCAAAGTATAGCTGCATGAAGCAGGAATGGAAAGATATGCTGGAATATGTTGATCATTTTTATATGGATATAGCAGGAATGGATCAATATGTCGGAATTTTAAAGTGTGTGTATGACAAGATTACTTTTTATTTTGTCGACAACGAATATTTTTTCAGCGGTTTTGCTCCTTATGACGGGGATCCGAAGTGGAATATCGAGAAGTATGCATTTTTTTCAAAGGCGGTTTTAAGCATTCTTCCAGTCATTGGGTTCCGCCCCGATCTGATTCACTGCCACGACTGGCAGACCGGACTGATACCGGTATACCTGGATAATTTCCGTTATCTTGGAGAGTATTACAGGGGAATCAAAACAGTCATGACAATACATAACCTGAAGTTCCAGGGCGTGTGGGATACTAAGACTGTACGCAGTATTACGGGGCTGCCGGAGTACTATTTTGTTCCTGACAAGATGGAAGCATACAAAGACGCGAACCTGTTGAAGGGCGGGATCGTTTATGCTGACAAGGTAACAACTGTAAGCCAGACTTATGCAGAAGAGATTAAAACACCATTTTACGGAGAGGCCCTTGATGGCCTGATGAGAGCCAGAGATAATGCACTGTGCGGAATTGTGAACGGTCTTGACTATGAAGAATACTGTCCGTTCCTGGATTCCAGGATTGCCAAGAAGTTTACGGTCGATACATTCCGTAAGAATAAAGTGGCAAACAAGCTGGCCCTTCAGGAGGAACTGGGATTGAATAAGGATTCCAGGACAATGTTGATCGGTATGGTATCCAGACTTACCGACCAGAAGGGATTTGACCTTGTAGATTACATTATGGATGAATTGTGTCAGGATGCGGTGCAGATTGTCGTACTCGGTACCGGAGATGCAAGATACGAGAATATGTTCCGTCATTTTGCGTGGAAATACTCAGGGAAAGTTTCAGCGAATATCTTTTATTCTGAGGACTTGTCCCATAGGATTTATGCATCCTGCGATGCGTTCCTGATGCCGTCACTGTTTGAACCATGCGGATTGAGCCAGCTTATGAGCCTTCGATACGGCACCATTCCGATCGTGAGGGAGACAGGGGGACTGAAGGACACAGTAGAACCGTACAATGAATTTGAAAAAACCGGAACGGGATTCAGTTTTACTAATTATAATGCGAATGAGATGCTGAATACCATCCGTTATGCAGAACGTATCTATTACGATAAGAAACGTGACTGGAATAAAATTGTAGAGCGCGCCATGAACAAAGATTTTTCATGGAAAAACTCTGCAAGACAGTATGATGAATTATACAAAAGCCTGATCGGAGAATAAAGCGTATGGCTGCCCTTTTAAGGGCGGCCGCAGGCCTTTTAGTATACAGGAGAATAAGCGCAATATGAAGATAAAGGACAGACTGAATGAGAACGGTATACATATATCATTTGAGGTGTTTCCGCCCAAGACGGATGCCGGATATGAGAAGGTGCAGGAGGCCACAGACAGGATAGCCGCCCTGAAGCCGAATTTCATAAGCGTCACATACGGAGCGGGCGGCGGAACCAGTAAAAACACCGCAAAAATTGCAGAACATATCAAAGAGGAACTGGAAATTGAAAGCCTGGCTCATCTTACATGTGCGTCCTCCACAAAGGATGAGGTAAGGTGTGTAATTGAGAACCTGAAGGAACTGGGAATTGAGAATATTCTGGCGCTACGGGGAGATATTCCGACCGGTATGCAGTTTCCCTCAGAGGACCGTTTTCATTATGCATGGGAGCTTGTAGAAGAGATCCGAAGACATGGAGATTTCTGTATCGGCGCAGCCTGTTATCCGGAAGGCCACGTAGAGAATGAACATAAAGCAGATGATATCAGGTATCTGAAAGAGAAAGTAGACAGTGGTGTGGATTTTCTTACAACGCAGATGTTTTTTGAAAATGACATCCACTACAATTTTCTGTATCGGATTCGTGAAGCCGGCATTACCGTACCTGTACTGCCGGGAATTATGCCCATAACAAGCGCGAAACAGATGAAGCGCAGCTGCGAACTCTCGGGAACCGTATTTCCGAGGCGGTTTCAGGCCATTCTGGACCGATTTGGTGACTGCCCGGGAGCGATGGAGCAGGCCGGGATTGCATATGCTACGGACCAGATTATTGACCTGCTGGCCAATGGTGTGAGGAATATTCACATTTATTCCATGAACAAACCAGAAGTTGCAGAGGCGATTATGAGTAATTTATCGGAAATTATTAAATGCTAGGAGTTATAACAGATGGATCATATGACAAAAGAAGCCATCCGTTATCTGGGATATGGAAAACATGCGGTAGATGATAAGACGTTTGCGCTGGTTGAAGATTCCTTCAGGGATCTGGAGGACGCGGCAGGCAGAAAATCCATCTATCGCATCTTTGATTTACAGCAGACGGCGGATGACAGATTTACAATAGGAACGGTGGAAATGCAGAGCAGAAACCTGGGACGATATTTAGGAGGGTGCTGCAGGATCATTCTGTTTGGGGCAACGCTTGGGACGGCAGTTGACAGGATGCTGGCCCGCCTGTCGATAACGGATATGGCAAAGGCGGTGGTTATGCAGTCCTGTGCAGCGGCTATGCTGGAAGAGTACTGCGACGAGTGCCAGGCAGAGATTGCCGGCAGAGTTTCAGAGGAGGGGCTTTTTCTGAGGCCCAGGTTCAGCCCGGGGTACGGTGATTTTGATATCAGATACCAGGCGCCGCTGATGCAGATGCTGGACTGTGCAAAGACCATCGGCCTGACAATGACGGACAGTTATATGATGACCCCGACAAAGTCTGTGACAGCGGTGATAGGTGCCAGCAGGACAGAAGAAAAATGCCACATTAAGGGCTGTGAGGCCTGTGAAAAGAAGGACTGTACTTACAGAAGGGATAAGGTATGATTTTAGACAGATTAGGAAAAGAACTGCTGTTTTTTGACGGCGGAATGGGAACATTGCTGCAGGCGGGCGGATTAAAACCCGGAGAACTGCCGGAGACCTGGAATATGACACATCCTGAGAAAATTACCGGGATTCACAGGAAATATATCGAAGCCGGCAGCGATATTATACTGACGAACACGTTTGGAGCCAATGCGCTGAAGTTCCATGATGACAGCTGTTCCCTGTGTGATATTGTGACTTCCGCAGTGGGACATGTAAAAAGAGCAGCAGAACAGGCGGAGTTAAACGGACGCCAGGTGTATACTGCGCTGGATATCGGACCTACGGGGAAGCTTCTTAAGCCTATGGGAGACCTGGAGTTTGAGGAAGCCTATGAGGCATTCCGCGAGGTTGTAAGATACGGGGCTGAGGCAGGAGCAGATCTGATACATATTGAAACAATGAGTGATACTTATGAATTGAAGGCTGCGGTGCTTGCCGCGAAGGAAAATACAGACCTTCCGGTATTTGTGACAACGATTTTTGATGAGCGGGGAAAGCTTCTCACAGGAGCGGATGTACCGGCGGTTGTGGCCCTGCTGGAAGGTCTGCGGGTGGATGCCCTGGGAATCAACTGCGGACTGGGGCCAGGCCAGATGCTTCCGATTCTGGAACAGATCCTGGAATATACGTCCCTGCCGGTAATCGTGAAGCCGAATGCAGGACTTCCCAAACAGGTAGAGAGAGAGACTGTCTACGATGTACTGCCACAGGACTTTGCAATGACCATGCAGAAGATTATAGGGCAGGGCGCGGCCGTGGCAGGCGGATGCTGCGGCACAACACCGGAACATATAAAGTCTATGGTGGATCTCTGCCGCGGGATGGAGCCTCTGCCCATTATACAGAAAGATATAACGATAGTCTCTTCTTATGGCAAGTCGGTCTGTCTGGGGACTGGTTCAAAGATTATCGGAGAGCGGATCAACCCGACGGGAAAGAAAAAGTTCCGTCAGGCGCTGAAAGAGCACGACATGGATTATATTCTGAGAGAAGGTATCATGCAGCAGGATATGGGGGCCCATATTCTGGATGTAAATGTGGGACTGCCGGATATAGATGAGGCGTCCATGATGCAGGATGTCCTTGTGGAACTGCAGAGCGTGACCAGCCTGCCGCTGCAGATCGATACCGTGGATACAAAAGCCATGGAAGCCGCGCTGCGTATCTATAATGGTAAGGCCATGGTGAATTCTGTCAGCGGGAAACAGGAGTCCATGGATGCCGTATTTCCTCTGATCCAGAAGTATGGAGGCGTAGTCATCGGCCTTACGCTGGATGAGAGTGGTATTCCAGATACTGCAGAGGGACGAGTGGAGATTGCCCGCCACATCATAGAAGAGGCAGCTAAATATGGAATTCAAAAAAAAGACATTGTTATCGACGTTCTGGCTATGACGATCAGTTCGGATCCTGAAGGGGCAAAAGTGACACTGGAAGCGCTGAAAAAAGTGCGTTACGGTCTTGGCGTCAATACAGTGCTTGGTGTATCCAATATTTCATTCGGGCTGCCCAGCCGTACGGTCATCAATGCGAACTTCTATACAATGGCTATGCAGAACGGGCTGAGCGCCGGGATCATTAACCCTTCTTCCGAGGAAATGATGAAGTCCTATTATGCGTACCACGCACTGATGAATCTGGACAGCAACTGCGAGGCTTACATTGCAAAATATGCGGGTCAGGCCGCGGAGTCCTCCGCATCCCCGGCTGTTTCCGGGGACATGCCGCTGAACCGGGCGATCGAAAAAGGTCTGAAGGAAGAGGCACATCATATTACGGGACTGCTTGTAAAGGAGCAGGCTCCGCTGGATATTATCAATACCTATCTGATTCCTGCGCTGGACAATGTGGGGAAAGGTTTTGAGAAGGGAACTGTATTTCTTCCCCAGCTCCTGATGAGCGCCGAGGCGGCAAAAGCGGCATTTACGATTCTGAAGGAATCTCTGGCGGCAACAGGACAGCAGGATGAGAAGAAAGAGAAAGTGGTGCTTGCCACGGTCAAAGGGGATATTCATGATATCGGTAAGAATATTGTCAAAGTACTGCTTGAAAATTATGGATTTGACGTGATTGACCTTGGTAAAGATGTTGCACCGGGATTGGTTGTAGAAAAGGTACTGGCGGAAGATGTGCATCTGGTAGGGCTGAGTGCTCTTATGACAACAACTGTTGTCAGCATGGAGGAGACGATACAGCAGCTTAGGCAAAAGGCGCCCGGCTGCAGAGTGATGGTCGGAGGGGCTGTCCTGAATCAGGAGTATGCGGATATGATCGGAGCAGACTTTTATGGGAAGGATGCAATGCAGTCCGTTTATTACGCTCAGAAACTGCTTCAAAATAAGTAAAAAGTAATGTACCTCTTTTTATACAAGGAACCGTGTTGACTATTTTTTTACAAAAGGGTATAGTGGTAATGCAAATCAAAGAACACGGCGGTAAATCGCCGTTTATGGAGAAAATTCAGGAGGAAGAGAACCTATGATGAGAGGACTGCAGACACCGGTCCGTGCGATACGGAGAAGAGTGTTTACGGAAGTTGCAAAATTGGGATTTAAAGCCAGCGCGGATACGCTTCTGGCAGATATGGAAGCGATACCCTATGAGATTGTAAATGATGATACGGAAAAATACCGTGAGAGTACTTACCGCTCACGTGCGATCGTTAGAGAGCGCCTGAGGCTGGCCATGGGCCTGTCCCTGCGCCCGGAGAATAAACCGGTACATCTGACTGCCGGCGTGGAAGCCAGCAATATTTCAGAAAAGTACTATGAGCCGCCGCTTATGCAGGTAATTCCATCGGCCTGTGAGAGCTGTGAAGAAAATAAATACGAGGTGAGTAACATATGTAAAGGATGTCTGGCCCACCCGTGCCAGGAGGTGTGTCCGAAAGGAGCAATTTCCTTCGTAAACGGAAAGTCCTTTATTGACCAGGAAAAATGTATCAAGTGTGGCAAATGTAAGTCAGTCTGTCCGTATGACGCCATCGCAAAGAAAGAAAGACCCTGCAAAAATGCCTGTGGTGTCAGTGCAATCGGCTCAGACAAATACGGCAGAGCTTTTATTGATCCGGAAAAATGTGTATCATGCGGTATGTGTATGGTAAGCTGCCCATTTGGAGCTATTTCCGATAAATCACAGATCTTCCAGCTGACTAATGCGCTGCAGGAGGGCGGGGAGATTGTAGCTGAGATTGCTCCGGCGTTTGTCGGACAGTTCGGGGATAATATCACTCCGAGAAACATCAAGGCCGCCCTGCAGGAGCTGGGATTCTCCGAAGTGTATGAGGTGGCACTGGGAGCGGATATCGGTGCGATCGCAGAGGCTCACCACTATGTGGATAAAGTGGTATCGGGGGAGCTTCCTTTCCTGCTGACATCCTGCTGCCCGTCCTGGGCCGTGATGGCGAAGAAGTTTTTCCCGGATCTGATTGATCAGATCTCTCAGGAGCTGACCCCTATGGTGGCGACAGCCAGAACAATTAAGCAGGAACATCCGAATGCAAGAGTAGTATTCATTGGGCCCTGTGCAGCTAAGAAGCTGGAGGCGTCCAGAAGAACGGTCCGCAGCGATGTGGATTTTGTTGTGACATACGAAGAAGTACAGGCCATGTTTGATGCGAAAAACATTGACCTGAGCAAATACGAGGCGGAGTCCTCTTTCCACGATGCTACTGGAGCGGGCCGCGGTTATGCCTGCGCGGGCGGTGTGGCAGAGGCCATCGAAAACTGCATCAACGAGTATTATCCGGATGTGGAAGTGAATATCGAGCATGCAGAGGGACTTGCAGAATGCAAGAAGATCCTGACGCTGGCAAAAGCCGGTCGGATGAACGGATGCCTGATCGAGGGAATGGGCTGTCCTGGAGGCTGTATTGCCGGTGCAGGTACAAACATACCAGTACCAAGAGCAAAGCGGGCGCTTGCCAATTATGTGAAGAATTCTTCCAACAATATTCCGCCTAAGGAACTGGCGGAAATCGAGCTAAAATAATATTTGAAAAACCGTATCAGCTATGGTATGATAGGTTAGAAATGCAGAGTGGATACATATCCACTCTGTTTCTGTTGACTATACACTTTATGGCAGATTATGGGAAAATACCCACCGGCAGTATCACTGCCGCAGATAAAGAAACCGGGAGGAATAAGGTTATGCAACCATATGGAGTGAACCAATTAAGAAAGATGTTTTTGGAGTTCTTTGAGAGCAAAGGACACCTGGCAATGAAGAGCTTCTCTTTAGTGCCGCACAATGACAAGAGCCTTCTGCTCATCAATTCAGGAATGGCACCACTGAAGCCGTATTTTACAGGGCAGGAGATACCGCCGAGAAAAAGAGTGACAACATGTCAGAAGTGCATTCGTACAGGAGATATTGAAAATGTCGGTAAGACGGCGCGCCACGGCACATTTTTTGAGATGCTGGGCAACTTCTCTTTCGGCGACTATTTTAAGGATGACGCGATCAAATGGTCATGGGAGTTTCTGACAGAGGTGGTAGGACTGGATCCTGACAGGCTGTATCCGTCCGTTTATCTCGATGATGACGAAGCATTTGAGATCTGGAATAAAAAGATGGGAATTCCGGCGGAACGTATCTTTAAGTTCGGAAAGGAAGATAATTTCTGGGAGCATGGCTCAGGCCCATGCGGCCCCTGTTCAGAGATCTACTATGACAGAGGTGAAAAGTATGGCTGCGGCAGTCCGGACTGTACAGTGGGATGTGAGTGCGACCGCTATATGGAGATCTGGAACAATGTCTTTACCCAGTTTGACAATGACGGCAAGGGAAACTACGTTGAACTGGAACAGAAGAATATAGACACAGGTATGGGACTGGAAAGACTGGCTTCCGTTGTGCAGGATGTGGATTCTATTTTTGATGTGGATACAATCAAGGCGCTGCGCGACCATGTCTGCAGGCTGGCAGATGCTGCTTACGGCAATGAGGACAATACAGATGTTTCCATCCGAGTCATTACAGACCATGTACGTTCCGTAACATTTATGATATCTGATGGTATTATGCCGTCTAATGAGGGAAGAGGATATGTCCTGCGCCGTCTGCTCAGAAGAGCATGCCGTCATGGAAGGCTTCTGAATATTGAAGGTAATTTCCTGCCGGCACTGGCGGAGACGGTAATCGAAGGCTCAAAGGATGGCTACCCGGAGCTGGAAGAAAAGAAAGACTTTATTTTGAAAGTCATTGCAAAGGAAGAGGAGCAGTTCAATAATACGATCGACCAGGGACTTGTTATTTTATCAGACATGATTGCTGGTATGGAGAAGCGCGGGGAGATAACACTTTCCGGAGACGATGCGTTTAAACTCTATGATACTTATGGATTCCCCATAGACCTGACAAAAGAGATTCTGGAAGAAAAGGAAATGAATGTGGATGAAGAAGGGTTCCATGCAGCTATGGAGATCCAGAGAAAGACGGCCAGAGCTGCCCGTGGTGTGACAAACTACATGGGGGCAGACGTGACAGTCTACGAATCCATTGACCCGAGTATAACCAGTACATTTGTAGGATATGATAATCTTGTATATGAATCAGAGATTACGGTGCTGACGAGCGAGACGGAAGTGGCGGAAGCTCTTTCAGATGGCGAGCGCGGAACAATTTTTGTGAAAGAGACTCCGTTCTATGCCACCAGTGGTGGGCAGGAGGCCGATTCAGGCGTTATTCGTACACCAGAGGGAGAATTTAAGGTAGAAGATACGATTAAGCTTCTGGGCGGCAAAATCGGCCATGTGGGACATGTTGTTAAGGGCATGGTGAAGACCGGAGACAAAGCAGAACTGGCTGTGGATGCCAGAAAGCGTTCTTTGTCTGCAAGAAACCACAGCGCAACCCATCTGCTTCAGAAAGCGCTCAGAACCGTGCTGGGTACCCATGTGGAGCAGGCTGGATCCAGTGTCAACGAAGACCGGCTGCGTTTTGACTTCACACATTTCTCTGCGCTGAGCCAGGAAGAACTGAAACAGGTGGAGAATATCGTAAATGAGCATATTGCAGAAGCTCTTCCGGTAGATATCCAGAACATGCCGATAGAGGAAGCCAGAAAGACCGGCGCACAGGCGCTGTTCGGCGAAAAATACGGCGATATTGTACGTGTTGTGAATATGGGTGGATTCTCAATTGAGTTCTGCGGCGGAACACACGTAAAGAATACAAGCGAGATTATGGCGTTTAAGATTATATCTGAGACAGGCGTGGCTGCTGGGGTACGTCGTATAGAGGCACTGACATCCCAGGGCCTTCTGGACTATTATGATGCCCTGGAAGTGAAGATGAATGAAGCTGCGAAGCTGCTGAAAGCTTCATCGGACAACCTGGCCGAGAAGATCACACATGTGATGGCTGAGAATAAGACTCTTCATTCAGAGGTGGAAAGCCTGAAGAGCAGACTTGCACAGGATGCAATGGGCGATGTGATGGATCAGGTTCGTGAAGTAAAAGGCGTGAAGCTTCTGGCTGCAGAGGTGGACGGCGTTGATATGAACGGACTCCGTGACCTGGGAGACCAGATGAAGGAGAAACTGGGAGAAGGCGTAGTCGTTCTTGCATCAGGAAGCGACGGTAAAGTCAGCCTTATGGTGACAGCCACAGACGGTGCGATGAAGCAGGGAGCCCATGCCGGTAACCTTGTCAAGGCAATTGCCGGACTTGTAGGCGGAGGCGGCGGAGGCCGTCCGAACATGGCACAGGCGGGCGGAAAGAATCCGGCAGGCATCAAAGATGCCCTGGCGAAGGCCGCAGAAGCGCTTGAAGGACAACTTTCTTAGTTTTTTTGCAGGAAACAGTTGACGTTTAGTGAAAATATGATATAATCTTTTGTAGTGCAATAAATATACCCGAACAGTCGTATGATGCACAATACAAGGCTGGAGGGGAGGTTAGGTGTGAGACTATGTCAAATGTAATCGTTAAAGAAAACGAGACGTTAGATAGCGCTTTACGCAGATTCAAAAGAAACTGTGCAAAGGCGGGCATTCAGCAGGAGATTCGTAAAAGAGAACATTACGAAAAGCCAAGCGTAAGACGTAAGAAAAAATCTGAAGCTGCTAGAAAACGTAAATATAATTAATATGTGCAGATAAATAGAGTGTTGAAAAACACTCTATTTTTGTGCGCCGATACACGGAGTACGGCACAGCAGATGGGGAAAATCTGCTGGGAAGATAATCCATTTGGATCTCAGGCTTGACTTCTTAGCTGCTTCTATATTAATATCTTATTTGCAGCTTTTGGGTAATCCACTTGTTTACTTTATGAACTCTTATATTATTTAAGATTTGATTAAGACTTTCCAAAGTTCATGGTAATGTTTTCGCAGCTGTGATATGATAACCGATGTAAACTAGTGGGACATAAACATAAGATGGAGAGATGAGGATATGTGGGATAAGGTGATATTTGGAAGAGATTTATATCATGTAGTATTATGGTTCCTTACTTACAGCGTTCTCGGTTGGGTAGTAGAATCTATTTACATGTCCATTTGTAACAAGAAGTGGACAAACCGGGGATTCTCAAAAGGACCGATTTGCCCGATCTATGGGGTGGGTGCTCTGACGGTATATTTTGTGCTGAGCCCATACAGCCACAACAGAGTACTGTTGTTTTTCCTGGGCGCGATTCTGGCGACCACGATTGAATGGGTAACAGCGAGGATTATGGAGCGTGTATTCGGGGAGATTTGGTGGGACTATACGGACAAGCCATTTAACTATAAAGGAATTCTTTGCCTTGAGAGCACGCTGGCATGGGGGCTTTATACTTTAATTTTATTTGGGGTGCTGCATGGATTTGTAGAGCGGATTGTGAATGCGATTCCTTTCCATGTGGGCAGAATTGCAGGTGGCCTGCTGATTCTGCTATACATTGTAGATTTTGCGTTTTCCTTCTATAAAGAAAAGCGGGAGGATCTGCCGGGATCACTTAGTGAGATAAAAAACCGCTTTTGGAATCGGATCTGGCGTTAATTTTTGCTTGACGGCAGGAAAAAACTGGTATATACTAAACGAGTAAAATGACAAGGGCGTCATAGACATAGGTCTATGGCGTCTTTTTATGCTTTTTCATGTAATCTGCAGCATATTTATCAGGGCTGGACTTCTGATACCAGAGGTATCTGACTTGAATTGGAAAAAGTGTGAAAATGAATTATCAAATTATAATTCTTGCAAAAGCGTCATTTTCGCTAGAACCAGGGGATAAGACTGCCCGGACAGCTGACACTGTTTGGATAAAAGCAAATACTGCGCTAAAACCGCGAGAAAATTTAAAAAGTTTGAAAGCATATTGCAGCATTTTTTGCCGGATTTGATAATGCACAACACTAAAATAGTAAAAATTATGAAACTTATGATTGACAAAGTTGCAGGTAGCTTTTAAAATAAACGAGTAGACAAAGTTGTCATTATGCGGGGCAGTTTGTCACCCCGCCATTTTTATATTATTTCAGGAGGTAGAAAAGGATGTCATACGTTGACGAGGTAATTGAATTAGTAGTGAAAAAGAACCCGGCTGAACCGGAGTTCCACCAGGCAGTAAAGGAAGTGCTGGAGTCCCTTAGATCCGTTGTTGAGGCAAATGAGGAGAAGTTCCGAAGAGACGCTCTTCTGGAAAGACTTGTGGAGCCGGAGAGACAGTTAAAGTTCCGCGTACCGTGGGTAGATGACAATGGTCAGGTGCAGGTTAACACCGGATACCGTGTTCAGTTCAACAGTGCAATTGGACCATACAAAGGAGGTCTTCGTCTGCATCCTTCAGTAAACCTTGGTATTATCAAATTCCTGGGATTTGAACAGATCTTTAAGAACTCCCTGACAGGCCTTCCGATCGGTGGCGGAAAAGGCGGTTCAGATTTCGATCCGAAGGGGAAATCAGACAGAGAAGTTATGGCATTCTGCCAGAGCTTTATGACAGAATTATGCAAATATATCGGTGCAGATACTGACGTACCTGCAGGTGATATCGGTACCGGTGCGCGGGAGATCGGATATATGTATGGACAGTACAAACGTATCCGCGGATTATCAGAAGGTGTACTTACAGGAAAAGGTTTAAGCTATGGCGGCTCACTGGCCCGTACAGAGGCTACAGGATATGGCCTTCTCTATCTGACAAAAGAGATGCTCAAACTGAACGGAATTGACATTGCAGGAAAGACAGTAGCTGTTTCCGGTTCAGGAAATGTTGCAATTTACGCAACACAGAAAGCACATCAGTTGGGTGCAAAAGTAGTGACAGTCAGCGATTCAAACGGATGGGTATATGATCCCGACGGAATTGATGTAGATGCGCTGAAAGAAATTAAAGAAGTAAGACGTGCAAGACTGACAGAATACAAGAACTACCGCCCAAATTCAGAGTATCATGAAGGAAGAGGCGTGTGGACTGTAAAAGTGGATATCGCACTTCCATGTGCAACACAGAATGAACTTCTTCTGGATGATGCAAAGGCGCTTGTAGCAAATGGATGCATGGCAGTTGCCGAGGGTGCTAACATGCCTACTACTCTGGAAGCAACAGAATACCTGCAGGCTAACGGAGTGTTATTTGCACCCGGAAAAGCTGCAAATGCTGGCGGTGTTGCAACTTCAGCTCTGGAGATGTCCCAGAACAGTGAGAGACTCAGCTGGACATTCGAGGAAGTTGATACTCAGCTTCAGAGAATTATGGTAGATATCTGCCACAATATGGCGGATGCTGCTGAGAGATACGATGTAAAAGGAAATTATGTCGTAGGCGCTAATATTGCAGGATTTGAAAAAGTAGTTGACGCCATGACAGCTCAGGGTATTATATAAATCGGGATTGTTGAGTAGATGTGC
>LDAQ01000123.1 GCA_001028025.1 Faecalicatena fissicatena | reverse complement strand
GCTCCGATTTTGATTAGCGGCACTTATGCCCAGATTCCGCATCCGGGACAGGCATATTCCAATTCCGCACAGCGGCCCCCTCCTCCAAAAAAATTCCCTCCCGATTGTCTTTTCGTTGTTATTTAGGGAGTATTCTTTTCCTATAAAGAGATAAAGGAGGTGCCTTCGTTTATGTGGGTTATTTTAAAACGGGAATTTAAGAATTATCTGAGGAATCCGATTTTATGGATTGGTATGGTTGTGGTGATCCTGGGGGTTTATCAGGATGTGTCTCCGGGACTTCAGGTGCATTATTTTCAGTCGCAGGAGGAACTGGATAATCTGGAAAAGGTGATACCGTCGGATGCAGATATCTGGGATGGGTATATTCCGGCTTCGGAAGATAAACAGATGGAGCTTGGGTATGCAGAGATAAAACGGCAGCTGATAGAAGCCATGGAGTTCTCAGAGGAAGATGCACAGAAAGTGATTGATGAAATCCAGAAAGCGGGTATGACGATCTCCGAGGTGGATACTTATATGGAGAAAAATTATAGTTATTATAATGCAAAGTATTCGTTCGAGGATGCTGCGGTCTATAAGGGAACGAAAGATGAAGTGAATTCTTATATCCGGGAGAAGATGGAGGAAAAACCGTTTTCTTTTTACTTTTCCAGAAAATTTGCTGATTTCGGTGGATTGTATATGGGCTTTTTTGCTGCTGTTATGCTGGCTTTTCTGTACATCAGGGATACGAGAAAGGATATTTATGAGCTGCTGCATACTAAGCCGATCTCTGCGGGGGCATATGTGGCAGGCAAGGCGGCTGGGGGATTTCTTTCCATGCTGGCCGTGCTTGGAGTTATGAATCTGATATTTGGAGTATTGTGCTGGACAGTTGGAAATAATGCGGGACTCCCGGTCAGATTCTGGGATATAGCTGCGGCATCTGTTATGTATATTGTTCCTAACCTGATGATGATAACCAGCGTATATACCGTTGTGGCAGTCATTTTTAAAAATCCGCTGCCCGGGGTACCCCTTCTGTTTCTCTATATGCTTTACTCTAACATGGGAAGCATAGGGAGTGACGGAGAGTGGGGATATTATGGCAGGGCGCTGGCGATTATGGTGCGGTTCCCGGGTTCATTTCTGGAAACTTCTCCCCCGCCTATGGTGTGGATGAATCAGATATTTCTTGTGATTGCATCGGCACTGCTTTTGCTTCTTGCGGCGGCAATATGGAAAAAGAGGAGGGTTTATTGATGAAAGAGGTTAAGATCTGTCTGCCTGCATTTAAAGTGACCTATTCCATTTGTTTTACAGTGATCTTAAGCCTTGTGAGGGGGATTTCGAATGTCACGGAAATCGGAATTACGCTGGATGCGTATATGCCGGTGCTGGCAATTGTATTTTGTGCGGATGCATACAGAATGGAATACTCTCAAAAACGATGGGAAGTTTTTCGTTTGTATCCGGTAGGAACAAGGCGGAAAACGATTTTAAAGAGGCTTGTGATTCAGTGGATTTATCTGTGTGTGTTAACTTTTGCAGGCTATGCCTGTTTCTATTGGCAGAGACCTATGAATCTGAATGAAATACCGCAGATACTGCTGTACGGGATGTCCATGGGGTCCGTGGCTGTCTCCATCATATTCTGGGGGGCATTTGCCATGACAGTTTCCAATATATTCGGAAATATCTGGGCCGGTATCGGAATTTCAGTTATCTTGTGGATGGCGGCATATTCCACAAGCGGGGAGCGGATTTTAGGAAAATTCAATGTGTTCTCATTCATTTTCCGTGACATTGCGGACGTGGGAGACTGGAGCTGGCTCTGGGGCAAAGGAACAGCACTGGTGCTGACTGCGGTTATGCTTGTCATAATGCCGGTAATTATAAAGAAAAGAGGTTGACGATATGAGTATAAAAGTAAAAAACTTATCTGTGAGTTTTAAAAACGGTGTGAAGGCAGTAAACCATGTGGATCTGGAGATTGACACCGGAGTTTATGGGCTGCTGGGGGAAAACGGAGCGGGAAAAACAACGCTTATGCGTGTTCTGACTACGATTCTGAAGCCTACAAAAGGCATGGTTTCCCTGAACGGTATCCTTTATAATGAGGCAAACTATGAAAAAATACAGAAGAAAATAGGCTACCTTCCTCAGGAGCTGAATCTGTATCCCAACCTTACTGTATGCGAATGCCTGCAGTATATGGGAGAGCTTGCAGGAATTCCGAAGAAGAAATGCGGGAAACGGATCGAATATTATCTGGAGAAGACCAACCTGGCAGAACAGCAGAAGAAAAAAATCAAACAGCTTTCCGGTGGGATGAAAAGGAGAGTCGGACTGATACAGGCGGTTTTAAATGATCCGGAATTTTTGATTATTGATGAGCCCACATCAGGGCTTGACCCGGAAGAGAGAATCCGGATCCGGAATCTGCTGATTGATCTGGGCAAGGAGAGGACCGTCCTGTTTTCTACACATGTGGTGGAAGACCTGGCGGCAACCTGTTACCAGCTGGCCGTTATGAAAAAAGGCTCCTTTTTGTATGCGGGTACGCTGATGGAATTGCTGGCCCAGACACGGGGGCATGTATGGGAGATTGATGCCAGGGAGGAAGGCCAGATCAAACGGTTGGAGGAGTGTTTCTGCATATCGTCCAGGCAGGTGACGGAGGCGGGGACTAAGGTAAAGATTATCAGTCCTGTCAGGCCTTCACTGGAATGTGTGCCGGTGGAGGGGACGCTGGAAGATGCCTATATGTATCTGATGAGGGAGAAGGAGTAAATAAGTTGTAGGTCTGGGAGGCAAAGCGGCATATCGCAAAAACTGCAGGGGTATGCTATACTATGCGCATGGGAAGATCAGGTTTACGGTGGACAGGGAGGAAATGGAGATGCATATATTTAACGGGGATTCTGCGGCAGGACAGTCTTTGATGAAATCTGAGAGGGAGGATTCTGGATATACTATTCTTGCGGCAGATGACGAAGCGGAGCTTCTGGATGTGCTGGAATTATATCTGGAAAGGGAAAATATTGGAATCAGGAAAGCGAAGGATGGGATCGAGGCAATGGAGATCTTTCGGAGCGAGAAAGTGCATCTTGTTCTTCTGGATATTATGATGCCGGGGCTGGATGGGTATGCGGTTCTGCGGAAGATTCGGGAGACAAGCCGGATTCCGGCGATTATGCTGACGGCGAAGAGCGAGGACTATGATAAGATACTGGGGCTGGAGCTGGGGGCGGATGATTATATTACAAAACCATATAATCCGCTGGAGGTGGTAGCGCGGATCAAGGCGCAGCTCAGGAGAAATTATGATTACCGTGAGGAAACAGGGCAGAACAGGGAGGTGCTTCGCCTCCGGGGTCTGCAGCTTTGTGTGGAGGAGGGAAACGTGGAACTGGATGGCAGGGCGGTAGAGCTGACATCTACGGAGTTTAAGATTCTCAGGCTGTTTATGGGACAGCCTGGCCGAATATTTACAAAACAGCAGATCTTCGAAAACGTGTGGGAGGATTCTTATGAGGGGGATGATAATACTGTCATGGTACATATCAGCAATCTGCGGGGCAAGCTGGAACAGTCGGGCGGACAGCCGCCTCAGATTAAGACAGTTAAAGGTCTGGGGTATAAGATCGAGAGGGAAGCGTAATGAGAAAAAGAAACAAATCAGGCAGTGTGTTCCGGCAGATGGTCGGCAGCTATGTTCTCTTTGCTATTTTTCTGGTAATCGGACTGTACGTATGCATGTTTGGAATACTGATCGGAATCGGGGGCGGCAGTATTGAGTCACTTGCCCCCTACGATATGGTGGATGACAGCGGAAAGATTCAAGATTTAAGTGCGCTTGAGAAAAATGGCGGCTGGATTGAAAAGCTGGATAAAAACTATCGTGTTTTGGAAGTATACGGAAATAAACGGGATGAACCGATGTCTTACACACAGGAAGAGATCTACGAATATCTGGTGACGGACAAATTTCTGGAAACGGATACCTCGGCAAAGGAGTACAGGGGGTTTATAAAGACGGTACAAAACGAAGATGAAACCTGTTATTATCTTGTAAAAATAGGCCGGACCACTCTGGGACTGACTTACAGCTATAATGCAGGAAACAGTGAGCAGGGAAGAAGACTGACACTCGGATTCTTTTTGCTGTTTGTGGTGTTTTTTGTGGGGAACTGTTTCCTGATGAGCCGTTACCTTTCCAGAAAGATACGCAGGCCGCTGGGAGAGATCACCGGCGGGATGGAGCAGGTGATTAAAAACGGTGTGGATCAGGTGCGGCTGGATTTCCGGGCACAGCGTGAGTTCGAGGAAATACGTGACAGTTTTAACATTATGACGGAACGGCTGGAAGCAGAGAAGCGGGAGAAAAGGATCAGTGAAGAAAAGAAAAACAGAATGCTGTTGGAGCTTTCCCATGATATCAAGACCCCGGTCGCCACGATCAAAAGCTATGCAAATGCCCTGGAAGAGGGTCTGGTAAAGAGTGAAAATCTGAAGGAATGCTACCGGATCATAGACAAGAAAGCTGTCAGAGTGGATGTGCTGGTCAATGAGATGTTTCTGCTGCTGAAGCTGGATAATCCGGAGTATGAACTGGAGCTGAAACAGACGGATCTCTGCGAGCTGGTGCGTTCTGCCTGTACCGGATATTATGAGGAGCTGGAAGACAAGGGAATCGAGATGCATATTGATATCCCCGAGACCCCGATCCGGGCGGATGTTGACTTAAAAGAGTTCCCAAGGGTTATTGAAAATCTTCTCGGCAATATTGGAAAATATAACCAGACTGGACGGGGAGCCTGGATTACGGTAAGAGAAGTTGAGGGAAAAGCAGAGATCATTGTACAGGATGACGGGGAAGCGGTTGCAGAAGAGATCCGTCAGATCATGTTTGACCCGTTTGTGCGCGGGGATAAAGCCAGAACCTCAAAAGGCGGCACCGGACTGGGGCTTGCCATAGCCCGGAAGATCGTGGGCAAGCTGGGCGGAACGATTGAGTATGCCTATGAAGCGGAGAAGAATCAGTTTAAGATTACACTTTGATTTATGAAGCAGGGGAATCTGATACAGAGGCCCCTGCTTGATGGAGTTTGTCAAGTTAAGTGGTGCGATTTCAATGGTTTACTTTTTCCACGGACGTTTTTTACCCGTCCATCCTTTTTCATGCCAATAATTGGCATCTGCTTCATTCCATCCATTTCTTTGTACGATTCGCATAATACTAAAAAATGCTCTGGTTTTTATAGATGGCTTTACAGTACCAAAGTTTTTCCTGATTCTTCGGGCTAAAGAGGACGTCTTTTTCTGGATATGTTTTTTTATCTTATCATCTACTCTATTCCAGGATACTTCCCTGACACCTACTCCATATTTATAGGTTTTTGCGATTCCCCAGAAATATGTACTATCTGCCATATCCTTATTAGTACTCTTCATCCCTCCGCCCGCTGCAGTTGAAATGCAGACGGCCTGCTTACGGAACATTTTTTCTTCAGGGCGATGTACCATCCATCTATAACCATAATGGTCCAAAAAAACTTTCATTGCACCTGTTGCATGATATACATATACCGGACTTGCCAAAATGATGACGTCTGCATTGTCAATGGCTTCTGTAATTGGTTTTAGTTTTTCATAATGGGGACATAGTGTTTCAGATTTGCCAAAGCAATTCGTGCATCCTACGCAAAAGGAGCTAAAATCTCTGGGCAAAAAGAATTCTGTGACATCGCCACCCAATTTTTCTGAAAGTATTTTTGCAATATGGTAAGTCGAGCCTTTATGGCTTTGCCCGTGTATAATCGTTATTTTCATATTAAAAATCCTAACCTTTCCATTTCCGAATCGCTTCAAATCTCTTCTTAACATCCAGCTCCTCCCCCTGTTCGGTCGGATGATAGTAGTGCCGGTCTTTCAGCGATTCCGGCATGCACTGCATGTGGGTCAGTTTTTCTTCTGTATCGTGGGCATATTCATATCCCTTACCGTACTCCAGCTCTTTCATCAGGCGGGTGGGCGCGTTGCGGATCTGCAGGGGAACAGGTTCGGCCCGCATATTGCGGACGTCTTTTTTGCAGGCCTCGCATGCGGTATAGAGTGCGTTCGACTTAGGCGCCAGGGAAAGATAAGTGACCGCATGGGTCAGATGAACATCGCATTCCGGCATACCCAGAAAATGGCAGGCCTGATAAGCGGCCACGGTCACCTGAAGGGCATGGCTGTCCGCCATTCCGATATCCTCACTGGCAAACCGGACCAGACGGCGGGCAATATAGAGGGGATTCTCCCCGCCTTCCAGCATCCGCATCATCCAGTAGATTGCCGCGTCCGGGTCGCTGTTTCTCATGGATTTATGCAGGGCGGAGATCAGATTGTAATGTTCTTCCCCATTTTTGTCGTAGAGGAGCGACTTTTTGCTGATACACTGTTCCAGACCTTCATTCGTGACAGTGATCCCGGCTGCACTGATTTCTCCGTTGAGAACCGCCATCTCCAGTGTGTTCAGGGCAGTCCTTGCGTCTCCGTTTGCAAACGCAGCGATGGCCTCAATCTGGGTTGGCGTGATATGTACATTCTGGCCGCCGAAACCGGACGGATTTGCCAGGGCATGGCTCAGAAGTTTCACCAGATCTTTTTCTTCCAGTGCCTTCAGTACAAATACACGGCAGCGGGAGAGCAGAGCGGCGTTGACTTCAAAGGATGGATTCTCTGTGGTTGCTCCAATGAGAATGATACTTCCTTTTTCAACAAAGGGCAGAAATGCATCCTGCTGCGCTTTATTGAACCGGTGGATCTCGTCTACAAAAAGAACGGTGCGAATGCCCATGCGCCGGCTCTGTTCGGCCTGATTCATGACCTCTTTGATCTCTTTAATTCCACTGGTGACAGCACTGAAATTAATAAAATCCGCCTTTGTCTGTCCGGCGATAATGCTGGCGAGAGTGGTCTTGCCCACACCCGGGGGGCCCCAGAATATCATAGAAGAGATCTGGTCCCGTTCGATCAGCTGCCTGAGAACCTTTCCTTTTCCAAGTAAATGTTCCTGACCCACGAAATCTTTGAGCGTGCCCGGGCGGAGGCGGCTGGCGAGAGGGGCGGTCTGCCTGCGGTCGTCGAATAAATTCATTTGTTCCATATTTTTCATCTCCTGTTCAGGTGCCTTGCAGGATGCTTACCGGGGTGTTAATCGGTGCTGGTCTGTATATACCCGTTGCATCCTGTAAAGTAAAGAATCTGGCAAAGTAGTTTACATGCTGCTAAACGGCAGACTCTGCTGTTCGTATTCTGTGTCTTTATTCAGCGGTCCGGGAATTTTCCGGAGAATCAGCTCCGTCTGATCATCATCAAACAGCCAGGCGTCCAGTTCCTGCCTGCCAAGGAGCAGCGGCATCCGATTGTGTACGCTTTTCATAGAATCGTTGGCCTCTGTCGTCAGGATTACGAAGCGGGTGCCTTCTTCGTATTCTTTATAGAACCCGGCCAGATAACAGATGCTGCCATCCGGGTTCTGAAACGCATATTTTTCTTTTTCAGGATTCCATTCATAAAATCCCGCCGCGGGTACGGCGCATCTTCTGGTGCGGACACTTTCCTTAAATGTCCTTTTTTCCATCGCAGTCTCGGCCCTGGCATTGATAATCAGGTTTTTACTGCCAAAGCCCGGGAATCCCCAGGTAAACAGTTCCTCCGCAAATTCATTGTGATGCCCGGTAATGACGGGGGCTGCATTGGACGGATAAATGTCTCTCTTTCCAGAAATGGCCATTTTCCTGTCCAGATGGCGCACAAGTTTTTCGATCTCCCGGGCTGTTTCATCGTCAATATAGTAACGTCCGCACATGGGTGATACTCCTTTCAGTCGTTATACAGGCTGCCGTTTTCTCGTGGCAGTATCCTGGAAGCAGAAGTAATCGGGGCGGTGCCTGGACTGGGTATATTCAAACATGATCCCATCCGAATTAAAGGTCTGTCCGCTGACAACTGCAAGGCAGTTATAGTCATTCAGCTCCAGATATTTTTCATCGATCTGGGTGGCACGCTCCACGGTCATTTTTCTCTTGCTGGTTACAATAGCCATTCCCAATTCATTTTCAATATATTCATAAATGGATTTTTCGGCAATTTCTTTTGTAAGTCCCGGCACAAAGGATTTGAGGAACATATTGATATCCAGGATCAGCGCCTTGTCTTCCAGATAACGGACGCGTTGGATGTAATAAAGCTCGCTTCCTGCGGCAAAGCCTGTGTTTGCAGACACGCGGGCATCGGCTGTGATTTCTGTGAACTGGATGACCTGTGTAGAAGTTTTCCGGTTGTTTCTGTCCGCGGATTCTTTAAAACTTTCGATTCCGCCCAAAGTGAAATCGGCCTGATCCACCGGCTGGTAAATCACGCGGACTCCTTTTCCGTGAAGGGACTGTACATAGCCCTGCTCAGCCAGCTCCAGAACGGCACGGCGGATCGTGTTCCGGGAACTGCTGTATATGTCCACCATTGTATTTTCTGAGGGCAGCAGCTCCTGATAAGGGTATTCCCCGGCCTCTATTTTCTGTTTCAGGTCTTTATAAATTGATTCGAATTTTGCTTTTGGCATGGCATATTTTCCTTTATAATAGCATACTTGTTTAAACATCTGATTTTATTATAATTCATTGAACTGAGATGTCAAGTCTTTGTGCGGGAAGGAGAGGGATTACTAACCGGGGATAAATATCAGTGATAATTTAATGTTATCATATAATAATATTAAATAATTTTTGCTTATAGTAAAATGGTGGTAAAATAAATGTAAATGTGGTGCGGGCAGAAATTTGTCTGGAACATAACAGTTCAGATAAGTCTGAACTGTTACACATCCAGCCATTAAAATCGCTTTGCGATGGGCTGGATGCCTGCGGCCACCACGTTTACGTACGGTCTGCTCAGCAAATGCGCAGATCAGTCTGAACTATGATTCTGGAACAACAATGAAAAGGAGGCTTTCAGAATGGATTATGTACTTAATACCGCCCAGGCCGAAGAGGTTCTGCGTGCACTCAAAAAGGACTACTGCATTTACGCTCCGAAGCGATTCCCGAAAGAGGGGCGCTTTTCGGATACCGACATTATCCGCTATGATAGCGTGGAAAATGTCAGCGAGATTGTATGGGACACAAAGTCTGATTATCCTGCAAAGGAGGTTATCAATCCAATCCAGGAGACAATTCTGTATTTTACGGAAGATGAGTTCCGTGAGAGTAAAGGACCTAAAAAACCAATTCTGATACTTGCCCGACCCTGCGATATCAATGCACAGCATATTCAGGCGAAGATTTTTTCGGGTAACGGTGGGTATGAGGATTTCTATTATCAGCGTGTGCGGGAGCTGGTTAAGTTCGCCATGATGGAGTGTAATGGCGGAGACGATACCTGTTTTTGTGTTTCCATGGGAACGAACCGGACGGATGACTACTCACTGGCACTTAAGTTTTCAGAAGAAGGGGTGAAAGTTCATGTGACGGATGAGAGTTTCCAGTTTTATTTTGAAGGGATGCCCGATACCAGCTATACACCGATGTTCGTAGAGGAGAATGAGCTGAAAGTAAAGATTCCCGATCTGTCGGATAAAGACGTACGCAGGGCACTTAAGAAACACCCTATGTGGAAGGAATTCGATGGAAGATGCACATCCTGCGGAAGCTGCACGGTGGCATGTTCTACCTGTACCTGTTTTACTACACGGGATGTTGTCTATGGAGACAATCCGGAAGTAGGAGAGCGCCGCAGAGTGACCGCTTCCTGTCAGGTGGAAGGCTTCGACCAGATGGCAGGGCAGAAAGAGATGCGAAGTACTCCGGCAGACCGGATGCGTTTCAAGGTCTTACATAAGTTTTATGACTATAAGGCGCGTTTTGGGGATTCCCATATGTGCGTGGGCTGTGGTCGATGCACGCACCGTTGTCCGGAAATGATTTCGATTAGTGCAACTGTCAACAAAATGAATCATGCGGTGGAGGAGATCAAAGCCGGCATGGAACAGTAAAGGAGGGGCTGTTATGATGAATCCTGTTATGCCAGAACCGTGCACAATTCTGGATGTGCACAAAGAAAGTGAGCATGAGTGGACCTTTAGAGTCGCTTCTGATGCCTGTCCGGCTCATGGTCAGTTCATGCAGCTTTCCATCCCTAAGATTGGTGAGGCACCAATCTCAGTATCAGCACAGGGAGAAGGATGGCTGGAGTTTACGATCCGTTCAGTAGGGAAAGTGACAGACTGTATTTTTTCGAAGGAGCCGGGAGATATGCTGTTCTTACGCGGACCTTATGGCAAAGGTTGGCCTGTTGATGAATTTGCCGGGAAACATATAGTAGTGATTACCGGGGGAACGGGCTTAGCGCCAGTGCGCTCTATGCTCCGCCGCTTTGCAGAGAAGCCGGAGTACGTGAAGAGCGTGCATCTTATTTCCGGTTTTAAGAATGAGGAAGGAATCATTTTCAGCGGGGATCTGGTAAAGTGGAAGGAGAAGTTTGCTGTGACCTATGCACTGGATACAGATCAAAAGGAAGGCTGGAGGACCGGCTTTGTAACTGAATTTGTAAAAGAGATTCCATTTGACGAGTTTCAGGGAGGCTATGCAGTCGTAGTAGTTGGACCGCCTCCGATGATGAAGTTCACCGGGCTTGAACTTATGAAATACAATGTAGACCCAGAGAAGGTCTGGATGAGTTTTGAGCGGAAGATGTCATGTGCCATTGGAAAATGCGGGCACTGCAGGATTGATGAGGTCTATGTCTGTACAGACGGCCCTGTTTTCCCATATACAACAGCCCGTGATCTGGTGGATTGAGAAAGGAGTGTAAATGGTATGAATCAGGATATTAATATCAAAAAACTGCGGATTAACTGCTTTCGCCAGTCCAAAGTCCCTGGACAGTTTATGCTGCAGATGAGGGTTCCGGGAGGTTTCATTGATTCTTCCTATCTTACAGTGATTGAGCATATTGCCAGAACCTGGGGGGATGGGAACTTTCATTTTGGAACAAGGCAGACGTTCGACATAACCGGTATTCCTTATGAGAATGTTCCTGCTGTGAATGCCTATTTGGAAGACTATATCAAAGAGGTAGATGCAAAGCTTTGCCAGGTGGATATGGACACCGTATCGCATGAACCGCAGGAATGGAATCCGAAGAGCGGATACCCGACGATCGGTGCACGAAATATTACGGCATGTATCGGGAATTATCACTGTATCTGTGGAAACTGCAATACATACGAACTGGCGAGGAAAATAGAGCCAATCATTTTCCCGAGCCATTATCACATTAAGATTAATATTGCCGGATGCCCGAATGACTGTAATAAGGCACATCTGTGTGACTTTGGAATTATTGGGGTGGCACGTATGGTTTATCATCCTGAACGCTGCATTGGCTGCGGTGCCTGTGCCCGCACATGCGAGAAGGCATCTACCAGAGTGCTGAAACTGAATGAGGATACTGGAAAGATTGAGAAGGATGCCTGCTGCTGCATTGGCTGCGGTGAGTGCGTCAGGGCATGTCCAACCAGCGCATGGACGAGAGAACCCACGAAGTATTACCGCGTAATCTTAGGCGGCAGGACCGGGCGCCAGACTCCGCGTACTGGAAAGATGTTCCTGAACTGGGCAACAGAGGATGTGATACTTTCTGTTCTTAGCAACTGGCAGAAGTTCTCAGCCTGGGTTATGGATTATAAGCCGGAATATCTCCATGGCGGACATCTGATTGACCGGGCGGGTTATAAGAAGTTTAAAGAAATCATTCTGGATGGGGTGACTTTGAATCCACAGTGTCTTGTGGCAGAAGATATTTTCTGGGATGAGACAGAATACCGCTCGAATTTTAATGTCAAGCCGCTGACCATGCATCAGGCGGCAGGACCTGCTGAATAAATATTCATAGAACAAATGTGGCTGCAGCACTGACGGATTATCGTTGTGCTGCAGCCTGTATTTTTTATACCGCAGATCATCGGAAACGTATAATGAGCCATGCAATCAGAACCCAAATCAGGAATATAGGAAGGGCATAATACCTTTTTTTAGGTCTTCCCTCTTTACACAAGTCTTTAGATGCCTTACTATTTCTTTCCCATACATTTTTGGGAATCAACTTCCAAACCGGGCGTCCCGTTCACAATAGCCCAATCTAAAGAATAAATTTGTGAAAATCTCTTGACTTGTTTAAACAAGTGTGATATAAAATGATTAAAGGAACTTGTTTGAACAAGTGAAGTCGACAGCAGGGCAGGCAGTGAATAATCAGACAGGTAAATGCTAAACCTGATAAATGTAAAGATTGGGAGGAAGAGTAATGGGCAGATATGCAGAGGACGCAAAAGAACTTTTGAAACTGGTCGGCGGGAAAAATAATATTGCCGCGGTTTCTCATTGTATGACAAGGATGCGATTCGTACTGAACGATCCATCGGTGGCGGATGTGAAAAAAATCGAAGCCATGAAGGCCGTGAAGGGCAGTTTTACCCAGGCGGGACAGTTCCAGGTTATCATTGGGAATACGGTAGCTGATTTTTATAACGATTTTGTTGCTGCTGCCGGGATTGAAGGGGTATCTAAGGATGCTGTGAAGCAGGCGGCGAAGAGCAATCAGAATCTCCTGCAGCGCGCAGTTGCGGCGATAGCGGAGATTTTTGCGCCCCTGATACCGGCGATTATCGTAGGTGGTCTGATTCTGGGTTTTCGAAATTGTATCGACAGTCTTTATCTGTTTGAGAACGGGACGAAGACATTATGTGATATCAGCCAGTTCTGGTCCGGTATTGACAGCTTTCTCTGGCTTATCGGTGAAGCGGTGTTCCATATGCTGCCGGTAGGGATCTGCTGGTCAGTAACGAAAAAGATGGGTACGACTCAGATGCTGGGAATCGTTCTGGGTCTGACACTGGTATCGGGACAGCTTTTGAATGCCTATTCCGTGGCGTCTACGGCAGCGGCGGAGGTTCCGTTCTGGGATTTCGGATTCTTTAAGGTGAACATGATCGGATATCAGGCACAGGTTATACCTGCAATACTGGCTGCATTTACCCTTGTATATCTGGAAAAATTCTTCCGGAAAATCACGCCTCAGGTCATTTCCATGATAGTAGTTCCATTCTGCAGTCTTGTGCTGGCAGTGATTGCGGCACATTTTATACTGGGGCCGGTTGGCTGGAAGATAGGCTCCGCCATATCCAGCGTCGTATATGCGGGAATCACCGGCTCGTTTAAAGTTGTATTCGGGGCAGTCTTTGGATTTGTCTATGCGCCGCTTGTCATCACCGGCCTTCACCATATGACGAATGCCATAGACCTGCAGCTCATTGCCGATTACACCGGGACGATGTTATGGCCTATGATTGCCCTTTCTAACATTGCACAGGGATCCGCAGTACTGGGAATGATCTTTCTGCAGAGAAAGAATGCGGAAGCACAGGAAGTGAACGTGCCTGCATGTATCTCCTGTTACCTGGGCGTAACAGAACCGGCAATCTTCGGCGTAAACCTGAAATATCTCTTTCCGTTTGTATGCGGGATGATTGGTTCGGCCTGTGCCGCGGTTGTCTGTGTAGCGACCGGGACAACGGCAAACGCAATCGGTGTGGGCGGAATCCCCGGAATCCTTTCCATTCAGCCTCAATACATGCTTTCCTTTGCGATATGCATGGCGATTGCAATCATAGTGCCTTTCGTACTGACTACAATTGTAGGAAAGAAAAAGGGCGTGGCAATAGCAGAGAAAAATACAGATTCTCCGGGACAAATGGGAGAAGATTTGGTACGGTCCGATAGAATGCAGTCAGAAGGATTAGAACCGGATGGAATTCATACGGCAGCATCACCGGTGGAAACGCCTTCGGATAAAGTGGACACAAAAGCGGAGCTGAAGGCATTTTTGGACGGAAAAGTGATTTCCTTAAAAAAGGTAGGGGATGGCGTGTTCTCTGAGGGAATCATGGGTGACGGCGTTGCCATTCTCCCGGAAAATGAAATTCTCTGCGCGCCGGCTGACGCAAAAGTAACTGTATTGATGGAAGATTCCCGTCATGCCTGCGGTCTGACGCTGGACAATGGAATGGAAGTGCTTCTTCATATAGGTATCGACACGGTAGATATGCAGGGAGATGGATTCGAATATCTGGTAAAAGAGGGTGATGATGTCAAAGCAGGAGCCCCTCTTATCAGATTCAGCAGGAAAAAGATAAAGGAAGCGGGCCATTCGGACGTGACGGTGTGTATCATTACCGGAGAGGGCGATGCAAAAGACATCCGGTTCCGTACAGGAATCCAGGCAGCAGCAGGCGAGACGGCGGTAGTAACATATCGGATTTAGTACGTGTTTTAAACAGGCGGCAATCAAAAGCCATTAGTAGGACAAATGATAAAAGATCAGTGAAAGCGGAGGACGGCAGCATGACAAATTTTAAGAATAAAACAGTATACCAGATCTATCCAAAATCATTCAGGGATTCCAACAAAGATGGAACTGGAGACCTGTGCGGAGTCCTTGAAAAACTGGATTATCTGCAGGCACTTGGCGTAGATTATCTTTGGCT
Organism: Faecalicatena fissicatena; assembly: GCA_001028025.1. GTDB lineage: Bacteria > Bacillota > Clostridia > Lachnospirales > Lachnospiraceae > Faecalicatena > Faecalicatena fissicatena_A. The sequence continues at coordinate 16,316 of LDAQ01000123.1, read as the reverse complement.
GACACCATTTTTTGTATCTCCTCAGAATGACAATGGCTATGATGTGGCAGATTATCGGGAAATAGATCCGCTGTTTGGGACGATGGAAGACCTGGAGGAGCTGATTGAAGAGGCGGACAGCCGGGGGATGGGTCTGATGCTGGACATGGTATTCAATCATACCTCCACAGAGCATGAGTGGTTCCAAAAGGCACTGGAAGGTGATCCGAGATACATGGATTATTATATTTTTCAAGAAGGCTCTCCGGAAAAAGCCCCCACAAACTGGGAGTCCAAATTCGGCGGTCCTGCATGGGAATATGTGCCCCGCCTTGGCAAATGGTATCTTCATCTGTTTGATGTTACCCAGGCAGACTTGAACTGGGAAAACCCAAAGGTGAGAGAGGAACTGAAAGAAGTAATACGTTTTTGGAAAGGAAAGGGCGTGAAAGGGTTCCGCTTTGACGTTGTCAATCTGATATCAAAGCCGGAGAGATTTGAGGATGATCTGGAAGGGGATGGCAGAAGATTTTATACAGACGGCAGGCATGTGCATGAATTCCTGAAGGAACTGGTCCGGGACACTGCAATTGAAGATATGGTAACCGTAGGAGAAATGTCCTCCACATCGCTGGACAGCTGCATCCGCTACTCCAATCCGGATGAAAAAGAACTTTCCATGTGCTTTAATTTTCACCATTTGAAGGTGGACTATAAAAACGGAAATAAGTGGGAGCTGATGGATCCTGACATACCGGCCTTAAAGCGCCTGTTTGAGGAATGGCAGACCGGCATGCAGAAAGCCGGGGGCTGGAATGCAGTATTCTGGTGCAATCACGACCAGCCAAGAATCGTATCCCGCCTTGGAGATGACGGAAAATACTGGAAAGAATCTGCTAAAATGCTGGCTGCGGCCATCCATTTGATGCGGGGAACTCCGTACATTTACCAGGGAGAAGAACTTGGAATGACCAATGCAGGATACCTGGACATCTCTCAATACAGAGACGTCGAAAGCCTGAATTATTATGAGATCCTGCTGTCTCAGGGAAATAGCCGTGAGGAGGCGCTGGAAATCCTGGCTGCCCGTTCCCGTGACAACGGACGGACCCCTATGCAGTGGACGAAAGGTGAAAACGCAGGTTTCTCAGAAGCGGTACCATGGATCGGTATTCCGGAAAATTATAAAACCATTAATGCAGAGTCAGAGGCAGAAGATGAGGATTCGATTCTTTCTTTCTATAAAACGCTGATCCGGCTTAGAAAAGAAAATCAGGTAATAGCAGAGGGCGAGATAGAATTTCTGCACCAGGAGAATCCGGATGTGCTGGGGTACAAAAGAACGCTCGGAGATAAGGTAATGATTGTGCTGTGTAACTTCAGGGATAGAGAGATTGGAGTGGAGGAGCTTACGGATAAGATGTATCATAGGGGGCTGGGGAATTATAAAGATAGATCAGAATTCCTGCGTCCATATGAGGTTGTGATTTTGGGAAGGGGAGTTTTTGGGCAGGAGGGACGCTGAGGACGAGGTGAATCTTGCTCCTGCAGGGGCGATGTATGCTGATTCAGTATCCTGCCCGCTCGCGAAGAAGATGTAAACGAAAAGACAGGCGACTTGGAGGGACTTGCCGCATTCAACGCAAAATCTTTATGATTTTGCGTCTCAGGCGGCAACAAAATTTGTTTGGTAAAACAAATTTTGCCCTCCAAGTCGCCTGTCTTTTCGTTAACATCTTCTAATCGCTTACTCTATGGATCTTGAATCAGCATACATCGCCCCTGCAGGAGCAAGATTCACCTCGTCCTCAGCTGCGTTCATCCGGCGGAGGGAAACTACTTTCCCGGAGGGAGTCACGAGGGGGGAGCAGCGTATGTGAACTGGATACACGGGGATATGTCTGCAGGGAAGTGTGTTAAGACTTCTATTCCACCCACAAACATACGCTTCATCACGCAAAGTCTCCCGTCCCTGTATTCCCGCCTTTGAGCGACCCCCATACAAGAAAAATTCCCACCTTGACTTTCCCCTTGGGTCAAGGTGTAAGATTAGGTTAGACTTTCTACAAACCAAAAGGAGGATAACCGATGTTATCGATTGGAGAGTTTTCTAACATATGCAAAGTATCTACGAAGACGCTGCGCTATTACGCTGAGATAGGACTGATTCTGCCAAGTGAGGTGAATCCGGAAACCGGGTACCGATATTATTCCATTGATCAGCTGGAAACGATGTTATTTATTAGCAGACTGAAGTCCTACAATTTTTCTTTGGAAGAAATCAGCACGATCCTTAAATCTGAAGAAGAGCAGGATGCGAAGCTTTATCTGGCGCTTACCAGGAAGGCAAAAGAGATTGAGAAGCAGGCCCGGGAATTTAAAAAGACTCTGGATCAGCTGAGTGATGATATATCAAATCTGAAGGCGGGAAAATCGATTATGTCATACTTGGAGACAATAGATGTTCAGCTTACGGAAGTGCAGGTAATGTATCTTCTGTCAGTCAGGAAGATGGTGCATGAACACGAATTCGCAGAAGAGTATGGGAACTGTTATCGTAAACTATTTCGTAAGATAGAGGAGGACAAACTGACTTTATCTGCGCCGCCGATGGTGCTTTTCCACAGCGACGAATACAGTCCCTTTGGCCTGGATACTGAATTTGCCGTACCAGTGAGAGAGTATGCAACCGGCACCAGAGATTTTTGCCCGGGACTGTGCCTGAAAACGGTTCTGTATGGCTCATATTCCAATCTGTCTTCCATATACACTAAACAGCGTGAATGGGCGGAAAAAGAAGGGTATGAGAGCGGCAATGCGCTGTATGAAGTATATGTAACCGATCCATCCCAGGTTACGGATGAAAGCGAACTTATCACGGAAGTATATTATCCTGTCAAAAAGAAGGCGGCAGGGATTTAGAATTGGGAAAAGATAATGATACACGTTGTTCAGCATGTACTTCCTCAATAAATATATTACAGCAGAATGGAGAAATAAAAATGGATCAGAATAAAGTGATAGAGTTCGAGAATTTAATAAAGAATGAGTATAGCAATACAGCGGGAGTGGTAGTACTAAAAGATGGAAAGGTTCAGTATGAAAAGTACTTTGAAGGATATAATCAACAGAGCCGGTTTCATGTTTACTCTGTAACCAAAAGTGTTATTTCCATTTTGATCGGGATCGCCATAGAGAAAGGATACATAAGAAGTGTCAGTGAGAAGGTGCTGGATTTTTTTCCTGATTACAGCGTGAAAAAAAGAGAGAAAACAATCCAGAATATTACCATTGAGAATATGCTGACGATGACGGCACCTTATAAATATAGAGCGGCCCCCTATATTAAGTACTTTACAAGTGATGACTGGGTAACGTTTGGGCTTGATCTTCTCGGCGGACGGGGGAAAATAGGCGAGTTTCGATACGCGCCCCTCATAGGTCCCGATATTTTATCGGGCATTCTCATGAAAACAACCGGACAATCCGTGCTGGATTTCGCCAGAGAAAATTTGTTCGATCCTCTGGAAATTACCGTGGAGCGTAATATTATTTTCCAGAGTAAAGAAGAACAACTCGCATTTAACAAGGCTCAAGATATCAGCGGCTGGGTATCGGACCCCAGAGGCGTCAATACCGCCGGATGGGGGCTGACCCTTTCACCCTCAGACATGGCGAAGATCGGGCAGCTGTATCTGGACGGCGGGATTTGGAACGGAAAACAAATCGTTTCATCGGCCTGGATAGAAGTAAGTACAAAAGAACACAGCCGGTGGAAAGAAGAAAACCTGCCCTATGGTTACCTGTGGTGGCTGATTGACGATAAAGAAAAGGGCTATGCAGCAATGGGGGATGGCGGAAACGTTATTTACATTAACCCGTCTAAAAAAATAGTGATTGCCATGGCCGCCATGTTTATCCCGAAGGCGAAGGACAGAATGGAACTCATCAAAAGATATATAGAACTGGTTTTAGAAAATGATTCAGGTGAATAGACGAAGTCGGAGATCCGGCTGGCTTCTGAAATGAAAATAATCGGACTGCCATGTTTTTCGGAACATGGCAGCCACTCTTTTGCAGTACTGTATTCTTTGGCTGGTTTCATCTGCAGACAGTACCATAGGAATATTTAAATGCCGCAGGCAGTATTTTGCCTTCACAATCAGCGGCACATGCAATCCAATACTTTTCGGCATGCATTTTTGCATTTGCACCCGATGTTTCTCTTAAGAACTCTGAAAATTCCCCACATGCCGGATTCTACATCCCATTTCAGACTCCCTGAACGGTAGAGGTAGTCGCCAGGGCAGGAAGCCCCGTCTTTTAATTCCATCTGAAAGGTATTTCCAATACTGATTGCACCCTGCAGCGGTATGATTCTGGAATAAGAATCCTGCTGCTGTTCTCTCCATACATGCCCATGAATGCAGAATCCAACATTTCTGGGTTTATCTGCCGGCATAGCCGTGCGGAAAATAACCCGGTCGCCGGAATACGCTTTGAAAATCGGAGTGGCAGGATCTCCGTGTATCCTGCTGTTAAATATCCGGGAAATCCGTCCATCCCGCTTCAGTCTGTTTGCAAATCGCTCGGAACGGTAGTTATAACCCTTTTCACCGGTATCCTCGGCGTCGACTGCCTCGCCGTCATCCTCGCTGATCGTTTTCACAAGTTCGCCATTGACATCAAGCATACGGATTCCATTTTGAATCATGAGGACGAACTCCCTGAAGCTTTCAACGCCAGGCGCTGTAATAACTGCCTGCTCATCGTATAAAGCTTGCGCCAGGGAAAAGTTCCGGTACCATTTTGCTCCAGGAGGCTCGATTATAATTGCTCCAAACAGCCCGTGATACCTGTGATTTCTCATATCACCAAATGATTGGATGGTACAGATTCCATATTCTTTATCGGCATACCAGAGATATTTTTTACTTTCTCCTATTCCTACAGTCTGCTCCCGGTTATTGTATCCCACATTCACTCCGGAGTCGCATACAGGATCATAGTTCAGAAACTGTGGATTTAAGGATACACGCATGGACGGTGTGTGTTTGAAGTCCAGCGGGACACGGGGGTAGTCAAAGTATGGAATTGGTTTTTTCGGATCGAACAGATTGTGAAGCGTTACTTCTATCCAGTCGCCTGCATTTGCCCGTAAAATCAGGGGTTTCGGGCAATATCCCGGATACATGGCTTCCTCGGCTTCTTCAAGCGGCACAAAGATAAGGCCGTCGGGATCGTGGTCTCCGTTACGGTTGTATGGGATATCTTTCTGGATTGCGGCAACCTCATACCGCCGGATAACTGCGTCTTTCCCCGGGCAGGGCGGGAGCGGGAGGAACATCTGTCCTTTCTCTTTACAGAGCGGCTTCAGGTATTTCTGCGGCGTGCTGTATGCCCGTATGATTCCCCACAGGCCCAGCCAGGCATCGTCTATTCCGCCAAAATAATACAGATAATCTCCGGGTGCATAATTTTTAGTAATACGAATGTTAAATGCTTCTGAGATTCCGATTGTCTGTGAAGCAGTATCCGGAGATAGCGGATCTGCAATTTCTTTCTTCCAGGACATGCCGGTAAGGTTGAAAGCATGCTGTTCTTCATGGGCGCCATCCAGCAGGCGGATCACCATCTCATCGCCCGGGTATGTCTCCAGAATTGGAGTTGCCGGATCCCCGTGGATAAGTGAACTGAAAATATAGGCAGGGGCGTTATGGCGTTTCAAGCGCTCCCGCATTGGTTCTGAGCGGTAGTTAATACCCATGACACCAGGGTCATCATGAGAACCGGGAACTTCCGGCGGGTTTAATGGACAGCCATCTTTATCAAATAGCAGGGCAAAGTCGTGCACGAATAAGGCAAACTCACGGAATGAGGTCCCATCCCTTCTTTTGATGACCGCTTTTGTTCCATATCTGATTTCATTGCCGGTTCGTATATCATGAAAGGTGGCCCCGGCCTCTTCGATGATCAGAGAACCAAATACACCATGCTGCTGATGGGAGTTGGCAAAGAGATGGTCGTGGAAAAAGACCGCACGAAGCTCAGTATTTGCAAAAAAACGTTCAATTAATGTCTCGTATTTTCTTGCCCCTGCTATATTATTCCAGCCGTTTGCCGCACCGTCAGAGACAATGGTATCGAATTTTACCAGATGAATATGATAGCCTGCTATATCAGTTTTTGTTTCTAATTGAAAAGCACTTGCCTCCAGGTGTTCCGGCAGCAGATTGGTAAAGCGCATTTCAATGCAGTCTCCCGCATTCGCCCGAATTACGAGCGGTTCTACACAGATTTCCTGGTTTTCTATTTTTTGGATATAAGCATCAAGTCCACCGTGACGCTCTAATTCTTCCTTCATTACAAAGAATCTTCCCTGAGGATCATGCCAGCCGTACTGGTTATATATGACTTTTGCCTGGATAACTGCAACCTCGAATATTTTTACATTTTTTTCCGTATTAGCTAAACTGCATCCATTGATCTCCTGATTTTTTCTGTTTGTATTGCTGTTAATAATATTCTTACGCCATATTTCTTCAGCTAAGGGAGCAGCAGAAGCATTTCCACAACAGGCAATTCCGTCTGTGTGGCAGGGACACGTGTCCGTATAGAGCGCCCCGGGTTCAAATGCCGGCACAAAGTTCGCTTCTTCCAGTGGGGTAGGATCAATCTTATTGCTCCCATCTTGGTTCAGTATCCCCAGAGGCGGCTGCAGCGGCCTTTCTCCGTAGGTTCCGTTAATGAAGTTGGGATATCCCGGGTGCAAGGGATCCTTCTTTGGAGGCAATATCCGGTCTTTGAGAGGCTCCAGCGGGGGGATTTTTGTTCCGTCAGGCAGGATTCCGTTGCCTTCTTCCAGCCTGTCATGGATTCGCCACAGAGTCCACATTCCTTCGTGGAAATGGGGATATAAATGGCAATGGAAAATAACATCACCGATCGTTCCATTTAAGCTGCCTGCACCATGCAGGATATCCAGTGTGTAGCATTCCTGGGGACTGATAGAAATGGAATCCAGAATCGTAGAACTGGGATTCTCACCTTCCAGCCGCCATTGATGGTTATGAAGATGGAAAACATGGGTTTCCTTGATACCGCCATGTATTAGCCTGATTTTTGCCGGGTCACCTGCATAAGCACGTAAAATGGGGGGCGCGGGATCTCCATATACCCAGGAACTCATGGAGATATCTTCTCCGGTATCCGCATGTTCATTTGTAAGAGGCAGGCGGTTCCTCATTGGCTCAGAACGGTAACTGATACCAGTAGTGGAGGAAGGGAGCCCTGTGTGAGGGTCTGTTGGCTGAACTCCATTTTTGTTTTTTATTTCCAGCTCATCGTGGAAAAATACTGCGTATTCCCGAAAGGACGGCCTGGCGGGATTATAAATATCCGCAAACAGACCACTTTCTAATTCGCATCCTGTTTCCGGGTCTAACCAGCGTGACTGAGCAGCTTCTACAATGATGGCACCAAAAAGCCCATGCACGTTTGTTCCTTCCTCACTGCTGCTCGTGTCACCCATATCGTGGAAAAGGTATACCCCCTCCCGGACAGCGTACCAGGTATAGGTTATCTGATGCCTGGTTGTAGAATCCCTGTTGTATCCTACATTTGCCCCGTCCGATGTCTGTACGTCATAGGCAAGGCCCTGGACGTGGATAGAAAGCTCCCGATTCAGAGAGTGAGAGAAGGAGATGGTGACCGTATCACCAGCATTAGCGCGGATGACAAGCGGTTTTACCTCCTCATATGGCTGCGGAATTTCCAGAGAAAAATTGTGAAGAGCACCTTCCCGGATCCGCGAAGCATCCTTTTTTAATACATAAAGTAAACCATTCGGGTCATGGTCACCATATTTGTTGTAAACAATGGGGAGTTCAATGGCTTCAATTTCAAAATAGCGGTCTTTTCCCTGTCGGGGATAATTGCATAATTCCATGCTATATCCCTCCTTTAGTATGCACTTTTGCATTCCAGAATCCGTATATAATGATTTGCTTCACGCAGTACATGATCGGCAAGCAGCGGCAGAATAATGGAGGCTACCTTGCAGTTGAGGATACCTTCTGCTCCGGCTGCTTTAAACTTACGATATTTTAGAGTTTCTTCCAAAGATTTTCTGGTCAGCTCATCCATTGCACGGCAGTCCTGCTGATTAGCAAGTTTTAGAAGTTTACTGTAGTCTGCCGCAAATCCATTGGCAGCCGCAATCAGCTGCTCTTCGGAAGGATCCAGCAGACCCCGGATAAACAGTGCATGTTCCATCATAATCTGATTCCAGAATTTTTCTGTTTCCCGTATATTTTCATATGTTGGACGTTTGTTCTGAACCAGTCCCTGAACCGTAGCACGGTATAATTTTGCCTCCCGTATGATATGTTTTATGAGAAGCGGGTAGTTCGCAGTGAACAGCTGTCCTTTTTCCACTTCCGCCAAAATATTTTCTTTAAATCCGATCAGGCCGTTTAACAAACAGATGGAACGTTCATTTATTTTGCGGACAGCCTGGATGAGTTCCCGGGTTTCTTCCTGCGGGCATCCTGGACGGAGTCTTTGGGCTGCCACAGAAAGCCTGGAGTCGATGGAAACACCGCTAAGGAATTCCGTTCTGTTTTCAGCGGGAATCGTAAACTCGGTTACTAACTCATCGGATTTTAAAATAGCACAATTGACTCTTCTGTCGCTGATTTTTAACGTCTCTCTGAGAAGATTCTCAAATTCCCGCCTGAACCAGTCGGCCCGTTCTATCCAGTCGGCATTGCCGCAGGGAAATCCTGCTTCCAGAAAGAGTGCATGTTCTTTCATAATACGTGAAAAAAACAGATGGGTTTCTATTGATAAAGTAGCATAATCTTCCATATTCGTTCATACCTTTAAGTTTAACGTCTATATAATATATGGTAAAAGAAAGGAAAGTTTCTATAAATAAAGAACTATTTTATAAGTGCTGGGGGCGTGACAGGTATACTAATCGATTCGGGCAGGCGGCCGGTCAATGAATGAGCGGCCGCCTGCCCGGTACAGTTTCTTATAATTCAATATCAATAGGTTCATCCAATGTAATATATGTACAATGGGTGTAAACATTTTTCCTATTCCATCAACACTTACTCAAAAGACGGACATAAAACTCCACTGTCTTTACAAGTGTATCAACCGGCACCCGCTCATTATTCCCATGGATCATCCCGCGTTCTTCTTTTGAAAGTTTCATTGCCGAGAATTTGTACACCCGGTCTGTGATGCGGCAGTAATGCCAGGAATCGCTGCATGCCATCATGAGGTAAGGGGATACGATTGCCTCCGGCCATGTATCCGCCACTGCCTGGCACAGGCGCTTGTATTCTTCACAGTTTGTATCGGATTCTGTGGACGGATTTCTGCCCTCGAATACGGTAACCTCTATGTTTGGATTATGGATGGTTTTTTTTAGGTATTCTTTTGCAGACTCTACGGTGTCTTTACCCAGCAGACGCAGGTTCATGCCCACAGAGGCTTTGGGCGGAATGACGTTGAACGCTTTGCCGCCTTCCATCTTTGTCATTGCACAGGTCGTGCGCATCATAGCATTAAGCTCACCGCCGGATGCGCGGCAGATCTTATCAAACAGCCCTTCAAAGCACCAGAGGTTCGCAAAGATCAGCTTGTAGGTGAAGGAAGAGTGCCTGCCCAGTGTGTCGAGCATTTCCCTAACCGGCTTAGTCAGCTGACGCGGGAACGGGTGGTTCTCCACCTCTGTGACTGCCTGAGCAAGTTCCCCCACGATGGTATGTACCGGCGGCATAGAAGCATGGCCGCCGCTGCTTTTTGCATGGAATTCGATATTGGTCAGTCCTTTTTCTGCGATACCGATTAATGCGCATTCTCTGTTTACGCCCGGGAATACGTTCTCCACAACAGCTCCGCCCTCATCCACAACCAAAGCAGGCCTGATGCCGCGGTTTTCGAACAGATCTACGATTGCCGGGCAGGTAGGACCGTTGATCTCTTCCTGGCCGGAAAATGCAAAATAGATATCGTGTTTTGGCGTGAAACCGTCCCCGATCAGTTTTTCCGCAGCTTCCATAATACCGCAGAGAGTACCCTTTGTATCCAGCGTTCCGCGTCCCCAGAGCACTCCATCCTCCACGAACCCGTCAAAGGCCGGTTTATCCCACTGGGATTCTTCCACCGGCACCACATCGTAGTGCGACATCAGAACAACCGGGCTGTCAGAACTCTCTCCCTTCCAGCAGTAAAGCATCCCGTTTTCGCCTACAAGTTCACGTGTACAGGCTTTGTGGAGCTGTGGATATAATTCGGGCAGCAGGTTCTGGAATCTGATAAACTCCTCCTGGTCTATGAGTGATGCATCGTTATAGGAAATGGTTTTGTAACGGATCATTTCTGCCATATCCTCAACGATTTTACGGGAATCCAGAGATAATGTTTCCCCGGAAGCCTCCGGCTCCTCTTTGGGTTTGAAACTAAGGGCACGGATAACCAGCACAGCCAGAAAAAGTACCAGAAGTATTAAAATAAGATATAAAATAAAACGTAATATCAACCACAGGTTAATCATAAATTTTTCCTCTTTTCACAAATATAAGACACTTCTTTTTTAGGCATCTTTCCAGGCAGTTTCTGCCCGGAAAGACATATTTGTTATAATTTTCCTTTTTTGTATAATATCCTTGCGCTTCCCATGGCGATCAGTGCGCCCACCGGAACCAGAACTCCGACAGAGCCGGACAGGCTTGGGACAAGTAAAAACAGCACAACCATAAATACCAGCGGTGCAATGGAGATCTTCCAGTTCTTGCTCACATATACAACGGCAAGCCCTCCGAACAGTGCGGGAAGGATATTGTCAAATGCAGGTTTTAATACCGGTGAGTTCAGGATTGGGGTCAGCGGTACCAGAAGGGCAACTCCAATGGCGATAATGATGGTTGTGACGATAGAAGAGGTAGCCACTGCTATGGTGGAGACAACCTCGCCTTCCTCAGAACCAGGTTTCACATCCATGTTTTCCATTGCTGTCAGTGCAGCCGGAACCTTAAGGTTAGTCAGGTTACCCGTCACAAAAGCGAGGTAGGAACCTGCAGTACCCAGCATGGGGACAAATGTAATAACTTCGATCAGTCCGACTGTCCAGAAAATAGGCGCTACACCCAAAAGGCCTTTGAGAACCGGTGTCCAGCCGGGCCAGGCATCATAGTATACGCAGGCGGCAATCGGAAATGAAAAGATCAGGACGAGTGCTGTCAATATCCAGATCCGTCCATAAAGATGAGTATTGTCTTCGTATGTTCTGTTTGGTTTCATAATCAGCCTCCTATCAGTGGTGTCAGAAATACTGCAAATACCATGGCCCCCAGCATACTGATGGGCAGCGCATAGTTTTCCAGCCATTTTACATTGATTTTTTTAATGAGCAGTCCGCAGATACCCATTAAGAGAGCTGAAAACAAAAGAATAAATATAGGGATCCAGCCTCTGAGCCCTTTACGGATATCGGAGAACACCATTCCGAGAAATGCGGAGATCATACCCAGGAACAGGGCGGTCATCATGATATCCCCCCATTTACTGTCTTTGTTTTTAATTTTCATCAGGCCGCCCTGAATCTTGCGGATAAATAATGGCACCCAGATCAGGCCCGGGAAGATCCCAAGCGTCATGACCCATGCGATAGCGGTATATACCTTAGGGTCTGTTATGGTACTGGAAAGTGAGATCTGCAGTGCATTGGCTGTGGATGTGGCGGCAGGAAGCTCATATGTAATGGCGCCGATAACGCTCAGGCGAAGCCATGGGAGCGGAAGTCCAAGAAACTTGGAAAGCGTGATGACGCCAAGCAAAATAGAGACTGCCGGTGCAAAAGTAAAAACCGCGGTGGAAACCATCGTCCGCCGAAGCTTACCCATATCCATCCCGAGCGCCTTACCTCTGCGGTATGCGCGCACAAGAAAGAACAGGGACTGACAGATAACGAACACAATAATGACGCCTGCCAGTAAAAATAAAAAAGTGCTGCTGGGGTTAAAATTCATGTCTCTCCTCCTTTAGATAAAAAATCTGTTTTTCCAGGAATTGAAAAAACGTGTAAAAGAACGCGGCATACAACCACGTCAACTTTACTCCATATTGTACCATGAATAGCAATTAAAAGCTGTAACTTTATTCGCCAGTCTGGCTGTATACGCAGGTCACGTATTCGTCGAAAAATATGTCGGGTTTTCCAAACAGGAAAGCATACTCAGGGTGAAAACGGATTTTTCAGAGGAGTAGCGGTTCTGGATATTTCCGGTGGGAAGGGCATGGCTTGTGATACAGGGTTTTTCAGGCAGTCTGCGATATTCTTTTACCGTGTATCCAAAGGCATTCTGAAACATCTGGTTCAGGTATCTGCTGCTTGAAATTCCAGTCTCCAGGCAGATATCCAGAATATTCAGATTTGTCTGGGTGATCAGGCGCAGGGCATGTTCGAACCGGACATTGCCAAGATATTCCTGAAATGAGATTCCCAGCATCTTTTTTATGAAATGGGAGGCGTGGTAAGTAGTGATATTTTCCAGGCAGGCGATATCATTCAGGGATATATGTTCCATGTAATGTTCAGCTATATAGCTGGTAATCCGGTTCAGCCGATGGGAATTGTTCTGCGCAGTTGTGCACTCTTTTTCACTTGCTGATGTACAGGGCAGGGATGTCAGCAGCTGATAAAGGACTTCCATCATGATCCCGGAGCATCTCAGCCCATTATGGTGCAGGGCATTAAAATAAGTATGCGCGCAGGAAAGAAGCATCTGATACAGTGAATCTCTCAGAGGACCGGCCGGAATGACCGGAGTGTCAAATCTTAGAGAACTCAGCTGGTAATCCGTTCTGCGGTAAAAATCTGTATGGATCTGGAAGGCCAGAATCAGATTGGTACTGTCTGTCTTTTGAAAAGAATGGACCTGATAGCGGTTGATAATATAGATATCTCCTTTTTGAAGTATATACTGCTCGTTTTCTGTAAACAGATTTAGCCCCCCTTCCAGTAAAATACCGATTTCCAAATCATCGTGGCCGTGAGGGCTTCGTGCAGTCATCTCAACGAAAAAGATCTCCAGATTGCTCATTGCAGTATGGCGGACGATTTCAAATTCTTTTTTATTCTCCATTTTTCCCTCCCATTATTAAACAGTATACCAAAAGGGCACTTTAAAACGCATCCTTTCGACGAGGCTGCGGCTAAACCCCAGGATAAAAATTACCCGGGGGAGCACTTGGTAAGGCAGGTCCTTCAGACGGAGCTGCGGACGATCCCTAGATTAAAGTATACCATGTAAGTGCACAACAATACTACTGCAAAACCGCAAGATTGTCATTTTTGCATTTCCGCTATCTGATATAAATAATATATAGGTTTTATTTGAAAAAAATAGGGGGACTCATGGAATTCTCCGGTTTTCGAATGAAAGAGATGAGGTGGTAATATGAAGAAAAAAGTAATCGCAGCCGGTCATATTTGCCTGGACATTACACCTGTATTTCAGGGGAAAAAGGTGAAGAAACTGAGCGAAATCCTGCTTCCGGGCTCATTGATTCAGATGGGGGAGGCGGATGTACATACCGGCGGTTCTGTTGCCAATACGGGACTGACCATGAAGATTCTGGGGGCAGACGTGACACTGATGGGGAAGGTAGGCAATGACGCTTTCGGTGAACTTGTCTGCAGTATGCTGGAAAAATATGATGCGCAGGGCGGAATGCTGATGACAGAGGAGGAGTCCACCTCCTACTCCGTGATTCTGGCGGTTCCGGGGGTTGACAGAATATTCCTGCACAATCCCGGGGCAAACCATACCTTCCAGGCAGCGGACATTCCCGAGGATATGCTGGAGGAAACGGCGCTGCTGCATTTCGGATACCCGCCGCTGATGAAATCGATGTATGAGAATGACGGAGAAGAACTGGTGCGTCTGATGAAACGCGCAAAAGATATGGGAACGGCCACCTCCCTGGACTTCTCAGTGATTGATCCCGACTCAGAAGCGGGACAGATCAACTGGAGAAAAATTCTGGAGCGGGTCATCCCTTACGTGGATTTTCTGGTGCCGAGCGTGGAGGAACTCTGCTTCATGCTGGATAAGGAAAGATATTTTGAATGGCAGGACCGGGCAGGTGAAGGGGACATCACGGAGATTCTGGATATCGGGAAAGACGTGAGGCCTCTTGCGGATCAGTGTATGGAGTTTGGAGCGAAGGTCCTGCTGATCAAATGTGGTGCGCCGGGATTGTACTATAGGACCGCAGATCAGTTTAAACTGTGCCGTGTCGGCAGAAAGGCAGGGCTGTCTCTGGAAAACTGGGCGGCCAGGGAAGGTTTTGAGAAAAGCTATGTTCCCGACAGAGTGCTGTCCGGAACCGGTGCAGGCGATACCAGTATTGCCGCTTTTCTGACGGCCACCATGGAAGGGTATTCTTTGGAGGATGCGGTTCATCTGGCAGCGGCAACCGGGGCGTCCTGCGTTGCGGAATATGATGCTCTGAGCGGACTGAAGTCCTTTGAGGAGCTCAAGGAAAAAATCAATGCCGGATGGAAGAAATATGAATAAAGGAGATAAAGAATAATGTTAGTAAATATGAATGAAGTCCTTCTTCCTGCGAAGAAGAACCACTATGCAGTCGGACTGTTCAATGCAGTAAATCTGGAGCTGGCAAGGGGAATTATCAGTGCTGCAGAGAGCACACAGTCACCCGTTATTATGGGAACAGCAGAGGTACTGCTTCCCTACGGGCCTCTCGAGGAGGTATCCTATTATCTGATTCCTATGGCCAAAAAAGCCGGTGTTCCTGTTGTGATCCATCTGGATCACGGCCTGACGCGCGAGACATGCCTGCAGGCGCTGGAGCTGGGATTCACCTCGATTATGTATGACTGCTCCACAGATTCTTACGATGAAAATGTCCGAAAAGTAAAAGAAATGGCGGACATTGCACATTCCTACGGTGCAACAATAGAGGGAGAACTTGGACATGTGGGAGACAATGAAGGCTCCGCAGAGGGTGATTCCAGACTGGATGATCCGTCCCAATATTATACAGAGCCTGAAAAAGCAAAGGATTTTGTGGATAAGACAGGTGTAGATGCACTGGCAATCGCAGTCGGCAACGCACATGGTGCATACAAGCTCCCGCCCAAACTGGATTTTGAAAGAATCCGGACAATAGCAGGACTTGTGGATGTGCCTTTAGTACTGCACGGCGGTTCAGGACTGACTGATACTGATTTTAAACGTGCGATACAGGAAGGAATCAGCAAGGTTAATATATTTACAGACATTAATGTTGCAGCGGTAAAGGCGGAGTTCAGCAGGTTCAGTACCATGGAAAAGGGACTCATTGATCTGATTCCGGCAGCAGTGGAAGCTGTAAAGCAGGAGAGTACGAAAAAGATGAAACTGTTTGGAAGCGATGGAAAAGCCGGGTACAGGCTGGAGAGCAGAGGTTTAGGCGAGACAGACGTGAATCTGCTCACAAAACTGGTGGCAGAGGAAGTAAGAAAATATATGAACCGGCAGTAACATTCAATTTGGTCAGAGTCTTGTCAGTACATTGTAAAATAAGATTAGTTTAACCGGCAGTTAATTATAAAACGATGCACAAGTATCCTTACTTCTGCGTTTTATGCATTATGTGAACTTTGGAGGGACATAATAGGAATAAACGCAGGAAAGGAACGAATAAGAGATGGAATTAAAAGAGATAGAACTGGAACGGATCGATGGCACAAAGGAGAGCATGAATAAATATCTGGGCGATATCCTGCTGGTGGTAAATACTGCCAGTAAATGTGGATTTACTCCACAATATGAGGCGCTGGAAGCACTTTATAAAAAGTATCATGAAAAAGGCTTTGAAATCCTTGGATTTCCCTGCAATCAATTCAAGGAACAGGAACCAGAGGAAGAGAGCAAAATAGTAGAATTCTGTAAAAAGAATTATGGGGTCACTTTCCCTCTCTTTTCTAAAATTAATGTAAAGGGAAAGAAGATACATCCTCTTTTTCAGTTCCTTACAGAAAAAAAAGAATTTCAGGGATTTGATGAAGGGCATCCATTGAGCGGAAAACTTCATGAAATTATTTCGGAAGAAGATCCGGATTATGAGAACAGTAATGATATAAAGTGGAACTTTACAAAATTCCTGATCAACCGGGACGGGACGGTGCTCGAGCGGTTTGAGCCTACTGCGGATATGGAACGAGTGGAGAAAGCGGTGCAGGATATGTTTCTTGGGGTGTGAGGGGCGCTTACCGTGAGCCGTGACGGACTGTGAAAAGCACCTGTCCTGTT
>LDAQ01000122.1 GCA_001028025.1 Faecalicatena fissicatena | reverse complement strand
GATAGGATAATGGATGGATTTGATTCTTTGTATGCAGTTTTGAAGGTATATATCTTCATATGGCCCAGTGGCTCAGTTGGTTAGAGCGCCGCCCTGTCACGGCGGAGGTCGAGAGTTCGAGTCTCTTCTGGGTCGTTGCTTTTTTACTAGATTAGTAAAAAGCATTAATTATGTGGGATCTTAGCTCAGCTGGGAGAGCATCTGCCTTACAAGCAGAGGGTCATAGGTTCGAGCCCTATAGGTCCCACTTAACAAAAATGGATGGATTCCCGAGTGGCCAAAGGGGGCAGACTGTAAATCTGTTGGCGACGCCTTCGAAGGTTCGAATCCTTCTCCATCCACTTGAGAAGTAATTCTCATATGCCGTAAGGTTAAGCGCCGATGTGGCTCAATTGGCAGAGCAGCTGATTTGTAATCAGCAGGTTATCGGTTCGAGTCCGATCATCGGCTTTATCTCATTAGAGATAAGAAAAAATTAAATAGCGCGGGGTGGAGCAGTCTGGAAGCTCGTCGGGCTCATAACCCGAAGGTCGTAGGTTCAAATCCTGCCCCCGCAACTCAGACTTTTTAAGTCTAATGCCCAGATAGCTCAGTTGGTAGAGCAGAGGACTGAAAATCCTCGTGTCGCTGGTTCGATTCCGGCTCTGGGCATTTTCTTTGCCAAAAAGAAAGACAAGTTCATACGGGCGTGTAGCTCAGTTGGTAGAGCACTTGACTTTTAATCAAGTTGTCCGGGGTTCGAATCCCCGCACGCTCATTACAGAGAAATGCCGCAAATCCAGTATTTTTAGAGGATTGCGGTATTTTTTGTTTCTTAAAAGGATTGTGATACCTCTGTATTTTATGTTAACATATTAAGAGGGTACTATGGAGAGGGAAACAGGAGTCAGCAATGGATACTTTATATAAAAAACTGCGGGAGTACAACCGTACGGATTATTATGCTTTTCATATGCCGGGACATAAGCGTCGAGGGATTCTGACCGGCTGTGATCTGCCCTATGCAATCGATATTACAGAAATAGAAGGATTTGATGATCTGCACCACGCAAGAGGCATTCTGCAGGAGGCTGAAGAGCGTGCAGCAGCCCTGTATCGTTCTTCAGAGACACATTATTTGATTAATGGCAGTACATCTGGTATATTGAGCGCTGTTATGGGATGTACCGCAAAGGGGGACAGAATTTTAATGGCCAGAAACTGCCATAAATCGGTCTATCATGCGGTATTAATGAATGAGTTGCGTCCGGTCTATATTTATCCTGAATTTTATGGAGATATAGAATTGAATGGTCCGGTTCAAACATCAGATGTGGAATATGCTCTGGGGAAATATGAGGATATCAGGGCAGTTATTATTACTTCCCCCACTTACGATGGGGTTATTTCTGATATAGGAGCGATTGCGGCTGCCGTTCACAGGAAAGGAATTCCTCTGATTGTAGATGAGGCTCATGGAGCACATTTGGGGTTTCATCCATATTTTCCGGATAATTCGGTGTCGCTGGGGGCGGATGTTGTTATCCACAGCCTTCACAAAACCCTGCCAGCATTAACGCAGACTGCATTAATCCATATCAATGAAAAAAGCGATTTAAAAGAAAACCTGGGTATCAGCGAGGGGATCAGGAAGTATCTGCACATGTTGCAGACGAGTAGTCCTTCTTATGTCCTGATGGCAAGTATAGATGCATGCATAGATATGATGGAGGATATGGGGCATCTGTATTTTGAAAAATATGCGGTGTTGTTACAGCGGTCCCGGGAAATTCTGCAGAAATTAAAATGTTTGAAACTGCTTGAAACAGAAGTTTATGATAAATCCAAGATAGTCATTTCGGTAAAAAGAACCGGTATAACAGGCAGGCAGCTCTATGAGATACTTCTGGAGCGGTATCACCTGCAGATGGAAATGGCAGCCGGATCCTATGTGATTGCCATGACGTCAATGGCGGATACGAAAGAGGGCATGAAGCGTCTCACGGATGCTTTGCTGGAAATTGATTCTGAGCTGACAGTTGAAAAAGAAGGAACGGATGAATTTTCACTGCCTGTGCTAAAACAGGTATATACCAGCGCAGAGACACAGTCAGCGGCCGGAAGAGGAAGTGCCAGGAAGACAGAAAGCCTGGACTGGAAGGAATCCGTGGGGAGAATTTCTTCAGAATATGCTTATGTTTATCCCCCGGGTATTCCGCTGATTGTTCCGGGGGAAGAGATTTCTGAAGAGGTTGCTGCCGCGCTTAGTAGATACCGTGCTCTGGGATTTTCCGTGGAAGGTATTAAAAAGGAAGAAAAAATTGAGGTGTTGATAAATGGGTAAGATATGCTACATTATGGGGAAAAGTTCTTCAGGTAAGGATACAGTTTTTAAAAAACTAAAGGAAATGCTGCCTCAGTTCAGGACCATCACTTTATATACGACAAGACCGATCCGGGAAGGGGAGACGGATGGGGTGGAATATTATTTTACGGATGAGAAAAAGCTGGAAAGGATGGAAAAGCAGGGGACTGTCATTGAGATGAGAGCCTATGATACAAAGTGCGGGGTATGGAAGTATTACACGGCAGATGACGGACAGATAGATCTGGATAAATATCACTATCTTGTGATTGGAACACTACAGTCATATGAGGCTATGCGGCGTTATTTTGGAAAGGACAGGCTGGTCCCTGTTTATATAGAAGTGGAGGATGGTGAGCGGCTTGCACGGGCTCTTATGAGGGAGCGGCAGCAAAATGAACCTAAATACTCTGAAATGTGCAGGCGGTTCCTGGCAGATCAGGAGGATTTTTCGGAAGAGAACCTGAATAATGCGGGGATTATAAAGCGATTTCAAAATGATAACATGGAAGAATGTATTGAGGAAATCCAAACGTATCTGAAGATAGAGATGGATGATTTATAAATAGTTCTTTTGAACAGAGAAGGAGAAGCAGATTACTCTGCTTCTCCTTCTGCTACTATATCCTCAAGTACACGAATAAGATCGTGAATGCTCTTTAACTGAACATTTTTTTCGAGTATACAGTTTTTCAAGTTTATCGGTAATGATTCAAACTTGTCCCGGAGTTCGGGTGCTATATAAGATGCCATAATATCACCTCGGTATAGGATGTCCGGATTTGGGAAAAATTATGAGTGAAAATAAAAAATAATATAACCAGGTATGTCTGCTTTAATAGTTCTGCTTTTATTGGCCCATTCAGGGATAAATTGAGTATTGGTGAATAAATCCCTTCTGAGGCATTTTTAATCGATCTGCGGCCATTTTGCATGCTTAGAAAAGGCCTGAACAACGCCGTCACAGGAGGTATTGAGTAATGTAATATCCTACATCCGTATTACCGGAATTTTAAAAGTAATCAGATATATACGGAGTCTGCTGCTCAATGGCATCTTCCAGCATATCAATGATATCCTCACTTGTTTGTAATCGCCCGATTTTAGCGAGATAATCAGGTCTTTTGTATCCCATCAGCATAGTTGTCATGGTCTGAATACTGATTTTATCTGTACATTGATCTGTTATACTAATAACTTCTCCACGTCCATTTTTGGAAATTTTTAATAAAAATGAACCTTGATTACAGTCCAAGATCGGGTCAGTCATGGTAAATCGCCACTCACGCTCGGCAGCATCGGCCTTAAATGGGTAGTCTGCTATAAATGCTGGGAAGTCTACAATCCTGGCCATATAATACGGAGAGATCGTCTCTTTAATACTGGCATCTTCGAGTAAAAAGGCCAGAGGCTCATCCGTATATATATTTCCTTCTACCTGATTGATCATAGAAAAATGGGCTGAAACAAAATTCCATAATCCGGTACGCGCTTCTTCATTGTTAAATATCATATCTTTAATGTAGAATACTTCGTTTGCGATCCAATAAATAAGATATCCATCGGGTTCATTGTGCTCGTTATAATAAATCGCTGCCATAATATCATCGGGATCCCACAGCCAATATTCATTCCATGCCAGTTCATCACGGATAACGGCCCCATGAGTATGCTCTGCATACCGGGCATATGCCAGTTTCAGCTCTTCGCTTTCTGTCCTGACTCTTTGGACAGAACCTGCAACCTGGCGGTTTTTCGGAAGCTGATAGTCTTTGATTTCATAGGATATTTTGTCGGAAACTAATTCCCATCCTTTCCTGCGGTAATAGGGGATGGAGTAGGGATAAAGATAGCATATATGCTGTCCCTTTTTTCGCATATTCTTCAAGGCCTGTTCCAGCAGCTTGTGCATTAATCCCATATTTGAATACTCCGGATAAGTACCAACACCCGTAAGCCCGCCCATTGCATATTTTTTTCCAAAAATCTGGACTTGCATTGGGTAAACGGCCACTTGCGAAACAAGGTTGTCATTATCAAACCATCCGATTACATCGGCTTTTTCCATGGTGGGAAATTTCGCACGGATGATTTCCTTTTCCTGCCATCCAACTGAGCTGAGTTCCTGGTCTGTTACCTGAAAAACATACCGTAGCAGTGCATTATACTGTTCCATATATTTGCTGCTGACAGGCAGCATTTTTAATTTTTTTTTATTCATCTGATTCATCCTTTCTAAAGTTCGGATATTAATGATATTATTACCTTGCTTTGCGGTCTGATCCATCAATTATCAATCCGGCTGTGGTGACACTGGCAGCGGTTCGTTTCTGTGTGAACCCAGCGCACACTTTAGTCTATATTGTAACAAAGTGGATAAAATTTTACAAATTGAAAAACAAACTTATTTTTTAGTATATCATCAATCAGAAAATAAGCGGGTGACTTGGAAAATAGCAGCAGTATACGACGTTTCCATAGTTTTTAATCAGTTTTATAACCTTCTTCGTATGATATAATACAGAGACAGGGTGACGATAAAATAACAAAGAAATCCCGTATTTATGGGCTATATCTTCACGAAAAATTATGATATACTTAATGAGTAGTTCACAACTTTGTAAGAATGCTATAGTACAATAAACGTAACTGTTCATGGTTCTGAACAGATATCAATAAACAAAGTATCAGCTTACAAAGGAATACAGAGAGGCAGCAGGTGATGTAATGAGCGGTTTTAAGGATGTAGTTGGACACAAAAATATTATACAATATATAGGCAATGCAGTGAAGACGGACAAGGTTTCACATGCATATATAATGAATGGGGAAAAAGGTTCAGGCAAGAAACTGCTTGCTAATTTATTTGCAATGAGTCTGCAGTGTCAGAACCGGGAGGAAGACGGGGATGCCTGCGGTAAATGCCAGTCCTGTAAACAGGCGATGAATAATAATCAGCCGGATATCATTAAGGTGACTCATGAGAAGCCGAATACGGTCAGTATTGACGATATACGTGAGCAGGTGAATAATGACATTGTCATTAAGCCTTACAGCAGCAGGTATAAGATTTATATTATAGCAGATGCGGATATGATGAGCGTACAGGCACAGAATGCAATTCTCAAGACCATAGAGGAGCCGCCGGAATATGCAATTATAATGCTCCTGACGGAGAATGCGGAGACGCTGCTTCCGACAATACGGTCCAGATGTGTGATGCTCAAGTTAAGGAATATTAAAGACCAGCTTGTGAAAAAGTATCTGATGGAACAGATGCAGGTGCCGGATTACAAAGCGGATGTATGTGTGGCCTTTGCACAGGGCAATATGGGGAAGGCTATTATGCTGGCCACTTCCGAGCATTTTAATGAGATCAAGGAAGAAGCAGTTCATTTGCTGAGAAATATCAATGATATGGACCTGAGCGAGCTGATTGAGGCAGTGAAGAGCTGTATGTCCTATAAACTGGATATCACGGATTATATGGATGTGATCGCCATATGGTATCGGGACGTACTGATTTATAAGGCGACTAGAAACGTGGACAGGGTTGTATTTTCTGATCAGTTGAAGTATATTAAAGATCGGGCGAGCAAGAGCTCCTATGAGGGGATTGAGATTATTCTGGATGCATTAGAGAAGGCAAAGTCCCGCATGAAAGCCAATGTAAATTTTGAACTGACGATGGAACTGCTTTTATTGACGATAAAGGAGAATTAACGGGATGACGAAAGTAATAGGTGTGAGATTCCGCACCGCAGGAAAGATATATTTCTTTGCACCAGGGAAGTTTGACATCACACAGGGTGACAATGTAATTGTAGAGACTGCAAGGGGCGTTGAATTCGGACGAGTTGTGAGCGGGCCGAAAGAAGTGAAGGACGAGGAGGTAGTGCAGCCTCTGAAGTCGGTGATCCGGGTGGCTACTGAGCAGGACCGGCGCGTTGAGGAGAAGAACCGCGAGAAGGAAAAGGATGCCTTTCGGATCTGTCTCGAGAAGATACGCAAGCACGGCCTGGAAATGAAGCTGATTGACGCGGAATATACATTTGACAATAATAAGGTGCTGTTTTATTTTACGGCAGACGGCAGGATAGATTTCAGGGAGCTGGTTAAGGATCTGGCAGCAGTGTTCCGCACCAGGATTGAACTCCGTCAGATCGGTGTAAGAGATGAGACGAAGATCCGCGGTGGCATTGGAATATGCGGAAGGCCGCTGTGCTGCAATACCTATCTGTCTGAATTTGCAGCAGTTTCCATAAAGATGGCGAAGGAGCAGAATCTGTCCCTGAATCCAACTAAGATATCGGGGGTATGCGGGCGTCTGATGTGCTGCCTGACCAACGAGGAGGAGACATATGAGGAGCTGAACAGCCAGCTTCCTTCTCTCGGTGATTCCGTAACGACGCCGGAAGGGCTTACCGGTTCAGTTCATTCGCTGAGTGTTCTGCGGAAACTGGTTAAGGTAATCGTGATTCTGGAAAATGACGAAAAAGAGATCCGCGAATACAGAGCGGAGGAATTAAAATTCAGGCCGCGGCGCAAAAAAGCTAAGGTGTCCAAGGAAGAGATGAAGAAGCTGGCCGCGCTGGAAAAAGGTGAAGGAGCATCGAAGTTAGATGACAACTAAGTTGAAACCGGGAGAGCGGCTGGATGACCTCCAGCTGGGCGGTTATGAGATTATACAGAATGCAGAGAGGTTCTGTTTTGGGATTGATGCCGTGCTGCTCTCCGATTTTGTTAGAGTAAAAAAGGATGAGACGGTTCTGGATCTGGGAACAGGGACTGGTATCCTTCCGATTCTGCTTGCGGCGAAGACGCGGGGAAAGCATTTTACGGGACTGGAGATACAGGCGGAAAGTGCAGATATGGCAGAGCGGAGTGTGGAGCATAACCGGCTCGGGGATCAGATTGATATTGTAACAGGAGATATCAAAGAGGCAGCGGAGATATTCAGGCCTGCCTTTTTTGATGTTATTGTGACAAACCCGCCTTATATGCTGTCGGAGCATGGACTGCAGAATCCGCAGGATGCCAAGGCAATTGCCAGGCATGAGGTGCTCTGTACGCTGGATGATATTTTACGGGAGAGCGGGAAATTACTGCAGGAGAGCAAGGGAAGGTTTTATATGATACATAAGCCTTTCCGTCTTGCGGAAATTATTATTAAGATGAATCAGTATAAGATTGAACCAAAGCGTATCCAGTTTATTCACCCTTATGTGGATAAGGAGCCTTCGATGGTTCTGATTGAAGGAATTAAAGGCGGGAAGTCCAGAGTAAAAATTGAGGCGCCTGTCATTATGTACGATAGAGGCGGGCGGGACAGCTGCAGCTGATAAGGAGGGTTTATGTCAGGAACATTATACTTATGTGCTACCCCGATCGGGAATCTGGAAGATATGACGTTTCGGGTGGTTCGGACGCTGAAGGAAGCTGACCTGATAGCGGCTGAGGATACGCGCAACAGTATCCGGCTGCTGAATCATTTTGAGATTCAGACTCCCATGACAAGCTACCATGAATATAACAAGTTTGAAAAGGGGCAGAAGCTTGTGGAAAAGCTGCTGGCCGGCCAGAATATTGCACTGATCACAGATGCGGGAACGCCGGGGATCTCAGATCCGGGGGAGGAGCTGGTGAAGATGTGCTATGAGGCCGGAATAGAAGTAACTTCGCTTCCCGGTGCCGCGGCATGTATTACGGCGCTTACATTATCCGGATTGTCTACCAGGCGGTTTGCTTTTGAGGCGTTTCTTCCAACGGATAAGAAAGAACGGGAGTGGGTGTTAGAAGAGCTTGAGAATGAATTTCGTACCATTATTTTATATGAGGCCCCACACCGGCTATTGAAGACGTTAAAACTTCTGCTGGAGCGTCTGGGGGACAGACGGATTACTGTGTGCAGAGAACTGACCAAACGGCATGAGACTGCATTTTGTACGACACTTGAGGATGCGGCTGCCTATTACGGGGAGCATGATCCAAAAGGAGAGTGTGTACTTGTGATTGAAGGGCGCAGCCGAAGCGAGGCAGTGCGTGAGGAACGGGAAAAATGGGAAGAGATGAGCATCGAGGCACATATGGAACAATATACTTCCCAGGGAATCGATAAAAAGGATGCTATGAAGATGGTTGCGAAGGACCGGGGAGTTCAAAAAAGGGAGATTTATAATTATCTGGAACGGCAGAAATAGCTACTTTGTTAAAGATTAGTCAGTATAGACATAGAGATTAAAAATTTCCACCTCAATTTTAGAAAATTGTCACATTGACGATTGAGGAAGGGAAGTATAGAATAAATTACAAGTTCAAAAAAACCAGGCAGACTAAGGCGCCGCATTCTGCGGCAGTCCTTTCTCTTTTAAGACCTCCGGACAGGACATTCTGGATACACAGCGTGTAAGGCAGCGGGGCAGACATTATAGACAGGCATCAGGTTAGACATCGGGGATAGACAGCAGATCAGACATCCATGCACAGCATGAAGGGAAGCTTCGGAGTATACAGCATCAGACTTGGATTGAACTGTGTAAGGGCGTATTGCATATTATGTAATGCGCCTTTTCATTTGCAGATTTATATTGAGAAACGGAAAAGTTGCGAAAAAAGGGGTCTGCCCCCTTTTTTCTTTTTTCAAATCCCTCTGAGATGCTCTCTGATTTCTGTGATCTCTCCGTCTTTCATAATTATAACCCGGTTTCCCATTGTCAGGGCTTCGTCATAATCATTAGTCACATACAACACGGTTATTCCAAGCACTTTATTTATCTTCTGAATATCTTCAATCATCTCCATACGCCGCTGTTCATTCTGTCTGGCAAAATCTTCATCCACAAGAAGAACTTTGGGGTGGCATACGACAGCACGTCCAAGTGCGACCTTCTGTCTGGCCTCATCGGAGATAGACTTTATTTTTTTATCAAGCATATTACCAATACCAAGAAAATCGGCAGCCGTCTTAACGCGGGAATCGATCACTCCGCGCGGGAGGTTGCGGAGACGGAGGCCAAGTGCCATATTATCGTAAACATTGAAATAGGAATACAGGACATAATTCTGGAAGGCCATTGCCAGGCTTCTGTCCCTTGGGAGAATGTCATTAAGAAGATCACCACCGAGGTATATCTCACCTGAGGTAATATCCTCCAGTCCTCCAATCATGCGGAGAATAGTGGACTTTCCGCAGCCGCTGGGGCCGTGAAAAGTAACGAATTCTCCATCTTCTATATGGAGAGATACGTTCTTAACGGATATAAATCCATTAGGATATGTTTTATTTAAATTCTTAAAAGTCACGCTTGCCATAGCAACACCTCCGCTTTCTCTTACCACAATTTTAGCACATACCGTAAGCCAATGCAAAGGGGGGGGGACTTTTTTAGACGAGATTTCATTAAAAGTTCAGAATATTCAGAAAACGGAGCGCAAAGGGGTCAGACCCCTTTACATCATTCCGGCGAGGAAGACGCTTGCTACCAGTCCGGCTAAGGTTGCCAGGAGGGCTCCGGTGAGTGTATACCTCGTTTTTTTGATTTTTGCGGTCATAAAATAAACGCTCATGGTATAGAAAATAGTTTCTGTACATGCCATGGATATGGAGGCGATGAGCCCGAGCCGGGAGTCGGTTCCGTATTCTTTGAAGATGTCCAGGAGTAGTCCGGTGGCGGCGGAGGACGAGAACATTTTTACGATGGTGAGAGGCACGAGTTCTCCGGGGAAACCAATGTATGTGGTAAAATGACCGATGATTGATGACAGGAAGTCCAGAAATCCGGAGGCGCGCAGGATTCCTACGGCGACCATGAGTCCGATCAGGGTTGGCATGATTTTGATGACGGTAAAGAAACCGCTTTTGGCCCCTTTGATAAAGTTATCGTAAACATTGGTCCTCATGAGTATGCCGTAAGTAACGATGGCCAGGATGATAAACGGCACAATGAAATCTGTTATATACAGAAAAAACTGCATAAATGTACCTCAGCAATATGTATTATGATTGTTTTATTTATATGCTTATCCTCCGGAAACAATACCTTATTCTGTAGTTCTGCAAC
Source organism: Faecalicatena fissicatena (assembly GCA_001028025.1). Taxonomy (GTDB): domain Bacteria; phylum Bacillota; class Clostridia; order Lachnospirales; family Lachnospiraceae; genus Faecalicatena; species Faecalicatena fissicatena_A. Next base: position 3,898 of record LDAQ01000122.1, on the reverse strand, counting down.
AGATCTGCCTGTAAGGACGTGTAGTAAAAACAGCGTGAATATCTGGCATTAGCATAACAGCGGCTTTTTCCACATAATATGAAACAAAGACTTCGGGGGAGTTCCTATGTCATCTCTAATTCCCAAACATATCAGAAAACGGCTTCTTGCCGTGTGTCTTACAATCAGTACAGCAGCGGCCCTTCTGTTTACCGGGTGCAGCTTCAGCACAAATACCAGCCAGAATAAAACATTTCAGTCATTTACAAAAGAAGTATTCTGTCAGGAGGTTTCCTCAAATTCGATCAGTCTGCATTATTCATTGAAGGAACCGGAGAAATATGGAATCAAGGCGGCGCCTGTTACTTTTGGTAGTTTTACTACAGATTCTAAAGGAACAGCGGCTTCATTGGAAAATCTCCGGGCAGCGCTTAAAACGTTTTCCTATGACAATCTTTCAGTGCAGAACCAGTTGACCTACGATGTCCTGGACTATTATCTGCAAATGGCAGAAGAAAATGCAGGTTACCTTCTGTACGAAGAGCCTCTTGGCCTGGTCAGCGGGATTCAGACACAGCTGCCGGTCCTCTTGTCGGAATATCAGTTTTATAATGAGGAAGATGTGGATACATATTTGAATTTGATGAAGACAACTCCCGAATATTTTGAGTCGCTTATTGCATTTGAAAAAGAAAAATCGGCGGCGGGCCTGTTTATGGCAGATTACGCAGCGGATACGGTGATTTCGCAGTGTACTGCATTTATGGAAATGGGGGAGAGTAATTATCTGGTATCTACTTTTGTGGAGCGGATCGGGCAGCTGGGACTTTCAACAGAGGCCCAGAGCAGATATATAAAAAGAAATGCGCAGATGCTTCAAAGCTATGTCCTTCCCGCATATAATCAGTTGATTTCGGCTGTACAGTCTTTAAAAGGAAGCGGAAAAAATGAGGAGGGGCTTTGCCACCTGCCCGATGGAAAGGCATACTATGAACAGGTAGTGGCGGAATCTACGGGTTCAAAAAAGACGGTGCCGGAACTGGAGGACATGACAAGGCGGCAGATTATCTCTGATCTGGAGGCTATGGAGAAGGTACTCAATATTGCGGGAAGCCAGGCAAAAGAGACCGCAGCTATGGAGGATAATAATCCCGTTACGATACTGAATGAACTGGAGAATAAGACCGGAGGCGCTTTTCCTGAGCCGCCGGAGACGGTGACACAGGTTAAATATGTGCCGGAGGCTATGGAAGAACATCTGAGTCCTGCATTTTACATGATACCGGCCATCGATAATACAGAGGAAAATGTAATTTATGTCAATCAGTCTCATATGAGCAATAACCTCACACTCTATACCACGCTTGCCCATGAGGGGTATCCGGGACATCTGTATCAGACTGTATACTATGCCGGAACGGATCCGGATCCTTTGAGAAGCATCTTTAATTTTGGCGGATACGTGGAGGGATGGGCCACCTATGCAGAAATGTGCAGCTACTATTTATCCTCCTTAAGCAAAGAACAGGCCACACTGCTGCAGAAAAACAGCTCTATCATACTGGGGCTCTATGCCCTTGCGGATATGGGGATACATTATGATGGATGGAGCAGGATTGATACCGTCTCATTTTTCAAAAATTATGGAATTAAGGACGCAAAGACTATAGAACGGATTTATGAGCTGATTATCGGTTCTCCGGGAAATTATCTGAAATATTACATTGGGTACGTAGAATTTTTGGAGTTGAAAAAAGAATGGGCAGAAAAGAAAAACAGTGATTTCTCACAAAAGGAATTCCACGAGGCAGTGCTGTCGGTAGGACCCGCGCCTTTTGCACTCGTGGAAGAATACATGTGGAAAATGCCTGCCGATTAGGGCAGAATATGATAGAAAGCATATTGATTCTTGCCATTTTCCTTTGAAAGGTACAGAGCCTGATCCGCATGCTTGAACAGCTCTCTAAAAGAAGTTCCGTCATGAGGGGCCAGGGCGATTCCAATACTGGCCCCGATTTGGGGCAGATCGTTGTCTGCGGCTGTATTAATGTCATTAATATTTTCAAGAAAACGGACAATACGGTCCCGGGGGAGGTCATCGTTTGAGCAGCCGGGCAGAAATATCATAAATTCATCTCCCCCGATCCGCCCCATGATATCCGTAGAACGGAAGGTATCCTGCAGTACGGCACCTACTTTTTTAAGTACGATATCGCCGCAGTCATGTCCCCTGGAATCATTGACCAGCTTAAAATTGTCAATGTCGATCACTAAAAGAGCACCCTGTGCATTGGGCATAGACAGATAGGAAGTGATTTTTCTCTCGCAGAAACCGCGGTTCCATAGCCCGGTCAGTTTATCCGTATCTCTTTGGATTTCCAGGATGTTATTTGTCATAATCTGCCGGAAATTGAGGTAGTTGAACTGATGTAAAGTAAAAATACTAAGCAGATAAAAAACCACCGTATTCATAATATCATAAGAAGCCAGGTAAGGCGTCTTGTATACTTTGGTTAAAATACAGAAAATCACACAGAAAATCCCCATAAACATACAGCTCCGGGATGGGATATCTATAATAAACAGGGGGAGTCCCACGAGGAATACAATGAATGTCACTGCGTTCAGTTCCGGCTGCACGATGGTACCGAGATAGACGGATACACTTAGCATAACAGCGCTCATCGTATAGAGGGCAGCAGGTATGAGTTTTTTATGCGATTTTAGATATGTTTTCGCCAGAATATTCAGAAAGGCGGAAACTACAAAAATAATTGTATAGGGGATAGTTGCATTCATGAAGTTATCCATAAACAGGCTGAGCAGAATGAGCGGAATGCCCATAACAAAACCAAGCGTCGTTATAAGCCTCAGACTTTTCAGATTTCTCTCAGCAATATCCTCATAATATGTATTATAGTTCTCTATAAAAAAGTTACTGTATGGAATCATAATCATAACCCCCGATAAAATATACTGATAGCATTGTTACTATTCTATCATATAAATCACATAATAATATGAAAAAATAAAAATATTTTAGGAGGGAACATATGCTGAATTACTTATGGGCGGGAATGATTATAATCGGCGTCATTTTCGGGGCTTTTAACGGAAAAATGCCGGATATCACAAATGCGGCTCTGGACTCTGCAAAGGAGGCGGTAACCTTGTGCATCACGATGATGGGGGTTATGTCTTTTTGGGTCGGGATGATGGAGATCGCAACCAGGGCAGGTATCATTGAGATAGCTTCTAAAAAGCTGCGTCCGCTGATCCGTTTTCTGTTTCCTGATATACCGGAGCAGCATAAGGCAAATGATTATATTACCACTAACTTCATTGCAAATTTTCTTGGCCTGGGCTGGGCGGCAACTCCTGCGGGGCTGCAGGGGATGGCTGCGCTGGCTGATCTGGAGAAGGAGAGAAGGCAGAAGGGGATTAAGACGGTGAAGCCGGGGGTGGCTTCGGATGAGATGTGTACGTTTTTGATTATGAATATCTCTTCACTGCAGCTGATACCGGTAAATGTGATTGCCTACAGGAGCCAGTACGGGAGCGTGAACCCGGCGGGAATCGTGGGGGCAGGGATAGTGGCTACGGCGGTGAGTACGGTTATAGCGGTGATTTATTGTAAGGCGAAGGCAAAGAAGCGGAGGGCTTGAGAGGTCCTCTGTTTCATTTTATATAGTAATAACTACTAAAAAATATTAGAAAATATTGTGAATAATGGATAAAATCAAAAAGCTTATTGACAGAATAATGCATAAAGAGTTATAATCCATTTATAAATGAAACGTTTCAATTTTAGCATAGAGGTATGGAATGGCAGCAATAAAAAAAGAAAAAACAACGATCACTCAAGTAGCAAAGTATGCAGGTGTGTCAATTGGAACTGTTCTTGAGTTTCCGCAGTTTT
>LDAQ01000121.1 GCA_001028025.1 Faecalicatena fissicatena | reverse complement strand
CACCTGTCCTGTTGGAAATACTTTTAGCGAGCATAGCGGCAGTTAGAGGAAATCCGCGAAATCAGTCAGAAAAAATCTGCTTCCGAAGCAGATTTTTAGAACGCCTGAGGCGTTTAATCATCAGATTAAACGGTGAATGCGTTCGGTTCTGGCTGATTTTGCGGATTTACTCTTACTGCCGCTTGGCGCAGCGGCTGTATTTCCAACAGGGCAGGTGCTTTTCACAGTCCGTCCCGGCTCACGGTAAGCGTCCCCCTTCATCCGTGACCGAGACTAAAGCTCGTTCCCTAAATCCCGTCGTATATCTCATGTAATTTTTCATAAAGCGGCATGAGTTTCCCATATATATTCTGGAACACATCCCGGTACAGTTCATGGTATATCTGATGCTGCTCCATATCCGGTTCAAACACATCCTTCAGATGCACCATGGCTTCCTGCGCTTCCTCGTAGTTTTTAAACACTCCCATTCCTACAAATGCCGCCATAGCACTGCCAATACCGGTAACCTCGTAGCTCTGCATTCGCTTTACGGGGACTCCGAACATATCGGCTGTGATCTGGCAGATTTCATCGCTCTGGGAACCTCCCCCGCCCAGCCGGATTTCCTCAAACACATGGCCGGAACGCTTCTCCAGCAGCCTCATTCCATCCATAAGGGCAAAGTTGATTCCTTCTATAATTGCGCGGTACAGATGGATTCTGGTGTGCTGATCCGAGAAACCGATGATGGCGCCTCGAGCTACCGGCATTGTCACATTCGGAGTAAAATAGGGCTGAAATAAGAGTCCTCCGCAGCCTGCCGGGACTTCCTTGAGCCGCTTGTTCAGCAGCTGCTCTGCCGTGACTCCCAGGAGCTTTGCCTGCTCCACTTCTTTTTCTGCAAATTCCTTTTTAAACCAGGATATCAGCCAGTAGCCTCTGTATATCTCGATTTCCGGATTATACCATCCCGGTATCACAGACGGATAGGGCGGTATAAAACGCTCCGGTTCCAGATAACGGCTGATATTAAATGTAATTGTAGCTGTGGTTCCGAATCCTATGGCTGCTTTCTCTTTGGAGGTACAGCCCAGTCCCAGGATCTCACAGGCTTTATCGGAACCGGATGCCAGAACCGGAAGGCCTTCCCGCAGACCGGTATCCGCCGCCGCTTTCTTTGTTAAATAGCCCAGGATCTCCCCTGACTCTTTGACCTCGCAAAGCTTTTCCGGCTCCACATCGAACACCGGGCGGGTCAGTGCACCTTTTCTCTGCCAGTTTCTGCTCTGGCTGTCTATCGGAAGGCGCCCTACCAGGCAGGCCGCGGCATCCGTCATATTTCCGGTTAAAAGGAACGTCAGATAGCCGCTGAGCAGAAGATATTTATCCGTCTTAGCCCAGATGTCCGGCTCCTTCTGCATGATCCAGTTACAGTGTGCTTTCTGAAACTGAACTTTTGCAGTTTCTTCCATCCCCACAGCTTTCAGCATCATCCTTGTAACCTGTGAAAACCTGGGGCCGCCCTCCGCACTTCTTTTATCCAGCCAGACAATTGCAGGACGCAGGGGCTTTCCCTCTTTATCAACGCAGATCACCGTATCACGGATTGTTGTGATCGAGACCGCATCTATCCGTTCCCACAGACTGCTTTCCTCTTTCAGCTTCTTTGCAGCCGCACAGATACTGCGGTAATAAAAATCCGCATCCTGCTCAGCCCAGTCAGGCTCCCGGGAAATATAGGGCGGCTCATGCCTTGTCTGCCCCTTGCCCAATATCTCCCCGCGGTTATTGATCATCAGTGCACGGGAACTCTGTGTCCCCACATCAAAAGTCAGTACAAGCCTTTCTTCTCTCTCTCCCATGGTTTTCCCTCCATAAGGATACGCTTTTCACAGTCTTACCGGCTGCCTTATTGTATATCCTCTCTCAAAAACCGTTTTCCCTCTTCCGGCAGATCCAGTCCCAGCGTCCCGCCGGGATTCATATTGTATCCCGGGTCAAAATAATTTTTCAGCGCCCGGATCACACCGTACTCATTGCGTCCGATCTGTCCTTCCAGCCATGGTGCAAACATTTTTCCGATACCGTGATGATGGCTCAAGGCGGCTCCGGACTTCTGAATGGCATCCAGAATTGTAGCATGATAGGCCCTGAACTCCTCGGCATCATCCATCCGTGTTATAAAAATGAAGTACAGATTTGCCCCCTGCGGATAACAATGGGACATATGGGTCGTCACAATCGTATTCGGCAGGGCATGGCAGACTTTGCGGACTTCTTCGTGCACCCTTCCCATATTTGACCAGTTCACAGAGCATTCCAGCGTGTCTGTCATAATGCCGAAGTCCAGCAGAGTATCCCTGAGATAGGGGTCCGTAAATCTCCCCTTCTCCCAGCTCTTTGCCACAAATGAGGTCAGGCTCATCCCGCCGTACTCTTTTGCAATCTTACGGATATTTTTGGCTACATTTTCAGAAAATCCTTCTTCCCCGTCGGTAAATCCCAGGAACAGGCATCGCTCCATATCCGCATATCCCCTTGCGTCCAGCAGTTTCCAAAGGGGTGTCTCATCTACATTGTACAGGCGGAGCATCAGATTCGTTTCCTCAGGGTCGGACAGTCGGAATACTGAGGAAAATCCGGCCTCACACTGCATCATTTCTCTTGCCGCCTCCTGGGCGGTCTTCCAGTCTTTGAATATGTAGGAAAACCGCTTTCTGTTCTCGGGCATATAACGGAATACTTTCAGCGTCACCTCTGTCAGAACGCCAAACGTTCCTTCACTTCCCATCATAATCTCATTCAGGTTCGGGCCGGTTGCCTCCCTTGGATAATGGCTGGTTTGTAGATTTCCAATCGGAGTCGCATATTTCTGGGACAGCACGATATCGGTGATACATCCATAATAGGTGCTGTTCTGCCCGGCTCCTCTGGTGACAACCCAGCCGCCCACACTGCTGTACTCGAAGGACTGCGGAAAGTGCCCGCAGGTGTAAGCGCGTTTTGCTCCCATCAGCTTCTGGGCATGGTTCAGCGCACGCTCCAGCTTTGGCCCCGACATACCGCTCTGCACGGTGATTGTCTGATCCGTCTCATTGAAGGAAACAATCTTATGATAGCGTTTACGCATATCCAGGGATATTCCGCCTTTCACAGGCTCCACGCCGCGTGTTACACTGCTGCCGCCCCCGTACACATAAAGCGGTATTCCATGTTTTGTGCAGTAAGCTACGATCTCTTCAATCTGCTTCGTTGTTCCCGGATATACCACAACATCCGGCAGATTTTCAATGATACGCTGTCTGAGTCTTGCCGCATCATAGCCGGTCTTTCCGTATGCTACCGCAAGTCTCGGGTAGTCCTCTGTTGTAACGAATTCCTCCCCGGCAATCTTTTTCATCGCCTCGATGTGTTCCTCACCCAGATTGCACGGAGCATCCAGCTTCACAGAATCCATCCCGATGTCCCCGTCATAGGAGCTGAAATCCTCATCTGTCATATTGAATATCTGTTTCATCATTTTGTAAAGGGATTCCTTCGGATACTTCACGTATTTGGGATCCCCCCAACGGAAAATGGACCTGTAACTGTCCTTTGGTGCAGGTGTTTTCACCCATTTCGGTTCAAAATCTTTGTACGGCTTGCTCATAGCTGCTCTTCTCCCTTCTGACATATCATTTTCTTTTGCAGTGCTTCTGTGTTTATCAGAGTTTTGTTTTTCTTTTCCTTGTTTCTTAACATATACGTTACTCTTCTTTTAAGATGCTGCTCGTCACGATCACGTCCGCTCCGAGTCCCAGTACATTTTTAATTACCGGATCTCCCGTCCCGCAGATCTCTCTGACCATAACTTTATTGATCTCCTGCATCACATCAAAAATCCGCTCTTTTGGTATCTCAACCGAAACCCGCACGGGAAGCACCGGGGCTTCCGGAAATACGGTTCGCACGGTGGAGCAGATCGTACGCATGGGATGTGTCATTTCCTCTATGGCAAACTGTTCCCCACGCTTGCACTGATTGCCGCTGACAATCCACTCGCCGTCCTTCTCTTCCACCTCCAGGCGGCATCCATTCGGACATACAATACAGGTTAACTCTTTCATGCTCCCGCCTCCTTTCGGACTGCCGCCTCAATCCTGCTGCCCGGCGCCGCCTGAAACAGGCTTAAATTTAACTCCAGACGTTCCATCTCCGGCGGCTTAAGGTTACGGTACTTTTTAGTAAAGACCTCTTTCCCGTCCACTGTAAATACAAATGTGCCCTTTGCCACACTCTCCCTGCTGCGGAAATAGAAAACTGCCATTTCTTCGCCTGAACCCAGACACAGCTTCTGCGGAACGATATACTGCAGCGAGGAATTCACCTCTATCTCCAGCTCAGCGTTTTTTCTCCCAGATCCGCCGCTGCACTCCCCGGCTTTCTTCCCAAACTTATCTCCATTTCCTTCGACTTTCAAACCTGTTTCGCTTCCATTCCCTTCAGATTTGATTCTTGCCTCACTGCCGACGCCCACTGCATCAAATGCATATTTTGCAGCCGCAGCTCCTGCCAGCTCACCGCTCTCCGACACGTAATCCACCAGATCATTGACATGCAGCGCATTTCCGCAGGAGAAAGTCCCTGTAATCTCTGTCATAAAGTGATTATCACAGAACGGCCCCTTTGTGTGACCATCCAGTCTTATTCCCAGTTTTTCCGCCATCTCATTTTCGGGGATCAGACCAACGGAAAGGATTAACGAGTCGCATGCTACCTTTTTTTTCGTGGATTCAATCGGCCTCATATGCTCATCCACTTCCGCCACTTCCACAGCTGTCAGCTGTCCCTCTCCGAATACCCTTGTGACGGTGTGGGACAGATGCAACGGAATCTGGTAATCATCCAGACACTGGACAATATTTCTTGTAAGTCCGGAGGGTTCCGGCTTTACCTCATAAACTCCCAGTACCCGGGCGCCCTCCAGTGTCAGTCTCCTCGCCATGATCAGCCCGATATCCCCGCTGCCCAGAATTACGCAGCGGCCGGCCGGCATCTTTCCCTGCAGATTGACAAAATGCTGGGCCGTTCCTGCCGTCATGACTCCCGCCGGACGGGTGCCGTGGATCTGCACCTGCTTTGCAGTTCTCTCTCTGCATCCCGTGGCAAGGACCAGAGCCTTTGCCATGTACTCCTGGACACCCTGTCTGTTTACTGCCGTCAGCATAAAACTTCCGTCTGCCTTTTTCATCTCTGTCACAAAGGTCAGCAACTCAGATTCTATTTTTCTTTCCCTGAATTCGTGGATGAACCGCTCCACATATTCCGGTCCGGAAAGCTTTTCACCGAAGCGGACCAGACCAAAGCCATCGTGGATACACTGCTTCAAAATTCCGCCCAGCCTGGCTTCTCTTTCGATCAATAGAACTTTTGCTCCCTGTTTATCCGCGGAAATGGCCGCCGCAAGACCGGCAGGGCCGCCGCCGATTATGATGACATCATATTCTTTCATATCTCTGCCGCCTCCCCCGTCTTTCGTATTTCCTTTGTATCGCGCAGAAGGATCTCCGTTCCCTCCCCCGCTTTTCTCACTTGTTCTTCCGGGATCTCCAGAAATTCACTTATAATCTTTGTCACAAGAGGCATACAGAATCCCCCCTGGCATCTGCCCATCCCCGGACGGACCCTCTTTTTAATTCCGTCAATCGTAGGAACACAGATCGGGGACTTCAGTGCATCCAGTATCTCCCCCCTGCTGATCTCTTCACACCGGCATACGATCTCACCATAGTCCGGATTCTCCCGGATCAACCGATTTCTCTCTTCATTGGAAAGTCTGTTCAGAACCGGCGGTGCCTTGCGCACAGGATTGAAAGCCGGATTCGGCTCTACCGCCCCCTCTTTTTTCAACTCCTCCACTGCCATCTTTTCGATGTCCAGGGCTACTGCCGGTGCCGTCGTCAGCCCCGGTGACTGTATCCCGCCGCAATGGATCAGATTCCGGGTCTTACGCCCCTTTTCAACAATAAAATCTTCCTCATAAGTGGCCGCCCTGACACCGGTAAAATATGTAATAATATCCCGTTCACTCAATGCTTCCGCTGTCATTTTCTGTTTGGCAAAAACTGCATCAATGCTGCTGCGGTGTGTGGCATAATTCTCTTTTTCAGGTGTCTCTACCGCGTTTGGCCCGACCAGCAGATTATCGTGAACGGTATGCAGTATTCCGCCGCCCTTTGTGTGGGACGTATTTTTTTTCAGGGTCTTAATGGACGCAATCCCCATAACGAGAGGACCTGCCTTCTTATCCAGGATCGAGTTGGTCCCCCGTCTCGGATGAATGGAATAAAACCGGTCGCCGGCCATCCTGGCAATATCCTCGGCGAACACTCCCGCTGCGTTGATCACGATCCTGGGATAAATTGTCCCCCGGTTCGTCTGGACGGAACATATCTTCCCTTCCTTCACTTCCATTTCAAGCACCCCTGTATTCAGAGATATTCTGGCTCCGTTTTCCACTGCATTTTCCCCATAGGCAATGGTAAGACCATAGGGGCAGACACAGCCTGCTGAAGGATTGAACATGGCAAACTTGAAAGCAGGATTCAGATTCGGTTCTCTTTTCGCCAGTTCTTTTCTGCTCATCATCCGGGTATCCGTCACCTTACAGATATGCTTTCTCTGCCATGCATATGCCCAAACGGCCGGATACATCCACCAGTCTGTAAAACCTACGTACTGCCCGCACCGTTCAAACGGAACACTCAGTTCCTCACAGACTCTGTCATACATCTTATTTCCCAGCAGGACATAATGCTGCTTCAAGCTTCCCTTATTCAGATCCACCCCTGGATGGACCTCGCCGTCATTTCTCCCGGATGCCTGCACTGCCAGATCCGCCTCTTTATCCACAAGCAGAATATCCAGCTTCCATTTCGAGAGTTCTCTTGCGATACTTACCCCCGAAATGCCGCCCCCGATGATCAGAACGTCCGGGCGGCTGCCCTCCAGCGCATGATCCTGAAGCGAGGGAAGCCGCACAGAAGCGGGTTTTTCCCCTTCCAGGAGGATGTCATTCACCACATGCATGCCGGACTTTTTGTCCACACACATGCTGCAGGCCGTCACAATATCCTCCCAACGTTTTAGATGTCCGGAGACCACGATACATCCCTCCGCTACCCGCACTGAAACAGCCGAGCCATAACGGCGGCCAAGCTTCTTCTGAAGCGATTTTACATTCATGCAATCCCTTCCTTCCCCAAAGATTCGAACGCACCGGCATGACTTCCCGGAGCATTGTTATTTTCTGCATGATGATACTTCTATGTATCTATTTTCATACTATTTACACCATAGTGACATTATACGTCAAATTATCAGACATTTCCACCCTAACCAGGGAATTTTTACGGGTATCCCCCCAGGACCATGTATAGTGAGTCATTGAGCTTTATAAATATTTCACACTTTTTTCATTGACACCCTATATATCCTATGTTACATTAGTCAAAAGAAATGATAGTAATATTTTTGGACTAATTTGAGATGGTCATATGGAGGTATATATATGGAACAATTAGAGGAGAGATTATCTGAAAAATGGAAGATACTCAACAAGAGGTATGAGGAGTATGCCAGAGCGGCCGGCCTGACAACCATGAGTTTAACCGTTTTGGAAATTATCTATGAGAATCAGGACAAATGTACGCAAAAACTGATCTGTGAACAAAGTCATTTTACCAAGCAAAGCGTAAATATGATTATCAAATCTTTCTGGGAACAGGGATATGTGGAATTAGTAGAAGTAAAAACTGACCGGAGGAATAAGCAGGTAAAACTGAGTAAAAGCGGCAGGCAGTACGCAGACAAAATCATCGGCTGCTTATGGCAGGCGGACAGCAATGTGATAGAAAAATTGACAGTTCAGCAGCGGGAAGCACTGATCGTTTACGCTGACTTATATGAGGAATGTATCCTGAACGCAACCGCCAGCGTAACGGACATCTTGCATAAAAAAACGACAGGAGGTGGCGGCGTTGATAAATGAGATCTGGATTCACTGCCCTCACTGCAGAAGTAAAACCAGATTAAAAGCACGATACGATACCATACTCAAAAATTTTCCACTGTATTGCCCGAAATGCAGACAGGAAACGTTGATTAATGTTGCAAATTTAAAACTAAAAGTTCTTACTGAGCCAGACGCTTAAGACGCAGAGCCAATGAAGTGTGAAAACACAGCATTGGCTCTTTTATATAGAATGGAGGAATTAACTTGTTAAAAATATTAAAAAATCTAACCAAAAAGGAATGGGGGCTGGCTGCCATAAGCCTTGGGCTTATTGTCTTCCAGGTTTGGCTTGATCTGACCCTGCCGGAATTTATGGGGAAAATCACTGCGCTTGTGCAGGCTCCGGGAAGCGGGCTGAACGAAATTCTGCTCACAGGCGGCAAGATGCTGCTGCTTGCCCTGGGAAGTGTTGCAGTTTCCGTCATTATCGCCGGACTCGCCGCACGGATTGCAACCAATCTTTCTTCCAGATTAAGGACAAATTTGTTTCGTAAAGTCCAGTCGTTCACCATGCAGGAGATCAATAATTTTTCTATCCCCAGCCTCATCACGAGAACCACAAACGATATCACGCAGATTCAAATGCTGGTGGTAATTGGATTACAAATACTGATTAAATCTCCGATACTGGCGGTGTGGGCCATAATAAAAATTATGGACAAAAGCTGGCAGTGGTCGCTGGCAACAGGATTTGCCGTAGCAGCACTGATTCTTGTATCGGTGATCATGATTACCCTGGCAATTCCCAAATTCAAATTACTGCAGCAACAGACAGATGATTTGAGCCGTGTTTCCAGAGAAAACCTGACGGGTCTTGGCGTTGTCCGTGCATATAACGCAGAGGAGTATCAAGAAGAAAAATTTGATAAAATCAACAATACTTTTACCCGTACAAATCTGTTTTCCAATCGTCTGATGGCTGCACTGCTGCCTTCTGTGGAGTTAATTATGAATGGCCTGGCATTATCTGTATACTGGATCGGGGCTGTACTGATTTCTTCCGCAGCCATTGAGGCACGGCTTACTCTGTTTTCTGACATGATGGTATTTTCTTCCTATGCCATTCAGCTGCTCATGGCGTTTATGATGATCGTTATGGTCCTGATCCTGATTCCCCGCGCCAGCGTGTCCGCGAACCGTATTTGCGAAGTCCTGGAAACAGACCCGGCTATTAAAGACGGAACCATCAATGATTTGCATACGGCCACGCCCGGTGAGGTGGAATTTAAAAATGTCAGCTTTAAATACCCGGATGCGGAAGACTATGTACTTCAGGACATTAGTTTTCGGGCAGGTAAAGGCGAAACAGTCGCGTTTATTGGTGCGACAGGCTGCGGAAAGAGTACAGTTATAAACCTGATCCCAAGATTTTATGACGCCACAGAGGGTGCAGTTTATGTTGACGGAATCAATGTCAAGGACTTTACCCAGGCTGCTTTGCGCAATAAAATCGGATATGTTTCTCAAAAGGCAGTTCTGTTTAAAGGGGACATTTCCTCCAACGTATCTTTTGGTTCTAATGGAACAGAGGGTGTGACCAGGGATGCGGTTGTTTCCGCCATATCTACCGCTCAAAGCACAAATTTTGTGGAAGGCATGGAGGATTCCTACAAAAGCTATGTGGCCCCCGGCGGAACCAATCTGTCCGGCGGACAAAAACAGCGTCTTTCTATTGCCAGGGCAATTGCAAGAGATCCTGAGATCCTGATTTTTGACGATAGCTTCTCTGCCCTAGACTATAAAACAGACCGGCTGCTTAGAAGTGAGCTGAAAGCTCATGCAGCGGACGCAACCATCATTATTGTGGCTCAGCGGATTGGAACCATTAAGGATGCAGATAAAATTATCGTTTTAGAAGAAGGCCGGGTTGCGGGCATGGGAACACATCAGGAATTGATGAAAAACTGTGGGTTATACAAGGAAATCGCTTATTCCCAGCTTTCAAAGGAGGAATTAGAAAATGAATCAAGAGCAATACAATAATAATCAAAATACTGACGGGATGGATCTATCCGATTTTTCCGGCTTGGGTGGAACCGTAGAAAAGGCAAAGGATACCAAAAAAACAGTCAGAAGGCTTATATCCTATTCCAAAAAATATCTGGCCGTAATTGCAATCGCTGTGGCTGCCGCAGTTGCAGGTACCGTGATTGCTCTGTCAGCCCCCGGAAAGCTGAAGGATCTGACCAATCTTATTACGGATGGGATCGCTTCAACAATTAATATGCCCGGCATTATGAAAATTGGGGTTCTGCTGATTCTATTATATTTGACGAGCGCCCTTTTAAACACCCTGCAGGGTTGGATTATGGCGACAGTTACACAGAGAATCTCCCAGAGAATGCGGACCGACATCAGCAAAAAAATCAACCGGCTGCCAATGTGGTTTTATCATAAAAATACGACAGGGGATATCCTCTCCCGTATCACCAACGATGTGGATTCCCTTGGGCAGAATCTGAACAACAGCGTAACGACTCTTGTCACATCGGTCACCATGCTTGCCGGCTCTTTGATCATGATGTTTCTGACAAACTGGATTATGACGGTTACGGCAATCGCTGCTGTTGTCATTGGCTTTATTATCATGCTGCTTATTATGAATAAATCGCAGAAATATTTTGATAACCAGCAGAAATACCTGGGGAAGATTAACGGACACATTGAAGAAACCTACACAGGCCACACCATTGTAAAGGCATATAACGGCGAACAGCAGATGTATGAGCCTTTCAAAAGCCTGAATAAAAAACTGAAAAAAAGCACTTATATGGCCCAATTTCTATCCGGACTGATGATGCCTGTCATGACCTTTGTGGACAATATCGGTTATGTAGCAGTCATTGTAGTGGGCGCAGCGCTGGTACTAAACGGAAATATTACGTTTGGGGTAATTGTGGCGTTTATAGAATATGTGCGTTATTTTACCCAGCCCCTCACCCAGATTGCCCAACTGGCACAGGGATTACAGATGGCGGTTGCGTCCGGTGAACGTGTATTTGAATTTCTGGATGCAGAAGAAATGGCTGAGGAAGGGCATAAGAATACACATCTTAAGAAAGCTGCCGGACATGTGGAATTTAGGAATGTGAAGTTTGGATACGAGGGCACGGATAAAACAATTATCCATAACTTTTCTGCAAACGCCAGCCCGGGGCAGAAAATCGCAATTGTCGGTCCCACCGGTGCAGGGAAAACAACCCTTGTCAATCTGCTGATGCGCTTTCATGAGATAAGCGGCGGAGATATTTTGATTGACGGTGTTTCGATCAGCCAGATGACGAGAGAGCAGGTTCATTCCCTCTTCTGCATGGTGCTTCAGGATACCTGGCTTTTTGAAGGCACCATCCGGGAAAACATCGTTTATAACAAGCAGAGTGTTTCTGATGAAATGCTTGAGCAGGCGTGCAGGGCCGTCGGTCTGCACCACTTCATCCGGACGCTCCCAAAAGGCTATGATACAGTTCTGAATGACAAGGTCAGTCTTTCCGCGGGCCAGCGGCAGCAGATTACCATTGCACGGGCCATGATTGATAATGCACCCATGCTGATCTTAGATGAGGCAACCAGCTCCATCGACACCCGGACAGAAGCACTGATTCAAAATGCCATGGATAAGCTGATGCAGGGACGCACCTCATTTATCATCGCACACCGGCTCTCAACGTATACGGTAGACCATGA
>LDAQ01000120.1 GCA_001028025.1 Faecalicatena fissicatena | reverse complement strand
ACTTTAGAGGGATCATATCACTTCAGGTTTCCGGGCTGTTTTTCTCTATAATATTAATTTTTTCCTTGATCTTCTGATATATCTCATCCTCATCCAGATTTATTTTCCCCTCTGCATTGATATACTCAGAAAAAAAATCCGGCGTTATCCTGAAAAATTCATTCTGTGATTCCGGCGGCAAGTCCGATATAAACCTGTCATAAAACTCGAAATCATCCATCATAATAAAATCCCAAAATCGTTTCTGCTGCCCTTCTGTCATACTGCGTTTATCTATTTTGACCGCCCCCATCCCTCTCTTGTGGTTTTATTATATTCGTTATTGCGATGTTATTCAAGTATGAGAATATGAATTATGCTTATCGTGGACTACTCGGCAATTTAATAACCGGGCATCTATATGCCACACCTGGCGGCGCTACCATAACGGGCGGTCCATACACCCAATACTGCTAGCCCTTATGGGTTTACACAGATACTTTTAATGGCGCACTCAGCCCCCTGATTTCTGGGAATGACATTCCCTTTTTCTGCAGATAGAGACGCAGTATATTATAGGCTCCCACACAGTCCGCATTATAAATAACCACACCATCTACATACAAACCTCGTTGTCTGCGTTTCGCCTTCTGCGCATACTTTGCACCCACCTTTTCGCTCGCTGGGCTGCATTGGCTGCTATAGCTTTCCTTCTGACGAATGAGGCGGACTCCATTGTATGCCAGCTTATATTCGAGTTTCTGTATGATTTCGGCATAAGGTAATGCATGTAGCTGCTGGTTCATTCTGCCTAGGCTGCTGCCTTCCCTGATCCCTTTCATGTCCCCAATGACCACGGTGTGAATGTCCATTTTCTGGCAATAATCTGCTACATATCTGGTTGCTTTATGGATATAATCATCCACTTTATTTTTCTTTTTATTATAGAGAGAAAGCACCTTTTTAGATTTCTTTGGGTATTCTATCCCCTTTGCCACCTGTTGAGCGTCACTGATTCCCTGATAATGGGCGATCTTCTTGTCATAATAATGGGTAGCGTTCAGGAATCCCTTAATAATAAAAGTTTTCCCTGCACTGTCATAGCAGGTGAAATTGTTCCTGATCCCTATGTCTATTGATAGATAATGTCCATTATCCACCTCCAGCGGTATATTCTCCATTTCATATACTGCCACTGCCGTATATTTCTTCCCTGTAAACTTTATCTGTAACTCTTTAATGTGGATGTCTGAAAACCGCTTGGTTTTCAGATAAAGATAATTGGCATCCACGCCCAGACTCTTCAGATAACTCTTCAACTGCTTTGGAATGCTGAGCCGTATCCGGCCCGGCTCCTGCCGGATTGCATCCTTCAGGAAGGTGATGTCCATCTTCTCTTTCTTGAATCTTGGTGGTCCGGGGTTCTTGACCCCATTCGTACGCAACAGCGTAAAATAACTCTTCCAGCCTTCCTGAAGCTGCTGCAATACATCCTGCGCAGTCTGGGAGGGCAGATTTCTGTAAAAGAAATTCTCCTTCAATCTCTTCTTCTGGTCGTACCAGTCAGGAAATCGCTCCATCCCCAGTTCTTTATAATTTCGTTTCTCATAATTGGCAACATTCCAGAGCTTATATGCCGCGTAACCCATATGCTCCAGAATTTTCTCCTGTTCTTGTGTCGGTAGAAAAACTGCCTTCCTCGAAAGCAACATCTGCTTTCCCTCCGCTTAATAAAATTTCGTCTGCCTTTATTCCATCATCTAATTCCTCATAGCCAGTTTTCTCCTTTTCGTTATTGCTTTCCTACATTTCTTCAGCACCCTCACCAAAAGCTAGTTAATATTGAAGGTGCAGTGCCTTGCATATCTTAAATTTTTCTTCATACATATAAGATACCACAGAACCAGTATTACAACAATAAACTTCAGCCTGTATCTCTTTATGATCTGTCCAATCGAATAATCAAATCTCTCCGCTTGTTATCCCTAAAAAGCACGTTCCCCAATTGGTTACTCAGACCGACCATCCGCACAACTCCCCAAAGATTTCTCTTTCACCCAGCCATTCCCATCCGCCGCTCCCGTCCAACCCTGGATGGCACCAGCCAGATCGAGGCGGAGCTTCTGCGGCAATCCGGGAAACTTCCGCGGCCCTTTCCGGCGGCATAGAGAGCGTTTTAGTCTCACTTGATAAAAACCACATCGGATTGGAAGGCTAAACTCTGCTCACCAAAGCAGAGTTTAAGCCGGCCTGAGCCGCGCAATTCATCAGAATTGCACGGTGAATGCCGGCGGTACCTTCCAATCGATGTGGTTTTTATCTAGTGAGACTTAACAAACGGCCAGCCGCCGGAAAGGTTTACGGAAATTTCCCGGACTGCCGCAGAAGCTCCGCCTCGATCTGGCGTCCCCCTACTCAATCTGCCAATCGACGGGTTCTACCCCATGGCTACTCAAATATTCATTGGTCTGGCTGAACGGCCTGCTCCCGAAGAACCCTCTGTATGCAGAGAGAGGACTCGGATGCGGTGCCTGCAGTATCAGATGCTGTGGATTATTCAGCATGGCCTTTTTGCGCTGTGCCGGACTCCCCCACAGAATAAATACGATTGGTCTGTCCTGGCTGCCCAGGGCCATGATTGCTGCATCTGTAAACTCTTCCCAGCCGATGCCCCTGTGGGAATTGGCCTGATGCGCGCGGACTGTGAGTACGGTATTCAGCATCAGAACTCCCTGCTGTGCCCATTTTGTCAGACAGCCATGGCTGGGGATCGTACACCCCAGATCGTCATGCAGCTCCTGATAAATGTTCACCAGAGACGGCGGAACTTCCACACCCTTTTTCACGGAAAAACACAGACCATGGGCCTGGCCGTCATTATGATAGGGATCCTGTCCCAGAATCACCACCTTGACATCCTTCAGCGGTGTCAGATGAAACGCATTAAAAATATCATTTGCCGGTGGAAAAATCTTCCTTGTTCTGTATTCCTGATTCACTGTCTTAAATAATTCTTTGTAGTAAGGTTTCTTGAATTCACCCTCTAAAGCTTCATACCAATCGCCATTCAATCCAGACATATCTGTTCACTCCTATATTTACAATTTTATCTCTGATAAAGCCGTACGGAAACGCCCTCTTTTTGCAGGTATTCTTTTACTTCTTTTATCTCCAGCTCTTTATAGTGGAAAAGGGAAGCGGCCAGCGCCGCATCGGCTTTCCCGTCCGTCAGGGCTTCTCTGAAATGTTCCAGCGTGCCTGCCCCTCCGGAAGCGATAACCGGTATGGATACGCGTTCTGCCACTGCACGTGTCAATTCCAGATCATATCCGGCTTTTGTACCGTCGCAGTCCATGCTGGTCAGAAGAATTTCCCCGGCACCCAGGCCTTCTACCTTTTCTGCCCACTCAAGAGCATCAATTCCTGTATCAATCCGGCCGCCGTTTTTATAGATATTCCAGCCGCTGCCGTCCGCACGCTTTTTCGCGTCAATCGCCACAACCACACACTGGCTGCCAAACTTTACGGCAGCATCGTGCACCAGCTCCGGGGTATTAATCGCGGAAGAATTGATGGATATCTTATCGGCCCCTTCTCTGAGCAGCGCCCGAAAGTCGTCCACTGTGCGGATTCCCCCGCCTACGGTAAACGGGATAAATACACACTCCGCCACCTTGCGCACCATATCCACTACGGTTTCTCTGGCGTCAGAAGAGGCTGTAATATCCAGAAATACCAGTTCATCTGCCCCCGCTTTATCATATGCTTTGGCGATCTCCACCGGATCACCTGCATCGCGCAGATCTACAAAATTAACACCCTTCACAACTCTGCCAGCGTTGACATCCAGACAGGGAATAATCCTTTTTGTAAACATTACATTTCCTCCCGGTTCAGTTCCACAAAGTTTTTCAGTATCTTCAGCCCCACATCACTGCTCTTTTCCGGATGAAACTGGCAGGCAAATACATTCTCCTTTTCAACCGATGCATGAATATGGGCGCTGTATTCTGTGGATGCCTTTACTATGGATTCGTCTTTCGCTTTCAAATAGTAAGAATGTACAAAATAGACATATGATTGTTCTTCTATTCCGCGAAACAGTCTTCCGTCATTCTCAAGGTGCAGAGAGTTCCATCCCATATGGGGTATCTTCAGCCCCTCCTGGTCGGGTATCCTTAAAATCTCACCTTCCAGTACCCCAAGCCCTGCGACTCCGGACGCTTCGTCGCTTCGCTCGAACAGGAGCTGCAGTCCAAGACAAATTCCCAGAAAGGGCGTACCTTTTGCCGCGACCTGACGGATGACTTCATCCAGACCGGATCTCCTCAGATTCTCCATGGCATCGCCGAATGCCCCTACTCCGGGAAGAATGACCTTATCCGCTTTCAGTATCCGCTCTGGATCACCGGTAACTTCTGCTTCCTGTCCCAGTGACAGGAGTGCCTTCTCTACGCTTTTAATGTTTCCCGCATCATAATCAATCATTGCTATCATATGTAAACTCCTCTACTCTTTCCCATTCTTCTGGCTTTTTCCTGTATTCACCACGGGTACCGGGGTCTTATCCACCGCATCCAGATTGTTGATATACTTCCTTGTCTCTTTTACGATCACAGGAGAAAGTAAAAGAACCGCGATCAGGTTCGGTATCGCCATCAGGGCGTTCAATGTATCCGCGATCAGCCAGACCAGATTCAGGGATACAATCGGTGCGATTGCCGCTACTATTACATAAAGAAGGCGATACGGAATCAGGCCCTTTTTGCCCGCAAAGTACTCTACACACCGTTCTCCATAGTAGGCCCATCCCAGAATGGTAGAATATGCAAATGAAATAATTCCTATCACCAGAATAATCGGCCCTACGTATGGGATCTGAGCAAATGCTTTAGATGTCAGTATCCCTCCGTTGGCAATCTCATTTGCATTGATTGCAGGATTCTTCATAATTGTGGATACAAGCACCAGTCCTGTCATCAGACAGACCACTACTGTATCCCAGAATGTCCCTGTAGAAGAAACCAGTGCCTGGCGCACGGGATTTCTCGTCTGCGCAGCTGCCGCTGCAATCGGCGCTGACCCCATACCCGACTCATTGGAGAACAGACCTCTTGCCACTCCATATTGCATGGCAAGGCGGATTCCTCCCCCCACCAGACCGCCTGCAGCCGCCCCGGGCGTAAACGCAAGCTTACAGATGGTTACTACAGCCGGGATGATAAAGTCATAATTAATAACCAGAATAATCGCACAGCCGATCACATAAAATACTGCCATAAAAGGAACCAGCTTCTCGCATACTCTGGCAATGCTTTTAATTCCCCCGAATATAACGATAGCCGTAAAAAACGCAGTCACAATTCCCACAATCCATGGCTGAATCCCCAGATTCTCCTCACAGATTGCTGCAATAGCGTTGACCTGTGTTGCGCATCCGATCCCAAAGGATGCGAACCCTGCAAGAAATGCAAAGATCAGGCCAAGCCAGCGCATATTCAGTCCACGCTCCAGGGCATACATCGCGCCGCCCTGCATTCTTCCGTCTTCTGTTTTCACACGGTACTTGACCGCAATCAGAGATTCTCCGTACTTTGTCGCTATGCCGAACACGCCGGTCAGCCAGCACCAGAGAACTGCTCCTGGGCCCCCAAGCGCCACGGCAGTTCCCACACCAATGATATTCCCTGTACCGATTGTAGAAGCAAGCGCTGTAGTCAGTGCCCCAAACTGACTGACCTCTCCTTCTGCATCCGGATCTTTTGTAACCGATAATTTAATACCCTTTGAAATTGTCTTTCTTTGAATAAAGCCTGTGCGGATCGTTAAAAATAAATGTGTACCAAATAGCAGAGCGATCATCCCCCAGCCCCACACGACCGAATTGACCGACTTCACTACTGTATTTACTGCATCAAACATGATTATCTCCTCTCTCATCCTCTCAATGACATTCCATAATGAGAAAAGGTGTGCCGTGTTTACAGCGTCCGGCCTTATATCCCCTGCCGGCGGGTGTGCTGTGTTCAGCAGCCTATGTAACGAATAAGGCATACATAATACCGACCGTTGCCAGTTGGCACAATGTATGCCTTAATAGTAGCTATTTTACAGCATTTTGCATCGCATTTCAAGTTTTTCAGTTATAGTGCTTTTTCCTGCAGCAGCCTTTCATACGGAACCTTTATCTTCGATGAACATCTCCTGAACCGGCGGCTCTGTCTCTTCACCATTTTCCGTATCCAGCTCAAACCAGAATGCTACACCGTTTTCAAAGTTGTTCACACCATAATTCTGGTGGAAAGATTCCATAATGGCCTTTACGATGGACAGGCCAATTCCATTGCCCCCATATTCCCGGGTATGTGCCTTATCCACTTTGTAGAACTTGTCCCACAGCTTGTGCAGATCTTCTTCCGGTATGGGCCTGCCGCTGTTGAATACAGACACCCGGACAGTCTTACCGCTGGATAAGACCCTGATCTCTATCCGCTTTTCATTTTCCACATGATGAATCGCATTCGTCAGATAGTTTCTGACCACCTGCTCTGTTTTGAACTCATCTGCCCATACATAAACTTTCTCATCTGCAATAAAATCAACAGACGCCTCCGCCTGCTGGATCAATATCTCACAGCTTGAAAGGATACCCTGTATCAGCCCCACAATATCAAAACGCTCAAATTCCAGCTCCTGTGATCCGAATTCCAGCTGGTTCAGGATGAGTAGATTTTTCACCATCTGATTCATCTTAGCGGCCTCATCCATTATGACATCACAGTAGAACTCACGGCTTTCCGAATCATCATTGACCCCTTCCTTAAGCCCCTCCGCATACCCCTGTATCAGAGCAATCGGTGTCTTCAGCTCGTGGGAGACATTTCCAAGAAACTCATTGCGCATATCTTCCAGTCTTTCTTTCTGTTCGATATCCTTCTGCAGCTGGTTATTGGCACTTTTCAGTTCTGATATGGTCTTCTCCAGACGAGTGGACATGACGTTGAAATTCCTGCCCAGCACACCAATCTCATTATCGCCTCCGCTTGTATATCTGGCCTCAAAGTCCAGCCTTGCCATACGCTGTGACAGAACTGCCAGCTCTTTAATCGGCTCTGTGATCTTCCGCGAGAAAAAGCATACGAGAATCCCGCCCAGGATGACAGCGATCACGCCCATATAAACCAGGAACTTATTGGCCAGGCTGGCGCTTTCTCTGATACTCTCCAGAGGACTCTGCATAATGATCAGGGATCCGTCCGAAACCTCTCCCCATATCTCCAGATACTCTGTCTGATTCGTAAAATCCTTCGTCTTGCAAATCTGATAAGTATCCGTATTCTTCAGTACCTTTTTTGCATTCTGATTCTTATCGAACAGATAAGAGAGAAGCTTTATATACAAAGGACCGTTTCCGTCCCGCACAGTAGCAAATACAATTGTCGCATCGCTGCGTATTACAAGCGCTGCAATGTTCGCTTTCTCCGCCTGACGCACAAGCTTTTCCGACACATCCTCCGAATAAATATCTTCGCTGCGGATCTCCTTATCAATAGAATCATACATGCTGATCAGGTCAGCCTGCTTGTGCACCGTATAATACTGTTCCAGAAATCCCGAGTTTACCGCAAACAGCAGCACAAGGATAAATATAATCAGTCCGACAAAGATGACCATCATCTGCCGTCTTATGGATTGTTTCATTCTTCTACCTCGAACTTGTAACCCATGCCCCAGATCGTCCTGATATAATCGCCTTTCTCACCCAGCTTGCTTCTCAGCTTCTTCACATGAGTATCAATCGTACGCGCATCTCCAAAGTAATCGTAATTCCATACATTGTTCAGTATCTTCTCTCTGGACAGGGCAATTCCCTGATTCTCCACAAAATAAGACAACAGCTCAAATTCTTTGTAGCTTAAGTCGATGGTTCTTTCCCCGATCTTTACGATATGAGCCGCCCTGTCAATCATGATACCGCCGGCATCCATCACATCACCCGACTCTGTACTCTGGGTTCTCCGAAGGATCGCCTCTACCCTGGCCACAAGAATCTTAGGACTGAATGGCTTGGAAATGTATTCATCCACGCCCAGGTCAAATCCCTGAAGTTCATCCCGTTCTTCCGAGCGGGCCGTCAGCATGATAATCGGCACCTTAGAATGCTCCCGGATCTCCCGGCAGACCTGCCAGCCGTCCATCTTCGGCATCATGACATCCAGAATTACCAGTGCGATGTCCTTATCTTCATAAAAAAGATCCATGGCCTCCATGCCGTCCCCGGCTTCCAGGACCAGATATCCCTCTCTTGTCAGGAAGTCTTTCACCAGCTTGCGCATCCTGCTTTCGTCATCCACAACTAAAATTTTGACTTTCTCCATTCTAATCGTCTCCTATCCGTTCTTTTTCCCTTTTTTGTATCATAACAGGTAAATTTGTTAAAACTGTGAATTTGCGGGCCTTTCCGTCACTTTGCAGGGAACGGGGATTGCCGTATCTGTTCATTATTCGTTATGCCCCGGATGCTGTGTATTGAATGCACAGCATGTTCTGACCAGCAGCCATTATTCTACACTCTTCAGTGATTCCACCATATCGATCCGTTTCAGCTTAAAATACATCACTCCATTCACGAAGAAAGAGAATCCCATTGTAATCAGAAAACTGTACACAAAACTGCTGAAATCAATATTCCTTCCAAACATGGCTGAATCAATCTCCACAGTCACGATTACAAACTGATGCAATATCTTGCCAAGAAGTATGCCAACTGCCGAGCCAAGCACCGTCAGAATCATATTTTCCCGGTATACATAGGCCGATACTTCATTGTCGAAGAACCCGAGAACCTTCAATGTCGCCAGTTCCCGCTTCCGTTCCGTAATGTTAATATTATTCAAATTGTACAGGACGACAAAGGCCAGCATTCCCGCCGAAATAACAAGTACTACCAGCACAATATCCAAACTGCCCAGCATATCGTCCAGCTGCTGCTGCATATTGTTTGTATAGCTGACACTCAGAGCACCGTCCGTCTCCAGAATAGATTCCCCGACTTTTTCCAGTTCATCCATTTTTCCTTCTTTCATCGTATAATATATAGAATTATACTCTGGTGCTTCTCCATACAGCTGTTCATAAAGATCCTCGGATAAATAAATATAATGTCCGATATAGTTTTCGCAGATCTTCGCTATTTTAACCTCAAGTTCTCCCTTTACATCGTCTTTGATAATGACTGTATCTCCAACCCCGGCATCCAGCATCTTCGCTGTCTTTTCTGATATAATCGCACCTGAATCATCCAGCTCATAACGCTCACCTGTGACACGGTCTTTAAATATCACAAAATCAGAAAATTCGTTTACATCCCTCGGCACATTCAGATAGACGTCCTGCTTTTCCTTACCATGTGTGACTTCCACCTGCTGCAGGAAATTTTCGGCAGTTTCTTCCACCCGTTTATCGGATACCAGTTTGTCATACGTTTCTTCTTTTTCCTCCGAAGAAGCATCCTCCTCCAGTATAACATTTCCGTCGTACAGCTGAATCTCCTCGTACTGAAGTACGGCAATGTCAAAGATGGAATCCTTCAGCCCAAAACCAACCAGGAGCAGGGCCATGCAGCCGCCGATCCCAAAAACAGTCATGAAAAACCGTTTTTTGTAACGGATCAGGTTCCGTACTGTAGCTTTCCAGATAAAGCTTAATCTTTTCCACAAGAACGGGATCCGCTCCATAAACACACGCTTTCCCTGCTTCGGCGTTGGCGGGCGCATCAGTTCTGCCGCCTGCTCCCTTAGTTCATTGAAACAGGAGAATATGGTGGCAATCAGAGTACATGCCAGAGCTGCAAGGGATGCTGCCATCCCGTAATACATGTTATATGGAATCAGCACAGTATCGATATGCTGATACATAATTCCGTAGGCCGTAATGATGATATAGGGCAGAATCTTTTCACCGACCAGAATTCCAAATATGCTTCCGCTTATGGTAGCCAGGCATGCATAACCGATGTACTTGCCTGCAATGGAGTGACGTTCATATCCGAGTGCCTTCAGAGTACCGATCTGTGTCCTCTGTTCTTCCACCATACGCGTCATTGTTGTAAGGCTGATTAATGCAGCTACGAGGAAAAACAGTACCGGGAACACTTCCCCGATGGCTTTCATACGGTCCGCATTCTCTCCATAGCTTGTATATTCTGTCAGAGTACTTCTGTCATAGATATACCATTTGGCATGTTCGATCTTGCTGATATCTTTCTCTGCATCTTTTATTTTCTTTTCACCGTCTTTAATCTTCGTATCAGCTTCCGATTTCGCATCATCGTATTCGGCCTGTGCATCGTTCAGTTCCTGCTCTTTTGATGCAAGCTCACTTTCACCCGATGCCAGTTCAGACTGTGCCTGTTCTATCTGTGCCCAGGCGTCATTGATCTGCTGCTGGCCGGAATCCAGCTGTCCTCTGGCCGCATCAATCTGGGTGCGGGCAGCTTCAATCTGCGCATCCCCTTCCGTAATCTGTGCATACATCACCTGCAGAGTATACTGGGTCTGCTCATCGGTCATGCCGCTTGCAGCAAGCGCTTCATACTGCGCCTTTACCTGGTTCAGCTCCTCTACCTTGCCATTGAGTACATCAGCCTGGGCGTTCAGATCCTCATATCCCTGACTCACTTCATTCTGCTTCTGGATCAGCTGATTTCTGGAATCCTCAAGCTGTGCATAGCCATTGGATATCTCTGTTTTCGCATTCTCGAGCTGATTTCTTCCATCATCCAGTTTCGTTTTCGCATCATTCAGCTTATCAGCAGCCTCGTTTTTTGCATCTTCCAGTTCTTTCTTCGCGTCGTTTAGCTTATCCGTGGCCTCGTCCACAATCTCCTGATATCTGGCATCTTCTCTCGCCTTACGGATCTTTTCCACTTCATCTATGGTCTTTTCAACATGATCATCATATTCATCCGTAAATGCAGTCAGCTCTTTGGCCCCATCCACAGCGGCGTACATCTCTGTATACACATCCATGTCAAAACTGTCTTCTAAAACGCTGACAAATCCACTGACCGTACCTGTGCCGATCGTGCTGCTTCCACGGTGAAAAGAAATATAGCACGGGCTGCTGGCCGTTCCCACGATAGTATAAGTATCTGTCTTCAATGTATCTGTAATCTTGTCGTCTGTCCCGGAGAGAAATGTAATCTTATCGCCGACCGCATATCCGCTCCCTGTCAAAAAATCGACATCCACAATACATTCGTCCGCTGTCTCCGGCAGACGCCCTTCCTCAACTGTCAGCTCATTCATGGAAGGAAGCAGAGAGGAAATATGTACTACCTTTTTGCTGTCATTTACAGAACACAGCGCATCCGTGGAATAACCGGCCTCCACTTTCTGAATGCCGTCCACCTTCTCCAGAGCTTTCAGGTCATCCGCAGTGAGTCCAAGGGTACTGACTACCTTAATGTCCATCAGATTCTGCCGGTCAAAATAAGCGTCCCCTGACAGGCGCATGTCCGGCTCCGCAGAGCGGATGCCTGAGAAAAATGCAACGCCGATCGCCACGATGAAAAAGATGGAGAGAAAACGTCCCAGACTTCTGCGTATTTCCATGTAAAAATCTTTTCTAAGTGCTTTCCTGCTCATACACATGCCCTACCATTCTATTTCATCAATTGATACCGGACTGGAGTTCTGCTCCATGCCGGACACTTTTCCGTTCTTTATCCGGATCAGCCGGTCTGCCATAGGCGCCAGTGCTGAATTATGTGTGATCACAATGACCGTCATCCCCCGCTCCCTGCACATATCCTGGAGCAGTTTTAAAATTGACTTGCCCGTATTGTAATCCAGCGCTCCTGTAGGTTCATCGCATAGCAGAAGCTTTGGATTCTTAGCCAGTGCCCTGGCAATAGATACCCGCTGCTGTTCGCCGCCTGAAAGCTGTGCCGGAAAATTATCCAGTCTGCCGCCAAGGCCCACTTCCTCCAGTACTTCCCTGGCATCCAGGGGATCTTTGCAGATCTGAAGAGCAAGTTCCACATTCTCCAGCGCCGTCAGATTGGGAACCAGATTATAGAACTGGAACACGAATCCGATATCATTGCGCCGGTAACTGGTCAGCTGTCTCGAATTGCAGCTCGTGATGTCCGCTCCGTCTACTGTGATCTTTCCTCCTGTAGCGGTATCCATTCCGCCCAGAATATTCAGTACCGTTGTCTTACCCGCGCCGCTGGGGCCCACGATAATGACAAATTCACCCTTATTAATCGCAAAATCAATTCCGTCTACTGCACGGATTTCAACTTCTCCCATTTTATAAATCTTCGTAATGCCTTCTAATTTTACGAAATCCTTCATCCTTGTATCTCCTCGTCAGCTTCATATTTCTGATACGGCTGTGAAAAAGTATTCACAGTCCTGTGGCAGCTAATCCCGCAGTCCGGCTTAGTCTGTCTGACATTAGATCATAAATCAAAGATTCATAATCGCCGTTCGGAAAATGTGCAGGCGCGCATTCCACACTAACGCTAATTATATCATGTTCATCTGAAAAAATGATGGAATTCTCATTTATTTCATAATTAATTTTCAGCTTAAATCAGAAGGTATAAAAATGGGACGGCCTGCCAGAATCGGAACACCTGCTGGTATCTTAAAACTTTTCTCTCCCTTCCGGCGGGATAAAAGTTTTAAGATACCAGCAGGCTTCCCTCTCTGACAGACAGCCCCTCTCATATATATTTCTAATTTGCCCCCTCAGCAGCTTTCACTGCCTTTCTAAACAGGATGAACCCTACAAGGAAAAACACTGACAGCGCACTGACGCCTATATTCACGTTTCCTGTAAGCTGGCTGAGTACGGATACGAAAGCAGTTCCGAAAATAGATGCACCTTTTCCGCAGATATCATAAATCCCAAAATATTCTCCCGACTTTTCAGCAGGGATAATCCGGGCAAAATAGGACCGGGACAGCGCCTGGATCGTCCCCTGGAACATGCCCACCAGAACCGCAAGTATCCAAAAATCAAGCTGTGTATCCAATCCGTAAGCATACAACGCTATGCAAAAATAAGCCGCAATGCATATTGTAATAATAGTCGTGGAAGACAGTTTTTTGGACAGCCTGCTGAAAATCAGAACACACGGAAATGCGACAATCTGCGTCAGTAAAAGCGCAAGCAGCAACCCTGTACTGTCCAATCCGAGAGCCTGACCGTAGGCAGTTGCCATGTCAATAACTGTATATACCCCATCTATATAGAAGAAAAAAGCCAGCAGAAACAGCAGAATATGCCTTTTCTTTGCTATTTCCTTAAAAGTACTGCCCAGACGCTGAAAGCTGTTCTTCACAACATGCTGCGTTGTCTCCACAAAATACTTCTGCTTATAGGACCGCAGCAGCGGAACTGCAGACAGCAGCCACCAGACCGATGTAATAAAAAATGCAATTACCATGGAGGTCTGCATTCCAATGCCCAGTGTCCCTGCTCCCAGCACAACGCCCAGACTGGCCACAAAAGGAATACAGCTTCCGATATATCCCCAGGCAAAGCCCTGGGAAGACACCACATCCATCCGTTCAGGTTCGGTAACATCTGTCAGCATGGCATCATAGAATATCAGGCTGGAAGAGTAGCCTGTCTTCGTCAGTACGAATACACCCAGAAACCAGATCCAGGAAGAGAGAAACCCCAGAACAATACATCCAATGACTCCTACCCCCAGAAAAACAGAAAAGATCACTTTCTTATAATTCTTGGTATCTGCAACGGCACCCAGGGTCGGCCCCAGAATCGCTACGAGTAAGGTACAGATGGATGTGGCATATCCCCAGTACGCCAGATAGTTGACGGAAGATATTCCCGCATTGTCTGCCAGATGATTAAAGTAAATCGGAAATATGGTGGCTACCAGCATTGTAAATGCAGAGTTGCCTACATCATACAACACCCATTTCTTCTCCAAGGCCGTCATTTTAAATTTCATAGATTTCCCCCTTTTTATAATGCACTCTCACTCCTGGTTTTTAGCTGTCCTTACCTGGTCTCTATAGCGGCAGTTCCTTCCAATTCTCGCCTGCCCCGAAGGTCTCGTGGAATCTTACCGGAAGCTGGGCATCCTGGAACAGGACCTTCTGGAACTTAATGATCAGATCTGCAGCCAGCGGTACCGCCCCTGCATAAAGCTTCTTCAGCAGAAGGCAATATGTTTCACACTGGGGATTTGCTTCCTCGCTCATAACCATTCCATGCATGGAGTCATATTTACCCATCACTTTCATGGCTCCAAATACCAGATTTCTCTTTTTCTGCCCGGGAGCCAGCAGCAATTTATGATAAGTAATCATAGAACTTAGTGCTTTTTTTACTGTATCTGCAGATAAATCTTCAAAAAACGGTGCGATAACCTTCGCATTATCCAATGTCGGTTGAATGTGCTTTGCGGAAAAATACGTGACCGGATTAATATGATCTTCTGTCAACAGATACCGGTCGAATTCCATCTCTATCTCGGAGTGGCTGATGCCGCTGACCTGAATCATCTTTTCTATATATTTATGGCACTCGCTGTCCAGTGCAAAATGACAGATAAAACCATACATATATGCCCTTGCCGCCGTGCTGTCTTCAGTCTTTCCAATAATCTCAGCAGCATGGCTGAAAAAAAGATCCGCCATCTTGTCATGCAGAGCATAGCCCTGTTGGCTCACCGGATTAGATCTGAGGGCTTTATAATAAAACAAAATATCTGGTCCGTGAAGACCGATATCAAACAATTCCCTGTTGTTTTCCACCGCTTTCTCAAGCGGTCTGGGAAGGGCACTGATCACATCCTTTCCGAATCTATAATGTGCATACGTTGTTGGCATAGCAAAAACCTCTTTTCCTCTTAAATTTTATGTATTCCCCCTCTGGAAGAAACATTCCTTTTCCTTAATATATCAAATGCGGATGTTCCTCCGGCATGTACCATAAGGCACCCCCACCTGCAAGACATGAGTTGTAGAATGCTCTTGAATATATATTATCACAGAAATCCGGTAAAGAAACCAGTATATCATAGAAAAATTTGTGTAAAATTTCAATATCACCGATTTTCCTGCATTCGGAAGCAGGATTTACATTCTTTTCCATTTCCTGTATACTACAGAAATAACATCATCTATATCATATGAGGTATATAACATGAGTCCGAAAACAAAATCACATACAAAAACGTTATGGAATACAAGAAATTTATTTATTATTCTGTTAGTGTTCTTATCAGTATTAAGAATTATTTTAGCCAATAAAATTCCGCTTCGTTTTCGCTGTAATGAAGTCTATGACGATCAGCTGCTTTTTGATTATGCCCGTCATCTGCTCACAGGCGAATGGCTGGGAGACTACAATAACCTTACTTTGGTGAAAGGAATCTCATATCCGCTTTTCCTGTGTCTCTGTAATCTATTGTCGCTGCCCTATACAACGGGACTGGCCCTGCTTAACACGGGGTCTGCTGTTCTATTTTCACGATCAATCGCTCCAAAAATGAAAAACCGCTATGCGCAGGGAATCCTCTATCTGTTTCTTATCTATTCCCCCGCCGGTTTTTCCGCATATATTTCTCAGCGAGCCTATCGCATGGCTATTGTACCTTATGTCGTTCTAATCGTACTTGGCTGTATGATCGGTATGTATTTCCGGAGGAATGAACCGCTTTGCAGATGGATTCCTTGGTCTCTGGGTGCAGGAATCAGCCTTGCCTTTTTCTGGTATATACGCGAGGACTCTATCTGGATCCTGCCGGCCCTGGCTGTTATTATTTTCCTCACATTACTGGAGCTTTTTAAACAGCGCTGCGGTATGCGTATGCTGATAAAAAAAGCCATACTGCTTCTGTTGCCCTTCGTTTTTTTAGCTTCTGCCACGGTTATGATCAGCGGATTGAATTACCTGCATTACGGTATTTTTACCACCAATGACAGGACAGGCACTGAATTCGGCAAAATGATGTCACATCTGTATAAAATTGAAGACACAAAAGCCCCCGACGAGTGCTGGGTTTCTAAGGCCCAGTTGCAGAAAGCAATTGATGCCAGCCCTGCGCTTGCCTCAGTTCAGGAACAAATAACAGCCAGCTGTAGTTCGTGGGCAAATGGAGCCGAAATCAACGGGGATATCATTGCCTGGGCGCTGCGCAATGGAATCCAGGATGCCGGTTATTATAAGGATGCCGTGTCAACAAACCAGTTTTATAAGCAGGTCAACCAGGAACTGGAATCTGCTTTTCAAAACAAAACCCTGAAAGAAGATGATTCCATTCACTTTACCAGCCAGTCAAAGGGGATCTCTCTTTCCGATATTCCACCTTTGATTAAGAAATCTGTTAAGATTGCCTATGGAATCGGGAATTATAAACTTTCCGGGCTCAAAGAGGAGCCATACGCACTTGGAGATTCTGATAAGATCCGCAATTGTGAGGTGATATTCGGCACCAACGCCTTGCATGAACCCTCCAGCAAATATACCGTAAACGGCTGGATCTTTGCTTTCAATAATGAAGATAAACTGACTGCCGAACTGGTTGATGACAAAGATCAGGTTCTCTCAGCGATCTATTTTAATGAAAGCAGTGACGTCTCACAGGCTTACCCGAATCGTGAAAATGCGAAAAAATGCCGTTTCTCCATTGAGCTAAATGAGATTCCTCAGAATCAGGAAGTATTTATAAAGATTTACTTGAATGGAAAACTCCAGAAAAAAATGCTCCCGCAAAGCTTTACAGATGACACGTGCGCTGCCAGTATTGATGCCCGGCATGTATATTATGAGGATCCGGTAAAAGACTCCGGCGCTTTTGCAGTCAAAACCGGAAATATTATATCACGACTTTATACAGCCCTCGCTCTGCCTGTAAATATAGCAGCGGCATTGAGCTATATTATATTTTCAATATATCTGCTTTACAGACTCCTGCACAGGAAGAGGATAAAACAGGCGGACTTGTGGCTGGTTATAACAGGATTTCTGCTCAGCTCATTTGTGCTGGTTTTTGGCGTTGTCTTTTTCAGCAGCTGGTTTTCACAGGAACAGCAGCCGTTTATCTACTTTTACAGCGCAGGGGCATATCCCCTGGTCCAGGCCGCCAAATATCTGGCGATATACTGTGGTATCTGCACAATAGCAGCAGTCTTTCAGACTGGACATATAAAGCGCAAAAAATTGAAATAAATGTAAACTTTTCTGAATGCCTTGACTTTACAGATTCTTTTTTATAGAATAGATATGCAGCGGAGTACAGATAACCTCTTTATTCCGTGCACATCTAATTCAGGGGCTTGTACTGGTTTCGACAGGGATCTTGAAGATGGAGAAGCTATCCGCAGGCTGATGCGTCAAATCGCAAACTTAAATTTAAACGCTAACGATAATTTCGAATTAGCTGCAGCCTAAATGCTGCATGTCAGCCCCGGGGCACCCGCACCCTGGGAATCTGGCACCGACTATGCGGGAAACGATATTAGCAAAGCTTTGAGCTAATAGTCGTATCATGAAGCTACTGAAACCGTAAGGGTGTTAGTTCCCGTACGGCAGAGGGAATGATAAAGAACTGACTATGATAGTAGAAGTACATGGGATAGGTTTTTGGACGCGGGTTCGATTCCCGCCAGGTCCACTATTACGGGGAACGGCGAATAATCGTCAGTTCCCCATTTTTAAAGGCTTTCAAGATTTTTATATCCCTCACTTGTGCCATGAAAAAACCACCTGCCATTATTACCAGCTAAGATATTTTTGCTTCTAGAACCCCCACACGATCCGACAGATCAACTACCGAATTAACTAGAACTTTAACTGTACTACTGTCCAGCTTAATTGTACTGACCGTATTCTCCAGAGATTCAAGACGTTTTTCCAGACGGGTAAATCGATTATTTGCTTTTTCCTGCACAGTATCAATTTCGGTCAGAAGATTGCTCTCCATCTCATTCAGTTCGGCTTTCGTCGCCAAAGCAGACAGATCTGTCTTCATTGCTACTTTTGATAAGTCATCCTTGGTTGCCAGGTCGATAAGATCATCACGCATCACTACATTCGCCAAGTCATCACGCATCACTACATTCGCCAGGTCATCGCGTTTTACTACATCAACCAGGTCATCACGCCTTACTACATCAACCAGGTCATCACGCATTACCATATTAGATAATATAAAATCCAGCTTTTCACTATCTACCATACTTTCACCTCTTCTCTTCTGAATTAACTACAGTATAGCATAGATAAAATATAAAACCAGTCTATTAGTACCTGTCTTTTCCCATCCCCTGGCGCTCCATATATCTATGTACATTTTTTATTATTTATAGTAAAGTGGAATAAGACAAACACGGAAAGGATGCGCTTTATGAAATATAAAAATATTATCTTTGACTTTGGAAATGTACTTGTAAAGTTTGGCGAACAGCAGGTGATCGGCCGCTTCTGTTCTTCCCCGGAGGATTCTGCTCTGATAAAACGGGCGATCTTTTACAACTGGGACGAACTGGACCGCGGTACCATCGATTATGAAGAGTACATGGCCCACGCCGCCACCCTGGTTCCGGAACGCCTGAGACCCAATATCCGGCAACTCGCCCGCGAATGGTGCCTTCACCTTACTCCACTGGAGAAGACGTGGGATCTGGTACGGGAACTGAAAAAGAAAGGCTTTTCTCTCTACATCCTTTCAAACGCTTCCACGTTTTTCGCGGAGCATGTCGGGCATTACGAGATTACACGTGAATTTGACGGAATGGTATATTCCGCTCCGATCCGGATGATGAAACCGGAACCGGATATCTACAAATATCTGTTCCAGACGTTTCGCCTGAATCCGGAAGAATGTTTTTTCCTGGATGACAAAGAAGAAAATATAAAAGGCGGCACCGATCTGGGTATGGATGGAATCGTCTTTACCGAAAATATTTCCGAGATCAGGAAGATCCTTGAACTTTAGGATAGCAAACGGGAACCATGCCTGTACCGCCCCCGTAAATAGACCTTACAAACTTTTGTGAAGCAGTCTGAGAGCAGTGCGCAGGTCTTCTACTTTCATCTGTCCTGGCGCAGACGCTTTTCCTGCCGCCCCGAAGGTCAGGGCCGAACCGAATACCTCTCCACAAAGACGGCTGATCACGCCTGTGCTGTCCATCGACATCGTAATAATCGGACAGTCTGCATGTTCAGATGACATCTCTTCCGTTGCTGCCAGAAGCGTCAGCACATCCTTTTTACTTTGGGGCATCACAGCGATCTTTGGAATATCTGCGCCCAGCTCCTGCATCTTGCACAGTCTGAACACGATCTCCTCTTTTTCCGGAGTTTTCTGGAAGTCATGATTGGACGCAATGACTTTCACACCACACTCGTGTGCCGTTTTCACTATCTGCTTCACTGCATCGTCTCCTGTAAACGCTTCTACGTCTACCATATCTGTATATCCGGTTTCTGCCGCTTTTTCATTCAGCTCCACATAGGCCTCTGTCCCGATCGATTTTTCCCCTCCCTCTTTGGATGTACGGAAGGTGAACAGAAGCGGAATTTCTCCCAGTACTTCCCGGAGCGCTTTCATCGTCTTTTTTGTTCCAGAAAAATTAAAAACGTCCTCATACCAGTCTACGCGCCATTCCACAACATCCGCGCCGATCTGCACAATCTCGGCCGCTGCGTTTAGAATATCCTCTCTGGTGACGCCCACTATGGGGACACAGATTTTAGGAATTCCGCTGCCTATCTCAATGTTTCTGACTTTTACCGGGTTCATATCCATTCTCCTATTTCATATGTTTTCTTTAAAGCGGTATCCAGACGGATTTCCGCCTGGAGGTAATGTTTAATTTTCATCTTTTTCTACTAGTTTACCATAACACATGTTGACAGACAACGCCATTATTATCCACGCTCCCTGCATACGCAGAACTTTCGTTACTGTTCAGACCGTGCCGTGCACTCCGCTGTACGGCATCGGAACTAATAAAGTGATGGCCTCAGGGCATCCGTTTCTCTCAGGCGTCCCCTTTCCACCCAAATCCTGCTTACATAAGCCGCGTCTCTTCTAGTTTTTCGGTGAAGGCAGTGTTCAGTTTTATAACGGGCTTTCTCAGTACCAGTCCCAGCATCAGAGATGCTGCCAGGAAGATCCCCAGTGCTCCCAGCTCTCTCCAGTATGTCATTCCATAGAATCCGCCAATACACTCACGCATGGCAGCCATGCTGTGGGTAAACGGAAGGAGCGGGTATACTTTCTGGAAAAATGCCGGTGCCACTTCGATGGGGAAGGTTCCGCCGGAGCCTGCTACCTGCATAACCAGCAGCACAACGCAGATTGCTTTTCCAATATCACCGAAGGATACGGTCAGGGTATATATGATATTTACATATACGATACTGGTGACCCATCCCGCCAGCAGAAACAGGAATGGATGCTCACACTGGATCTGCAGATAGTACAGATCGCCCAGGCAGATGAGACCGCTTTGGAACAGGCCCGCTAACAGGAATATAATATATCTTCCGAAATAGACCTGATAATTCTTTACATGAGTGAGTCCTTTCAGTGAGTTTGAAGATACCGTTACCTTCAGCATTGCAACCAGTACAATCCCCCCCACCCAGATTGCCAGAGTGGAGTAAAACGGTGCCATGGAAGAGCCATAATTTTGGATAGGATACAACTTTGTCGTCTCCAGCTCCACCGGCGAAGCCAGAAATGTACTGATGCTTTCTTTGTCCCCTCCCACAATATTCTTCAGTGTCTGAAAGTCTCCGCTGCTCTGTGCCTGTCTGAGCTGCTCT
Organism: Faecalicatena fissicatena; assembly: GCA_001028025.1. Classification (GTDB taxonomy): domain Bacteria; phylum Bacillota; class Clostridia; order Lachnospirales; family Lachnospiraceae; genus Faecalicatena; species Faecalicatena fissicatena_A. Next base: position 4,133 of record LDAQ01000120.1, on the reverse strand, counting down.
ACTGTCTCCGTAAGCCGGGAGGACGCTTTCTCCAGGAGCGAAGCGGAAGTATCCAGTGTATCTTTTATCTGAGATAAGTCTGATGAGGCCGAACCGGATAAGGTGTAGATACCTGCAGCACTCTCGTCCAGCTGTTTCAGCAGCCCGGATATGCTGCTCCTGGTTTCTCCCAAAGAGGTAAACAGACCATCCAGGTTCTGTTTTACATTTTCCTCATACTCATTCTGAACCGCTGTAAGGCTTTGTGCGCTCTGTTCCAGAAGAGCGTCAAGTTCTTTCTGGGATGTAAGCGCCTCCCCCGGTTTATTCCTGATCGACTCCGCGGCACCACTTAGCTTATCATACAGAGACTGCTGGACAGCAATCGATTCATTCAGTTTTCCTACAACACTTCCAATTGCCGGAGCAATTTCCGGATGCTCCTTCCCTAATGCTGCCAGGGCATCCCGCAGATTTGTGTAGGATTCTATGATGCTTTTTATCTTTTCTGACAGTAGATCCAGCGTATCCGCTGTGGAGCCTGCATCTGATGACAGGGAATCCAGTCCTCCATGTATTGCCTCCCCGATCTGCTTATAAAAACCTGTACTGTCAGACAGAGCCTGATTCATTCCTTCAGTTGCGCCCGAAACAGCCCCCTGCATATCTGAAAACGAGCTCTCTGTATTTTTCAGGGAACTCAGGCCACTGTCAGAATGCTCCTGTGACTGTTTTAAAAACCCGGAAGTTGTATCCAGCATCTGCTGCGTAGACACCGCCATGTTGGAAAATGCCTGGATGGTGCCGACAGCAGCCGTCAGATCTGAGGACGTCTTTTCAAGTTTTGTAATCAGTGTGGCTGCAACAGACTCTGCTCCTTCTTTATCTGCTGTATCCGCAACAGCCTGCATAGCAGATATTGCCGTGTCGGAAATCGTTTCAATAAAAACTTCCTTTACCTGTGTCTGAACCGCACTGGCGCCTTTGTCCGTGACTTTCGGAGCAATTGCATTTTCCTTGGCGTTTGAATAGTAGGTAATCTCAGGGTTCGTAACAGTACCTGAAAAAAGACTCATCAGATTACGGCTGAAATCCTCCGGAATTACAATGGCCGCATAGTATTTACCGGACTTCACGCCTTCTACCGCTTTCTCCCTGCTTGTAAAATTCCAGTCCAGCTGCGTGTTTTCCCGCAGCGCAGAAAGTACATTATTCCCCAGGTTCAGTGTAATGGGAACCAGCTCCCCTTCATAGCCTTCATCCGCACTCGCCACTGCAACCTTCAGCTTCCCCGTATTTTCATATGGATCCCAGCTTGCTGCGATATTGAACCATGCATACAGTGCCGGTACTACGATAATTCCCAGAACTACGATCAGAGCGATGACATTTTTATAACACCGCATCACATCCCGCCTGAAAATGCTCAGTATGTTCTTCATTACTCATCCCTCCCTTTCACTGTTTCCAGAAGTTCTTCCTGTGTCAGCGATCCCAGTTCAATCTGACGTTTCAGACGGTCATGGATGTATTCCTGGCAGATCAGATAGACTGCAATTACAATAATCGATACAATCCAGAGTACAAGAAATACTATTTTTGATTCAATGCTGAACATCAGGATCAGAAAAACAGCTGGAAGGATCAGTATCGCTAAAAATCCTATCCTGATTCTTCTCCTGTAACCTGCCTCAAATGCTGCCGCCTTTGCAACCATGTCTTCCCGCATCGCCTGATCCCGAAGCAGCGTTTTTATTACAAGGGAGAAAGGAGTCTTTTCATTCTCCTTTTGAGGGGTCTCACAGAGCATCAGGTCTGTCTCCCCCAGTTTTCTGTCAAAAAGATCATTCAGGTTCACCAAAAGCCGGCGCAGCCCCAGCCCGATCAAAAACGCCGCCGGAAGATACACCGCAAGATGGAGCAGATTGCTCCAGAAGGCATTTCCATACATCCCAGCAATTGCTTCTCTCATCGCATTGATCCCATATGTAAAGGGAAGCAGGGGGTGCAGCTTCTGGAAGAACGCAGGTGTCATCTCGATCGGGTATGTGCCCGCTGATCCCGGTATCTGCAGGATTACGAGTACAATGCACAGTGCCTTGCCGATATGCTTCAGTGCGCTTGAAAGAGCATAAATCAGATTTACATATACAAATGAGCAGAACATCCCTGTGAGTACAAAAGCAGCCGGATGGATACACTGCACCTTCAAAAGCCACAGATCCCCCAGGCATACGATCAGCCCCTGGATGAGCCCAATAACCACAAAGAGGAGCCATCTGCCGAAATAAGCTTCCGAAGTGGAAAAATGCCTGATGCCGCTCCTGTCAACTTCCATTTTTAAAATGGCGATCAACACAATTCCTCCTACCCAGAGCGCCAGGTTCGTGTAAAATGGAGTCATAGAAGATCCGTAATTCTTTACGCTGTACAGGGTTTCACTCTGAATATTTACCGGAGATGCCATAAAATCTGCTATAGAGTCCGCGTCCAGCCCCTCCAGCGAGAGGAATTCCTGGTATGCCTCTGAACTTTGCAAAGCCTGCAGGTCTGTCATGATCCGGTCCATCTGCCCATTTAAGGAAGACACGGAATCTCCTGTCCTGCCCAGAGCTTTTGAGCTGTCATCAAGGCTCGTACCCAGCCGAGCTAAGATTTCCTTGAGCTGATCCGTGGAGGAAGAGATGCCGGACAGTGTAGCCGACATCTCCCCGCCCAGAACAGAAAAAGTATCCAGAGACTGATTCAGCTGCGGCAGCAGAGTCTGGTCAAAGGAATTGCGGTAATCCCGAAGTGACTGTCTGCTCTGAGATACCAGCTGTTCCAGCTGTTCTTTTGTACTCTGTACCGTATCCGCTGCGTTCCCTATACTGGCATTGCTCCGGCTCAGGGAATCCAGGAGATTCTGATACTCCTCATTCTGCGCCTGCAGCTCCGCAATCCGCACAGACACGGCTTCGGAAAGAGCATCCGGCAGACCGTCGCTGATCTCCTGCAGCTTTTCCAGGATAGCGCGGTTCGTATCCATCAGATTCTGTACAGAATCTATTCCGTCTTTAACCGCCCCGTTCACCGTATCTGCCTGGTTTTTAAGGGAACTCAGGCTGTTGGACGCAGAGCCATAAATATCATTAAGCCAGTTCTCCCCGTCCGATAAACTCCCGGAAAATACAGATGAAAATTCGCCAATACTGCCACGGCCGCTGCTCAGCACAGATGAAGTATCCGCCAATGTTTCCGCCCCCGATGCCGCTGCCGACTTCACACTATCCAGTACATTCTGTGTACTGCTAATCTGCCCTGAACTGCTGCCAACCGTATCCTGAAAATTCTTCAGCACAGTCTGATACTGCCCCAGGTTCTGCTGAATATCAGAAAGCATTGTCATAACATCCGAATTCATACTGCCCATATCACCAGAAATCCGGGTAACAGAGGTCTGGATCAGTTTTGAAATGGTCTCTGCCGCCACCGAAGAAAAAGTATCGTTAATTTCCTGCTGCACGGTTCCTGCCCCCGTGTCCGTAATCTTAGGGGCAATCGCGTTCTTCTTCTCATTAATATAGTAATCAAGCCTGGGCTTCTCGGGACTCCCCGAAATAATACTCAAAAGCGAGCTGCTAAAATCCTCAGGTATCACAATAGCCGCATAATACGCTCCCGACTTCACCCCTTCAACAGCCTGTGCTTCCTCCACAAATGTCCACCCCAGCTGCTCATTTTCCCTAAGGTTTTCCTCAATACTCTCTCCCGCATTCAGTTTAATCAGGTCATTAGCCGCCTCCCTGTCATTATTAGCCACAGCCACCTTAATACCCTGCGTATTACTATACGGGTCCATATTCGCCGCAATATTAAACCAGGCATACAAAGAAGGCAGGACACAAACTCCTGCCATCACTATCATAGCCACCCGATTATGTACAAGGCGCCCCACATCTCTTTTAAATATCCGAAAAGCTCTCCTCATCTGAATGTCCTCCTGCATATTTCAGGTCAAGTATAACAAAAACAATACAGAAACACAATATAAAAATGACGTTTGGTCATATTTTTTCATGCAATAATTGTTCTGCAGCTCCCGGGGCTATATATGCCGCTGAAAAATGCTAAAAGTGCGCTAACTGCTTCTTAAAAAAACGAGGCCGGATATG
>LDAQ01000012.1 GCA_001028025.1 Faecalicatena fissicatena | reverse complement strand
ATGTGTTTCGCAATTACCTAAAGAATTGTCATATCTTAATTCTTACCAAAAAGGAGCCATTTTTTACCAGAAACACAGAATTGGTTACACTACCCGTGCCCTCATGGACAGCTCCTCTTGCGCTAGTACTTCTCCGTAAGCGGGTTACTTCCAGAAAGCCCCCTGTCTTCCCGGCCGGTGTCCCTCTCCCCAGATCAGTCAGGCGACCCTTTCTCCCCCTAGTCCCCCGCACAATTAAAAATTTTCCCCTATTTTTATAAGTTAAAGTGTGGTAAAATTTTATCCAATGATATAGTTCTTGGTGATCCAGCAGGGAACCTTTTTCCCTGCTGATTTTAAGTGAAAGGTGTTTATTGAATGGAATATAATCAGTCTGAACTGGAATTTGAGAATAGAAGATTAGCTGAAACCACAGCGCTTGCTGCTAGGCAGCTGGAACGTGCCCGAAAGCGTAACGAGGAGAATAAGTCTGATATTATAGCTGCTAAGAAGGAGCTTCGTGATAATACATCCCATTCAATACCGGATCTCAGGTCCTCAGATGGGTTTGAGGCTCTTGCCGAATTGAGTCAGGATATGAACTTTGTTTCGGATAAAATCACAGCTTATGAGGAAATGGAAAATAAAATAATATTGTTGGAAAAGATCATAAAGTCGCCTTATTTTGCACGGATTGATTTCAAATTTGAGGAGGAAGAGGCATTCGAAAAAATCTATATCGGACGGTCTTCTCTGAAGGAAGAAACATCGCATGAAATGTATGTTTACGACTGGAGATCACCAATTGCGAGTGTTTTTTACCGCTTTCTGACGGGAAACGTTTTTTATGATGCACCGGCAGGGCGGATCACAGGCGAGGTGAACTTGAAGCGGCAGTATGAGATTAACGACGGTAAACTGGAGTATTTTTTTGATGCGGATGTGCAGATAGTGGATGAATTTCTGCGGCAGCTGCTGTCTCAGAATACATCCACAAAGATGAAGGCGATTGTTGAGACGATACAGCGGGAGCAGGATATTGTGATCCGGGATATGGAAAATGATCTGATGATGGTACAGGGGGTGGCGGGCAGCGGCAAGACATCTATTGCGCTTCACCGGGCTGCATACCTCATGTATCAGGGGCTGTCGGGAAGGCTGTCGGCAAATAATATCCTGATTATCTCACCGAATACCCTGTTTGAACAATATATTTCGGACGTTCTGCCGGAACTGGGAGAGAGTAATGTTGTCTCTATTGTATTCGAAGATATCCTTTCATCTGTTCTGAAAACAAAGCGTATCCAGTCCAAAAATAAATTTCTGGAAAATCTGATTACAAGCAATGGGTACCATAGGATTATTAAAAGCAGCATAGAGTTTAAAACCTCACTTCAGTTCCTGGAAATTTTAAACCGGTTTATCAATGATCTTCCGCATAAGTGGATCGAGTTCGAGGATGTGTACTATGAGGATAAGTGTATCGTTAAAAAAGAAGCTCTGAGAAATAAGGTGCTGGGCAGAACGGAAACACCACTGGGAATCAAATTAAAGCAGCTGGAAGATATAATCATGGATTTAATCAGGGATTCTAAAAAGGGCCGGATTAGAAATTCTGAAAAGGAGCTGATCAGGCAGGGGATTCAGAAATTTACGAAGCCTGATATTTTCAGCCTTTATAGGAAACTGTTTCGCGATAAAGATTATTTCCGTAGTCTGGCAGGGGATTCCGGGGCCTGCGGCAGTCTGGAGGAAATACTGGAATATACACAGGAAAATCTGGATACCGGCTATCTATATTACGATGATGCCATTGCCCTGGCATATTTATATCTGAAGATGAACGGCGCTGGCAGGTATTCGCAAAGAACGCCACAGAACGCATATCCTGCCGGCGGGGGAGCAGAGGGGGGCAGAATCAGGTATCAGGACATCAAACAGGTGGTAATCGATGAAGCTCAGGACTATTATCCCCTTCAATATGAGATCTTTCACCTGCTGTTTTCGAATTCTAAATTCACGATCCTGGGGGATATTAATCAAACGTTGGAAAAACAGGAGAATCTGACTTTATATGAGCAGATAGGAGGTATCCTGAAAATGAGAAGAACTTCCCTGATTACTATGGATAAAAGTTTCCGTTGCACGAATGAAATATTAAATTACAGCCTGAAATTTATTGATCACAGGCCTGAGATCAAGAGCTTTAATCGAAATGGGGATGAACCGGAGATTCATATGGCAGGTGATCAGAAGAAACTGGATAAAATGATAGCTGATGAGGTCAGTTACTGCCTGGAAAATGGGTATCGGTCCATCGGGCTGCTCTGTAAAAGCGGGAAAAATGCCCGTATCCTGTTTGAAAGCCTGAAGGACAGGTCGAATATTCAGCTGGTACAGGAAGGGAGCATGCCGGAGCTTCAGGGGGGATTTATTATGCCGGTTTATATGTCAAAGGGGCTGGAGTTTGATGCGGTCTTAATCTGCGACGCTGATCAGAAGAACTATAAAAGTGAAGAAGATAAGAATCTTTTGTATATTGCATGTACAAGAGCTCTTCACCGGCTCGGATTATTTGGTATCGGAGAAGCCAGTCCATTACTTTAAAGTGATGGACCGGCATATCAGCTTCAACACGATAGGAACCATAAAGAGGCAGATGAATAAATAGCATGCTATGAAAAGTGATCGTTCATTCAGTAAGGTGCTGTTTTCTGAATTCATTGGGGGTACATCCATAGCTTTTGGAAAAAAACTTGGAGTAATAGCTGAGATGATTGAACCCGCAGGCCGTTGCAATCTCTGTGATCGTGAGTGCGGTAGTTTTCAGCAGGCTGCAGCTTACCTCCAGCCGGTAATGATTTAGGAAGTCTATAGGGGACTGCTGCAGATATTGCTTGAAGATAATGCAGCATTTACTGCGGCTGACGTTTCCTGCGGCGGCAATATCTGCGAGTGCTAATTTTTCTGCGTAATTCTGATAAATAAACGATACCATGTCTTTTTGAATTGCCAGATCAGAGTCAGGCAGGACCTCAGGTTTTGAGGAGGCCATTTGAGGGATTCCGAGAAGACGGTTCCACATGAGCATCATAGACCCCATTACTCCCAGCTCATATCCCGGGACAGCCTGTTCCTTCAGCTGCATGATCCGGTCAAGCAGTGACATCATCTCATCGTGAAGGATATCCTGCGGTCCAAAGTGGAGATATTCCAGGCGGGAATTATCCAGGACGGGCACAAAATATTTCTGTTTCAGCAGCTGATTTGTTGCGAGAAGCCGGGGATGGATCAGGATACATATAAATATACAGTTCTGCTGGTTCTGCGAATATCCGTAATGCATCTGCTTTGCGTTCACCATAAGGCAGTCATTTTCATTTAACAATATTTTTTTCCCATTGATACTATAATTCATCTTGCCTTTCAGGACCCTGATAAATTCAATATCCTCATGCCAGTGGCAGAGGGCGCGTTTATCAGGATAATTGGACAGATTGCCGGTTTTGATATATAAAGGAATGCGGGCTGTATCATAGTGAACAATTTCAGAAGCATCGTGCGTAAGATCCAGATTGACTTTAGCCATATTACACCTCATAAATACGATTATTATAAAAAATGAAGAATATATTGATAGAAAAGGGCGAATTTGAATAATATCATTATACTATACCGCGGAAAAAATAGAAACAATCAACATGCTGTATTTGTGAGGAAAACCAATGAAAGTAAAAAATAATGAATTTTATAAAAAGCTGTTTGCCCTTGTCCTGCCGATTACCGTGCAGAATCTAATGACAGCTCTTGTCAGTGCATCGGATGCCCTGATGCTGGGCTTTTTAAACCAGAGTGCACTGTCTGCAGTATCACTGGCAACCCAGGTACAGTTTGTGCTGAATCTTTTTTATGCTGCACTGACCATTGGGACGACTGTTCTGGCGGCACAGTACTGGGGAAAAGGTGATGCTGGGTCTGTGGAAAAGGTGCTGGCAGTTGTTTTGAAAGTATCCTGTCTGATTTCGTTTGTATTCTTCCTGGGAGCGGTGCTTATCCCCGGCCTGCTGATGCGTATATTTACGAATGACGCAGAGCTGATCATGCTTGGAATTCCGTATCTCAGAGTAGTCAGCCTGTCCTATCTGTTTACCGGAGTCTCCCAGATCTACCTGTGTATTATGAAGAACAGCGGCAGGACAATGAGAAGTACAATATATGGTTCTGTAGCCGTGGTCCTGAATATTCTGTTAAATGCAGTTTTGATCTTCGGATTACTGGGATTCCCGAAAATGGGAATTGTGGGGGCAGCGCTTGCCACAACATTTTCACGGGCAGTGGAGTTACTGCTTGTACTTCTGGAGAACAGAAAGAAAAGTACAGTCCGCATCCGGTGGAAATATCTGAAAGCAGACAGCGGGGGACTGAAAAAAGATTTTTATCATTACACAGTTCCTGTATTAGGAAACGAACTTGTATGGGGCTGCGGATTTGCAATGTTTTCCGTGATTATGGGGCATCTGGGCAGTGACGCGGTAGCTGCTAATTCCATCGCAAATATTGCGAAAAATATCATTGCCTGTATGTGTCTTGGAATTGGGACCGGCAGCGGAATTCTGGTGGGAAACGAACTGGGCAGAGGGGATCTGGAGCTGGCAAAGGAGTATGGCGGAAGGCTCTGCAGACTTTCACTGGCTGCTGGAGCGCTGTCGGGTGGCCTGCTTCTTGCATGCAGTCCGCTGATCATACGGTTTGCATCCACTCTCAGCGGGCAGGCGCAGGAATATCTGAAAATGATGCTTTTTATATGTGCCTATTACATGATAGGGAAGGCAATGAATTCTACCATAATTGCCGGAATCTTCTGTGCAGGGGGTGACACCCGGTTTGGGCTTTTCTGCGATCTGATAACAATGTGGGTGATTATCGTACCTATCGGTATACTGGCCGCATTTGTGTGGAAGCTTCCGATTCTCGTAGTCTATTTCCTGCTGAATCTGGATGAATTCGTGAAGCTGCCCGCGGTTTACCTGCATTATAAGAAGTATAAATGGATGAAAAATCTAACAGCTGATACAATATAAGAAATGACTGGTACATGTAGATTCAGGTCAGTCTAACAGGCAGATAGCAGGTGCTATATGCACACGTACTTGGAGAACGGACTACTAGTATGCAATGGAACATTTAAAAAGAGAAAATGATCAGGAGGTAGTGAATATGGATAACAGAGAACGAAGAGACCTGGGGATGGCGTATATTTCCGATGATTCCGTAATGGAGGAACAGAAGCGATGCAGAAAACTGATGCAGGAACTGAATACTGCGGACCGCTCAGACTATGAGGGATTAAAAAAGATAATTAAAGAAATGCTTGGCAAATCTGAAGGCGCCTTTATTAATCCGCCGTTTTATTGTGATTATGGTTCCAACATCGAAGTGGGAAAGAGTTTCTTTGCAAACTATAACTGCACGATTATAGACGTGGCTAAAGTCACAATCGGTGACAACTGCCAGCTGGCACCCAATGTCTCGATCTATACGGCAGGGCACCCGGTACACCCGGTATCCAGAAAATCCAAGTATGAATACGGCATAGCAGTTTCCATAGGAGACAACGTGTGGATCGGCGGCAACACAGTGATTCTTCCGGGAGTACATATCGGAAGCAATACAGTCATTGGTGCGGGCAGCGTGGTGACTAAGGATATCCCTGACTGGGTAGTAGCAGGCGGGAATCCGTGTAAGGTTATCCGGAAGATCACGGAGGAAGACAAAAAGTTTTATTATAAAGATAAAGAATTTGACACGGAGGCCTGGGAAGTGGTACAGAACCTCTGAACAGAGCAGAGATAGCAGGAAATAAAGGAGAAAACAGGTATGACAATGAAAGAAAGAATTCGGGCAACTGCAATTTTGTAGATGACGTGAGCATCACGATCGGAGAAAAAGTGCTGTTAGGTCCGGCAGTGACGATTGCAACAGTCGGACATCCTGTCAATCCTGAGATGAGAGAATATATGTACGCGGATCCGGTAATCATAGAGAATAACTGTTGGATTGGCGCGGGTGCCGTGATCTGCCCGGGCGTGCGTATCGGAGAAAACAGTGTGGTCGGTGCGGGAAGTATCGTGACAAAAGACATTCCGCCCAATTGTGTCGCGGCTGGAAATCCGTGCAGAGTGATTAGGGAAATTGATGACCGAGATAAGAAATATTATTATAAAGACAGGAAGTTTGAAGAAGCAGATCTGCTGGAAGAGGCAGAACTTCGAAACAGCTGAAGCAGGAGGAAAAAAATGCAGGCAGATTATCATGTCCATACTTATTATAGTGATGATTCCGAGTGCCCTATGGAAGCGATGGCCAAAAAGGCGGTTCAGGTGGGGCTGGAGGAAATCGCATTTACAGAGCACGTGGACTATGGTGTGAAAACGGACCTGAACTGTGACTATGAGAACTATTTCAAAGAACTGGAAAGGATCAGGCAGAAGTATCAGGGAAAACTGACGGTGAGAGCGGGGATAGAATTTGGCGTACAGCTCCATACAACGGAATGTTTTCAGCAGGACTATGAAAAATATCCCTTTGATTTTGTGATTCTCAGCAATCATCAGGTCGATGACCGGGAATTCTGGAACTATGAGTTCCAGAAAGGGAAAACACAGGAGGAGTTTCAGTGCGCATATTATGAGGCCACATATGAGGTGGTAAAAAGATATAAGAACTATTCGGTTCTGGGACATCTGGATATGATCAAGCGTTATGACCAGCATGGGGAATATCCGGATGAAAAAATCATGGGATTTGTGGATAAGATACTCGGTCAGGTCATTGCAGATGGAAAAGGTATCGAAGTGAATACGTCCAGCTTCAAATACGGGCTGAAGGACTTAATGCCGTCCCGGGCAATTCTCAGGCGGTATTATGAACTGGGCGGAAAGATTCTAACAATTGGGTCTGATACACATGATACGGCGCATCTGGGGGATCATATTGAGGATGTAAAAGAAATATTAAAGAAAATTGGTTTTCGTAAGTTCTGTACTTTTGAGAATATGGTACCGGTATACTGGGAGCTGTGATATAATGGGCGTTAGTGAGCAGGAGGAACGGCTATGATTTTTTACTTTTCAGGAACAGGAAACAGCGAATATGCAGCAAAACAAATTTCGGAGGTTCTTGGGGAGCCGGCCGTAAATTTAAATGACACGATCAAAGAGAAAGAAGGAACCGCTGTCAAACCGGAAGAGCGGCTTGTTTTTGTGGTTCCGACCTATGCATGGCGGATACCGAGACTGGTGGAGGCGTGGATCCAAAAGGTAAGATTTGAGGGCACCCATAAGGTCTATTTTGTTATGACTTGCGGCGGTGGGATTGGGAATGCAGAGAAGTATCTCCAGAAACTTTGTGAGCAAAAGCATTTCACATATATGGGGTGCGCAGAGATTGTGATGCCGGAGAACTATATTGCCATGTATCCGGCGCCGGAGGAAATGGAAGCGAAAATGATTGTGACTAAGGCCGTGCCGGAGATCCGGAAAACAGCAGAGTATATCCGGGATGGCAGGAAGCTGCCGGAGATAAAGATTACGCTGCAGGACAAAATAAAGAGCGGCATTATCAATGACATTTATTACCCTGTATGCGTACATGCAGACAAGTTTTATGCGAAGGATAACTGCATTGGATGCGGAAAGTGTGAGAAGGCCTGTCCGCTTAATAACGTGAAACTTCAGGATAACCGTCCAGTCTGGGGAACGCGTTGTACACATTGTATGGCCTGTATCTGCGGTTGTCCTGTGGAGGCGATCGAGTATGGGAAAAAGAGCGTGGGACAGCCTCGCTATCAGTGTCCGGTGTAAACATACAGGCACAATTTGCAGAAAAATGGACTGACAAGATACTGGTATATCGTCTGGTAATTGACTTACAATGTACAAGGAAAAATGAAAATTTATTTACCGGCAGGGTACCCGTTCAGGATGCCCTGCCGGTGGTGCGTGACCATACAGCAGATCATAAAGCAGTTAATAGAAAGGGAATAATAATGATTTTAGAAACAGAAAGATTATATTTACGCGAAATGAACCAGGGGGATTATGATTCACTCTGCAAAATTCTGCAGGATCCTGAAGTCATGTATGCATATGAACATGCATTTTCAGAAGAAGAGGTACAGGACTGGCTGGACAGGCAGATACATAGATATGACGAATATGGTTTTGGCCTGTGGGCGGTGATACTGAAAAAAAACGGTGAGCTGATTGGGCAGTGCGGATTGACCATGCAGGATGCCGGCGGCCGGGAAGTCGTTGAAGTGGGCTATCTGTTCCAGAAAGCATACTGGCACAAAGGATATGCCGCAGAGTCTGCCATTGCATGCCGGGATTATGCATTTGAAAAACTACAGGTAGAAGAAGTGTATTCCATCATTCGGGATAACAACATTCCTTCACAGAATGTGGCTAAGCGAAATGGCATGGCCGTGTGCGGTGAGATTACAAAACATTATTACGGAATGGTGATGCCCCATCTGCTGTATGCGGTGAAGCGGGAAAAAAATTAGTTGAAAAAGTTAAGGGGTGTATAGTATCATGCATATTCATTTTGAACCAATTACCAGCCAGAACAGGGAGATAGCCCTGAATCTAAAAATTGCCGACAGCCAGCATGGTTTTATTGAGTCTGTGCAGCAGTGTCTTTCGGAGGCAGACCGTTGTAAGCGCTGGCATCCGGTAGGAATCTATGACGGAGATACCATGGTTGGTTTTGCCATGTATGGATTCTTCCGCTGGCAGTATCTTCCCTTTGGCAAGCTGTGGATGGACCGGCTGCTGATTGATGAAAAATATCAGGGGAAGGGGTACGGCGGCGCCGCTTTATCCGGGCTGCTTCATCTGCTGACACGAGATTACCGGTGCAGGAAAATCTATCTGAGCGTGATTGAAGGAAACGATGCCGCTGTCCGCCTGTATGAAAAGTTTGGTTTTTCTTTTAATGGAAAGCGCGATATGCACGGAGAGCATATCATGGTGTATCAGGTAAAGCCTCAATTTTAAATATAACGGGACGCAGGCCGTCGTTACAGCCCCGGGCTTACGGATCCAGTCTCCATAATAAAAAACCTCTTTCCCGGCCACGTGAGAGAGTGCAAATACATACTGGTAGATCGCTTTCCTGGCTTCATCACAGAATCCTTCCGGCTTTGCATAATCCGCGTAAAATACCTGCCCCTTTTCCATCATGGGACATGGTACCATCGTCTTATCATCACAATCCAGCTGTACATCCAGCGGTGCTATGAACATTCTGCATCCTCCGCCCTTTTCCCTGATATAGTTATAAAATAAATGGCCCAGGCTAAACGCAATAATCTGGTGGGAACCGCCGGGTGATACCATGTTATAAAAAACTCCGTCGATCAGCTCGACCCGCCGTTCCTCCGGCTGGGTATAGTAATCCTTCAGAGTATACGGCCTCTGTACTTACGAGAGCATAGGCGATTCTCTTATGAAATCTGGTTCTTCCTCCCCTCTTAATATGTGCTCCAATGTCTGAAGCATCTCATATTCAGGGGATTTTATTTCACCGTTGAAAATTCTGCGGATTGTTTTTACTGAAATCCCCGATAAATCTGACAGCCGCTTAAAAGTGTAGCCCTTTTGAATGCGTATCATTTTCATTTCGCTAATTGTCACTTGCATTACCTCCTTCCAATGCACAAATTTTTGGTGAATTTTGCATTTCTTCATAATAACAACGTTGCTGCTTAAAAATGTTGAAACCTTGACGAACTGTCAAATAAGTAAATTAGACTTTTGTACTTTCCAGAAAAGAAAGTACTGAGATTAGTAAAATATACATCTGCACAGCTGGAATGTCAAGCGTGTATAAACAGACTTTAGTTCATTGACAATTAGCGTCTTTATATGGTAATGTTAATCAACCAATAAAATGAATTGGAAGCATTTCAAACATTCTTTATATTCATCATTTTGAAACATCTAATTTCAATCCTGAGGGCAATTTCGCCCGGTAATTCAATGTTTGAAGAAGTTAAAAATTGCAGGGAGGGATGCCTATGCTTGTTTTTTTCGCGTGCCATTTACTATTAACAGATTAAATTATATGTTAGAATAGAGGAGAAACATATGGACACAAAGCGAAAAATAATACCGCTAAAAGAACTGAATCTTACAAATCGCTTTTTATTTGATGAAGTATTGGAAGATCCAGATGCACATCAGGACATATTAAGTATCATTTTTGGACGGAATGTTCCGCTGCTGGATAAAAATGAGACGGAAAAGGAACTTAGGGTGTCACCGCTTTTACGAGCAATCCGGATGGATGTATTTTCTATGGATGAAGAAGCTGTCATTTATAATACGGAAATGCAGCAGAAAAAGAAGGGGGATCTGGCAAAAAGAAGCAGGTATTACCAGGCTATCATAGATACCTCTCTTTTGGAACCGGGGGTTCCCGATTATAATCAACTGAACTCGGCATACATAATCATGATCATGACATTTGATTTGTTTGGGTATGATAAATATATGTATACTTTCAAATCCAGATGCGAGGAAGTACCGGAGTGCTGCCTGGAAGACGGAGCAGTGCGGATATTTTTAAATACACGTGGTAAGGAAAGGCATGAGGTTTCAGAGGAACTGGTGCAATTCCTTTACTATCTGGAACATACAAATGATGAGACGGCAGCCAATATGGACAGTGAGCGGATTAAGCGTATACATCAGCGGGTACGTAAGGTGAAAACGAGCGAGGAAGCAGGGGTGAGATATATGCAGGCTTGGGAAGAAAGATATTATGAGCGGGAAGAAGCCAGAAATGAAGGATTAGAACAAGGAATAAAGGCAATGGTTAAGGATTATATGGAGGAAGGTTTTGATAAGGATAAGATAATAAAAAAATTGCAGAAACGATTTACATTGTCTGGGGGAAAAGCAGAAGAATATTATGAGAAATTTTCTAAGGAAAATTGAAAGTGCAGCTGCCAAAACGCCAGTATATGGCTGTCAGGATAAAAAAATATAACAAGGCAGAAAAGGAGATTCCCGGAACGATAAAAGCCATGCCCGGGCGGGAGGCTGAGAAAATCATTCCGGCGTTCACCTTTTTTCGTTATCACATTTGACAGCCATACAACATATCCGGTCGCTCCTGTTCAAGCGTTCCGTACAGTTATCTGATTCTCCACAGCAATATCTTTCTGCAGAGGGGAATTACTTACAATTTTTAAGCTTTTTAATAAGACCGTGTTTGTTACAGCAAACGTATAATTCGCCTTTATGCATGACCGGAAAACGTATTTCAGCGGCCTGTTCAGGATATAATTTCATTAAAAGCACCCGGTCAGAAGTTACATATGCCGCGAAAGTGATATAATGTTGTTTGCTCATCTCATGTTCTAATGTAACATAGTAATCATTTTCTATTTCATCCACATGGATTCTGTGATACGAATCTTCATCCTGTGGTACCAAAGGAGTAAGTCTCCTCCCACAGCAGGAAATCTCATTATCTCCTGTACAGAACAAAATATTGCCACAATCCGGGCAGACGTAAAATTTTATTTTTTTCATATTTCCCCTATCTATATCATTAGGCCTCAAATCACCTGACAATATCTTTTCAACATCAACCTCTAAAATATCCGACAGTCCACGAAGCAGCGAAACATCAGGACACCCAACCCCGCGCTCCCATTTAGAGATAGTCCTGTCACTAATATTCATCGCGTCAGCAAGAGCCTTTTGTGTCATCCCCTTCTCCTGACGCAGGGTAAGAATCAACTTACCAACCTTACAGCAATCCATCACTTTCACCTCCTCAATCATCATATCCCCTAATTAAAATAATTACAACAAACGCTCCGTAGAGTTTCCCAAATAGAGTTATTATTTTATACATCATAAATTTTGATAAGCTTCATAAAACCTGCTTAGAGCATATAACACCATCACTTTTCCAAACTCACCAGCCCCAAGACTTTTAAAACAACCGTATCTATTCCCAACCCGTATACTCACTTCCATCCGCTGCCCCCGCCATAATACTTCAGAGGAAACACAACCTCCCGGCGGGAACACATAGCCTGTCTGAGAGCGGGACTTCTGCCGCGGGCCGGAAAACTTATGTGCCCCTGCCTGAGGCATAGAGTGCGCCGTGGTATCACTTGATAAAAACCACACCGGATTGGGAGGCTGAAATCTGCTTCCGAAGCAGATTTCAAAGAGGCCTGAGCCGTGTAATTCATCAGAATTACACGGTGAATGCCTCTGGTGCCTCCCGATCCGGTGTGGTTTTTATCTAGTGATACCAGGCAAACGGAAAGCCACAGGCAGGGGCACATAAGTTTTCCGGCCCGCGGCAGAAGTCCCGCTCTCAGACAGGCGTCCCCCTACCAATCACCTCCCTAAAAACGAGACAGCCTCCCCCAGCGATCCCACAAAGCAGATATCTTTCCCATGATTGCACTCATATATAAAGTCATGCAGCGGCTTGCTAGTATAGCATGAGTAATCTCCGATGACAGCAATTTTCACCCCATAATTGATATATTTTTGCAGGATTTCCCCGGCAAGGCATGTGCTAAGCTTGAAAAAATCCTCGCAGAATGCCTCTTTATCTAATATCATGCTTGTGCACTCGGTTTCATATTTTACGGAAGCCATCAGATCCAGTGCGCTCTGAGTGTCAGTGACCAATACTTCCGTACCGGTAACACGTGCTATTTGCTTTCCATTATTTGTTATTATTTCTATATTCATGTTCTTATCTGTATCCTTTCATTTAAATTGTTTACGAATAGTACTGCCGCAGATACGACAGTAACTTTCTTTTCATATCTAAATCTAATCTGTAGATATCAGACAGGGCCTCTTTATTATGTCCCATCGTATCACCACCTTTCCCGCAATAAAAAATATTAAGGCGCGAGAAGACCTTGCCAACTATTTTTCATGCATCGCACGTAAGTGACCAAAATACGGTCACTAAGTGCTCATAGCAATAAAAAAACCACATGAGTAAAAAGATTCTTTACCAATGTGGTTTATAAAATGTATTTTATGAGCCACACGGATACAACACAATCAGCGCTCGTATCCGTGAATGTAATTCATGGATAGAACGCTAACTATCTGCCGCCTCTTTCAATGTGTAATAGTTCATAATATACATAATCTGTACCTGCCTTTTTTAATACGAAACTAAAAATATCATATATTGCAGAAAAAGTCAACCACAGCGAACCCCTTTTATAATAATAAAACAGAATACTGAAAATAGAACGCAGAAATGTTAATTGTAGTAAAAATTACCACCTAGTATAATCAAAATATCAAATAATTACACTAAAGGAGGTGTTGTGAATGACATCAAGGGAGCGGGTCAGGGCTGCAATCAATCACATAGAACCAGACCGTATACCGATGGACTTGGGGGCAACAACGGTGACAGGAATGGCGGCAGGTACGATGTCGAAACTGCGGAAGGCACTGGGATTGAAGGAAGAACTGGTAAAGGTAGAAGCGCCGTTCCAGATTCTGGGAAAGGTAGAGGAAGATCTGCGGAGGACGGTGCAGGCGGATGTTGTGGGTATATTTCCAAAGAAAACATTCCTGGGGTTTGAAAATTCGGGATGGAGGCCGTGGAAGCTGCAGGATGGAACGGATGTCCTGATCTCAAAGGATATGAAGTACATCTATGATACAAACGGTGATATTCTGGTATATCCGCAGGGAAACGATTCTGTCAGGCCAAGCATGAGGCTGCCAAAAGGTGGTTTTTACTTCGACACGATTGTCCGTCAGGAGGAAGTGGATGAGGAAAATGAAAACGGCAGGGAAGATTTTCGGGAAGATTACAAGGTGATGAGCGAAGAGGACCTGAGGTTTTTAGAGGAAAGTACAGATAACTATTATAAGAATACGGATTATGCCCTGCTGGGAGTATTCGGGGGCGCGGGTTTTGGCGATGCGTCCGTGATACCGGGACCGGCCATGCTGCATACACCAGGAGTCCGCAGGCTGGACGAATGGATGATGTGGCATCTTCTGAATCCGGAATACATCAAGGATGTGTACGCGTATCAGACAGAGATCTGTCTGAAGAATCTGGAGCTTTATTATCAGGCCGTTGGGGACAAGATCGATGTGATCTATATGAGCGGGACGGATTACGGTACACAGAGAAGCGAGTTTATGTCCAGGGATCTTTTCCGGGAATTCTATAAGGACAATATGAAAAAGGTGAATGACTGGGTGCATACCCATACCAAATGGAAGACCTTCTACCACAGATGCGGATCTATTGTAAATTTCCTGGATGATTTTGCAGAGGCCGGGGTGGATATTCTGAATCCCGTACAGGTATCTGCGGCCGGGATGGATGCAGTGATGCTGAAAGAAAAATATGGAGATAAGTTTACATTTTGGGGAGGTGCGGTAGATACACAGCAGGTACTGCCGTTTGGAACGCCGGAGGAAGTGATCGCGCAGACGCAGGAGCGGCTGGAAATATTTTCAAAGGGCGGAGGATTTGTATGTTCGGCAATTCACAATATACAGCCGAATACTCCGGTGGAAAATATTTGCGCCTTCTACGATACGATTCATAAGTGTAACCGCCGGAAGGAACAGTAAACCAGAGAGTGAAGGAGGAAGTACGAATGAAAAAAGTTGTGGCATTGTTGTTAGTGACAGTCATGTGTATAGGCGGGGCTGCCGGCTGCCAAAAACAGGAGCCGGATAAAGGGAAACAGGCGGACAAAGAGCAGACGGATCAGACGAAGGACACCCAGAAGGAAACACAGAAAGCATCCGGGGACACGGAGCCCGCAGGCAGAGATTTTACGGATCTCTATAAGGAAGTAGCATCCCTGACAGATAAAGATGCAGTAGATTTTTTCAAAACCCTGCCGGATAAAGGGCTGACACAGGACGAGATCCTGCAGTTTTTTATTGATCTGCCAATCAGCCCGGCCAATAAACAGATCAATGAGATCTATGAGTCGGAAGGTCTGGGAATATTTGCCGATGACTATCCAAAGGGGGAACCTGTAGACGGTTATGTCTGGGAGATCGGAAAGGGAACCGGGATTACAGGCCCTTACAGCAAGCTTGACTTAAAACTGCCTTTTGCAGATTATGTGCCGTTGGAGGAAGGCCCGGTGGGAGATCCTGACAAGACGTATAAAATCGGTTTTGTGTTCCATGGTTTTGACCATCCGTGGCTGATCAACTATGCGGATTCTGCCGAGTGGGAAGCAAAACGCCACAGTAATGTGGATATGAAGGTTCTGGATGCAGAATATGACAACGCAAAACAGGCGGCTTATATCGATCAGTTTATCGCAGACGGCGTGGACGGCATTATTGTATGGCCGCAGGAGGTTGCACCTACGGGCCCGCCGATTGACAGAGCATTGGCGGCGGGGATCCCGGTCGTGACTTCGGACAGAATGTCAGGTTCCAAGGATGTCAATGCACGTGTTACCGGAGGTCTGCCGTCAAATGGAGCTCAGATGGGGATGTTTTTGGCCGACAAGATGGCGGAAGAGGATAATTACAGCTACAAGATGGTTATGCTGAGAAAGCCTCTGGGCGCGAGTTCAGAAGCGCTGCGTACAGGGTATATGCTGAAAGTCATGAGCTACTTCCCGGGTGTGGAAATTCTGCAGAGTTATCACGACTCAGAAAACAGAGCTGTCACCCAATGTGTATGAAGTATTTGAGACAGCGGGAAAAACCATGATTATGTCTATGGGCGGCGCCTCCGGAGTTATATTCGGCAGTCTCTATCAGGCAGGGGCAAAAGGCATGGAACCATCGCCGGAAGTCCGGCCCGGGGAACTGGCTGTCATGTTCAGAAAGTCGCTGGAGGCGATCAAAGAACGGGGAAAGGCGTCTGTGGGAGATAAGACGATGGTGGATGCGCTGGAACCGGCAGTCTGTGCTATGGAAGAAAACTACGGAGATGGTTTTCAGCAGATGATGGAGAAGGCGGAGGCATGTGCAAGACAGGGTTTTGAGAGCACCCGGGAGATGACCGCAAAGTTCGGGAGAGCAAAATCCCTGATGGAAAGAGCTGTGGGATATCCCGATGCAGGAGCGGCGTCAGTGTGGCTGATCTTCCGGTCTATGAAGGAATATCTGGCAGAGAACGGCAGCTCGGTAAAAGAGAGGTGACTGAGATGAAACCAATTGTAATCGGATGTGACAATGCAGCTGTAGAGCTGAAGGATACTGTGATCGATTATCTGAAAAGCAGAGACATCGAAGTAGAGGATGTGGGATGTTTCAGTTCGAAGGACAGTACATATTATGCGTATATCGCGGAGAAGGTTTGCAGCAGGATGATAGAAAGCGGCTATGAAAAAGATGGAATTCTGCTCTGCGGTACAGGGATCGGGATGGCGATCACTGCAAATAAGTGCAGAGGAATCCGCGCCGCAGTCTGCCATGACAATTTTGCGGCGGAACGTTCCAGGCTGAGCAATAACGGAAACGTCCTGTGTCTGGGCGCCAGAATTATAGGCCCCGGGCTGGCCGTCAAGATCGTCAGCGAATGGATCAGACTGGAATTTAAAGACAGCAGTTCCACGCCCAAGGTGGAAGCGATCTGTGAGATTGAGAAAGCGCACTTTAAATAAAGGAGGCGCATGAAAAAAAGAACAGGTATGCTTTAAAAAGAGGAGTGTGTGATGGATAAACTATACTTTGGTACAAACACAAAGATGTATAAAACCAGAAAGCAGACGGCTGATTTTGTGGAGCAGTTGTATGACCTGACGATTGATCTGGATCAGCAGGAAACCGAGTTGTTTGTGATCCCGTCATTTACAGCTCTGGACACGGCGGCCCGTGCAGCAGCCGGAAGAATCCGGATCGGGGCGCAGAATATGGGCTGGGAGGAACGGGGACCGTTTACCGGTGAGATATCCCCTCTTATGATAGAAGAAACAGGAGCATCCCTTGTCATGGCCGGGCACTCTGAACGGAGACACGGATTAGGGGAAACGGATGAAGAGGAAAACAAAAAGGTACTTTGTGCTCTTATGCACCATCTGAAGGTTCTGTTGTGTATCGGGGAGACAAAAGAGGAAAAAGAGCAGGAGACTGCCCGCGAGGTACTGGCAATACAACTGAAAAAAGGGCTTGCCAGTGTAAAAAAAGAGCAGCTTGGAGAAATTTGGATTGCCTATGAACCGGTATGGGCGATCGGAGAAGGCGGGACGCCCGCCACAGCGGAGTATGCGGCTGAGAGGCACCGGGATATCAGGCTGATTCTGAAAGAAATGTTCGGGGATGCGGCCGGTAAAAGCCCGATCCTGTACGGCGGCAGTGTAAATCCGGAAAATGCAGTTGAATTGTCGAAGATTTCCGATGCAGACGGACTGTTTATCGGGAGAAGCGCCTGGGATGCACAAAACTTTAATAAAATTATCCGGGCTGTTTTAAAACAAAGGAATTGAGTGGATGCATAGTGCTGCAGTTCCGCCCGTCAGGGCGGCTGCACTATGCGAATCCGTTAATCTTCATCCTGTTCCATAAGCCGCAGCCCTGCGGTTTCTGTAACCGGAAGGGAAAAGATAATCCCTTTCGCTTTTGTAGTCAGTCCGGCCTGATCCATGACCGCCTTCATGATGGCATTTTTATCCTCACTCTTTGCAACGATGAATATCATTTCCTTTTCCGACGCCAGAGAGACCCCCAGAAAATGTTCATATTTTTTCATTCCCGTTCCCTTTGCATGAATGACTGTGCCGCCGCCTGCTTTTGCCCCTCTGGCAGCATCCATAACCATTTCTGTATATCCCAGATTGGCTATCACGACAAGGAGCTCATGTTTTGTTTCCTTCAAAGTGCTTTCCTCCCCTTTCTTAAAATCACGTCCCTCTGTTATAAACTGCAGCTGCTTTTTCCCGCCGACACTGCTTACCGGAATTACAAAGGCGATACCGGTGCCTGGAATATCGATCTTAATCTGTTTTTCCAGTCCGCTTTTTATTTCTTTCCACTCGCTTGAGGAAACCACCCCAAATAGAACCGCCTTTTCCGAGGCTTCAAAGCCGAAGGAATGCAGTATATCATCCTCAGCAGTCCCACGGCCCATGGAAATCAGCATGATGTTTACATGGAATTCTTTATAAAAGGCCAGAAACCTTCGGATCTGGTTCCGGTCGCTGATTGTAACCATCAGATTTAATTCACTCATAAAATCCTCGCATTCTTATTTAAATTATAATTCTATAATTGCATCATCGTCCAGCATTTCAAAGTCATTTGCCAGCTGTTCAGGCAGGGAGCCCTGACTGTCACTGCTGTTTACAAGCTTAGCGTAAAGGCCCATGACCTGGATCGTAATGAGCGGCGTCATGGCAACCATCGCCACCACACCAAATGCGTCAGTTACAATATTTCCGCCCAGCGTCACACATGCCCCCTGTGCCAGCGGCAGCAGGAAAGCAGCCGTCATAGGACCGGATGCCACACCTCCGGAGTCAAAAGCAATGGCCGTATAGATCTTAGGTACGAAAAACGAGATTATCAGGGCAATGGCATAACCCGGAATCAAAAACCAGAGGATAGAAATTCCCGTCAGCACCCGGATCATCGCGATACCAAGAGAAATTGCCACGCCCACAGAAAGTCCTGTGCCCATAGCCTTTTCTGAAATAGCGCCGTCTGTTATCTCTTCCACCTGCTTATTTAAAACATATACGGCAGGCTCTGCTTTTACAATAAAATATCCCATTATCATTGCAATCGGAATGATTACCCACTGATGATCAAGTCCCGCGATTACCTGGCCCAAATAGTTCCCGGCAGGCATAAATCCTACATTGACACCGGTTAAAAACAGAACCAGTCCGATATAGGTGTATACGAGGCCCACAAATATTTTCAGCAGTGTCCTTTTTGAAAGCTTTAAAACCAGTAGTTGAAAAGCAAGGAAGAACAGAACAATAGGCAGCAGTGAAACAGCGATTTCCTTCATGTAAGTTGGTAACTCTACTGCAAAAAGCTGCCATAGCTGGGCCGAATTTTCTATTTCAGGAATTACTGGCGGCACGTAGGCGCTTTCCTTTGGATTGTAGATCATTCCCAGAATCATAACTGCCAGAATCGGACCTATGGAACAGAGCGCAACGAGGCCGAAACTGTCATCTGCAGCATGACGGTCACTTCGAATTGAGGAAATACCAATACCCAAAGCCATTATAAATGGAACTGTCATAGGACCTGTTGTTACACCTCCGGAATCGAAGGCCACACTCAGAAAATCCTCAGGCACGAAAAATGCCAGTACAAAGATAATGAAATAGAAGATCAGAAGCAGAGGCGGCAGCGGTATTCCAAACAGCATACGCAAAAATGAGACTACCAGAAACACACCAACACCACACGCTACAGACAAAATTAAAATCATATTTGGAACTGCCGGAACCTGTTCCGCAAGAACCTGCAGATCCGGTTCCGATATTGTAATAATTGCCCCAAGTAAAAAAGAAATTCCTACTACCAGCCACAGCTTCTTACTTCTGGTGAGACAGGTGCCGATCCTCTCACCCATAGGCGTCATTGCAATCTCCGCACCCAGTGTAAAAAACATCATTCCCAACAATAATAGTGCGGCTCCGATTAAGAAGCATAGTAAAATACTTGGGGATATCGGTGCGACTCCGAAGCATAAAAAGAGTACAATACCGATAATCGGCAGTACAGCGCTCACCGCCTCCCGCCATTTCTCCTTCAATTTTTTTGTAATACTCAAACGTTCACCCTGGCTCCTTTCTGTTAAATAAAAAATAGTAAGGTTCGAAAATACCTCACCAGCTATTTTTCATGCATCGCACGTAAGTGACCGAAATACGGTTACTAAGTGCTCATAGCAATAAAAAAGTTGTCTAGTTACTGGTTATTGTTTTATATATTTTAGTATAACATATTTTTTTTGGCATCGAAATATTTTTTTCTTAATGGGTTCATTATTCCACATCCGATGTCTGCTTGTATAACATTCGGGGGTATGTTAAAGTAAACTGACATAGCGTTAGAACCAACATGTTGAGAGGAGACAGAGCATGCTGACATTCAACAACATATACCGTCCGCTGACTGCACGTCCCTTTTTGGCAGACAGCAGCTACAGAGAGTACCGCCCATGTGTTACCCTGGCTCCTTATGTGTCCTGTTACTGGACCGAAGGAGATTACATACCGGCTGGCGGCAGTGAATCTGGCAGAACCGGACAGAATCAAATGGGAAGCGGACAGGAGGTACTGGTGATACCAGATACTTGTATGGATATTATTGTCAAGGTGAACCATACCAGACAGCAGCTTACTGGTTATCTGTGCGGGATACAGGACAAGCCGTTTACAACAGGGACACAGCAGAATACGGATAGAATCAGCAGTTTTGCCATCCGTTTTCCTTTTTGGGCGGCGAGTTTTTTCATTTCTATTAATCTGAAAGAAGCGTGTAATCAGACAATGGTGCTGGAAGCTCTGGGGGGAGAATGGGGACGGCTTTTTGAACCATTTTTTTATCTGACAAAGATGGAAGAGCGGATCAGATTGGTGGAAGCATTTTTGCTGAAAAAACTGGATGCTGCTAATGAAAACCCGGCTCTGCTCAATTCTATCCATCTGATTTTGTCCGCATCGGGAGCGGTGACGGTTCGGGACGTCTGCGAGTACAGCACGGTCAGCCAGAGACAGATTGAGCGTCTTTTTCTGCAGAAGATAGGACTTCCCCCAAAAAAGATTGCAAGCTTGGTGCGCTACCAGAATGTATGGAGAGACATCGTGATGTCCGGGGATTTTGACGCGCATAATGCTGTATACCGCTACGGCTACACCGACCAGGCGCATTTACTGAAGGAATTCAGGCGTTTTCATGGTACGAATCCGGAGGGGGCAAGAAAGATTGCCATAAAAAACCAGTAATGATGTCGCTTTTTTACAATACGGACGGGCCTGTTTCTGATACCATTCTAGTACATTGTAAAATAAGTAAAAGAATGATGGAGGAATAGGACAATGAAAATGCTGAAACGAATAGAATATCAGGAAATACGTACATGGTTTCACAGAAATGCAAGACCGCTGGAGATGGCTGTGTGGAATTACTTTCATGAAAACGGACCGAGGGAGGCCGTTGCAGACGAACTGGCATATTATCAGAATGAGGACGGTGGATTTGGGAATGCAGTGGAACCGGACGGATGGAATCCGGAATCTTCCCCATATGCAACGATGACAGCGGCCGTGCTTCTTAGAAGAATAGAGTTTATAGAGCATGCAGGTATAGATCATCCCATGGTACAGGGAATTTTACGTTATCTGGAGAGCGGGGTATACAGCGATGAAGACGGATGGTTCTTCTCAATCCCATCCAGTGACAACTATCCTCATGCTCCGTGGTGGGCGTTCAGCGAAGAAGAAAATAAACTGCAGAGCCTGGGTATAACGGCTGGTCTGGGCGCATTTATTCTACATTACGCTGAGCCGGAGTCGGGGGTTTACAAAAAGGCAATGAAATACACAGAGCAGCTTCTTGAAAAGGCCGGGGTAACAGAAGATTTCGGTGAAATGGGAGCCGGCGGAATGTGCATACTGTTGGTAGAAGTCCTGCAGAAAGGCCTGTTTCCGGCCATGGATTGCGGGAAACTTCTGGAGAAAATGGGAGCTGCCTCAAACAGCAGAATCGAACGGAATCCCGAAAAGTGGGCAATGTACACTCCAAGACCCTCCGAATTTATTGAATCACCGACCAGTCCGTTATATAAAGGAAACGAAGAGATTGTAGAGACGGAACTGAATTATCTTATAGATACACGCAATCCGGGCGGTGTATGGAATATTACCTGGAGCTGGTTCGACTTGGGTGAAAAATATACAAAAGAATTTGCAATAAGCGCAAACTGGTGGATGGGAATAAAGGCCATCGATAAAGTAAGCTTTTTGAAGAATTTTGGAAGGGTTGAGGTGTAAAAGGGGACGCTTTATAGAATCGCAGAACGTCAGACACCGCAGGAACCGGATATAGGGCGCCGGGAAAGCGGGGGCGCGGCAGCAAGCTGGAGTAGAAGCAAAAAAAGCAGAAAAACCGGGGCAACCTGGACACATCACGAGAAGCCTGGATGGCTTCTCGCGCTGGGTCCAGGGATTATTGTGATTCGGAATCACAATAATCACCCCGGTTTTTCTGCTTTTTTACTTTACTCCAGCTAACAGCCGTGCCCCCGCTTTTCCGGCTCCCTCCGCTCCCAACAGGCGTCCCTTCATGTTATACTGATTGTAGTGGTATCACGCAGGATGCCCTCGGAGAGGAGAATACAGATGAAGATTTCTTTTTATGATTATTGCATGATGCACGGGAGAGAGGAAGTATTGAAACAGTGGGATTATGAAGAGAACGACCTGTCCCCGGAGACGGTGCCGAGCAGTTCGAAAATTGCTGTTGCCTGGGAGTGTGAGCGGGGGCATAAGTGGATGCTGCCGCCTGCGTGGCGGAACCGGTGTAAATATACGGATTGTCCTTATTGTTCTCACAGGCGCGTGTCCGAGGAGTATAATCTGGAAAAGATTTATCCTGATCTGGCGAAGTTCTGGGATGATGACAAGAATGAGACGACCCCGGACCAGATTCTTCCAAACTCTGGAAAGGAATTCTGGTGGAAGTGTGAGCATGGGCACAGCTGGTATAAGAGCCCGAATCAGCAGAAGGATTTTAAGGGATGCGCCTACTGCCGTAAAGAACTTGTAAATGAAGAATATAATCTGAAAGTGCTGTTTCCCGGAATAGCGGGGGAATGGGATTATGAGAGAAATGATCTGAGGCCGGAGGAAGTATATCCCTTCAGCGGGAAAAAAGTTTACTGGCAGTGCAGTTTTAATCCTATGCATAAATGGGCGGCATATATATCAAACAGGACGGGAAAATCACAGGGCTGTCCTGTGTGTAATAAACAGAGAAAGACCTCTTTTCCCGAGCAGACAATTTACTATTACATGAAAAAACTGTTTCCGCAGTGCAGCAACAGAACCGTGATCGATCATTTTGAAGTGGATGTATTTATCCCGGAAATCCAGCTTGGGATTGAGTATAATGGTGTCTATCATGAGATATATAACCGGGCAGATTATGATGCACGTAAGGCGGAATATCTGCGGGGGATTGGGATCGAGGTATTGACGGTCAGGGAGCAGACAGCAGATATGATACCCAAAGAGCAGGAAAAAACAGCGGATCAGGAGATTATCTGCCATGTTGATCATGCGTATAAATACATGGATCAGGTGATGGCAAATATTATAAAGTACATAAACAGCCATTACCAGCTGAATATAGTCATAAACGCCGATGTTGAAAGGGACGGCCGGTATATCCGTGCGCTTCTGGTAGAGGGGAAAAAGAAGAACAACCTGGCAGCCAGATATCCGGAGCTTGCGAAGGAATGGCATAAGGAGGCAAACTGGCCTATCACTCCGGAGATGGTGGAATATGGAAGCGGGACTGCTTATACCTGGCGGTGTGAGGTGGGGCATGTCTGGAAGATGTCCCCGAATAAACGGACGAACCGTGGGTACGGGTGTCCATTCTGTTCCGGACACAGAGTAAGTAATATGAACCGATTGTCTATGCAGTATCCGGCGGTTGCAAAAATGTGGGACACAGAGAAGAATGAGGGCCTAACGCCAGATGATGTATCGGTCGGCTCTCATACACTGGTAAGTTGGCGCTGTGAGAAAGGCCATACATGGGAGCGGATTGTCAGAGAAATGGTAAAGAGCGGAAAGTGTCCCTATTGCAGCAAGAGAAGATTTACAAGGGAGAACAGCCTGGCAGCGCAAAGACCCGAGCTGCTGGAACAGTGGGACTGGGGGAAAAACGAGGTCTCGCCGTGGGAGATATCTTATGCAGATAACGACCATGCATATTGGATCTGCGAAAAAGGACATTCATGGACGGGGAGAATATCCAACCGCAGCTGTCTGGGAAGAGGATGCCCGTACTGCTCTGGACACAGGGCCACAGAAGAGGAAAATCTGGCTGTCGTATATCCGAAATTGGCTGCTGAATGGAATTATGAGAAGAATTATCCGCTGACCCCAAAGGACGTGCGGCCAAAGTCAAATAAAAGTGTATGGTGGATCTGCCCTGCCGGGCATGAATGGGAGTGGAAGATCAATAACCGTGTGTCAGGCAGCAAGTGTCCCAAATGCCGCACCAGATATGTGAGGGAAGGAAACAGTCTGGATAAAATACATCCGGAAGTGGCGGCCCGCTGGCATTATGGAAAAAATAAAATGCTGCATCCCAAAAATGTTTCCGCAGGTTCGGGAATGAAAGTCTGGTGGCAGTGTACAAAATATCCGCATCATGAATGGTCCCGGAGGATCGCTCATGAAGTGGAGAGCAAAAAGGGATGCCCATACTGTGCCGGGTACCGGGTGTGCAAAGAAAACTCGCTGGCAGCTCTGTTCCCGTCTCTGGTGAGAGAATGGGATTATAGCAGAAACGGTACATTACAGCCGCATGACCTGACCTTTAAGAGCAAAAAGCCTGTATACTGGATCTGCGAAGAGGGTCATTCCTGGAAAATGGATGCTTACGGCAGGACACAGGGGAATAAGACGTGTCCGCGCTGTGCTGGAGAGAAGCAGCAGTGAAATGCGATTTTCGTTGTGTTTTAACCAGGTATTCAGTATAATAAGAAACAGGTGATCACCTGTCAGATGCATTGGAAAAATAGTATGCCGGACTGGTTAAAATATAAAGAAAGCGGGTTTGAACAGCGTGAGTGTGAAAACAGACAAAGAGTATAATCAGTGTTTTAAAGATGTGGAAAACCTTGCCGGCAGTATTATGCACAAGCATTACTGTGAACATGATATGGAAGGAGAGCTTTTCCAGGACAAGACCGGCAGGCAGTCCTATGATTATGTCCAGGAGCGTCTGAAGGCTCTGGAAGAGGAAAAGAAACAGCAGAACCGGCAGATGGAAGTGATCATGTCATCCATTGCAGGCGGACTTAAGATCAGCAATGACGATGATACATATTCTTTTGCATTTGTCAGCCGGGAGGCTGCGGCACTGTTTGGATATACTGTGGAAGAGTTCCTGGAGGTTACGGGGGGGACTGCAGTAGGAGCTGCCTATCCGCCGGATCTGCACCAGGCGCTGGCAGATTGTGCCGAGGCATTTAAAGGCGGCGGACTGACCTATTCCACTAAGTACCGTGTACGTTGTAAGGACGGCAGTCTGAAATGGATCATTGACAGCGGTAAAAAAGCACAGGATATAGACGGAAACTGGATGGTAAACAGTCTTTATCTTGATATTACACGTTCCGAGGAGGATGCACAGCGTCATAGAGAGCAAACGGAATTGCTGACAAGTATATACGATACTGTGCCCTGCGGAATTATACGTTTTATAAAGAGCAGCAACGGAAGCTACAGGCTGATTTCTCTGAACAGAGCCGTAGTATCGCTGATGGGGTATGACAGCATAGAGGAAGGAATGGGTGATTGGAAGGAAGGAATGCTTGGAGCAGTAGTGGAGGCAGACCGGCAATACCTTTATAATACTTATTATCAGCTGGAAAATATCGGTGACCGGCAGGACAGCGAATTCCGTGTCAAGTGGAAAGATGGTTCTATCCACTGGATGGAAGGAACCAGCATGGTTGTGGGAACTACACCTGAAGGGGAAAAGATACTGCAGCGTACGGTCGTAGATATAACCCCAAGAAAGGTACTTCAGCAGCAGTTGGACCGGGAACAGGAGATGTATCGTGTGGCCATGGAGGCCAGTGCTGCGGTGATGTTTGAATATCATATGGATACTGACACGTTCATCAGCTATGAACCGATCACCGGAGAAGGGGTTCTCCGCAATGAAATAAAGGATTACTCACAGGCGCTGCTAAAGCAGCAGCTTGTGCATCCTGACGATATTCCTGGGGTAATAGACAATATCTGTAATGGGCGGACTGAAGTGTTTGAGGTGCGGTGTTCTACACCCAGAACAGGACCGGGCAATTTTATCTGGTACAGGGTAAATGGAAGACTTGTTATGGAGGAGGGAAAGCCATCCCGTGTGGTAGGCGCACTCTACAATATTCATAAGATGAAGTCGGAACTTTCGGAAAACAGCGAGCATCTCTATATGAACCAATCTGCGCTTCAGGCGATTAACGGAATATATGTCAGTATTTTCTATGTGGATCTGAAGGCGGACAGTTATTATGCGGTACGTCTGCCGGAAGCGGGCAGCAGCGGCTCCCTTGCCAGAAGCGGTCCATATTCCAGCCAGCTCTGCAGCTACATTCTGAGGGACGTTAATCTTGCGGACTGGAAAAAGGTATCTGAAGTCTGCAGAAAAGAAGAGCTTCTTAGAGAACTGAACGCAGATAACAGGCATATTGAAGTTGAATTCCGGCAAAGACAGTCCGAGCTTTGGCTTCGTATGGAAGTGCACCTCAGGGAGGCAAATGAAGGCAGGCCCGATACTGCAATTATTGCGTTTCGGAATATCAGTGTGGAAAAACAAAAAGAACTGGAATATTACGAAGAAGAGAAGCGGGCAAAACATGCGCTGGAAGAGGCATATGCTTCTTTGAATACGGCAAATAGTGCAAAGTCCGACTTCCTTTCTAAGATGAGTCATGATATTAGAACCCCTATGAATGCAATCATGGGGATGGCAGCAATTGCAAAAAATAATCTGGGAAATGAAGAAAAGATCGAAGACTGTCTGGATAAGATTGACATATCCGGGGGCCATCTTCTTGAACTTATTAATAAAGTACTGGATATGTCAAAGATCGAATCTGGAAATATTACACTCAGTGAAGAAAAGTTCCGGATAGAGGATGTGCTGGAAGAGGTTTCATTGATTATCCAGCCTGATGCCGACAAAAAGAGGCTTGATTACCGAACCATTGTAAAAAAGCCGGAACATAGCTGGGTGCATGGAGATGCCGTACGTGTAAAGCAGATCCTGCTTAATCTGCTTTCAAATGCAGTTAAGTATACCAACGAAAGCGGATATATCAATGTCTATCTGGAGGAAAAGCTTACCGGCGAAAACGGGGTTGGATGTTATGAGATTATCGTTGAGGATGACGGCATAGGGATGACGGAGGAGTTCTGCAGTAAGATGTTCCTGCCCTTTGAGCGGGCAGAAGATTCACGTGTCAGCGAGATACAGGGTACGGGACTGGGGCTGGCTATCACCAGCAATCTGGTGCAGATGATGAACGGTACCATACAGGTGGAAAGCGAGTTAAACAAAGGTACCAGATTTATCGTTACAATATTCCTGAGACTGGCACGGGAAAAGAACGAATCCGATTCCACAGAGTCTTCAGTACAGCCCAGGGCTTATGATGGATTTCCGGCGGGGATGCGGGTACTTCTTGTGGAGGACAATGATTTGAACAGGGAGATCGCGGAGGAACTGCTGACAGCCTGCGGCCTGGAGGTTGAATGTGCAGCCAACGGACAGGAGGCCGTAGATTCTTTTTATGCCGGTGAACCAGGAACGTTTGCATTGATCCTGATGGACATTCAGATGCCTGTACTGGACGGATACGGGGCCACAAGAGCGATCCGGGGGCTTGCAGAGAACGGGCAGCGCCCGGATGCGGCAGAGATTCCGATTATTGCACTGACCGCCAACGCGTTTGCAGATGATGCTTACAGGGCAAAAAAGGCGGGGATGAACGAACATGTGTCGAAGCCTCTGGAGATAAAGCATTTGCTGGAGGTTATGCATCGGTGGGTGTGAGGGATGTATGTCCGGGCCGGCTTTTTATCTGCTGCAGATGTTATAGTAGCTGAGGGCGGTTTTGCAGTCATCTCCAAAAGAGATCCTGGAGTTTTGATACACAGGGGATAGAAAAGAAGGTGAATCCGTTTTTTAAAGATACATGGAATTGGGTAGCCGAATGCACAATGACACTTAGAGTGCATCCAGCGAATTTTGAATGAGTTTATCTTCCTGCAGATGAGCCTGTATAACCAGTGTATAATACAGCTGGGAATCAGGCTTTTCTGTATGTCTGATTCTGTCCCGCAGCTCTGTGACAGATTTATATTTCTTCCAAAGGGCACGGGTTGCCCTGTCACGGCCGTAGGGGAGAACAAGGCAGTTTAGTATATAGGCCGCAGCTGCACCTGCCAGTATGTAAGCGAGCCGAATCAGGAACATCCCGGACACAGCCTGAAAACCAAATGCATTCATAAAGACAGCACCACCGAGTGCACTGATAGTGGAGCAGGCATAGATTTCTGTATAGTCCGTAAAGTAATAAGAGAGATACCCGAAAAACATCATTATAACAGTCCGTCCGGCTGATGAGGGAACCAGAGAATAGATAATAACCGAGATCAGCCCCCCTGCGATTGTAGCGATGATACGTTTTTTTATTTTCTGGGGTACATCGTCTGCGTAAGGCAGGG
Source organism: Faecalicatena fissicatena (assembly GCA_001028025.1). Classification (GTDB taxonomy): domain Bacteria; phylum Bacillota; class Clostridia; order Lachnospirales; family Lachnospiraceae; genus Faecalicatena; species Faecalicatena fissicatena_A. Next base: position 39,767 of record LDAQ01000012.1, on the reverse strand, counting down.
ATACTGAGGCCAGGGTAAACATCAGCCATTTGCCGTGGGGCAGGGCTAATAATTGTACAAGCGCCGTTGCACCGGCCAGAATCAGTGAAACGCGCAGCGCGTAGGCCCCACGCACAGAGCTCCACTCAAGGGCGGTCTGCAGCTGCATTTTCAGGGGAAGAGCCGTTTTACGATAATGTGTTTTTCTCTGTGGATCGGACATATCCAGCAGCTTTTCATAGATTAATGTGAGATAATCAAATATCCGGGCAGCAGCCTCAGAAGACTTGATACGAACCTTTGAAGAATATGCCGGAGGCTGCAGCGTTGGGTTTTCTTGTGTCACATAAGCACGGTACAACGCTAACTGTGCCATAGTATACTGCAGCAGTTCTCTTTCTGTACCGGCATCTTCAGGAGAAATATCTTGGAGGTAAGTCAGAAGATGTGCCAGCCCTCGGCCGGCTTCTATCAAGGAAAATCCGGCATCGGAGATACAAAACACTTTTTTTCTTCTGTCGTAAACAATCTGACTCAGCTGACAAAGTCTGTGCCGGGTATCGTTCAGATCCGGCTTATCAGGTGTTTCCTTAAGCTGCCAGGAAATATGCCGGGAGATGTCATCAATTATTTTACTGAGTACATCCTGTGCGGTTTCTTCGATACGTTTTCTTCCCATGACCCACTGATACAGAATAATTGACAGTGCACCCACCAGCATGCCCAGGAGTCTCTTGGGAAGCTGAGAAGGTTCCGCCGGGGAGATGAACACCAGGAACAGATAGGAAAGAATATAGGGAAAGTACATATTAGTGGTATATTCGTAAGTAAAAGCATACAAAATTATAAATAATGTGATAAAATTAACGATGAGTGACAGCGGCATGGGAAGAAACACAACCCAGCATGCCGCCAGCGCCATCCAGACCAGTACAACAGACTGGATGAACAGATGTCTTACCGGGGCTGCGGTCAGATCCCAAACCATGGACGATGACATTATAATGGCAAAACTTACACCGACAATGGAATTCTCAGGGCCGAAAAAATGCTGAAAGATATTTACGTAGGCAATGATGAATATAAAACTCAGTGTACTGAAACGAAACTTATCTTTTAAGGTTTTAATAAAATTTTGTATGTAATTTTGCATAATCAGTGACATCTCCTTATGATTTGGGTGTGGAATGGATAACAATTGATTTAAGAAATTTGATTTGTGATAGTACAATTAAGATTAAACAATGATGATAGTCATATTTTATTTACTAATTTAAGATCATAACACTATTAAATTCATTTGTCAATGGAGAGGTAAAATGATAAAAGAAAAATATTCTGAACAATTTGTAAAAAATCTGCTTCTGGTTATGCCGGACTGGCATTCGAAGCTGGTACGTCCGTTTAAAGAAACTCTGCATGGGGAGATGAGCCTGGAGACTTACTATTGCATGGAAACACTCAGGAAATGCGAAACATTGACGATGACGGAACTGGCACAGCAGCTGAAGGTTCCGAAGCAGCAGGCAACAAAGCTGGTGGATGCGCTGTATAAGCACGGGTTTATTGAACGATTGAACAAAGAAAATGACAGGAGAATGATCTGGCTGCGGCTCACCCCGAAGGCCGCTGCCTATCTGGATGAATACTACCTGAAAAATAAAGACTTTCTTCGGTCTCTGGAAGAAAAGCTGAGTGAAGAAGAACTGCAGAAACTGAACGAGGCCGTCCGGTTACTGGGTGAGATTCTCCCGAGATTGGATTAGCAAAAAAAAGATGATTTATGAAAATTATGAAAGTAATTGGAGATGACATATGATATAATCAGAAAAGGCTAGAACATCAAAGATAAAGGAGTTCTTAGATATGAAGATATTATCGGGGAGAACAATAAAAAAGGGATTTCTGCTGGTGCTGGCAGCAGCTGTATTGCTTTTTTCATCTGGGACTGTACTTGCAGAAGAGCAGACCGAATATCGTGTTCTGCGTGTTGGAGTCTCCGAGGTGGACGGATTTACGGAGATGGATGCAGACGGCAACAGACATGGGATTGTGATCGATTATCTGAATGAAATTGCTAAATATACAGGCTGGAAGTATGAATATATAGATACCGCCGGGGATAACCTGATAAAAGAGTTCATGGCCGGTAAATATGATCTAATAGGCGGCACCTATTATCTGGAAGGAATGGAAGAATATTTTGGTTATCCGGATTACAATACCGGTTACAGCAAATCAGTTTTGATGGCCCAGAAAGAGGATGAGGGTATCAAGGCGTTTGACTGGAAGAGCATGTCTGGCAAGAGGATAGGCGTTTATAAGAATGCGGCAGAGAATATCCGCCGTCTCAAGGTATTTATGGACAGCAACAATATAAAGTGTGAAATAGTTGAATATACCCGGGAGCAGCAGGTTAATGGAAATCTCTATACTTATCTGGAAGATGGCGAAGTGGACATGCTGCTTGGAAACAGTGCGGATGATACCGGAAAGTTCCGTGTGGTGGCAAAGTTTGACTCTCAGCCGCATTATATTGTTACTACCGGAGATAACCAGGAAGTACTGGATGGACTGAACATGGCTATGGAAAAAATAATGGATTCCAATCCAAATTTTGCGGAGGAGCGCTACGAGGCCAATTTTCCCGATTCAGGAATAGCAAGTATTTATTTGAATCAGTCTGAACGTGAGTACATCAGCCAGAAGAAGACCGTAAAAGTTGCCGTGCAGAAAAGATGGCATCCGCTGTATTGCAAAGAAGAAGATGATGGGCAGCATGATGGGATGATTCCGGATGTACTGAAAAAAGTAGAAGAATTCTGCGGACTCCAGTTTGAGTTTGTTCACACGAATAATTACAGTGAAGCACTGGAGATGCTGTATCAGGGCAAAGCCGATATGATCGGCTCTTTTCTTGGGACGGATAATGAAGGAGCGCAGATGGAACTGGCGGTAACGAAACCGTATGCGATCCTGAATGATATTATAGCGCGCAACAAGTCGGTGACCTTCCCATCAGAAGGGCTGACCGGCGCAGTGATAAAAGGGCGCAGGATGCCCGCCAGCATCAATGTATCGGAGGTCAGGTTCTACAACACAGTGACCGATGCCCTGCGCGCAGTAAACAGCGGCAAGGTGGATTTCTTTTATGGGCTTTCTTCAAGAATCGAACTGGAAATACAGGCCAATCACTTCACAAATGTAGTTCCCAATACTGTTATGAATGAAAGAAATGAAATGAGCTTTGCCATGATGAGTCCGGTAGAGGGAGAGCTGCTGACAATTATGAATAAGGCAATCAACAGCCTGACCAGTGATGAAAAGGCGGCTATAGAGGACCAGAATATGATATCTGTGGGAACGGGGCATCTTTCAGCTATAGAGATGATCTATGCAAATCCCCTGATGTTTGTGGCTATATTGGCATTAGTATTCCTGCTGATTGTTATTTTTGTACTGATTATGGCACGCTATCGCATCCATGCGGCAAAGATACAGGCAAATCTGGAGAGGGCGGAGGCAGAGAACCGTGCAAAAGGAGAGTTCTTGTCCAGGATGAGTCATGAGATAAGAACACCAATGAATGCCATTGTCGGTATCAGTGACCTGACCTGCATGATGGATAAAGTACCGGAAAATGTGAGAGGGAATCTCTCCAAGATACGTTCATCGTCACGTTATCTTCTGAGCCTGATCAGTGATATACTTGATATGAGCAGAATTGAAAGCGGTATGATGACTGTGGCGAGTGAGCCGTTTTCTATAGAGCAGATACTGGATGAACTGGAAAGTATGATGACCGGGGAAGCAAAAAGACGGGAATTGGACTTCTACATGAAGACAGAGATTAAAGACGATGTGCTTCTCGGAGATGCTGTACGTTTGAAACAGGTGCTTGCAAACCTGTTATCCAATGCCTTTAAGTTCACCCCGGCGGGCGGCCGGGTAAGAGTATGCGTAACACAGACCCAGAGCTCAGAAGAGAAGGCCGTTTACAGATTCCAGGTAGTTGATAATGGCGTGGGTATTTCTGAAGAAAATCAGAGACGTATATTCGAGGCATTTGAACAGGTGGGGAACAATTATTCTAAAAGCCAGGGAACCGGTCTGGGGCTTGCAATCAGCAGGACGATCGTGGATCTGATGGGAGGAGAACTGAAGCTGGCAAGTGAAGAGGGGAAAGGCAGTGAGTTCTACTTTACCGCAGAATTTCCAATTGGAGTTCTGGAGAAAAAGCAGGAGAAGGTGGAAATAGATCAGTTCCTGGATCAAATGAATATTATTCTTGCAGAGGACAATGATCTGAATGCAGAGATCGCCGAAGAACTTCTCAAGATGCAGGGTGCGTCAGTGAAAAGAGCGGAAAACGGAGAAGAAGCGATCAATATATTTAAAGAAAGCAGACCGGGTGAATTCCAGGCAATTCTGATGGATATTCAGATGCCGGTCATGGACGGACTGGAGTCCTGCCGGGCAATCCGCAATCTGGATCGGCCGGACGCATCTGAGGTTCCAATCATAGCAATGACTGCGAACACGTTTAAAGAAGATGCTGATGCAGCCATCGAAGCCGGGATGAACGGCTTTGTGACCAAACCTGTGGATGTGGATTATCTCTATCAGGTTTTGGCGAGTCTGATAAAATAATAAGATAATGAACGGCCGGCCAGGGGCGGGGACGAATGGGCTTATGCCCGTCCCTGAACCTGGCCGGCCGTTTTTACTGTATATCAGCCAGATTGGCGTACCCGCCCTCTTCCAGGCAGGTATCGTACATCGCAAGTACATTCTCAACCGGAGTCTCTTCCAGAAGGTAATCGTGGCTTGGAGAGAGGATGTATCCACCCCCGGGCTTCATACATCGGACTGTATCACGTGTAGCCCGGACTGTGTCTTCTACATTTCCGTTTATCAGGATATCGATAGAATCTATGCATCCATTCAGGATCAGTCTTCCTCCAAAGTGTTCTTTCAGATAAGCCGGCTGCATTTCACGTGTAATTGGCTGCAGACTCTGGACGGCGGAGATCCCATTCTCAATCAGAGCAGGCATCAGCTGGGTATAGCTGCCGCAGCAGTGCATCATAGTGAGAAGCCCGTATTCTTTTCCAAGATCTGTCAGACGCTTCAGGTAAGGGCAGATAAACTCGCGGAATAAACCTTCTCCGATAAGAGGTCCGGTCTGGCTGCCCAGATCGTTTCCGATAAAGAAGATATCGATTGCCCCGCGGGCCGCTTCGAAGACTCGTTTGGATAATTCATAATAGAAGTCTGTGACATGGGAGAGAACAGCATGTACAATGTCAGGATCCTCATACATAAGTATCATCATGTTTTCCATGCCAAGCAGATCAATGGCATCGTGAAAAATGGGGCACCATTCCCCGCCCAGAATGGCGTATTGATTGTCCCATGCCAGTGCATCTTCCCGGATATGTGAGACATCATACCAGTCTGGAGAAGGCCATGAGTAGGCATGAATTGCCTCCACAGAGGCACCGGCAAGGGGGTGCAGCGCTGCCTGCCCATAGCCGATTCCCTCCCTCTCGATGCCGAATATGGATACCGTTTTTCCGTCGCCTGAATCATAGTCCGGGTTGAATCTGTCCGGTCCGGTATATCGTGAGTAGACACGCCGGAAATCATCATGAAAACGAAGGAAAACATCCTCGTCACTTTTTACATTTAGAAAGCTGCGTGCCTTTGCCATAAAATCAGGGGATGCCCCGCACCACATTGGGACCCGGTCCGGAATTTGATGGGCAAATACAGCCATTACGCGCTCTTTTGAAGTCATACAGTTTCCTCCTATTTTGCTTTTTCTTTTATTTTATATTGGGGTGGCGGGAATGACAATGCACCAGATTCCTTAAAAATAGTATAGAAATCGCTTTTTAAGTGCCCTGAGTAAAGAGTTTGGTTCACAGTGAAGTACGGCATGCAGCAAGGTAGTTCATATATATGTGTTTCCAATTCTTTACGTGCAAAAGGTAGTATTTATAACTATATAAAACGGTTGACATTACTGTGATACACGAGTAAGATAAAAATATAAATGCAACAGAAAAGAGGGAGAGAATTGTGGGAAATTATGTATTAAGCTGTTGCTCTACTGCGGATTTGTCGCCGGAGCATTTCAGAAAACGGGATATTTCATATATCTGTTTTCATTATTACTTAGATGGTACAGAATATCAGGATGATTTGGGGCAGAGCATGCCCTTCAAAGAGTTCTATGCCAGGATGAAAGAGGGTGCGGACACCAAGACTTCACAGGTAAATGCCGGAGAATTTATGGATTATTTCCGGAGTATACTGATCCAGGGCAAGGATATCCTGCACGTGTGTCTGTCTTCCGGACTTTCTGGAGTAATCAATTCTGCCGAGACGGCAAAAGAAGCACTGCTGGAGGAATTCCCGGACAGGAAGATTTTTATTGTGGATTCGCTGGGTGCTTCTTCCGGCTACGGCCTGCTCATGGATCGCCTGGCCGACCTGCGGGACGAGGGAAGGAGCCTCGAGGAGATTTACCATTGGGCAGAGGAGCACAGACTGGATCTGCACCACTGGTTTTTCTCAACAGATCTGACCTTTTATGTAAAGGGAGGACGTATTTCCAAGGTATCGGGATGGTTTGGGACTGCACTTGAGATCTGTCCGCTGCTAAACATGGACAATAGCGGGCATCTGATCCCCCGTTTTAAAATCAGGGGTAAGAAAAAGGTAATCCGGGAGATCGTTAAAAAAATGGAACTGTTTGCAGAGGACAGGCTGGATTACTCAGGAAAGTGCTTTATCTCCCATTCAGACTGCTACGATGATGCCAAAAAAGTAGCGGATATGATAGAGGAGCGTTTTCCAAAGCTGAATGGAAAAGTTGTGATCAACAGTGTTGGGACAACAATCGGAAGCCATACTGGCCCGGGCACAGTCGCACTGTTCTTCTGGGGTGATACAAGGAAAGATTGAACGAAAACAGAATACCAGTTACGCAGCAGCATACATAGCGCCCGGTGCCGACACAGCATCCGGGCGTTTTGCGTGTGCATAAAATCAGGATGCCCCGCCCATAATAACTGGTAATATCAGTTAGAAATGGGAGAAATTGAAATGAAAACATTCGAAGAGCTTTACCGGGAGATTATGAAACGAAAAATATCATTAAAGGCGCCTCTGCCGCCGGAGTACCATCCCTATCACCTGGACTGTCTGCTCAACCCTCAGAACCATGCCCCTGTAGTGTTTAATGAACCATGTGAAGAGTGTGAATATGAGCGTGCATGCCAGAACAGCTGCATCTTTGACGCAATTGAAGCTGGGGAGGACGGTAAACTATTTATCAACCCGGATCTGTGCATCGGCTGTGAGGCATGTATTGAAGCATGTAAAACGGATAAAATCACAGCGGGCAGGGATGTGCTGCCGGCAATGAAAGCAGTAAGAGAGGCAAAAGGCCCGGTATATATGATGGTTGCCCCCGCATTTTTAGGGCAGTTTTCAGAAAAGGTGACGCCGGGAAAGCTGCGGACCGCATTTCAGGCACTGGGCTTTACCGGTATGGTGGAGGTTGCACTCTTTGCAGACATCCTGACCCTGAAAGAAGCGCTGGAGTTTGACAAACATGTCAGGGAAGCGGGAGATTACCAGCTCACAAGCTGCTGCTGTCCCATCTGGATATCTATGATCCGTAAAATGTACCACGAACTGATGCCACATGTCCCAGGAGCAGTCTCTCCCATGGTTGCCTGCGGCCGGATGATCAAACGCCTTCACCCGGATGCCGTCACCGTATTTGCCGGCCCCTGCCTGGCCAAAAAAAGCGAAGCAAAAGAGCCCGATCTGGTCGGTGCAGTAGACTACGTACTAACATTCCAGGAAGTGCAGGACATTTTCGATGCCGCCGACATCCGCCCGGAAGAACTGGCAGACAAAGAAAAAGAGCATTCCTCAAGAGCAGGACGCATATACGCAAGAACCGGCGGAGTCAGTGAGGCTGTACAGGAAACCGAAAAACAGCTGAGGCCTGATCGTAAAATAAAAGTCAAAGCAGAACAGGCCGACGGAATCCCGGCCTGCCGGGAACTCATCAAAAAGATACAGAACGGAGAAACAGACGCCAACTTTTTTGAAGGCATGGGCTGCGTGGGCGGCTGTGTAGGCGGCCCCAAAGCAGTACTGGACAGACAGGAAGGCCGCAGCCATGTAGATGCATACGGAGACAAGGCCCCATTTGCGACCCCTCTGGAGAACCCCTACGTAATGAAAATGCTGGAAGAATCAGGATTCGATACTATAGAGGATTTCATAGAAAAAAGCGATCTCTTAGTAAGAAACTTCTCCAAGATATAGCTCACGAGCTTCAGCCTCATGAGCGTAAGAATGTAGAAAGAGAAAACTACACAACTTACCAGATTCAACAGTTCCGCGCAGCCCTTACACATCCGCTGCCCCCGCCTGGAATTTCCCCATAGAGAACATGGTCTTACCTGCCGGTGGATGAACCCAGCCTGCGGTGGAACGGGACGGGGGGAGACACCAGCATATATCTGTATGGAATGCATAAAGTGAGCTTAGCAGCAGTTAGAGGAAACACACAAAATCAGCCGGAGAAAAGTTAATCACCAAATTAACTTTTCTGTACGCCTGAGCCGTCTACTCATCAGAGTAGGCGGTGAATGCGTACAGTGCCGGCTGATTTTGTGTGTTTCCTCTTACTGCTGCTTAGCGCAACGGCCGCACTCCAGACAGATATATGCTGGTGTCTTCCCCCGTCCCGTTCCACCGCAGGCGTCCCCCCCTCCCCCGTTCAAAAAACCGAATTATGTTCCCTATAAAAAACAAGTATTGACATAAAATTTTTATTCAATTATGCTTTCCATAAAGCAGTCGGCGGCTTTCAAAATCAATATGAAGGAGAGCTGAATATGTACCATGCAAGATTTAAAGGAACGCATTATGAAATTGGATTTCGTTGGGGAAATCTGTTGTACAGTAAGGGAAAGCATCTGATGGACACAGTACCGTTTTCAGTAGAAGGAGAGCGAGAACGGTTCAGCCAGAAATGTATTCCCTTTTATAAAGAGTATTATCCGGAGATTCTGGAAGAAATCAGGGGAATTGCGGACGGACAGAAAATGAAAGCGGAAAAGCTGGAGGCAGTTCTGATGAGCATGTACTGTATCATGCCGGAGCAAAAATGCTCCTGTCTGGTATTTCATGGCATTAGGCCGGATGAGCGCGGGGAGTCTGCCGCAGATACAGCAGTTTTCAGAAAGAAAAAGGCATCAGGGTGTATTCTGGCCAGGAACAGCGATTTTTTAACGGAGATTGAAAAATTGTATATGAACTGTATTTATAAGCTGCAGAACGGGACGTATTCATTTCAGGGGAATACAACTGCGTTCGTGGAGATGGAGGACGGTATCAATGAATATGGTTTCGCGGTGGGGTTGACTTCTGTGTATCCGAAGGTTCTAAAGCCGGGGATCAATGCAGGGATGCTGCTCCGCTACGGCCTGGAAAAATGCAGGACAGTGCCGGAGTTTGTTGAGGCACTGGGACGGCTGCCCATTGCATCCAGCCAGACATTTACCGCAGCGGACCGGTTGGGAAACGCGGCCCTCATTGAGTGCAACTGTGAGGCATTAGAGGTACGGTATATATCGGAAGATTATCCGGAAGTCTGTGCGGTAAATTCATTTCATCTGGAGCAGATGAAGGAGTACCGCGTTAAAGATATTGATGACTGGATGGCGGAGGAGCGATACAGCACGATTGAGGATGCACTGTTAAAGAACAGGGAAAGGAGCCGTGAATTTGCGGAAGAAGTACTTTCGGGAAAGCATGGCTTTCTGTGTCAGTATGACAGGGATACAGGAAAAGACACGGTATGGTCGGTGATCTATGATCTGATGGAACCGGCGGTATACCGGTGTGAAGGCAATCCGTCCAGAAAAAGATTCAAAAGGGATGAGCGCTTCCAGTTCAGGGATGCCGGGACAACGGATTAAGTGTCATACTATTTTTTCTGGGGCAGGAGCAGGTTTGTCAGCCTTCTGGAGGCTGACGCGGAGTGGAAAAGACACAGCTGCCTGCAGCGGGAGGATTTGGCATGGCAATGATTTTTTGACGAATTTGAAAGAAAGGCTTGACTCTCACACTATGGTATATTCTATGGTATAAATGAGCTCAGAAAAACACATATGTGAAAGGTGGTACCAATGTTAAAAATAGGAGATTTTTCAAAATTGTCAAGAATCAGTATCCGCATGCTGCGCCATTATGATGAGATCGGCCTGCTGAAACCGGAGGTCGTGGATGACCTTTCCGGCTACCGCTATTATGGTGTCTCTCAGCTGCCGCTGGCAGAAAGAATCCAGGTCCTGAAGAACATGGGATTTGGCCTTACGGTCATCCGGGAGATCCTAGAGAAATATGATAATTCCCAGGCCATAGAAGAATTCCTGCTTGTAAAACGCAGGGAACTGGAGGAGCAGGAGAGACTGACAAAAGAACGGTTACAGCTTCTTGACAACACGATCAGATGGTTGAGAAAGGACGGTAATCTAATGAATTATGAAGTAACGTTAAAGATGCTCCCCGAGAGAAATGTAGCAAGTGTGCGTCAGGTAATCCCTGCATATGACGCAGAAGGAATGCTGTGGCAGATTTTAAATGAGGAAATTGCCCCCCAGTATGTAAAGCAGGCTGTGCCGTGTTACGGACTCGCAATTTTTCACGATGAGGGATACAAAGAAGGCGATGTGGATGTCGAGATACAGGCCTGCGTGGAGGGATCTTATAAAGATACGGAACATGTAAAGTTCAAGACGGTGGCGCCGATACAGATAGCATCCGCAACATACAATGGAAGCTACGGGCAGATTACAAAGGTAAATGAATGTGTTGCCAACTGGATTCAGGAAAATGGCTATGAATTCGACGGTCCGTCATTCTGTATTTACCATGTAAGCCCATACGAGGCAAAAAGCCAGGATGATCTGGTGACTGAAGTCTGCTATCCCGTGAAAAAGAAATAAAGACGACACACAGATGTCCTGGTTTCTGTGATATGATAGATACAAAATTAGATTGACGGAGGAAATATCATGGGATGGATTGAAGCATACACAAGAGAGGACAAACCGGAGTTCAAAGACATCAGCGCCTATGTAGACTGTCCGTTCTGGGACGGGCTGTGTGAATTTATCGAGGAAACCTATTCCATAAGACCGGCTGTAGAATACAGCAGATGTTCCGGAGCGCCGGGATGGAATGTAAAATATAAAAAAAGCAGCAGGGCGTTGTGCACGCTGTATCCGAATAAGGGGTATTTTACCTGCCTGGTATCGATCGGCAGAAAAGAGGCACCGGAGACTGAACTGATGCTGGGGTCTTTCAGCAAGTATCTGCAGGAACTTTATAAGAAAACAAATGTATTCAATGGTTCCAGGTGGCTGATGATTGATGTGACCTCGGAAATAATTTATGAGGAAGTAAAAGAGCTGCTCTGTATCAGAATCCATCCTCCAAAGAAAAAAGGAGCGGCCGGCAGCCCTGAGGAAATTGATTAGAAACAGATATAATAGTGTTAATAAAAGGTCATTTTCTTGTATACATACAGGAAAATGACCTTTTGTGTTAGAATGATTCTGCGGGCATATGATTTCGCGGAATCAATTTTGCGATGTCCAGGCCATATTCTCCTGGAAACTTCAGGCCTGCTTCTCGGAAGGGGTATAAGCAACCAGTATAATATCCTGATTCGTTTTATCCTTCAGGGTTTTCTGAAGCTGGTCAATCTCATGGACGCATTGGCCGGATATGTCGGCAATCTGATAGTTGTTCTCCATTTGGGCACCTCCTTATAACAAAACTTCTGATCTCTAATATTATGGGTAAAATGACGTCAGGTTATGCGGAAAGCCATTCACAGCAGGCGTAAGTTTTGAGGGGAATAACTTTTTTTCATTTTTTTTTAATATCCTGAAACTTTTCAATATACTTTTTTATCTAATTAGTATCAATCGATTGTAAAATAAATATCTGTATTAAAATACGATTCAGACCAGCAGGCGAATGGGAAATTACATGTGCGGCTGAGCATGGGCTCAGGGGAACAGTGAAGGATCAGAAACATGCTGGCAGACCAAGGGGAGTGTGAAGTTGAAAAATCTGGTGAAACGGGCACAGGCCGGTGATAAGGAAGCTTTTATAACACTGATGGAAGAGCACAAGCAGGCTTTATATAAAATTGCGGTCAGTATGCTCAAAAATGATGCGGATGCGGCTGATGCCATGCAGGACACGGTTCTCAGCAGCTACGAAAATCTGCAGGGACTGCGTCAGCCTGAATTTTTTAAGACATGGCTAACAAGGATACTGATTAATCACTGTAACCGCATATTAAAGGAGCGTGGAAAAATGGTACCGATTTATGAACATCCGGAACTGGAGGAGATGCAGGTAGATACCTCCGGCAGAGAATTTCTGGGGCTTTTGAATCAACTGGAGGAACAGTACCGCATTGTACTGCTGCTTTATTATGTAGAAGGCTTCAGCATTAGGGAGATAGGCTCCATACTGGAGATGAATGAGAACACCGTAAAAACAAGATTATCGCGGGGGCGAAACTGTTTCAAAAAAATATATCTGAAGGAACACTCGTCATCAGCTTATGGAATGGAGGTGCAGGGATGAACAGACAGGAAAATGATATGGAACTGAAAGAAGCATTACAGAATGATATAGAGATACCGGATATCGTAAATAACCGGATGGAAGATATGTATGAGAAGATCCGCAGCGGTGAGGTGCATATGAAGCGCATTGGAGGCGGAGGCAGCAGGAAACGTATGAACAGAGGGCTGGGAATTGCCGCAGCCGCAGCATGCCTTGTGATTGTACTGTCGGGTGTATTTTATGCAAACCCGGCACTTGCAAAAGACATTCCGATACTGGGGGATGTATTCGGCCGTCTGCAGAAGATGCATGAGAGCAATCCCTATCCCGATAAAGACAAAACGGCATACAGCAATATTGAGAAGCATTCCAAACCGGTGGTAACAGAACCAGAAGAAGAGATTACAAACGTAGCGGAAGACCAGGGAATCACGATCAGTGTGACAGACGCATACTGCGATGGATTAGATTTATATTTCACTCTTTCCATACGAACAGAGGATGCAGAGCTGAACACGGCCGACAGGCTTGATTTGTTAACCTACGAGGAGGGGGATCCGGTGTCCTTCTGGTCCTGGGTTACAGTAGATGGAAAAGAAGCGTATACCACAACAACATTAACCGGAAATAAATCTGAGGATGGAGTCTTTGTCTCTCTTATGAGAATTCCCGTTTCTTATTTAGACGGCGGTGAATTCACCGAGGATACAGTGGTAGAAATAAACGCAGACGCTATCGGTGCCCACAGATCAGGAGAAGAGCAGGACTCAACGCTGGAGAACTTCGATAAAGTAGATTTCAGCAGACTCGGATTCAAAACCGTGAAAGGAAGCTGGGATCTGAAGTTCAAAGCAACCATGGATACTTCCCAGAACAGAGAAGCAGAGCCAAACGCAGAAAACAACGGATTCATCGTAAAGAAAGTAATACAGACTCCAAGCAATATGCACATTGAATACTACCTGCCGGAAGAATATGCAGTAAGAAACCCGGATGTTATCCTGACAGACACAAATGGAAACCGTATATACCAGGAATTTGGTTCCCGTACCGAGGAATCAGAAACCGGCGGCCAGATCCAGGAAATGGTATTTGACCATTCCGATGCAACTCAATTTATACTGCAGGTAATAGACAAAAATGCAGGACTAGACGAAAATGGAAATATGATAGTGCTGGCAGAGATTCCATTTGGAATGGAGTAGAAGAGGGGCGCGCCGTTGGCGGGGGAAAAAGAAAAGGAACCTTTGCAGGAGCATAGAATGTACCTGCAAAGGTTCCTCTTCTTTTTCCCCCGTCCCGACCTGAGTCCCTCTTTGCGCAGGCGTACTTCCTCCGTACCTTCCGCCCCCTTAGATTTCCACCTTCCAGAAGCCATGGAGGTTACAGTATGCGTATGCTGCCAGCGCCCTGTCCCCATCACACACTACAAATGTTGCAACAGGTTCGCTGTCCGGATCAAGATGGATTCTCTGTCCGCCTTTTTCAGTCTGCAGATAGATCCATTCGATACTGTGCTCCTCTGACATGGGATGAAAGATGCTTCCCACTTTAACCGTAATCGTGTTCCCATTTTGTTCTACTACCGGCATGTGTTTTTCGTGTGCGCCTTCGGATGTATTCGGGGTGAGTTTTTCCATCTGGGTTCCGCAGCAGGAAAAGCCTTCTTTGTTTCCGTTAATTTCCTCGATAATGATATGACAGTTGTCACAGGCATAAAAGATTGGTTCATGTTTTGACATTTTTGATTCCTCCGTTTGAATTAAACTTTTCAGGTTCTCCCTGAATGATAAAGCCCGCTCTAAAGTACGAGTGAGGGGGCAGCATAGACTCTGGCAGCAAACTCCTTGTTGAGTTCGTAAAGTCCTTTTGAGTCATTGCCGAACAGATTCATTTTGGCCAAGAGATCACTGGCGGCTTTTTCTTCCTCGCCCTGTTCCATGATGAACCATTCAAGCAGTTGTGTGGTGCGGAAATCCTTCTTTTTAAAGGCTGCCTCATAGATCCGGTTAAAGCGTACAGTTACCTGTTTTTCATGCTCATAAGCAATTTTCAGCGGCTGGGTGTGGCTGGTAAGCTTCAGATCCGGTTTGCGGATCTGTTCCAGAATGACTTTCTGGTCATTGTTATGAAGATACTGGATCAGCAGCATTGCATGATCAAGTTCCTCCTGTGCCTGGATGCGAAACCAGTTCTCAAAACCGTCCAGATCGGCTTCCGCGTAATAATTTGCAAAACCAAGATAAAGATAAGAAGAAAAGAATTCAAAATTAATCTGTCCGTTAATCAACTGCAGTATTTGTTTGTCCATACGTGCCTCCTTAAATAGATTCTCAGAATAGTATTTTCATGTTTGGTAAAAATATACGGATCCTGTTATGAGAAGGTCTTTTCATCGGACTAACCCATAAATAAAAAAAGACAGCTGATTTTCTCAGCCATCCTTTAATCTTTATCATCCTTTCTTCTTAAAAATTCAACAAAGGCAAACAAAATAGAAATTACACTCAAAACCGAAACAACAAGTTCAGCCATATTATTAGCATAATCTGACTGCGCCGGAATAACGATACCCAGAACAAGAAAATAGCTGCACCAGATCAATCCCTCTCCCAAAACAGTTCCGTCCCGTCTCACGCCAGGCGTCCCCCCAAAAAAATCCCCCTCTCAATCTTCGTTAAAAAATAGTTGTATTAAATGACTGGACAGGATAAAATAGAAGTAATTCAGGAGTTCTGTAAAAACAGCAGTATAAGAAGACCTGGAAGAATAATAGACAATTCTGAATAAGTAGGAGAGGTGTTTAATGAACATGGAAGCAAAAGAAATCATTGCAGCGGGAAAAACCGCTCTGGGAATTGAATTTGGCTCTACAAGAATTAAAGCCGTACTGGTGGACGAGGCCGGAAAGGTCCTTGCTTCAGGAAGCCATGACTGGGAGAATCAGTATGTAAATAACATCTGGACATACAGTCTGGATGCCGTATGGAAGGGACTGCAGGACTGCTACCAGGATCTGGCTGGAAATGTAAAGAATACATATGGCCTGGCGCTGGAGACGATCGGTGTCATTGGATTCAGCGGTATGATGCACGGCTACCTTCCTTTTAATAAGGACGGAGAGCTGCTGACAGCCTTCCGTACATGGAGAAACAACATCACAGGACAGGCATCCCAAAAGCTGACAGAGGTATTTCAGTACAATATTCCTCAAAGATGGAGCATCGCGCATCTGTATCAGGCAATCCTGAACGGGGAAGAGCATGTGAAAGATATTGATTTCTTTACGACGCTGGCCGGATACGTACATTGGCAGCTGACAGGTAAAAAGGTACTTGGTATCGGCGAAGCTTCCGGAATGTTCCCGATCGATGTAGAGAAGAAGGATTTCAACCAGCGCATGGAAGAACAGTTTGACGAACTTGTAAAAGAGTGTGGATATCCATGGAAACTGCAGGAACTGCTTCCTGAAGTACTGGTTGCAGGTGAAGATGCAGGCGTGCTCAGTGAAGAGGGGGCAAGAATGCTGGATGTGACAGGCACCTTGAAAGCCGGAATACCGGTGTGTCCGCCGGAGAGTGACGGTGGTACAGGCATGGCAGCAACGAACAGTGTTGCAAAGCGTACGGCCAATGTATCAGCAGGCACCTCTGTATTCGCTATGGTCGTTCTGGAAAGAGAACTCTCCAAAGTATATCCGGAGATCGATCTGGTGACAACACCGGCTGGGGATCTGGTAGCTATGGTTCATTCCAATAACTGCACATCTGATCTGAATGCATGGGTGAATCTGTTTAAAGAATTTTCAGAGGCTATGGGCATGGAAGTGGATATGAACAAGCTGTTCGGAACTCTGTATAACAAAGCGCTGGAAGGCGATGCGGACTGCGGCGGACTGCTTTCCTACTGCTATTTCTCAGGCGAGCACATTACCGGGTTTGAGAAGGGCTGCCCGATGTTCGTGAGAACACCGGAGAGTAAGTTTACTCTGGCAAACTTTATGCGTTCCCATCTGTTTACGTGTCTGGGCGCGCTGAAACTGGGTATGGACATCCTGTACAACGATGGCGTGGAGCTTGATCAGATTCTGGGACACGGCGGACTCTTCAAAACAGCCGGTGTGGGACAGAGAATTATGGCAGCGGCTACGAAAGTACCGGTATCTGTTATGGAGACTGCAGGAGAGGGCGGTGCATGGGGCATTGCGCTGCTGGCTTCCTATATGAAGAACAAAGAAGAGGGCGAGACACTGGATGCTTACCTGGCACAGAAAATATTTGCAGACGAGAAGTCTGTTACACTCGAGCCGGATCCAAAAGATGTGGAAGGCTTTGAGAAGTTTATGGAGAGGTATGTGGCAGGTCTGCCGATCGAGCGGGCAGCTGTAGAGATATTGGATTAACTGCAGGCCTTATCAGGTGAAGAAACATGAATCGGGATTTTACGGAGGGCAGTATCAGAAAGTCTCTGATCTGGTTCGCCCTGCCTATGATGGCAGGTAATCTGCTTCAGCAGCTGTATAATATTGCGGATACTTTAATTGTAGGACAGTTTTTAGGAAAGGAGGCACTGGCGGCAGTCGGTGCTTCCTACACGTTGATGACATTTCTGACATCCATTCTCTTAGGTCTGTGTATGGGGAGCAGCGTGGAATTCTCCCTTTGTTTTGGAAAAAAGGACATGGACGGCCTGAAAAACGGTGTGTTCATGTCTTTTGTCCTGATCGGCGGAGTGACAGCCCTCGTGGTTGGGATTGTATTCGGAGGAATTGATCTGATCCTCAGGCTTATGCAGGTGCCAGGGGAGATTTACGGAATGATGCGGGAATACCTGTGGGTTATCTTCTGGGGAATACCAGCTACTTTTCTGTATAACTTTTTCGCCTCATGGCTCAGGGCACTGGGGAACTCCACGGTGCCTCTTATATTCCTGGGAGTCTCAGCGGTTCTGAATATAGGGCTTGACTTATATTTTGTGCTGGTATTAAAAATGGGTGTTGCAGGTGCCGCGGCGGCTACGGTCATTTCTCAGTACGTATCTGCGGCGGGAATCTGTCTGTATGTAGTGATGAGGTTCCGGGGAATGATGCCCGGCAGAATACATTTCAGGTGGAATGTTCCGGTTTTGAAGGAAATATTTCAACTGTCATTTTTGACCTGCATTCAGCAATCGGTCATGAATTTTGGAATTCTGATGGTGCAGGGGCTGGTGAACAGCTTTGGCACAATCGTGATGGCGGCTTTTTCT
Source organism: Faecalicatena fissicatena (assembly GCA_001028025.1). Taxonomy (GTDB): domain Bacteria; phylum Bacillota; class Clostridia; order Lachnospirales; family Lachnospiraceae; genus Faecalicatena; species Faecalicatena fissicatena_A. The sequence goes on along the minus strand of LDAQ01000012.1, from coordinate 21,857 downwards.
GCTGCGGTGAAGATCGATTCTTTTGCATACATGCCCGTTCAGGATTTTGGTAATGCATTTTCCACATTTGTGGCGCAGAATTACGGGGCCGGGAAGAAGGGGCGTATACGGGAAGGAATCAAAAGTGCTGTACTGCTTGTATGCATTTTCTGCCTGGTTATCTCTGCAGGCGTGTGGATTTTTGCAAAACCATTGCTCCTTCTGTTTATAAAACCACAGGAGACAGAGATACTCGCCGTGGGTATAAGCTACCTCAGAATCGAGGGAAGCTTTTATTGTCTGATCGGCTTCCTATTTCTGTTCTATGGTTTTTACAGGGCAGTCAAGATGCCGGGCATGTCCGTGATCCTTACCGCAGCATCGCTGGGAAGCCGGGTGGTTCTGGCGTATGCCCTGTCTGCAGTCCCTCAGATCGGGGTGACAGGGATCTGGGCCGCAGTTCCTATTGGATGGCTGCTTGCGGACGGAATCGGTTATATTTATATGAAGAAAAAGTTTCTGAAAAAAAGGACCGCCTGATGAGGGCGGTCCGATATTTTGGAATACTTTCTAAACCAGCGTTATCTTATTTTGCCATTATACACTTACCAATCCACCTTATCTTCAGATATGCATTCCTCCAACGGAGTGTTGCCTCCAGTGATGATGGATTCCGCCATTTTGGGAATAGACATTAGGTATAGTGTTTCTTCTATCTCTTTCCAATCTGCTTCGCCTATTAAGACCGCATTTTTCCCTTTATTGTTCGTTATAGTAATTGGCTCACAAGTAGTTTTTCATCTGAAATCAACTGATAGATATTCTCTCTTGCTTTTGTAACACTGATAGTCGTCATATAATCAACTCCTTCCTGATTACATTGTAACGTACGTCGATAAAAAAATTTTATACGACACCCGTTCTAGTTAAAGTATTCCGAGTATCTGCTGGGATTTGTGGAGGGCACATCTGTATACCGCGTAGAGGACTCCCCAGATTATAAATATCAGCAGTACCAGGTATCCCAGGTTGCGCAGTTCGGAGGGGGTCACTCTCATATCGTTAAAGAAAGACATAAACAGTGCGTATATCCAGGCGATGGTACATCCCATCAGCGCAGGGTACTGGAAGATTTTTCGGAGCTGTTTTTTCAGGATGTTTCTGTTGTACACGGGACCAGCTCCGAGTTTTGTCAGGCTTTCGAACAGTGTTTTGTTGTCTGTTGCTACTGTGATGCTGCGCACATAGCTCATGATTGTGATGGTCGCCAGCATGATGATGAAGATGTACAGACAGAGCATGACGTAAACGGATACTTCCTGCATATGTTCCTGACGCATCTGGACGGTTAAGCGGGGGGCGTATTTCCAGTCATATGGAGCACGTTCCATGTCACTTGAAAGCCCAATGCTTCCTGCATAGCCATAGGTCTCGCCGTTTTCCTGTGCCTTCCGGTCTTCCCAGGCATCATAATTTCCCATAAAATCAGACAGTTTGCTGGAGTGTCGTACGTATTCCATCTGCAGTGCTTGGGCAAAGCTATAGGAGTGTTCCGTGTCTTTTACATCGAAACATATGACCTTTTCCATGTACTGGCTGCCAAGAGAGGCAGCTGCAGCCTGATAATCCGCATCATTCAGAACATAGGCAAATGGACTGCTCATACTGTTCAGAGCATCGAATTCCACGGTGCCGCCAAAGGAAAGTTCAAGGTTTTTACCTGTATCCGGGTTGAAAGCGGAGTACAGTCCGTCTTTGAATTCCCACAGCGTTTCTTTGTAGTCCTTATTTGTAATCGTTTTATACGTATTTGGCTCAACGGAGATGTCCTGTCCGCTGATCTCCTCATAGATGCTCTCCGGGAAGAACAGTGCCAGTTTGCCTTCTTTGGCATCCAGGGTAACGTACTCACTGTCAATCAGGTCTCTGTAACGGTAGGAGATTACCAGATTTGCAGCATCGGTTTCCGTGTACGAAGCGAGGGTTATGTCATAATCATCGGCAAGATTCTCAATGTCTTCTTTTGTAATCTGTTCTTCTTCTGCCGGAAAATGGAATGAATAGGCTTTTTCATTTTCCCCGATGGAAATTCCTTCAGTGTCACTGTACAACATCCCGAAAAAGGCAGCAAACAGGCAGCAGAACAGTAAAAGTACGATAACGCACATGTTTTTAGTTGTCACTTTTGCGGTAAAACGCATCATACTGATGGAAACCAGATTTTTGTAATACTTATCTTTGTGCTTTCCGGCTGAAGACTGGGACACGCAGCTGAGTATAATCAGATAAATCCCGGCAAGTGCCACGAAATAAACAAGGTTGAAGATGGAAGGTATGTTAATATAAAATACTTTAGCTGCGACAGCTGGCACACCCAGTGCAAGTACGATGCCTGTGACAGTGAGGATGATGCCCAGTTTTCCTGTCCAGGAAGGAATTTCTTTTACCATCTCTGTTTTCTGGCCTGCCCGCAGAATATCCATGATATCCGTTCTGCGTATAAAGCGCCTGCCTGCAAAAAAGAGCAGCAGGGTAAGTACGATACAGAATGCAATCCCTATGATAAATCCCTGCCAGCCAAAGCGGTATACCATTTCCTCTGTGGGCAGAAGGAAGGTCTCAAACAGCTTCCATATGCCGAAGGAAACCGGAACCGACAGGATCAGGCCGATTACTGTACTGATGCAGGTGACGAGAGCAAGCTCGGAAAACAACAGGGGCTTCAGTGCTTTTTTCGGAGAACCGAGTGCCAGCAGAATGCCGAATTCCCGGCTCTTATAGCGAAAGAACAGGCTGGATGCGTAGAGTGTAAATATGGTACAGCCCACGGCTGTTACACCCAGCAGGAGCGTTGCCAGTTTCCGGGTATCCCCTCCTTCGGGCAGGAATTCCTGAATGGTAGGTCCCAGGTACATGAGGGCAAAAGACGTAATCAGCAGGACCGAGAGGGAGATACAGAACCCCAGGATCAGGTACTGCCCTTTATTTTGTTTTCTAAGTTTGGAAAAGATACTATGCAGCGTCATGGGAATCGTCACCTCCAAGTGTTCTGAGTACATCGAGCAGCTGGTCCATAAATTCACGGCGGTTTCCGGTGCGCACCAGTTCCTGGTTCACCTCGCCGTCTTTCAGTACAATTACGCGGTCACAAAAAGACGCGGCGTAGCTGTCGTGGGTTACCATAAATACGGTTGCATGCATTTCTGTTTTTGCCTGAAGAAATGCGTCGATGACTGCACGGCAGGACTTACTGTCCAGGTTGCCGGTAGGTTCATCGGCCAGCAGCATGTAAGGCTGGTTCATCAGCGCCCTGGCAACCGCTGTCCTCTGTTTTTCACCGCCGGAAATTTCGGCCGGATATTTAGCTGCGATAGAGTCGATGCCGAATATCTCACAAAGTCGTTTTGCTTTGGTTTCCATCTGAGCGACCGGTTTTTTGGCAATGATCTGCGGAAGGCAGATATTCTCGAATACACTCAGCCCGTCCAGAAGCATGAAGTCCTGGAATACAAATCCCATATGCTGATTCCGCACCGCTGCGAGCCTGGCTTCATTGAGTCCGGAGAGGTTCTTGCCATTCAGCAGTATTTCACCGCTGTCGTGGGGGATAAAGCAGGAGATACAGTTGAGCAGCGTTGTCTTGCCACTTCCTGACGGCCCCATAACTGCAACGAATTCCCCTTTATTAATTTCAAATGAAATATCTTTGAGCACCGGATAAACGGTGGCACCTGTCTGATAACTTTTGCTTAAATGATTTACCTTTAACATTTTGTAATTCCTCCTTGTGTTTTCTGTACTTGATGATTATATTTTAGCGGATGACAGGCAAAATGAAAATTCGACGAATTGTCAAGTTTGACACAGATTCTGTCAAGTATAGAAACCAGCTCACGAGCTTTAGTCTCGGGAGCGGATGGGAACGGGGACGCTTACCGAGAGCCGGGGCGGGCTGTGTAAAGCATATATCCTGTTTGATATGCAGGCCGCTGCGCCAAACAGCAGTAAGAGGAAATCCGTAAAATCAGCCGGAATCGAATGCATTCACCGTTTAATCTGATGATTAAACGGCTCAGGCGTTCTAAAAAGCTGCTTCGGAAGCAGCTTTTTTCCGGCTGATTTTACGGATTTCCTCTAACTGCTGTTAGACTCGCTAGATGCATATCAAACAGAATATATGCTTTACACAGCCCGCCCCGGCTCCCGGTAAGCTGGTGCAACCGGGCGGTAAGGAGAAACTGTTATCCGGTTGGGTACGAACCGGGGCAGAGGATGGGAATTGGCTGTGCGTGTCTTGTAACATATTTTTACTTATATAAATTTGTTTAGATAATAATGGCTTTATGATACTTTCTTCTTTAATACAAAAATAGAGAAATATTTACGTATTTATTATCACTTGTCTTTTCTGCTGTTCTACCAGTTTTTACCCATCTTCTTAACTGTATTTAACCTTGTCACAAGCCTCAACAACCATCTCCTGCCGGTAAAATATCCGCGCATCCATAATCCATCCACCTCATCCGTCCAGAGTTTCCCTACGGAGAAAGAGTCTTACCTGCCGGCCGGATGAACACAGCCTGGCGTGGAACGGGGCGGGGGCAGACGGACGCATATATCAGTCTGGAATGCATAAAGCGAGCTTAGCAGCAGTTAGAGGAAACACACAAAATCAGCCGGACAAAAGTTGATCTCCAAATCAACTTTTGAATACGCCTGAGCCGTCTAAGCATCAGCTTAGGCGGTGAATGCGTATGGTTCCGGCTGATTTTGTGTGTTTCCTCTTACTGCTGCTTAGCACAGCGGCCCGTATTCCAGACAGATATATGCGTCCGTCTGCCCCCGCCCCGTTCCACGTCAGGCGTCCCCCACCCCCAGAACTTTCCCCAAAAACGATTGCAATTGTTGGGGAGAATGTGGTAGTTTAGGAGGAGAACTGGATTTTGGGGGACAAGATGAGATGAGAATTGCTATCTGTGATGATGAGAAGAAATTGAGGAACAGTCTGCGCAGAGTGTTGGAGACACAGCTGCAGCTGGACGGTGTGGTATATGAGATAGAGGAATATGAGTGTGGAGAGGATCTGCTTGCCGGGATGGAGCATAAGGTGCCGGATATTCTGTTTCTGGATATAGAGATGTCCGGGATCGACGGAATGGAAACGGCCAGGGAGCTTCGAAAGAAGTATCAGGATACGGTGCTGATCTTTGTGACTGCGTATCCGGATTTTGTGTTTCAGGGATATGAGGTGCATGCCTTTCATTATATATTGAAGCCATATAAAGAGGAGAAGATACGTGAAGTGTTGGGAAAGGCCGTGGAGGAGACCGGACAGAGCATGGAAAAGTATTACCTGGTGGAGCAGAAGACGGGAACTCTGCGCCTGCCATTTGGAAAGGTTCTGTATTTTAAAAGTGAAGGGCGGACTGTAGAGGCAGTGACTGTTGGCAGTGCCGCTTGTGAATCTGTAAAATTCTATGGAAAGCTTGGTGAGATCGAGGAGGAGATGCCTTCCTTTTTTATCCGGATACATAACCGGTATCTTGTGAACCTGAAGTATGTGGACAAGCTGGAGGGAAGCAGTCTGGAATGCGGCGGGCAGATTCTGCCTGTGAGCAGGGCATACAAGCAGACGGCGGCGGTAGCATTTGCGAAGCTGATGCTGAAATAGAGCTTTTTAGGTAACAATTCAGACTTGCCTGAATTGTTACCTTTGTGCAGGAAAGGAAGAAATTTATATGGAAACTTTTTTTGACACGCTGGGTACCATTTTTTATTTTATAGAGAGTTACTTTTTTTACAGGACACTTGCCTGCTTTCTGGAGCCAAAGAAAAAGGTTGTCTGGCGGGCAGTGAGTTATCTGATTGGGCTGTTTGTATGTACAATGGTGATATTTCCGCAGGATGTGGTAAATATTACAGTTAATATCCCCCTTTTCCTTGCAATGTTGCTGATCGGGTTCAGGCAGAAGATTCTGGTGAAGGTTTCTGTTTTGCTTATCTTTTTTCCGATTATAATATCGGCAAATTTTCTGACCCAGCAAATCGGGACCTGGATCTGGATAAACCTGCTTGAAAGCGGAGAGTTGGCCAATATAGTGCTGTCTAATATGATATTGATTGTGAATATCCTGTTCTGGTATCTGTTTTGGCGAATGTCGGATCAGAAGATCAGAGAGATGATGGATACTCTGGATGAGAAGTCGTGGTTTCTGCTGGATGCCGTCTGCCTGGCATCGCTGACTGCGGTGATGAGCTGTGTATACTATACACCGGATGAGTCCTACAAAGTGTGGCTCTGCATGCTTGCGTGCCTGATCACCAATTTTGCCAGTATCAGGCTGGTATTCTATCTGGCGGAAAATATCCGCAGCCGACTGGAGCAGAAGAATGAAAAACTGCAGCAGGATTATTACAGGGAACTGGAGGCAGGGCAGCAGGAGCTGCGGAAATTCAGGCACGATATGAATAATCATTTCAGCGTGGTGGCTGGGTTGATGGAAGACGGAAAAGATGAGGAAGCGAAGAAGTATTTCCAGAAGCTGTCGGGACAGCTTAGTGCGAAGGGGAGGACATTCTGCAAAAACAGTATTGTGAATGCCGTTCTCAATGCAAAGTATAACCGGGCAGTGGAGCAGGGAATCGACTGTTTCTTTAATATTGAGATTAATGAACTGTTTTTTATTGACCCTCTGGATATCTGCACCATTTTCTCCAATATGCTGGACAATGCCATTGAGGCGTGTATGAAGGTGGTTCCGGAGAAACGCAGGATATCCATGAAGGCGAGATGTACGGAAAAAGGGTATTTCAGCTTCGAGATTGAGAACTCTAAAAGCCAGGAGATTCAGATTGAGGATGGGAAATTCAGGACATGGAAAAAGGAGAAGAAGCTGCATGGGATCGGCATTGAGAATGTCAAAGATGTGGTAAGACGCTATCAGGGAACGGTGGACATCACCCATGATACTGAGACGTTCTGTGTTGTAATACTGATTGCGGAGGGCAGCAGTCTTGCCTGATTTATTTTGTGATGCATCAGGGGGAAGTCCTTACAAAAGAGAGGATGCTTACCGACATACCCTCGGTTCATGAGACTTAAGCTCGTTCACTGTATTAAGTTGGGTATGAAATGGAATGATTCGTTTTTTCTTTCATATACTTATTTTACAGAATGTTATTTATTTAAGGATGGGTGTATGCAGGAATTAATTATCCAGATTATGAATCAGTTTGGCTATCTGGGAGTCTGTTTTCTGATTGCCATAGAGAATATCTTTCCTCCGATACCATCGGAAGTCATTCTGACTTTTGGCGGCTTTATGACAACTTATACAAGGCTGACGGTGCCGGGAGTCATTATTTTTTCTACATTGGGCTCTACAATCGGGGCGATTGTACTGTATTGGATTGGCACGGCATTAACACCGCAGAGATTAGAGGCACTGACAGAAGGGAAGGCATTCCGGGTGCTTGGATTTGAGAAAGAGGATGTGGAAAAGACGATCGGATGGTTTGAAAAGCATGGGAAGAAAGCAATACTTTTTGGGAGATGCATCCCGATTATAAGGAGTCTGGTGTCCGTACCTGCGGGGATGGCACAGATTAATATGCCTGTTTTTTTGACCTATACCATGATTGGAAGTACGATATGGAATATATTGCTCGTATCACTGGGGGCAATCCTTGGGGCATCCTGGGAAGTGGTAGTTTTGTACATTGGAAAGTATTCCACATTTATTAAAGCGGTTCTGATTGCGGCGGTTCTGTTTCTGGTGATCCGTTTTATGTGGAAGAAGATTACATATAAAAACGAAGAAGTTTAACCGGAAAAGATTTAGACGAAAGAGATTGGTGCGGAAGACGTATCATGGAAATCTGATATATGAGAAATAAAACTCCCGGCATTTCAGTAAAGAAGTGCCGGGAGTTTTTGGTGGAAGAAAAAGGAAATATGTTGAGTGAGTATGACCAGCAATAAGAAAACCAAAGAACTAATTATTTTTATGTCCTTATGTGACATGGTTACAGAAGAAAGTATGAAAGAGGATTATAATAATTAAAACTTCTGAACAGATAAAAGAATATGCGATTAAGAAAAGGAGATTTGAATATGGCAAAAAAAACAGTTATCATCGGAGGAGTTGCGGGCGGCGCGACAACTGCAGCAAGACTGCGGAGAAGAGATGAGTCTATGCAGATCATCATGCTGGAGAGAGGTGCGTATATATCTTATGCAAACTGTGGCCTGCCTTACTATATCGGGGATGTGATTAAAAGCCGGGATGCCCTCCTGTTACAGACACCTCAGGCAATGAAGGAGAAGTTTAATATCGATGTACGGGTATCCAGTGAAGTGACAAGAATTATGCCTGAAGAGAAAAAAATTGAAGTGAAAAATTTAGCAACGAATGAAATATATGAGGAAACCTATGATAATCTGGTGCTGGCGACAGGCTCATCACCCATAAAACCATCAATTCCGGGAATTGACGGGGATCATATCTTTACCCTCTGGTCTGTCCCTGATACGGACAGGATTAAGGCTTATATTACAGAGAAAAAGCCGAAACGTGCTGCGGTAATCGGAGGAGGCTTTATCGGACTTGAGATGGCAGAAAATCTCCATGCGCAGGGCATTGAGGTATCTGTTATCGAGATGCAGAATCAGGTCATGGCGCCTTTGGATTTGGATATGGCGAATTTAATCCATGAAAATATGAGAATGAATCAGATTCACCTGATTTTGGGGGACGGTGTGAAAGCGTTCCACCATGAGCGCGAGGGCGGAGCAACAGAGATAGAATTAACCAGCGGGGCATCAGTGCGGACAGATATGGTGATCCTGTCTATTGGTGTGCGCCCTAACAGTGAGCTTGCAAAGCAGGCTGGTGCAAAGCTGAATAAGAGAGGCGGAGTAATAGTAGATCAATATCTTCAGACCTCCCTTCCTGATATATATGCGGTGGGCGATGTGATAGAGGTGGAACATTATGTGACAAAGGATAAGACGATGATACCTCTTGCAGGACCTGCAAATAAACAGGCACGTATTCTGGCAGATAATCTTGCAGGAGATAGGAAAAAGTATAATGGAACTTTAGGAACAGCCGTGGCAAAGGTGTTTGACCTCCACGCCGCAAGTACCGGGCTGAATGAAAAGCAGCTGAAGGGAATGGGGAAAGTGAAGGGAGAGGACTATTATGCAGCTTTGATTAATCAGAAATCCCATGCCGGGTACTATCCCGGGGCAGTCCCTCTGACCTTGAAGATGCTGTTTGATAAAGAAGGGAAGATCCTTGGCGCTCAGATTGTAGGACAGGAAGGTGCGGACAAAAGAATCGATACCCTTGCGTCTGTCATGCGCCTGAATGGCACGGTTTATGATTTGGAGGAATTGGAGCCTGCCTACGCGCCGCCGTTTTCTTCCGCAAAGGATCCGGTAAATATGCTCGGATTTGTTGCGGAAAATATGCTGCAGGGCATGGTAAGCTTTATAGAATCGGATGAGCTGGATACTCTGCTGGCAGATAAAGGGAAGAAAGAGGAGTATACTGTCCTGGATGTCACGGAAGACATGGAGCGTCTGGTATTTTCCATCCCCGGTTCTTCTCATATTCCACTGGGGAAACTTCGTGAACGAATGGATGAGCTGGATAAAGAGAAACTGATTATTCCTTACTGTTCGATTGGTGTGCGTTCCTATAATGCAGCAAGAATACTAAGCCAGAATGGATTTGCTAAAGTAGCTGTTCTGGCAGGGGGAACCTCGTTTTATAAGTCCATGCACAGCAAAAATTATCAGCAAAATGAAAATCTGCAGACAGACACGGATATCTTGAAGGGGGAAAATAAAATGACAGCAGGAGAAAATGAAATGCCGGATAGAGAATTGAAAGTTCTGGATTGCTGCGGACTGCAGTGTCCGGGCCCAATTATGAAGGTTCATGAAGCAATCTCAGGGATGGAAGACCAGGAAGTCTTAAAAGTATCCGCTACTGATATGGGCTTTGCGGCAGACATTGATTCCTGGTGCCGGAGAACCGGGAATACTCTGGTGAAGACTGAACGCCAAAATCAGGAAAACATTGTATATATCAAAAAGGGTATGAAGAACTGTGACGTGAAGGAAGAAAGCAAAATAGCAGAGGCCCCGCAGGGAAAGACCATTATCGTATTCAGCGGCGATTTGGATAAAGTACTGGCGTCCTTTATTATAGCAAACGGAGCTGCGTCCATGGGCAGGCCGGTAACAATGTTCTTTACATTCTGGGGGTTGAATGCACTTAGAAAATCCAATGCGCCTTCCATTAAAAAGCCTTTTATGGATAAGATGTTTGGGGCCATGATGCCAAAAGGCAGCAGAAAGCTGAAGCTTTCCAAGATGAATATGGCCGGTATGGGTACTGCCATGATGAAAAAAGTGATGAAAGATAAAAACGTAGATTCTCTCGAAGCACTGATGGAGCATGCACAAAATAGCGGAATCAGGCTTGTTGCGTGCACAATGTCCATGGACATCATGGGAATTACAAAGGAAGAATTAATCGATGGTGTGGAGCTGGCAGGAGTCGCATCCTATCTTGGAGATGCTGAGGAGTCCAATGTGAACCTCTTTGTTTAGAAAAGCTGATAAATTGAATATTTGATGTGTGCTTTTTTCGAAATTCCCTTTCTGTCATAAGTGTAAGGTACGGAAGAAAAATTATGGTGAAACGATTGACTAAGCGCGGCCGACTGTGCTATGATAATCAGGTCAAACGATTCACTTATAAGATGAAGGAGTGTGCGAAAATGAAAGTAATAGCAGTTGATCTGGGAGCGTCAAGCGGAAGACTTATCAGTGTTTCACTGAAGAACGGAAAAGTGGAACTGGAAGAGCTGCACAGGTTTTTAAATGAAGGAATTTACGCAGGGGACAGGTTCTACACAGATATTCTTAATATCTTCCATGAGATCCTGAAGGGCCTGCAGATTGCACAGAAAAAGATCGGGAAGATCGATGCCATCGGTATTGACACCTGGGGCGTAGACTTTGCATTTCTGGACAGCCAGGGGGAATTACTGGGGAATCCGTACCATTACCGGGATACCCAGGCCATCGGTATGATGGAGAAAGCCGGGAATATATTTGGGAAAAAGGGGCTGTTTTATGAAACCGGCGTGCAGGACATGTGGTATAATACCGTGTATCAGATCCTGGGTATACAGAACAGAAATTCTGAAAAAGCGGCCGGCAAAAAGACTTTTTTAATGCTGCCGGATGTACTGGGCTATTTTCTGACAGGAGAGCGGAGTCTGGAATATACAAGCGTATCTACGACCCAGATGTATGATCTGAAAAATAAGTCCTGGGCAGAATCCGTGCTTTACGAATTAGGGCTGGAAAAATCCGTTTTTCCTGAGGTGCTCATGACAGGTGCCGTGAAAGGAAATCTGACAAAGAGGATTAAAAAATTAGCGGGAATCGGGGAAGCAGGAGATATTCCGCTGATCGCTGTTGCCCAGCACGATTCTGCGTCCGCGGCCTATGCAGTACCGGCACAGGAAGATAATTATGTATTTATTAATTCCGGTACATGGTCTATCATCGGTATGGTTATGGATGAGCCGGTTGTCACGGATATGGTCTACGACAGAAACTTTTCGAATGAAGGAGCTGCCTTTGGAAAAATAAAGCTTGTTAAGACGATCATGGGAATGTGGCTCATTCAGGAGCTGCGCAAATGCTGGGAAAAGAAAGGCAGCAACATCGATTATACATATCTGATCAAGGAAGCAGAGGCGGCATCTCCATTTTCTCATTTTATCGAAGTAGATGACGAACTTTTTGTGGCACCGCTGGATATGGAGGATGCAGTCAATCAGTACTGCGTGCGGACAAAACAGAACGAAATCCAGACTCAGGGAGGTTTTTACCGTGCAGTCATGGAATCTCTTGCTTTCAAATATAAAGAGTCGGTCTGTGACGTAGAGGAGATCACAGGTAAAAAGACAGATACACTGTATCTACTTGGAGGAGCCGTGCGGGACGCTATGTTCTGCCAGTTTATAGCAAATGCCACAGGAAAGACGGTAAGCGCGGGCCCCGTTGAGGCAACAGCGGTTGGCAATGCCATGATTCAGATGAAAGCGCTGGGAAAAATACAGAATGAGAAAGAGAATGCTGGCATTATACAGTCCTCCTTTGATATAATAAAATATAAGCCCCAGGATTTGGAACTCTGGGATAAGATGTATCAGAAATACAAAATTATAACAGAACGAAAGTGAGAACTTATGGCAACCTTAAAAGACGTAGCGGAAATGGCAGGAGTCTCTGTCAGTACAGTATCTTATGTCCTAAGCGGGAAGAAGACTGTGCGTCCCGAAACTCTGCAGCGAATCGAAGATGCAATTGAAAAACTGGATTATTGTCCGAATCTTCTTGCAAGCAGTTTGAAGACTAATCAATCCAAGACAATCGGAGTAGTGGTATCAGATCTGCAGAATCTGTTTTTCGTGGATCTTCTGGCCAGTATTGAAGACGAACTGGGGCAGCAGGGCTACTGTATGACGGTCTGCAACTCGGACAATAGCTCCAGCAGGGAGAAAAAGTGTCTGCGCAGGCTGATGTCAAGGAATATAGACGGCCTGATTCTGATCGGGACAGGAGTGAACGATTTTACAAATTTTAGAAAAATCAAACTTCCGCTTGTCTGCATCGACCGTGTATCGGATCAGGAGTTTTTTACGGTCAGGACAGATAATTTTCAGGGCGGGATGATGGGGACAAAGCATCTGCTTTCCAAAGGATATAAGAAAATACTGTTTCTTGGAAATCAGGAGTATGAGTTTTCTATTGAACGGTGCCGGGGATATGAAACAGCTATGAAGGAGGCGGGCCTCGAAGAATATATTAGTTGCCGGAATATAGACACACTGAAAGTGGAGGGGGCATACCAGGAAGTTGAAAAAATGCTTCAGGAGAAGTTGGAATTCGATGCTGTTTTTGGGAGTTTTGATTATTTTGCAATCGGCGCATTAAATGCACTGATCCGGCATGGCATACGAGTACCGGAGCAGGTGGGGGTGCTGGGGTTCGATGATATTGCACCTGCCAGGTTCACTGTTCCGGTGCTGTCTTCCGTTGCACAGCCCAAAAAGGAACTGGGGACAACGGCGGTTCAGTGCCTGCTGAAGATGCTGCATAAGGAGACGCTGGAGGAGCGCCAGCTGCTGTTAATGCCTGAGGTTGTCGAACGGGAATCCTGTTAATAGATGGAAAGGTTGGGAACTTTCAAGATGAACAGAGAATTAAGAATTGAAAAAACATATGAGTATGCCCGGGAAATCTATGGGGAATATGGGATAGACACAGAAGCAGTATTGAACAGGTTCGACACGATTCCTATCTCCATACCATGCTGGCAGGGGGATGACGTGGGCGGTTTTGAACGCCGGGGCGGTGGTGCCGGCGGAGGAATCATGGCAACCGGAAATTATCCGGGCAAGCCCCGCACGGCGGAGGAACTCCGGATGGACATGGAAAAATGCATGGAATATGTGCCTGGTAAGGTCAAGATTAATCTTCACTCCAGCTACGGCGAGGACTATGAAAAAGATATAGACCGCGATGCCTATGCGCCCCGCCATTTTAAAAAGTGGGCCGCATGGGCTAAAGACAAAGAAGTCGGTCTGGACATGAATGCAACTACCTTCGGGCATCCTATGGCAGAAGATAATCTGACCATTTCCAATCCAAAACCAGAAGTACGGAAGTTCTGGATCAGGCATATGCAGGCAGTTAGAGAAATCTCAGAATATATCGGAAAAGAGCAGGGGCAGCCATGTATATTTAATACCTGGGTACAGGACGGAATCAAGGATATGCCTGCCGACCGGATGCTTTACAGGCGGCTGATGCTGGAATCCTTTGATGAAATCTTCAGTGCAAAAGAGATTTCACCGGAATATGTATATGATGCACTGGAACCAAAATTGTTTGGTGTGGGTGTGGAGAGTTTTACTGTAGGCTCCCATGATTTTTATCTGTCTTACCACGGACATGCGCGCGCCGGAAAAATAGGGAATACGATTATGAATCTGGATATGGGGCATTTTCACTGCGAGGAGTCTGTGGCAGATAAGATTTCTGCTGTGATGCTCTACTCTGATAAGATAATGGCGCATTTTACAAGGGGCGTACGGTGGGATTCAGACCATGTGGTCATTAATGACGAAAAAACCAATGATATGATGCGCGAGATTGTGCGCTGCGGTGTGGTGGATGATACATTCTTCGGCACAGACTATTTTGACGGTTCCGTAAACAGGGTAGCGGCCTGGACAATCGGAACGCGGGCAACAGAGCGTGCGCTTCTCGGGGCGCTGCTGGAACCTGCTCAGATACTGAAGCAGGCGGAAAGCAGCGGAGATACGACGAAACGCCTGGCTTTGATGGATGAGTTCCGGTCACTGCCCGTAAATGCTGTCTGGGAATATTACTGCATGAAAAAGGGGAAGTTCGTCGGGATGGAATGGCTGGAAGATTTGAAACAATATGAAAGTAAGGTAATGTTTAAAAGAGGATAATTATATATTTACGTTTTTTATATTGGCTGATTACAGTAAAATAAGTAAGAGAATGGGCGTATGTCACCATGGCATAAGCCTTTTTAAATGGAAGTAAACACAATGAAGAGAATGGAACACACAATACCAGTGAAAGGATGCGGGGCGGGAGCATTTTATGATTCGGGAAGATTCATCTTCCAGGTAAGGCATGCCGGTATTCTTTTGGTGAGCAGCCGTATTCTTCTTTAAATTTTTTATAAAAAAAGCTTACATTTTCATAGCCCACCGTATTGGCAATATCTGTCACATTCAGATCGGTATTCCTCAGAAGCCGGCCGGCGCGGATCAACCGCTGCCTCTGCACCAGTTCCTTATAAGAGTGCCCGGTTCTTTTCTTGAGTAGGGTTGTAAGATAGTTTGGGTTCATATTAAAAAAGCCGGCCGTTGATTCCAGCGTGCAGCTGTTATAATTACCTTCAATAAACCGCAGGATAGGACTTACGGAGTTGCGGCTCATATTCAGATTCTGGCGTTCCATGTCATCTTCGTAGACGTTGATCAGCTCACACAGAATCAGGGTGAAAAGGCTGTTGACGATATCGGAGCTGTTAATAGAAGGCGCATACATCTCGCAGAGCAGCTCGTTGAAATACAGCGGCAGCTTCCGGCTCTGTTCGGAGTGAAAAAGGATATAGTTGTCATGCTGCGTGTTTTTACTGATTGCGTTGATAAAAAAGGCAGACAGAATACTGTCCTGCGAAAATCTGTTGAAAAAGTTGCTGGTCAGATAATCTTTGTTGATAACCAGACTGACCATGATATCATCGTCACCGAGAATATCGGTGGAGTGCGGAGTATCGGTGTCGATGAGGGCAACCTGTCCTTTTTCCAGAACATAGGATTCATTGTTAATGATCTGGGGACATCTGCCGGAATAAATATAATTGATTTCAATCCAGTTATGGATATGCATTGGACAGGCCTGGTAACGGGACTGTTTTTTTAAGTAGAGAAGATTACTGTTTATGCTGAAACTGGAAGTGGTAAAATCCATAATCCGGACTTCCCGGCCGTTGCGAACCGTAGTAGGAAGGTCCTGGAATGAAAAGTAACTGGAGCCTTCTTTATATTGTTTTTCATGTGGGGTAAGATTTCTAAGGAGATTGTCCAGCGTATTAATATTCATAAAAACACCTGCCTTTCCTGCAATTTTTTCTCTGATATCATATTATAACAGAAGCTGAAGTTTGGTCAATAAATGCGTGAAATAAAGTTATTAAAATTCTGGGAAGCAAGTGCTATGATTAACCTGACAAATGACAAAGTAATGTAAAGGAGAGGAGTTCCGGTATGGATTATAACAAAGTGGCTTCTGAGGTATTAGATAAGGTTGGAGGCAAAAAGAATATTATCAGTATCACTCATTGCGTGACACGTCTGCGTTTTGTCCTGCGAGACGAGGGGATGACTGATGACGGGGCAGTAAAGGCCGTGGATGGTGTTAAAGGTCTGGTAAAACAGGGAGGACAGTACCAGGTGATTATCGGTACATCTGTAGCGAAAGTGGCAGAGGAAGTAAACAAGATACTTGGCATGGAAGTAGGCGAGAGCCAGGAGGCTGTGGCTGAGGATTTGAAGAAGAACGATAATCTGTTCAATAAGTTTTTTAAGACGATAACCGGGTGTGTATTCCCCGTTATGGGGCTTCTGATTGCATCCGGTATGATCAAAGGAATTCTGACGCTTCTGGTGACAATGAATGTGATCGCTGACACCAGCGGAGCATACCAGCTCTGGTATGCGGGAGCAGATGCACTGATGTATTTCTTCCCGATACTGATCGGATTTTCGGCAGGCAAGCAGTTCGGTGCGAATCCATTTTTAACGGCGGCAATCGGTGCGGCTCTTGTATATCCGAATATTGTAAGTGCTTATAATGACGGCACGGCAATGAAATTCTTTGGTATTCCGATTGTATTGACAAGCTATGCGAATTCTATTTTCCCGACCATGCTCGCCGCGTGGGTAACTGCAAAGGTGGAAAAGTTCTGGAAGAAGGTAGTGCCGGATATGCTGTCCATGATGTTTGTACCGTTTTTGATGCTGGTGATCGTGACACCGCTTACATTCCTTGTGATCGGGCCGGTCATGAGCCTTGTATCCGGTTGGCTGGCAGATGGTACCAATGCGTTATGGGCATTCAGCCCGATTGTGGCAGGCGTGATTCTGGGCGCTTTCTGGCAGGTGATAGTAATTTTCGGACTTCATTATGCGTTCATTCCGATTCTGATTAATAACATAGCGACAAATGGCGTGGATCCAATCAATGCCGTTTTGGGAATGACAGTTATGGCATTGGCAGGTGCAGGCCTTGGATATGCCCTGAAGCAGAAGAACAAAGCGAAGAGAGTGGAGGGCTTAACCTGTGCCCTGACAGCATTTTTTGGTGTGACGGAGCCCATTATTTACAGCATTGCACTTCCGAAGAAGAGACCGTTTATGGCTGCATTTGCAGGCGGAGGCATTGCAGGAGGAATACTGGCTGCGACCGGAGCTGCGATGCAGGGATTTGGAAACGGCGGTATCTTCCAGACATTTATGATGATTTCTCCGACAGATTCTATGAATGTTGTATGGTTTGCAATTTGTTCTGCGGTTGCAGTCGCAGCCTCACTTGTGATTAGTTTTATTATTACTAAATCTGAGAATTAAAATTATAAAAGGCTGTTCCCTGACATTCGGGATACGGCCTTTTGCAGGACAGACAGAACATATTCAGGAGAGAGCGTATATGAAGAAGATAAAAGAAAATTTAGAGGGAAGATATGAGAATCACATTTATCCGTTTCTCTGGATGCACGGAGAAGACGAACAGATACTCCGGGAATATATGGGGAAGATTGAGGAATCAGGGGTGCAGGCAGTATGCCTGGAAGCGCGCCCCCATCCGGACTTTATGGGAGACGGATGGTGGAGGGATATGGATATCTTACTGGATGAAGCGAAAGCGCGCGATATGAAGCTCTGGATTCTGGATGATTCTCATTTTCCCACAGGGTTTGCGAATGGAGCGGTGAAGGAGCGCTATCCTCAGTACAGAAAGCGTTATTTGAAGCTTCATCAGCTTGATTTTGCCGGTCCGTTAAAACATGCAGAGGCATTGATAAAATTTGCATTCACAGACAAGGAGGATCGTCTGGAAGGCATTTTTCTGGCAAAAAAGCTGGGATATGAAAAAATAGATGCGTCTACGCTTGTTGATATTACAGCCGGGATTCAGGGACAACGGTCAGTGAGTTTCGAACTGCCGGAAGGGGAATGGAAAGTCATGGTGCTGGTGAGCACTTATACAGGAGGCGAACCTCATACAGAGGATTATCTCAACCCCATTGTGCCGGAAGCGACGGATGTTCTGATCCGGGAAGTATATGAGCCGCATTATCAACACTATCGTGAAGAATTTGGGAAGACAATTCTCGGCTTCTTTTCTGATGAGCCGCGTTTTGGAAATATACATGGGGCATATGGTTCCATTGGGAGATGTGATATGGTGCTGCCGTGGAGGGAAGATATGACTGATCTGCTGGCAGAAGAGATTGGGAATTGCAGTGCCCAGGAGTTAAAGCAGCGGCTGCCTCTTTTATTTATTGACGGTGGAAAGAAAGCAGGGCAGATCCGTTACCACTATATGAATCTGGTCAGCCGGTTGTACGCGGAGCACTTCAGCCAGAGAATCGGAGACTGGTGCCATGAACGGGGGATCAGTTATATAGGTCATACAATTGAAGACAATAATGCACATGCACGGCTTGGATACGGGGCCGGACATTTCTTCCGTGCCATGAAAGGGCAGGATATGGCAGGAATTGACGTGGTGCTGCATCAGCTGATGCCGGGAATGGATCACGGATATAATAAATCCATGACACAGAAGGGATGGGACGGAGAGTTTTTCCACTATGTGCTTGGCAAGCTGGGGGCATCCCTGGGACATATTGAGCCGCAGATGAAGGGAAGGATTATGTGCGAGGTATTCGGTGCCTATGGCTGGGCCGAGGGTAACCGACTGATGAAGTGGATCACAGACTATATGCTGGTGCGTGGGATTAATGAGTTTGTTCCTCATGCATTTGACCCAAAAGAATATCCGGATACAGACTGTCCCCCGCACTTTTATGCACATGGAAGGAATCCGCAGTTCCGGGAATTTCAGACACTGATGGTTTATATGAACCGGATGAGCCATCTTTTAAGCGGGGGGATCCACAGGGCGCCTGTGGCAGTAGGGTATCACGGTGAGGCAGAATGGTCAGGGGAATACATGCTGGTGCAGAAACCCTGTGCATGTCTGGCGAGGAATCAGATTGATTACGATATACTTCCACCGGATGCAATTGTAGAAGCAAAGGTGGAAGATGGCAGGCTCAGGGTCAACCACGAAGAATTTGAAGCTCTTGTAGTGCCGTATGCCGAGGCGCTTCCGGCGGCCTATTTGAAAAGGCTGGCCGGGGCGGCAGAGGAAGGTCTGCAAATCTTTATACTGAAAAAGCTGCCCTCAGGCAGCAGCGAAGGGCAAGATGTGGCAGTATATTTAAAACGACTGGAAAGAAGCAGAAACGTAACGGTTCTGGAAACAGAAGATCTGGTGCAGGCTCTCAGAAAGGCCGAAATCGGAGAGATCAGCTGCTCATCTTATGAACCTTATCTCAGGTATTATCATTATGAACATGCCGACGGCCATATTATGATGTTTGCTAACGAATCTCCCGGACAGGAGGTGCAGACAGAAGTAACAGTGCCTTTAAAAGGAAACTGGTTCCAATATGACGGCTTTTCAAATGAGATAATGCGTGCAGGAAACGGCGGAATCCTTCCGCTGAATCTGGCACCATACGAGTCTGCCGTATATTACTGGGAAAAGGACTGCGGCATGGAAAACGAACTGACGTGTTCCGGGCAAAGCCAGAAAGAGCTGAAGCTTATAAGCAGGACGAAAATAGAAGGGCCTTTCAGCGTGAGCTTTGCGAAGGAAGAGGAATATCCTGTATTTAGCGGGGAAATCCGGCTCACGGAGCTGGTTCCTCTGCAGCAGGTCGAAGGAAAAGAAGACTTTACAGGTGTAATACGGTATGAGGTGCCGTTCCAGATGGATGAAAAACGGGACCGCGTGGAAATATTACTGGATACTGTTTATGAGGGGGCAAGGGTGTCGGTGAATGGTTCGGAAGCTGAAATCAGGATATGTCCGCCATACCGTTTTGATGTGACAAATTATGTTCAAAGGGGAGAGAATATCCTGACAGCGGAGGTCACAACGACTTTAGGCAGAGCACAGAATGACTGGCTGTCACAGTTTATTTTAATGGAACCAACAGGAATTACGGAGCAGGTGATTATCAATCAGTATGAAAAATAGAAAACTGATAAAAACATGCAGCTGTAATGCAGCTGAAGATAAGGAGAAGAAGTCAGATATGAAGCAGTTATTTCCAGAAAACTTTTTGTGGGGCGGCGCCGTTGCGGCAAATCAGTGTGAGGGAGCATACCGGGAAGACGGGAAGGGGCTGTCCATTCAGGATGTCATGCCGCGTGGAATTATGGCTCCGCCTGTGGATACCCCGACAGAAGAGAATATGAAGCTGACCGGTATTGATTTTTATCACAGATATAAAGAAGATATTAAATTATTTGCGGAGATGGGATTTAAAGTATTTCGGACTTCGATCGCATGGTCCAGAATTTTTCCGAATGGGGATGAGGCTGTCCCAAACGAAAAGGGGCTTCAGTTCTATGATGATTTATTTGATGAATGTCATAAATATGGGATCGAGCCGCTGGTCACAATATCACATTATGAGACACCTCTGTACCTTGCAAAAAAATATGACGGCTGGACCAGCCGGAAATTGATCAACTTTTTTGAAAGATATGTGCGTACAGTGTTTGACCGGTATAAGGATAAAGTCAAATACTGGCTTACCTTCAACGAAGTCAATTCCATTCTGCATGCTCCGCTTATGAGCGGCGGCATCTGGACTCCAAAAGAAAAGTTGTCTAAGCAGGATTTATATCAGGCGGTCCATCATGAACTGGTAGCAAGTGCGTCCGCCGTTAAAATCGCCCATGAGATGATGCCGGATGCAATGATCGGCTGTATGATTCTTGGAATGCCGGTATATCCGCTCACTCCAAAGCCGGAGGATGTGATGGCGGCCATGAAGGCAGAGCAGAAGAATTATTTCTTTGCGGACGTACAGGTAAGAGGGTATTATCCGAAATATCTGGACAGTTATATGGAAGAGAATCACGTGAAAATAGAGATGGAACCGGGCGATGAGGATATTCTGAAAAACACAGTGGATTTTATTTCCTTCAGTTACTATGCAAGCACCTGTGAAACCTCTCAGCCGGCCGCAGAATTGGCAGAAGGCAATCTGATGGGCGGAGTGAAGAATCCGTATCTGAACGAGAGTGAGTGGGGCTGGGCCATTGATGCGGTGGGACTGAGGTACCTCCTGAATCAGCTGTATGACCGTTACCAGAAACCTCTGTTTATCGTGGAAAACGGTCTGGGAGCTGTCGATGAACTGACGGAGGGACCGGATGGAAATCTGACGGTCCTTGATGACTACAGAATCG
Source organism: Faecalicatena fissicatena (assembly GCA_001028025.1). Classification (GTDB taxonomy): domain Bacteria; phylum Bacillota; class Clostridia; order Lachnospirales; family Lachnospiraceae; genus Faecalicatena; species Faecalicatena fissicatena_A. Next base: position 683 of record LDAQ01000012.1, on the reverse strand, counting down.
CGTACCTGAAAGCCCATATCCGGGAGATGGCAAATGCCATTGCAGACGGAGTGGACTTAATGGGATATACAACATGGGGATGCATTGATCTGGTCAGCGCGTCCACAGCACAGTTGAAAAAAAGATATGGCTTCATTTATGTGGATCGGAATGACGACGGAAGCGGAACGCTGGAACGGTATAAGAAAAAGTCATTTTACTGGTATCAGGATGTAATAAGAACAAACGGGCAGTGCCTGGAGGATATTTAACAGAAAATATGCGGAGAAACTGGATGAACTATAATTTCGCAAGCAGGAAGATGATGGATGCGTAAGAGTCACTGAAAGGCTGGCAAATTCGAATTGAATTTGCCAGCCTTTCTGCCTTTGACAGATCTAAGTTTTACGCTGGGTATCATCGGATTCCTGTTCATTAGCCTGTTCTCTTTGGCAGAATGTGGTCTCCCTTTCAGCAATTCTGTCAGTTACCGGAGAATTCCTGTTTTGATATCTGTCTGCCTGGGATGGTACGGGTATATTTTGCCGTGGCGGGCAGAGTGTGGGTGAGCACGGCCGGCAAGGCTGGCAGGAGTTCGGCCAACAGGGCTGGCATGACTTTGGAGTGATCGGCGGGCAAGGCCACGGAGGTTCCGGCGGGCAAGGCCTTGGAGGTTCCGGCGGGCAAGGCTTAGGAGGTTCCGG
>LDAQ01000119.1 GCA_001028025.1 Faecalicatena fissicatena | reverse complement strand
TCACTATGGTGCGTTTACGTTGTCAGTTTATCCCTCAAAAAAGATACAAATAAAATTGAGGTGGCAATGCAGCCTTCTGATGAGAGTAATTACACGCCGAAGGAGAAAGTGACTTATCCAAAAATCAAGCAGTATATCAAAGATAAATACGACGTAAATGTGCGTACGAGTTATATTACTCAGGTTAAGCGAATGTGCGGGCTTGACATGGGCGCGAACTATAATAAGTCTAAGAAGGAAAATCCGGATGTGAAGCAGTGTCCACAGGAGAAAATAGAGTATATCAAAGAAGCACTGGAATGTTTTGAACTGCTATGAAAGAAATTTTTTAATCTTCCCACGATAAGGAGTGTGAATTAGCAATATAAAAAGGGGATTTCATAATTTGATAGGTTCAGTTAAATACTACTATTTTTTTGATGCTGAAAATGATATAATTAGGAAGATAAACGGATATGGGAGAATTTGCAAAAGAGGTGAGGTTAATTTTTGAAAGAGTCAAATTAAACTTGAATGTGATTATTAAAACAACAATGAAAATTAGCGGTGCATTGTTTGGTCTAATAGCCATATTTTTATCTTTCATATCATGGGAGGATATAGGAGTAAATAGCATATGTTATCGGATTGGTTTACTGGTGGGAATGATAATACTAGCTTTATTTACTAGTATTATATATGTTGTTTTTATAAAGAGAAGTTGTACAATATGGAAATGTGGTAATGCAGAAATTACAGTATGCTATTCTGACATTCTAAAAAAGGGATTTGCAAAAACAATACGGAAAGATAGAATAATTGTAATTCCAGTCAATACATGTTTTGATACAATAATTGATAGTGATATATCAATAGTTGAGAAACCATTGATATCACCAAATTCTATACATGCACAATGGATTAAAAAAATGAATGATTGTGGAATATCTCCGAATGACATTGACATGAAAATTCAAGAGTACATTGCTGAGAAAGATATACAGCCAGTTTATGAACTCCAAAAGAGCAAAAAGAGGCGGGGGAAATTATTATCCTATGAACGTGGTACGGTGATTGCTGTTAAAGGGAGTGAAAATGTAACTTTCTTTTTGTTAGCATTAGCTGAGTTAGATGAAAATAATAGAGGACAATGCCCTAAAGACGAATTTGTAGCGAGCTTAAAAAGTTTGATTGAATTCTATGATAACAATGGACAAGGTTTTGAAATGTATTTACCACTAATGGGAACTAATTTATCAAGAGTAGGAATGTCACATCCAGAAGCATTGCATAAAATAAAGGCTGTATTTGATTTGTATAATGATAAAATTCATGGAAAAGTTAATATTGTCATCTACAATAATGATAAAAAAGAGGTTTCTATATTTGAGTAGTAAGAAATTATAAAGAATGTATATTCAAAGGAGGAGAGTTTTATGGTGTATAGGACAAAGACATATCTTGCTGGTGATTGGACAGGAGATAAAGATGCTGTTGAGCAACTACATAAATGGAATAATAGTAACTACTGGGGATTATCATTCCATGATGCTCATGATTTAACACAATCTAGTGATAGTAGTAAAAATTGTAATATAAAAGCATCTTTGAGGACAAGACTTGATGCATCAAAGACATTTGTACTAATTGTAGGCGACGGAACGAGGTCCCGAAGAGCGGGAGAATGTAATTATTGTTGGGATACGAGTAACTGTGCTAATAGCAGTAATAAGAGTTTTATTGAATATGAATGCGACAAAGCGGTTCGAGATGGAATTAAAATTGTAGTACTTTATAATGCGGCTATGGTTAACAGAAATAAATGTCCAGATGTTTTGAGAGATGTAGGTACTCATGCCCCAATGTGCTATCGAGCGTATACGGTAGACCATGAGT
>LDAQ01000118.1 GCA_001028025.1 Faecalicatena fissicatena | reverse complement strand
TTCTTATCTTAATGACATTGGAGGCACTGGCGGGGGAGGCGGATTTTCTTGACAATATCGAGACTCGATAATATAATAAAGGTAAGAATATCGAGACTCGATATTACTGGGTTATGGTGGAATGAGATTTGAGTGGATGAGAGTGTGTTTTTGGGAAAGGAAGTGCTTTTATGAGGAAACGGCTTTTTAGAAAGTTTCGGTATCGGAACTGTGATTCTATGGCCTGCTGTCTGGAGGATATGGCGCGGAAGGGGTGGCATTTCACAGGATGGGGCTGGGGGATGGTTTTTGAACGGGGGACTCCGGCTGAGGTTTGTTATGATGTGGAGGTTTTTCCGAAGGGGAGTGAGATGGATCTTCGGCCTTCCAAAGAAGCGGAGGAGTATGCGGAGTACTGCAGGGAGGCTGGCTGGGAGCTGATTGACTCTAGGAAGAAGTTCTGTGTTTTCCGGCAGATGAAAGAGGAGGCTATTTCGATTGTTACACCGGCGGAGCGGTTTCAGAATGTGAAAAGTGCGGAAGTGCGAGAGTATCTGCCACGCCTTTTTTCACAGCTGTTTTTGACGGTGCTCTTCTGGGGCCAGCTGCTGACCGGAAATTTTGAAAGATGGATTTTTGATGATCTTATGCTGTTTGCGCTGGTCCTTTACTTGCTTGTTTTTATTGGTACTGTCGTGGAGGGAGCGGTATTACTGTTCTGGATAAGACAAAAAAGGAAAATACTTGCTGATGGTGGAGATCCGTTCTATGGGTACATGAAGAATGGGAAGAAGAATAAATATGGGCGGAATATTTTTGAGGCTGGACAATATATAGTACTGCTGTTGATTTTACTGGCGGCTGTATATGAAGCGATAAGGACCGGAACAGTTGCTGTGGTTTTGATTCTGGGAGCAGCGTTGCTGATCATAGGGGGAGCCGGCGTTCTTCTGTCGGTATTGAAGCCTTCGCGGGAGGAAAACTGGTTGATTCAGGTGGGAAGCGTGTTTCTGGTTCCGATGGCGTTGGTTATCCTGTGTGTGTCACTGATAGCTGCAGATCAAAATGAAGAGCCTGTAGAATACAGTCAGTCGGATGTACCTCTTGTACAAACTGATTATAAAGATATGGCCGGGGGTATATTTGATATCCGCAAGGAACACGGACAGTCCGTTATGGGATCAGCTGATACCAGCATGGTTGTATATGAGACGGGGACCGAAGATACGGATGCCATTCATTACACCGTGTATACAAGCCAATATGACTGGGTTCTGAAAAAAATATGGGGAAGACAGATGAAAACGATGGCAGGAGCCAAAGACGTGACTGCGCAATGGGATGCAGTAAACGCAGTCATGAGCTCAACCACTGTGACCACATACACAGTCCGCTATCCGGAGAAAATCCTGATAATGTGGGTTACAGAGGCCCCCCTGGATACCGCCCAGATTGAAACAGTATGTAAAAAACTGGCCCTGCCGTAGTCTTTCAGAGCCAGGAAGGAGGAACAAATGGCAAGAGAACAATTTCAAACACTGACAGAGCCAATGTATTATATCCTCCTCGCACTCTTGGAAGAATGCTGTGGAGTAGATATCATGGAACGCGTACTCGAACTGTCAGGCGGCCGGGTAAAAGTAGGCCCCGGCACTTTATACGCCATGCTCTCCCGATTCGAAGAAAACGAAATAATCCGTCTCACCGCAGAAGAAGGCCGAAGAAAATCCTACATCATCTCCGAAGCAGGAAAACAAATGCTCCAAAAAGAATACACCCGCCTAAAACAAATGGCAGCAGACGGAGCACCCTATCTGAATTAATACGTGTAATATTTTTAAGCATAGCGATACAGCAGTAATAAATCTTAGTTAAACATATAAAAATAAGTGACACAAAATATAATGCCGTCAATCTCTTGACCTGCCATATATAAATCCACTCAACATGTCCCACCACCCCAGTCCAATCCCCAGCTCCCGTTACAAGAGCCCCCAAAGGGAGTGTTTCTTCCCCGCAGCGTCCCCCTACCAACCAGAATCGCTCCCCCTTACCCTCGCAGACAATCAGAGAGTACTTCCAGCATTTTTTCCACGTCCAGTGGTTTTGCAATATGTCCGTTCATACCTGCAGCGAGTGCTTTATTTACGTCTTCCGCAAAGGCGTTAGCCGTCAAGGCGTAGATCGGAATTGTTTTTGCCTGTGGATGTTTTGAAGAACGTATCTTCTGTGCAGCATCATAGCCGTTCATTACGGGCATCTGTATATCCATGAGGATTATCTGGAAAGTATCGGGCGGCTCAGAGAGAAATTTCTGAACTGCGATCTCTCCGTCCTCAGCACTGGTGACGCTGAATCCTGCGGCAGAGAGAATTTCGGTTGCAATCTCACGGTTCATCGGATTGTCCTCGGCCAGAAGGACGTGCATGCCGGCGAAATCGCATGCGGTATTCCAGGATTCTTTTTCGGGAATGTCCTCGACTTGCTGTATTAGTTGAAATGGCAGGTTAACGGTAAAGACGGTCCCCTCGCCAGGTGTGCTTTTTACAGAAATAGTTCCCTGCTTCATGGTCACCAGGTTCTTTGTGATAGACATTCCCAGTCCGCTTCCACCATACTTTCTGGCGATGGAAGCATCCTGCTGTACAAAGGGATCGAACAGGCTGTCAAGGTATTCTTCAGACATTCCGATTCCCGTGTCGGTTACTTCAAAACAGTAGTAAACGTGCCCTTCCTGCAGTGCGGTTTTTTTGACACTTAGAGTCACCTTTCCACCAGCAGGGGTAAACTTTACTGCATTGGAGAGGAGATTGATCAGAATCTGGTTAAGCCGCAGCGGATCTCCCATGATGTATATTTTCTCACTGCTGTCCATGAGAACCTGAAAATCCAGTTTCTTATGCCATGCCTGGCTTTCAAACATTTCCCGGATTTCATTGATTTCTTCTGTTAATTCAAACTGTACTTTCTCCAGATGCAATTTCCCGCTCTCAATGGACGCCATGTCCAGGACATCGTTGATGATGGAGAGCAGCTGGTGGGCCGCAATATCACTTTTGGCCATATAGTCCCAGAGTTTTTCCGTGTCATCTGCATTTTTTTTGCCCAGCTCCAGATAGCCGATAATTGCATTCAGAGGCGTACGCATCTCGTGAGACATACGGGATAAAAAGCTGCTCTTTGTTTCGCTGGCCTGCTGTGCGGCTGCAAGGGCATCCTGCAGGGTCTTCCTCCTTTGATCCTCCTCTTTTTTGGCCATGTCAATATCGTGTCCCAGTATCATGATACTGTTTGGATGCATTGAGTCACGAGCCAGCCCCTGAATTGTAAATGCATACCAGTGAGGCTCCGGTGTATCCCGTGTAATGCGGCATTCAAAATAGTATTCGGAGGTCTGATCAACCAGGGTATTCAGATAGTCTCTCTGAAGACGGGGACTCAACTGCTCAGCATCTTCAAACCAGAGAGAACCGGACAGCTCTTTCAGCTGGTCAGAGGACAGCTTTGATTTAACAACATTTCCATTAATGGTGTTATAGTACCAGCTGTTCATCGTATTCAGATCGATTTCCAGGACAAGTTCGTTCATCCGGCATACATACGATATGAATCGTTCGTAATCATTCAGGCGTGCTTTCTCTGTCTTCCTCCCCCTGCTTTTATATAGCAGCATGATCATCAAAAGTATCATAAAGAAGACGAAGGCGAGCAGTATCACAAGAATCAGCGGGTGTGTATATAAAAATGCTGACAGCGTCTGGTCCTTCTGCGGATATACCGTACCTGCCGTAACCATCTGGTTGAGATCATTTTCGTTAAAACTAGCAAGTGATTTGTTCAGAATGGACAGCAGCCGTATATCATGAGTGTTTTTTACTGAGATAGCAAAACTGGTTGCATAACCAGGGATCTCGGAAGTCATCAAATGTCCTGTTGTATCATTATATATAATAGACTGAGCCGAATAAGTATAAAAATAAGCAGCATCCTGCTTTTTGTCCAGGACGGCCTGCACACAATCATTTACGGTGTCGTAATAAGTAATGCTTTCCGGGGCAAAGCTTTTTTCGATAAATCCGTGAGTAATATCCGCTCCTTTCAGCGCGGCAATACTTGTGGGTAATCGTGAGAAATCCTTTCGGGTAAGCTGAAAGAGGGATACGCTGATATAAGGCTGAGTCAGTTTGTAACCCAGTTTCTCGGCCTCATTAAAGTCTACACTTGTATCCAGCGCGATATCATAATCGCTGCTGTCCCTTATTTGGCGATATTCCTGCCTGTTTTTTGTTTCTATGATTTCATATGGGAGCCCGGCTCGGTCCAGCACTTTTGCCCCCAGTTTGGCAAAAACGCCCTGCGCCTGACCGTCTTCGAACCAGGAAAGAGGTGCTCTGTCAGGATTCAGGAGAACCCGGAGCGGAATTCCTTTCTCGGAAAATTCGCTGATATACTGCCGCTCGGACGCCGTATATGCGATTTCATCTCCGCTGGAAGGCGTATAGTACTTCTGGAGGAGATTATCTTCCAGGGTAGGGTGATACCGCTGCACCTGGCTGATTGCATTATTCACTTCCTGCAGCAGCGCTGTGTCATCTTTACGGACAATTACATAAAAGGGGGATGAGGCAAACTCATCAAGAACCCACTCATGTTCTATTTTACGAAGATTGCTTGTGACGATGGCATCGATACCGCGATTCTCCTGCAAAGCCCTTGCAAGATCCCCGTTATTCTCAAAGTAGACCGGAGTATAGGTGAATTCGTGTTCCTCTGCAAATTCCTGAAATCTGTCGTTTCGGGTACTGCCTTCAATCATGCCAACCCGTATACCGCTGTAGTTTTCGTAGTCTCCCGCTGCATAGCGGGTATCCCCGGCGCGTACTGTAAATATAGCTGCACTGTGTCCGATCGGTTTATCAGAAAAGGCAAACTGAGCCTCCCTTTCCGGCGTTTTCTGGGCAGAAGTGAGCAGGTCGATCTCTCCGTTTCCAAGCATCTCCAGCATATCGGACCAGCTCTTGTCATATCCTATATATTCATAGTTCCAGTTGTTATAACTGGCCATGTACTGCAGATATTCATACCCATACCCGCTCCGGTCTCCGCATTTGTCCATCATATGATAGCCGGAAAAGGCAAAATATCCTGCTTTTACTTTGCGGGTGGTACCGGCAGCAGATACGGGAAGGCATATGGCGAAACAAAGTATACACAGAATTACGGCGCAGGTGCCTTTTTTTAATTTATACATTAGGAATACTCCTTTATACTGTGCGTTATAATAAGATTATAGCAGACAAGGGGATAAAAGTACAGAATCGGTCATATTTACGGTATTGACAAATAAAAAGAAACATTGTATATTTATACACGTAAACTGAACAGGGGAGCTTATAGATAGGCTGAGAGGAAGTTGAGAACTTCGACCCATATACCTGATTTGGATAATGCCAACGTAGGAACCGATGTAAGATATTTACGGGAAGTGCCGATGGCATCTCCCGTTTTTTGTTTTATATGAAGCTTCCTCCTATGAGATTAAAAAGCCTTCCAGGCGGGATTCGCCCGTGGTGTAAGAGTCGGACGTACTGGTACTTCCGCCGCAGGTTTCGCAGGCAAAGCACTGTTCTGATGTTTACAGGAATTAAATAAGCAATACCGATGAGAGTGAACGGGAGTTCATGAAGGGGTGCACCACCGCGGGTGTATCTTTTTCATGAACTCTTTTTTCTGATATAGGAAATTCCTCTGGAATTCCCTATATCAGAAAAACCCTCCGGCGGGATGGGCACTGCAGCCGTCGCAGGCGAAACTCTATTTTATGTCAGCAGTATCTGAAAGGAGTGAGATATATGTTAAAAGTTAACGGTAAGGAACTGAATTATGTGCCCGGAACCACGATTGCCGAACTGCTGGAACAGCTGAATTATCCGGTAGCCCGGGTGGCTGTTGAGCGCAACGGAGAGATCGTGCCGAGGAAAATGCTGTCTCTTACGCTGGTTGAAGACCACGATGTTCTGGAAGTTGTCAGTTTTGTAGGAGGGGGGTGATCATATGCTGACCAGGGAAGAGATAAATAACGCATTGGAAGAACGGCACACAAAAGAGGTGCAGAACCGGCTTACAAAAGCCAGGGTGGCAATTGCCGGGCTGGGCGGATTAGGATCCAATGTGGCTTTTGCGCTTGCCAGAATCGGTGTTGGGCACCTGCATCTGATTGATTTTGATAAGGTTGATATTACAAACCTTAACCGGCAGCAGTATTTTATGCGTCATATTGGAATGTATAAGACCGATGCGCTTCGGGCGGAGCTTACGGATATCAATCCGTATCTGGAGATTAAGACGGACTGTGTGAAAGTAACAGAAGAAAATTTACCGGCATTGTTTGCGCAGGCCGGTATCATCTGTGAGGCTTTCGACGATCCTGAGGCAAAGGCGATGCTGGCCAACGGAATTCTGGAATTGTATCCGGAAAAATTCCTGGTTGCTGCATCCGGCATGGCAGGATACGGCGAGAGTAATGCAATTCACACGCGCAGGATAACGGAGCACTTTTATCTGTGCGGGGATGAGAAGACAGAGCCGTCCTGTGGCAATGGGCTGATGGCTCCAAGAGTTGCGATCTGCGCTGCACATGAGGCAAATTTAATCACGGAGCTGATTCTGAAATAGAAAAGTGTTAGCAGTTCATAGAAGAATACCAATAGAAAGACAGGAGGATTTAAAGGTGGAAAATAAAAAAAACGATTCATTTGTCCTTGGAGGGCATACATTTGAGTCCCGTTTTATTCTGGGCTCAGGAAAATACTCACTGGATCTCATTAAGGCGGCAGTGGAAAGAGCAGGCGCCCAGATCATCACACTGGCACTCCGCCGTGCCAATGAAGGTGGAATGGCAAACATTCTGGATTATATTCCGGAGAACGTAACGCTGCTTCCAAATACATCCGGGGCGAGAAATGCAGAGGAGGCCGTTCGTATCGCACGGCTGTCAAGAGAGGTTGGATGCGGTGATTTTGTGAAGATCGAGGTAATCCACGATTCTAAATATCTGCTGCCGGATAATTATGAGACAATTAAGGCTACAGAAATTCTGGCAAAAGAGGGATTTGTCGTCATGCCTTATATGTATCCGGATCTAAATGCGGCCAGAGACCTGGTAAATGCGGGGGCAGCCTGTATTATGCCGCTGGGTTCTCCGATTGGATCCAACAAGGGGATATGCACCAGAGATTTTATCCAGATTCTCATTGATGAGATCGAGCTTCCAATCATTGTGGACGCAGGTATCGGAAAACCGTCCCAGGCGTGTGAGGCCATGGAGATGGGGGCAGCGGCCGTAATGGCAAATACAGCTATAGCAACGGCCGGCGATGTTCCGGCTATGGCGGAAGCATTTAAAAAGGCAATTGAAGCAGGGCGGGCCGCTTACTTGTCCGGTATGGGACGGGTGATTGAAAAAGGAGCCAGCGCTTCTTCACCGCTCACGGGATTTCTGCAGGATTAGGAGGCCGCGATGAGTACAGAAAATCATGTAAATGAAAGTATTTTAAACGAAGAGATTAAGGAGTGGCAAAAAAAGAACCGTATCGACCATATGGCCTATCTGCCGGGGATGGAGGTGCTGGAATCCGAGGTACAGGAAAAAGTAATTGCATCTATGAACAATTATGATTATACACAGTACACCGGGGCAGATGTGCGCCGGGCACTGGACCACGAGAACCGGACCCCGGAGGATTTCGCGGCTTTGCTGTCGCCGGCAGCCCTTCCGCTTCTGGAAGAAATGGCTCAGTGCGCGCAACGGGAGACAAGAAAGCATTTTGGAAATGGAATCTATATGTTTACACCGGTTTACATAGCCAATTACTGTGAGAATTTCTGCATTTACTGTGGATTTAACTGCCACAATAAAATAAACAGAGCAAAGTTGAGTGAGGAAGAAATCGATAAGGAGATGCGGGCGGTTGCCCAGAGCGGTCTGCAGGAGGTTCTGATTCTGACGGGAGAGAGCAGGGCAAAATCAGATGTGGAGTATATCGGGAGGGCATGTGAGATTGCCCGCAGATATTTTAAGGTCATTGGACTCGAAGTGTATCCGATGAATTCCGATGAGTATGCATATCTTCATAAATGCGGCGCGGATTATGTGACTGTATTCCAGGAGACCTATAATGCGGATAAATACGAGACTCTTCATCTTGCCGGCCACAAGCGGATATTCCCATACCGCCTGAATTCCCAGGAACGGGCGCTGAAAGGGGGAATGCGCGGCGTTGGATTTGCAGCTCTGCTGGGGCTGGATGATTTCCGCAAGGATGCCTTTGCGACCGGGATGCATGCATGGCTTCTGCAGAGAAAATATCCGCATGCGGAGATCGCTTTTTCCTGTCCGCGGCTTCGTCCTATCGTAAATAATGAGAAAATTAACCCAATGGATGTGCATGAGCCCCAGCTTCTGCAGGTAGTGACCGCGTACCGGCTGTTTATGCCGTTTGCCAGCATTACCATATCCACCAGGGAATGTGCCCGGGTGAGAGACAACCTGGTAAATATTGCTGCCACCAAGATATCGGCAGGCGTCAGCACCGGAATCGGGGAACATGTGGAAGAGATAGAGGAAAAGGGCGATGAGCAGTTTGAGATATCTGACGGCCGTTCTGTGGAGCAGGTGTATGAGTCTCTGCTGGGACTGAATCTGCAGCCGGTTATGAGCGAGTATCTGTATGTATAGCGGAGAGATAATGGAACAATCTGGGGGGGAGCTTTATAAACATATTATTGCCGTTACAAACCGCCATCTGTGCAGGCGCCCGTTTATGGAACAGATCGAGTGTGTCTGCCAGAGACATCCCGGGGCGGTTCTGCTCAGAGAAAAAGATCTTACAGAGGAAGATTACGGTGCGCTATTTGACCAGGTTCAGGAAATCTGCCGCAGGTATGAGGTGCCCTGTATTCCCCATACCTTTATAGAAGCAGCGCGCAGACAGGGGAGCGGCAGTATCCATCTGCCGCTGCATATACTGGAGGAAAGGCCGGAGGTGGGGGCCATGTTTGATACGGTCGGAACCTCCATTCATGCAGTGCAGGAAGCCTTGGACGCGGAAAAGGCAGGGGCTGCTTATCTGACTGCGGGACACATTTTTTCAACGGACTGTAAGCCGGGACTGGCTCCAAGGGGAAAAAAATTTCTGAGGGAGGTGTGCGCTGCGGTGGCAATACCGGTTTATGCAATTGGAGGAATGAGCGCGAGCGGTGAATGTGTCGAGGAAATGAAGGAATGTGGGGCAGCGGGGATCTGCGTTATGTCGGAGTGTATGGGGTGGGGGACGGTTTGAGAGAAGGGGGCGCTCAGTGACAGGATTGACGGGAAGGCCCGGGGACTGTATATGTCCTTTTGGAATGCACCCGTGTGCTGACTGATTCCAGGAAAAAATAACGCCGGAAATGTGGGCACGGAGAACACAGCGGCAGAAATTTTGAAAAATTTCTGCCACTGGGTTCTCCAAAAACGTGATTTGGTGATCACGTTTTTTCCCACATTTCCGGCGTTATTTTTTCTGGAATCAGTAGGCACACGGGTGCATTCCAAAAGGACATATACAGTCCCCGGGCCTTCCCGTCAATCCTGTCACTGAGCTGGTGTACCCCAATGGGGAGGAAAAGGGCGTTGCGGTGGATGGTTGAATCCTGGTGTTGGGTGAATGAGGCTCTTATTGAATATAGGCCTGTTGAGTTTCTAAGTATGGACAGTTTTAGAAGCTAGTACCTTTATAATGGGTACAGTGATCTAACGGCAGGTAAGAATGGTGATTGGTGAGCAGGTAAAGTTTGTGAAGAATAAAATTAAATTTGCTTGAAAAAACGACATGGGTGTCGTATAATAATAAAAACGACAAACGTGTCTTTTTAGTAACTTGTTTTAAAAGTAAGGTACTAATGCATTTTTTAGGGAGGGATTATGTCAGAGAAAGGGAGTTTGACCAGGAAGAGGATTCGGGAGACTGCGTATGGGATTTTTGTGGAGGAAGGGTTCCGGGCGGTTACGATGAAGATGGTTTGTGAGGCCTGCGGGATGAGCAGGGGAGGGGTGTATCGGCATTTTGGGAGCACACGGGAGATTTTTGAGGAGATTCTGGCGGGGATGCTGGGAGGTGTCGAGGACTTTGTTGGTATGGGGATTGACACGGGGAAGGATGCGGCTTGGATTTTAGAGTGTGAGCTGGATAAGATGAAGGGGGAGATGTTGGATAGCGGTGGGGCTTTGAGTTATGCTATTTATGAATATTCTCTGGTATGCGGCAGTGAGTATATGGATGAATTGAACCAGAGGGCGGTGAAACGTTGGGGGCGATTGCTCACATATGGGATGGAAACGGGAGAATTCAGGCAGGTTCATGTAGGGCAGATGACGGATACGATTTTGTATGTCTATCAGGGAGTGCGTCTGTGGAGCAGGATCATTCCGATGAAGAGGGAAACTGTGGAACATATTGTGGATAAAATCAGACAGGATATTGTTAAGGGGGAATAACTATGGAATTTGAATTGAAAAAATGGGATGAGAAGTATATCGATGACGTGGCTTTTTATGCGAATAATGAAAAGGTTGCCTGTAATCTTAGGAATGCATTTCCCTATCCATATACGCGGGAGGATGCACGGGGATATGTGCTTGCCTGCGCTGGGGACAGTGAAGAACGGCAGCTGTGCAGGGCGATTGTTGTGGATGGCCATGCAGTAGGGAGTGTTGGGATTTTTCAGGGAACGGATGTTTATGAAAAGAGCGCGGAGCTGGGATACTGGCTGGCGGAAGATTATTGGGGAAGAGGAATTATGAGCCAGGCTGCGGGTCAGATCTGCCGCGAGGCATTTGAACAGCTTGAAATCATCAGAATCTTTGCAGAGCCATTTGCCTATAATACAGGCTCACGCCGGGTTCTGGAAAATAACGGTTTTACATTGGAAGGAATTATGAAAAACGGTGTATATAAGAATGGGAAAGTGTTTGATTACTGCATGTATGCACTGCTGAAAGAATAAAAATTTTATATAAATTATGATTTGCAATTTTGGGGAAAATCCCATATAATTTGGATATTCGGAAATACGCGTATAATGGTTCAGCGTGAGATCAGGCCAGGTCTCACGCTTTTTATTTTGCCGAAAAGCCTGCGCAGGCGGTGTTACTGTTTACAGATTTGCCAGTGAACAGTAACGTTTATGGAAAATGTTAACCGTATAATTTCAATGAAAGAATAGGAGTATAAAAAAATGGAATTTTATATGAAACTACCAAGAAATAAAAAGGAATTTACGCTGTTCGTGGCCGTTATTTCTATAATATCGGTCAATATAATCGCGCCTGTCATTACTTGCTTTGAAGCAGGATTTCATATGTATGTTTGGGCAGAAGCGCTTCAGATCATTCCGTTCATATGGCTGAGTGTGATTGCGCTGGTGCTGCTTACTTACAAACCGGCAGAATATCTGACCTTTAAAATTGTAGATAAGGATGACAGCTTTGGTGCGCACATTGTTGTCAATATATTATGTACCGTATTTTTAATGTCTATATTTCTGACGGTGATTGGAACGTGGATCGGCAGCCGTTCGCTGACGATGGAACCGATCAGGATGTTTTTTTACAAATGGCCGCGTAATTTTGCGATATCATTTGCAGTAGAGCTTTGCATCGCTCAGCCGATCGCAAGGTTTGTAATGCTGAAAATGCATTGCCTGACGGACAGCAGATCCGAAAAAATTGCTTCTGATGCAGACTAATTCATGGGATTAGCCGGTATATATTTCAAAAAATGTTCCACACTAAGTAAATAAAAAGGAAAGAAGGCGAAGTGTGTGGAAGAACAGACAATCAAATTGTTGGATGAGTGCAGCAAAGGCTGCAAGATGGGAACAGACAGCATTGAACAGGTGAAGGATTTTGTTACAGACGAGGATCTATGGAATGTAATCGAGAAATACGACAGTAAATATAAAAAACTGGATGATGAAATTGCCCAACTTCTTATGGAGTCAGGCCGGCCGGAGCAGGAACCCGGAAAAATGGCAGTGATGTTTTCCTGGATTACGACAGAGATGAAGCTGATGATAAAGGATGACAGCCGGCAGATCGCTAAGCTGATGATGGATGGCTGCAATATGGGAATCCAGTCCATTAGTGAAACAATCAACGATACTCCGGAGGCATCCCGGGAAAGCAAAACAGCAGCCAAAAGACTGGTTAAAGAGCTGGAAGGCTTTATGAAAGAACTGAAGGAATTTCTGTAAAAAATCACTCCTCTCAGCCAGTTCCCAAAATCGGGATTTAGGCAACG
>LDAQ01000117.1 GCA_001028025.1 Faecalicatena fissicatena | reverse complement strand
CAGAAAAATTTACACCCTCTTCGGCCAGAAAGCCTGATGCTTTCTGCCTTAGTTGGAATGGGAAGTAATTTTGGAAAATTACTTCCCATCCCTCGTGGGCGGCGTCTTTTACGCAAGTACTTCTAACCATGCGTTCTATACTCCCAGCCCCCATTCACTTTTATCCCGGCGGCAGAACGCTCCCCGTTTCAGACAGGCTGGGTGCCTCCAGTCGGGAGGACGGCAAGTCGGAAGGAAACTCAAACGGGAGCAGCGTATTGAACAACCTAAGCAGAGCACCTTGTTCCCCAGAAGATTTCATAAGGATCGCGAGAGCCGGGCGCTGTAAGCCGCCCGTACTTGAGCCTGCTTGAAGCCATCCTCTTTATATAAAACTATACGTATAGCCTGTGTAAAAAGTACTGGGGGCATCATCTCACGCGTATCCTGGCAAATCCGCTGGCACCGTCACGACGCCATTCATAAGCGGGTCTCCTGCAACTGTCCGGCGCGGAAAAAGCTAAGTAAAAGGCGAGGCAGACTCCCGGGGGAGCTGTATATGCCATTTCAAAATCCATAGAGAGCGCGGTTAGAATCCGTTGGAGAAAAAACAGGGAACATGGAGGGCAGAATTTGCCCACCCAGGCAAATTCTGTTGCCGCCGGCGGCGCGAATGCATCAGCATTCGGGCCAACTGCGGCAAGCACCCTCCATGTTCCCTGTTTTTTCTCCTACGGATTCTCCGCAAACGGACAGGATTTGAAATGGCATATACAGCTCCCCCGGGAGTCTGCCTCACCTTTTACTTAGCGTCTCCACTTCCCACATCATCCGGAGCCGCTTCCAGCGGAACCTCCTTATCTTTGGGGAGGATAATGTTTAGGAGTACCGCGATTAATGTAGCAATTACGACTGGTGATTTCCCGAAGATGGTAACAAACCAGTCCGGGAATGCTGCCAGTGCGCCGCTTGCCTGTGAGATCCCCATTCCCAGTGCGGCTGCCAGTCCTACGATGGATGTGTTGCGGTAGGACATATTTTCCGTGTTGATCAGTTTCATACCGGTCATGGCGATGGAAGCGAATACGGATACGGTCGCACCGCCGAGGACGCTGTATGGTATGGTGGTCAGCAGGGAGGAAAACTTGGGAATCAGGCCTGCTGCCAGCAGGATGACAGCTGCCAGGCCAAGGACGCAGCGGTTGACTACTTTTGTTGTAGCAACGATACCAACGTTCTGGCTGTAGGTTGCGGTGGGAAGTCCGCCCAGAAGAGCACCGATGATGTTGGTGATTCCGTAGCCGACGATTCCGCCCTGCAGTTCATTGTTTGAAGGCATACGGTTTAAACCGCCGCTTGTGGTGGCTGAAAAATCTCCGATGGCCTGGATGGAGTTAATGGCAAATAACAGGCCGATCGCCACGCAGGAGGATATTTCAAATTTTATTCCAAAGTGAAGCGGCATTGGAAGCTGGAAGACGGAGGCCTGACCGATAGGAGTGAAGTCTACCATTCCGAACATCAGGGCGACAATGTATCCTCCTATGATACCGATCAGGATGGATGCCAGTTTCCAGATTCCTTTTCCGTAATGATTCAGTACGGTTACGATTGCGAGTGTAATGATGGCAACCAGCCAGTTCTGCCAGGAGCCATAGTCCGCGCTGCCTGTTCCGCCGGCCATATAGTTGATGGCGGTAGGATACAGCGAAAGACCGATTGTGAATACCACAGTTCCGGCAATCAGAGGCGGGAAAAATCTGCGGATTTTCTTGATGAATATACCTACCAGAATTGCCACGCAGCCGCCGACAATCTGTGCCCCGAGTATGGTTGGAATGTCAAAATCCGAGGCGATGGACTGCATGCTGGGCAGGTAGGCAAAACTGATGCCCATGATAACAGGAAGTCCCGAGCCGATAGTAATCCATTTTGTTTTGATAAATGGAAACAGCTGGAGTAATGTGGACAGTGCGGATACGATCAGCGCTGCCTGGATCAGTATAACGGAGTCGCTTTCTGAGAGGCCGCCGACTCCAGCAACGATGATTGCGGGCGTTACACATCCTACAATCATCGCAACAACGTGCTGGAGAGCAAGAGGAAAGGCCTGTTTGAAATTAGGCACACCGTTTAAGTCAAATATTGTGGAACGGGTTACTTCTTTATTCATGCGTTTATCCCCCTTTAAGCCTGACTGATTCTGGTGCCTGTGGTTCCTTTAATTCCGTCTTTGGCTTTTTCAAGAAGGGTAATCAGAGCCTGGCGTCCCGGTGCGGATTCTGCGAATTCTACGGCAGCCTGTACCTTAGGCAGCATAGAACCGGGGGCAAAATGTCCCTCAGACATGTATTGTCTTGCTTCCTCTGCGGTGATATTGTCCAGCCATTTTTCGTCTGGTTTTCCATAGTTGATTGCCACTTTCTCGACTGCGGTCAGGATGATCAGAAAATCTGCATCCAGCTCACGTGCGAGCAGACTGCTTGCAAAATCTTTGTCAATTACAGCGCTGGCGCCTTTCAGATGGTTTCCCTGGCGTGTAACAGGGATTCCGCCGCCGCCGCATGCGATGACGAGGTCACCGGATTCTACCATGGTCCGGATTGTTCCAATCTCGATGATTTCCTGCGGTCGTGGAGACGCTACTACACGGCGGTAACCGCGTCCGGAATCTTCTTTCATGACATAGTCATATTTTTCCGCCATTTCATCGGACTGTTCTTTGGTGAGAAAACGTCCGATTGGTTTTGCGGGATTGCCGAATGCCGGGTCATCCGCATCAACGCGTACCTGCGTGATCATGGTTGCTACCGGGATATCTTCGATTCCGCGGTTTCGCAGCTCTTCGCGCAGGGCGTTCTGCAGGTCGTAGCCTATGTATGCCTGGCTCATTGCCACACAGACGGAGAGCGGCGTATTGGGCTGCTGCGGGTCTTCGTGGGTGAGTGCCAGCATTGCGTTGTTTACCATTCCGACCTGGGGGCCGTTGCCGTGGGCAACCACGACTTCACAGCCTTCTTCAATCAGGTCTACAATGGCACGTGCAGTAATCTTTACTGCCGCCATCTGCTCGGGCAGGGTATTGCCGAGGGCATTACCGCCCAGAGCGATGACGATCCGTTTCTTTTTTGCCATTTTATTTTCCTCCGACATATGCGATGGTTTCTACTTCACACAAAACTCCTTTAGGCAGATCTTTTACGGCAACACAGGAACGTGCCGGTTTTCCAACAAAATATTTAGCATAGATTTCATTGAATGCGGCAAAGTCAGCCATATCCGCAAGGAAGCAGGTTGTCTTTACAACGTCTTTGAATTCTGCACCCTGGCTCTCCAGCAGTGCGGCTACATTTTTCATAACCTGTTCGGTCTGCTCCTGGATTGTTGTGCCTGTTACTTCGCCTGATTCCGGAGAGAGCGGGATCTGTCCGGAAAAGAATGCGATATCATTTACGATAATTCCCTGTGAATATGGTCCGATTGCTGCTGGTGCGTTTTTTGTATCAACATATTTTAACATGTCAAATACCTCCTAATGTTTTTCTTTTTATCATACCAGTTTTTCTCTGCGTATGCTACATTTCATGTCTGTGATAGCCCGCTGTGCTGCCTGTTCGATTCCCGGCAGCCTGATGCGGGGAGAGTTTACTTGAAAACTCTTGGTGTTCCTTTTTCTTCGAGTTTCTTTAAAACATCAGCAGGATCCGCGAACTTAGCGAGGAAGATCATGGCTGCGATGATGTACGGTTTGTAGCTTGCTTCTTTATAAAGAGGATCTCTGTAGCGGTCGAATACGCTTGCATCCACTTCTCCTGTTTCGCAGCTTACACCGGTAATGTCGGCAGGCAGGCAGTGCATGTAGAGTGCCTTGCCATCTTTTGTTGTCGCCATAAGCTCTTCCGTGCAGGCCCAGTCTTTGTGCTCTGCATTCTGTGCAAGCAGTTCTTTTTCCAGTTTGTCGATGCCTTCAAAATCACCGTTTCCATAAAGGTCAGTACGTTTTTCCATGGCTGCGAATGGAGCCCAGCTCTTAGGATATACGATGTCTGCATCCTTGAACGCCTCAGCCATATCATTTGTTTTTGTAAATGTACCGCCGGATTTATTTGCATTATCAGCAGCAACTGCTTCCACTTCCGGGAATACCTCATATCCCTCCGGATGAGCCAGAACAACGTCCATTCCGAAACGTGTCATCAGACCGATGATTCCCTGCGGTACGGACAATGGTTTTCCGTAAGAAGGAGAGTAAGCCCATGTCATAGCCAGTTTCTTGCCTTTGAGATTTTCAACGCCGCCGAACTGATGGATGATGTGAAGCATATCTGCCATAGCCTGGGTCGGGTGGTCGATGTCACACTGCAGATTGACAAGCGTCGGTTTCTGCTCCAGGATGCCGTCCTTCTTTCCCTGTGTTACAGAGTCAACAACTTCGTGCATATAAGCATTTCCCTTGCCGATGTACATGTCATCGCGGATACCGATAACGTCAGCCATAAAGGAGATCATGTTTGCTGTCTCACGGACGGTCTCACCGTGTGCCACCTGAGATTTTCCTTCGTCCAGATCCTGAACTTCCAGTCCCAGCAGGTTGCAGGCAGAAGCAAAAGAGAAACGTGTACGTGTGGAATTGTCACGGAAAAGAGAGATACCAAGGCCACTCTCGAATACCTTTGTGGAGATATTGTTTTCTCTCATGAAGCGAAGCGCATCAGCCAGTGTGAATACTGCTTCCAGTTCATCGTCTGTCTTCTCCCATGTCAGGAAAAAGTCTCCGTTGTACATCTCCTTAAAGTTCAGTGCGTTCAGCTTATCAATGTAATCCTGTAATGTTTTCATATTATAAAATCCTCCTAATTTTGTGAATATTCTGAAAATGGAGCGCAAGGGGGTCAGACCCCTCTGCAGAGGGGTCTGACCCCCTTGCACCTGTTTGTTAAATTATTTGCAATAAAGTGTCGGCAGTGCAGCGTATACTGCAGCGCATACTACGAGGTCTGCTTTCCATGTCTTTTCGTTCGGAGCGTGAGCCTGAGCCTCTGCGCCAGGTCCGAATCCGATACATGGGATTCCGTTTCTTCCCATAATGGAAACGCCATTTGTCGAGAAAGTCCATTTGTCGGTCAACGGACGGGCTTTTCTCATTGCTTCAGTCTCAGCGGTTCCGATTCTGGATTCGCCGTAGAGACTGGTGTATGCTTCCTCGAGTGCCTTTGTTACTGCGTGGTCCTCCGGGATTACCCAGGTCGGGAAATAGCACTCGATCGGGTAGGTAAGTCCTGTGTAGGATGGTCTGTCGTAGTTGTACATGGAAACTTTTACGTCCTCGCCGTATTTTTTTACGCTTGGAAGAGCCCGGATCTCATCCAGGCAGCTTTCCCATGTCTCGCCTGCTGTCATGCGGCGGTCCAAAGATACGGAACAGGAGTCTGCTACTGCACAGCGGCTTGGGGAGGTGAAGAAGATCTCAGATGTGGTGACAGTTCCTCTGCCCAGGAAACGTGCTTCTTTCCATTCCGGGTTGAACTTCTCATCCAGCATCTTCACGAGGCCTTTGACCTCGGTGCCTTCCTCTGCGTCGTTTTCATTTAATGCACGGACATCCTGCAGGATATCAGCCATCTTGTAGATGGCATTGTCACCGCGTTCCGGAGCGGAACCGTGGCAGGAAACACCTTTGACATCTACGCGGATCTCCATGCGCCCGCGCTGTCCACGGTAGATCCCGCCGTCTGTAGGCTCTGTAGATACAACGAATTCAGGGCGGACCTTATCTTCGTTGATAATATACTGCCAGCAGAGTCCGTCACAGTCTTCTTCCTGAACCGTTCCGGTTACGAGTACTGTGTATTTATCGCTCAGCAGACCAAGGTCTTTCATGATTTTGGCACCGTATACTGCGGAAACAATACCGCCGCACTGGTCGGAAACACCGCGGCCGCCAATTTCTTCGTCGTTTTCATACCCTTCGTATGGATCAAAAGTCCAGTTTTCGATATTGCCGATTCCTACGGTATCAATGTGGGCATCGAACCCGATGATTTTCTCGCCTGTTCCCATGTAGCCGAGAACATTACCCTGAGGATCGATCTCAACCTTGTCGAAACCGAGATGCCTCATCTCTTCGGCAATACGTTCGATATGCGCCTTCTCATCACAGCTCTCGCCCGGGAATTTTACGATGTCCCTCAAAAATTTGGTCATGTCAGCCTGATAACCTTGTGCAGCTTCTTTGATTTTGTTAAAGTCCATTATTACCTCTCCTTTTTAGAATATAAAATATTTATGTTAAATGCTCTGTATCCTTAATAATTAATCAGCTTAATATCACGCTGCTTAGCGGTCGTTCCCGCCCCAGACGATGGATTCATATCTCTGAGGATCTGTATCTCCCTCTGTGGAGAAGAGGAGGACTCTGGAGTTTTCGTCCAGTCCAAGATGCGCTCTTAATTCTTTGTATTCATCCATACACATGATGCATGCCAGTGTGCCGAACGGTGCGGCTCCTGATTCTCCGGAAGTAACTGGTGCATCTCCCTTCACCGGAGCTGCCAGCATACGCATGCCTCTTGCGGCTACCCAGTCCGGCGCTGCAATAAAAGTATCCACATGGTTTTTCAGGATATCCCAGGAGATGGTGTTCGGCTCTCCGCAGGCCAGCCCGGCCATGATAGTTACCATATCCCCGTCCACGATCTGGATGCTTCCGTCTCCCAGTGATGCGCCTTTGTAAAGGCAGGCAGCGGCTTCGGCTTCCACTACGATCACTTTTGGCGGATTCTCCGGATAGCGGTTTGCAAAGTAGCCCTGTACAGCCCCTGCCAGAGATCCTACCCCTGCCTGGATAAATACATGGGTGGGTCTTCCGCAGCCGTATTCCTTCAGCTGTTCATTGGCTTCCATTGCCATGGTTCCGTATCCCTGCATGATCCACGCCGGGATCTCCTCATAGCCGTCCCATGCAGTATCCTGTACCATAATGCCGTTTTCGGTCTTTGTTGCCATGTCTGCGGCCATGCGCACACATTCATCATAATTGTATTCCTCTATAGTTGCCTGTGCGCCTTCGGCAAGTATGTTATTGAGACGGGTCTGTGTCGTTCCCTTGGGCATCAGTACTACTGATTTTTGTCCCAGCTTATTGGCTGCCCATGCAACACCGCGACCGTGATTCCCGTCTGTGGCTGTGAAGAAGGTGGCCTGACCGAATTCCTTTTTCAGTTCTTCGGAAGTCAGCACCTGATAAGGGAGTTCGGAAACATCCTTACCAACCTGCCCCGCTATGTAGCGTGCCATTGCGAAAGAGCCTCCCAGTACTTTGAAAGCATTCAGGCCGAACCGGTAAGATTCATCCTTCACGTATACTTCCTTTAATCCCAGTCTGTCTGCCATCTTATCCAGTCTGGCAAGCGGGGTGATGCTGTACTGTGGAAAGCTTTCATGAAAGGCCCGAGCTTTTTCTACCTCGCTAAGCGCCATAACCTTCAGTTGTGCATCGTCTGTTTTAGGCATACGGTTTACTGCCCATTTGATTGTTTCCATGTGTGAAAAACCTCCTTCTAACTATTTGCCTGCGTCCATGTAACTATAGAGTGTGAATTTTGAAATTCCCAAAAGAGAAGCTACTTTGTCTCCGGATTTGGTGATGAGAAAAGCGCCGGCGTTGTTCAGGTAATGTACAACTGCGACCTTGTCATCCTTATTCATTAAAGCAACCGGTTTGCCAACGAGTGCAAGCGCCTGTTCGATCAGGGTGTCCAGCAACTCATTTACATTGTGGGTGATTTTTTGTGGCTGGTTGTTTTCAGTTTCCTGTTCCTTTTTGTTTTCAGTGCTGATTAATGAATGGATAGCGGATTCGATGGTAAGCAGTGAGGTGATGTCATAGTTAAGAGAAAATATGTAAGCAATGCTGTCATCATCATCTCTGATGTACATGGTACTGGATTTGAGTATCCTTCCGTCTTCTGTCTTGGTGAGATAGGAGAGACGGTCCTGAATCTGTGACGGATCCCGGCTCAGCGTTTCAAGTACCACGCTGGAAGGCCCGTCGCCCAGCTTTCTGTTGGAAATATGCCCATTCTCGATATAGACAATGGAGCTTTCCAGTTCTTTCTTTCTCAGATCGTGAATGACAATCTCGCATGAACTGCCAAACTGTACGGAGAGGCCGTGTGCGATCTGTTTTAATAAGTCTAATTTCTGGCTCAAAGTCACCATTCCTTTCGTGTGTGAGTCTGGGAATTTTTCCCGAAAACTTTTTGCTTCTAAACTCATCATAGCATAAAAAAAAATTAAATCAATACTTTTTCTAAAAATTTTTTAGGTTACCTAAATATTTTTAAGTATTTGTATTGCAATTATCTTATATTAATGGTATTCTATATACAACAAAAGCAGTCCAAAAAAATCTGTGCGAAAAGCAAGGCCTGTTTTTACAAAAGAATATACAAAATATAGTGCGACGTGCAAGGAATAGAACCCCCTTGTAGAATTTGTATACGCGGTGATCTGCACCGGGAATCTTTGGACTATTTCAAAAAGAAAAGGAGACGAATAGTATGCTTATTTTAGGAAATGGCAGGGTAATCACACGTGATGAGAAGAATCCGTATCTGGAAAACGGCGCTGTGGCGATTGAGGGATGTACCATTCAAAAAGTGGGAAGCCTTGAAGAGGTCAGGGCAGCATATCCGGATGCTGAATTTATTGATGCCGGAGGAAAAGTGATTATGCCGGCATTTATTAATGCGCACGAACATATTTACAGTTCTTTTGCAAGAGGACTTTCCGTAAAAGGATATGACCCGAAAGGCTTTCTGGATATCCTGGACGGCATGTGGTGGACAATCGACAGGAATCTTACACTGCAGGATACATATTTGAGTGCCATGGCGACGTATATTGATTGTATCAAGAATGGTGTCACCACCATATTTGACCACCACGCCAGCTTCGGTTCCATCAGGGGTTCTCTGTTCCATATAGAAAAAGCGGCCAAGGAGACCGGCGTTCGTTCCTGCCTCTGCTATGAGATATCAGACAGGGACGGCATGGACAAAGCGCGGGACTCTGTGATGGAGAATGCAGAATTTATCCGTTACGCGCAGCAGGACGGCAGCGGAATGATAGCCGGGATGATGGGAATGCACGCACAGTTTACTATTTCGGATGAAACAATGGAACTGGCGGCGGCGAACAAACCTGACGGCGCGGGATACCACATTCATGTTGCAGAGGGGATTGAGGATCTGCACCACTGCCTGAAGCATTACGGGAAACGAATCGTAGACAGGCTGATGGACTGGAACATTCTGGGAGAGAAGACCCTGCTCGGGCACTGCATCTACATCAACGGGCATGAGATGGATCTGATCAAAGATACGAACACCATGGTCGTACATAATCCGGAATCGAACATGGGCAATGCCTGCGGATGTCCGCCGACGATGGAGCTGGTGCACAGAGGGATCCTGACCGGACTGGGAACGGACGGATATACTCACGATATGACAGAATCTTATAAGGTAGCCAATGTTTTGCACAAACACCACCTGTGTGATGCCACGGCGGCATGGGGCGAGGTACCGCAGATGCTCTTCGATGGCAATGCACAGATCGCAGGCAGATATTTTGAGCAGAAACTCGGCATTCTGGAGGAAGGTGCGGCAGGAGACGTGATCATTGTAGATTACGATCCGCTGACGCCACTTTGCGCTGACAATTGCAACGGACATATCCTGTTCGGTATGAATGGCCGGAATGTAGTTACTACAGTGGCTAACGGAAAGGTCCTGATGAAGGACAGAGAACTGCAGCATATTGACGAAGCTAAGGTGATGGCGGACTGCAGACAGGCGGCGGCTGGACTTTGGGGAAGGATCAACGCGTAGATACGGTGAAGCGGCAAAGGGGTCTGACCCCTTTGCCTACCATTTTCAGAATATTCAGATTATTAGGAGGTTTACACAAATGAGCGATATTATGACCCCGATGTCTTTCGGGCATTTAGTAGATTGGATTATGACGGAGCGCGAGAAGTCAGGGACTGTATTCGGAGAGCATGCTCCGTATCAGGCAGATGCACGGTATAACCGGACGATTTTCGGACGTCCGCTGGAGACGCCGGTCGGCCCGGCAGCAGGTCCGCACACGCAGCTGACCCAGAATATTGTGGCTGCTTATTATACGGGAAGCCGCTTCTTTGAGCTGAAGACGGTGCAGGTGATGGATGGCGCTGAATTGGCGGCGTGCGTGAATAAGCCGTGTATTAAGGCCGATGATGAGTGCTATAACTGCGAATGGTCTACGGAGCTTTACGTGCCGCAGGCAATGGAGGAATACATTAAGGCTTGGTTCCTGCTCAAGGTGATGGCCAAGGAGTTCGAACTTGGCAGCATGGACGGATTCCAGTTTAATATCAGTGTTGGATACGATTTGGAAGGCATCCAGTCTCCAAAGATTGACCAGTTCCTGAATACCATGAAAGACGCAAAAGATTCTGCAATTTTCAGCGAATGTAAAGCGTATCTCCTGGAACACGCAGATAGATTTACAAAAGTGACTAAGGAAGATATAGAGAGTATTTCCTCAGAAATCTGCAACTCCGTCACAATCTCCACCCTGCACGGATGTCCTCCCCAGGAGATCGAGAAGATTGCGATGTACCTGATCACAGAAAAGGGCTTCCACACCTTTATAAAATGTAATCCTACCTTATTAGGATACGAATTTGCCAGAAAGACCATGGACGAGATGGGATACGATTATGTGGCCTTCGGGGATTTCCATTTCAGGGATGACCTGCAGTACGAAGATGCCGTGCCTATGCTCACACGCCTGATGAAAGTATGTGAGGAAAGAAACCTGGAATTCGGTGTAAAGATCACCAATACATTCCCGGTAGATGTGAAACAGAACGAGCTTCCCAGCGAAGAAATGTATATGTCCGGAAAATCTCTGTATCCGCTATCCATCTCACTGGCTGCAAAGCTGGCGGAAGAGTTCGGCGGAAAACTGAGGATCTCATTCTCTGGCGGAGCCGATTTCTATAATATAAAGGGAATCGTGGACGCAGGCATCTGGCCGGTGACCGTTGCCACAACACTGCTGAAGCCGGGCGGATACCAGCGAATGTGCCAGATCGCCCGCATACTGGAAACAGAGGGCGGTACATTCGGGGGCGTAAGCATTGAGGGATCAAAAGCACTGGCAGAGGCGGCAAAGGTCAGCCTGCACCATGTGAAGGCAGTCAAACCCCTTCCTTCCCGCAAAATGAAAAAAGAAGTTCCGCTTCTGGACTGCTTCGTTGCACCGTGCAAAGAAGGCTGCCCGATCCACCAGGACATTACCACATACCTGCAGCTTGTGAATGCCGGAAAATATGAGGAGGCAATGGAGGTCATTACAGAGAAGAACCCGCTGCCGTTCATTACTGGAACAATCTGTGCACATAACTGCATGAGCAAATGTACCCGCAACTTTTACGAAGAACCCGTACATATCCGGGGCATGAAGCTGGAAGCCGCAGAAAATGGCTATGAGGCATGGCTGTCAAAGGTAACGAAAAAGCCCCTGACGGAGAAGAAAAAAGCCGCCGTAATCGGCGGAGGCCCTGCGGGTATGGCGGCAGCATATTTCCTGAGAAGAGGCGGCATGGAAGTGACCCTGTTTGAACAGACCGATTCCCTGGGCGGAGTCGTACGCCATGTGATTCCGGAATTCAGAATTGCAGGAAGTTCCATTCACAAGGATGCTGAGATACTCACGGCGGCAGGCGTTGATATTCAATATAATACGAAAATAGAAAGCGCACAGCAGTTAAAAGAGCAGGGATATGAAGCCGTCATATTTGCAGTCGGCGCATCCAAACCGGGCATCCTGAAGCTGGAATCCGGCGAGACGATGAATGCGCTGGAGTTCCTGGGAGAATTTAAAGAAAAAGACGGCGATCTGGACCTCGGAAAACATGTGGTTGTCATCGGCGGAGGCAATACCGCAATGGATACAGCCAGAGCCGCAAAACGGACGAAGGGTGTTGAAACGGTTTCTCTCGTTTACAGAAGAACCAAACGCTATATGCCGGCAGACGAGGAAGAACTGCTGATGGCAGTGGAGGACGGCGTGGAATTCAAGGAACTGCTGGCCCCTGTCAGACTGGAGAACGGCAGGCTGATCTGCAGAGTGATGAAACTGGGAGATATCGATGATTCCGGCAGAAGAGGCGTTACAGAGACAGAAGAGACCAGGGAAGTTCTGGCGGACACCGTGATCGTTGCCGTAGGCGAAAAGGTTCCGAGTGAGCTGTATGAGGCGAACGGAATCCATGTAAATGAGCGTGGAAAAGCAATGGTTCGGGAAGATACCTGCGAGACAAATCTGGAAGGCATCTATGTAGTAGGGGACGGCCTGGGCGGCCCTGCAACGGTAGTGGAAGGCATCCGGGACGGCAGAAAAGCAGCAGAGGCTGTGATTGGGCAAAGCCTTGCAAAAGACTTTGACAAACAGGCGGACGAAGAAAAGGTTTACAGCCGCCGTGGTATCCTGAGAGATACGGAGACCAGAAAGACAGAGACAGAGCGCTGCCTTGGATGCTCTACCATCTGCGAAAACTGTGTGGAAGTATGTCCAAACCGTGCGAATATCGCCATCCGGGTGCCTGGCATGGCAAAACATCAGATTATCCACGTAGACTATATGTGCAACGAATGCGGAAACTGCAAGAGCTTCTGCCCATATGAAAGCGCACCTTATCTGGATAAATTTACCCTGTTTGCTGGAGAAAAAGACCTGGAAGACAGCAAGAATCAGGGCTTTGCGGTTATGGACAGAGAAAAAGCAGTATGCAGGGTAAGATACCTGGGCGATACCTTTACCTGGACTAAGGGAGAAGAGACAAAACTTCCGGAAGGACTGCAGCAGCTGATTGAAACTGTTGTCAGAGATTATCCGTACCTTCTGGGACAGTACGTCAAATAATAATTCAGCAATCAGCACCTGCTCTCTGCGTCATAAGGCGGAATCACAATGGGGCAGCGCACGAAAAAGCAGATACAGTTAAAAAAGAAGGCAACAGGACGAACAGGAAAGTAACAGGACAGCAGGCAGGGGCAAAAAACTGGCCCCTGCACAGACAGAAAGAAGGAATGGTTATGAAACGTTTATTTAAAGGCGGAATCATTGTAAGCGGCGAAGGGCTGAAAGAACTTGACATCCTGGTAAAGGGCGAAAAGATTCTGGCAGTCGGTGAAAATCTGGAATTCAGGGACGCTGAGCTTGAGGACGTCCGGGGAAAATACCTCTTCCCGGGATTTATTGATGCACATACCCATATGGCCCTGGAAGTCAGCAACACCATAACGGCAGACAAATTTGACACCGGAACAAAGGCAGAGATTGCGGGAGGAACCACCTGCATCATAGATTTTGCGACACAGAATAAGGGTGAAACGCTGGCCGAGGCTCTGGACAACTGGCATAGAAAAGCGGACGGGCAGTCTTCCTGCGATTATGCGTTCCACCTGGCTCTTTCCGACTGGAACCAGGACGTCAGCCGTGAACTGGAGCAGGTTGTGGCGGAAGGAATCTCTTCTTTCAAACTGTATATGACATACGACAACATGATAGTTGATGACAAGACCATGTACGAAATACTGTCCCGTCTCAAAGAACTGGGTGGAATTGCAGGAGTACATTGTGAAAATAAGGGAATCATAGATGCAAGGCTGGTAGAAGTACTGCAGAAAAAAGGAAACCGCAGAGATGTTTCGGATTATCCTGGAACGCGCCCGCCGGCGGCAGAGGCAGAGGCCATCAACCGTCTGCTGAAAATAGCAAAATGCGTGGACACACCGGTCATCGTGGTGCACCTGAGTTCCGCAGAAGGCTACCGGGAAATCCAGCGTGCCAGAGAGGAAGGGCAGACCGTTTATGTAGAAACCTGTCCTCAGTATCTCCTCATGGATGACAGCAAATATTCCCTGCCCGACGGAGAGGGCAGAAAATACATGATTGCACCTCCGCTGCGCAGGAAGAAGAATCAGGAAGTTCTCTGGAGGGCACTTTCAGAAGGCAGGATCCAGACAATCTGTACGGACCACTGCAGTTTTAACCTTGAGCAGAAGAGTGCGGGAAGCGAAGACTTCTCTCTGACACCGTGCGGAATGCCCGGCGGAGAAGAGCGCCCGGGCCTGATCTATCAGTTCGGAGTAAACGAAGGACATATCACTATAGAACAGATGTGTAAATATCTGTCCGAGAATCCGGCAAAACTATACCGTATGTATCCCCGGAAAGGAACGCTTTCTCCGGGAAGCGATGCAGATATTGTAGTATGGAACCCGGAGACAGAATGGATCCTGTCAAAAGAGACACAGAAGACCAATATTGACTATTGCCCCATGGAAGGCACCAGGATAAAAGGCAGGGCGGAGAAAGTATTTCTGCGTGGCCGGCTGGTAGCCGAAAATGGTGAAATACAAATAGAAAATGCCGGTCAGTATGTAAGGCATGGCGTTAAGAAAGAAGACGAAGAATCTTAGAGTTACTGTTCAGACCGTGCCGTGCACTCCGTTACTGTGCACGCCCGGAGGGTGTGAACAGTAACATCTTAGAATCATAAGAAGGGCAGCATATGATAAAAGCATATCGGAAGGGCGCACTTGAGCAGTGTCCTTCCCTTCTGGAAGCATTAAATATAGAAAAAACAGCAAATCCGGTTATCTCATTCACAGGCGCCGGAGGCAAAACAACCCTGATCACACAGATGGCGGGAGAGTATCTACGGGGGGGCAGAAGAGTAATTGTGACAACAACTACCCATATGATGGCAGGGAAAGCCCCCTGGTTTCTGCTGGAGCCCTCGATAGAGAGGCTCGGGAAAATCCTGGAATCGGAAGGCATGGTCTGGCTGGGACTGCCCGCCAGTGATGGAAAAATGAAATCACCTTCCCGTGAATTTCTAAATGGGGTTCTGGAACTGGGATACCCGCTGCTGATTGAGGCGGACGGTGCAAAAAAATTACCAATGAAGGTTCCGGCTTCCCATGAGCCGATACTGCTCCCGGAGACCACACATGTAATCAATATCTGCGGACTTGACAGTCTTGGAAAGCCGCTGGAAGAAGTATGTTTTCGGTCAGAAATTGCCGCCGGACTGCTGAACAAGCAGAAAACGGATCGGGTCTGCCCAAGAGACATCGCAAAGCTGGCACTGGACAGCCGGGCCGGAAAGAAGAATATAATGCCCCATATGTCTTACAGGCTTGTTCTGAACAAGGCTGATGGCCTGAGAGAAGAGGAGCAGGCACTGGAGATCTGCAGACTGGCAGAGCACCAGGGATTTGCAAAAATCACAGTAACAGCAGGAGGAAGGCAGACACAGAGATGAAAATACTAATCAAGGGAGCGGGGGATCTGGCAACAGGAATCGCCTCGCGCCTGTATCACAGCGGACATCAGATCATCATGACAGAAATTGCAGTCCCACTGACTGTACGGAGAATGGCGGCTCTGTCCAGGGCGGTCTATGAAGGAACGGCTGTCGTGGAGGACATGAAAGGCGTTCTTGTACATTCAGAGAAGGAGGCAAAAGACATTCTGGCAGATGGGGATATTGCGGTAATAGTGGACGCAGATGCCAAAATAGCCGCTGATTTTCAGCCGGATGTAATTGTGGATGCAATTCTGGCAAAAAGAAATACCGGAACAAAGATAACAGATGCTCCATTTGTCATAGGAGTGGGTCCTGGATTTACTGCGGGAATTGACTGCAACTGTGTTGTGGAAACAAAAAGAGGGCACACGCTTGGAGACATCATATATGATGGCAGTGCGATCCCGAACACCGGAGTTCCGGGAAATGTCTGGGGTTATACGACTGAACGGCTGATCCGTGCCGCAGGCGGCGGGGAGATGCAGCCGCTGGCAGCCATTGGGGATGTGGTGGAGAAGGGGCAGGCAGTTGCGGTTACCGGGGGGAAAGAAGTATATGCCCAGATGAGCGGAATCGTCAGAGGAATGCTTCAGCCCGGTGTCAATGTAAAAGAAGGGTTGAAAATAGGAGATATAGACGCACGCTGCGAATCAAATCACTGCTTTACTATTTCTGACAAGGCAAGGGCCGTTGGCGGCGGGGTGCTGGAAGCAGTAACCAGGCATGAACATATGCGGGGGAAATATGCAATTGTTGTGCTGGCAGCAGGGAAAAGCGTGCGGTTTGGGGAAAACAAGCTGCTTGCACAAGTCGCAGGCAGGCCAATGTTTGAATATATGCTGGATAAAATCAGTGCATTAGGAGATTTTCCGGCGTTTATCGTGACAGGATATAAAGAAATAGAAGAAAAAGCAAAGCTTCTGCGTATGAGGACTGTCAGTAATAAA
Organism: Faecalicatena fissicatena; assembly: GCA_001028025.1. Classification (GTDB taxonomy): domain Bacteria; phylum Bacillota; class Clostridia; order Lachnospirales; family Lachnospiraceae; genus Faecalicatena; species Faecalicatena fissicatena_A. The sequence continues at coordinate 3,214 of LDAQ01000117.1, read as the reverse complement.
GAGCCGGAACTGGGACTTTCCCGCTCTGTCCGGCTTGGAACAGAAGCATGCACAGAACAGTTTCCGGATATTCAGGGGATTCTCTTCTGTGTGTGTGACCAGCCCAACCTGAATCCGGCCACGATCCAGAGGATCCTGAATACAGCGGATCTGCACAGAGGGCAGATCATCAGTGCATGCCACAGGGGGCGTCCGGGCAATCCGGTTCTCTGGGATAAAAAGTTTTTCAGGGATCTCAGGGAACTTTCCGGAGACAATGGCGGCCGGCAGATCATGTCCGGTCTGCAGGACAAAGTGAGATACGTAGAGGCATATGAAACAGAATTAAAAGATATAGACTTCAGGTCAGATCTTTCAGAATAAAGTTCCGGGAAGCGGAAGTTTCCGGGGAAAGGAAGGTAGTATATGTTTACAGTTCATGTAAATGGGAAGGATTATCAGACAGAGCAGGATAAAAAGCTGATGCGGTTCCTGCGGGATGACCTTCGCCTGACATCCGTCAAAGACGGGTGCAGCCAGGGAGCCTGCGGTACCTGTACCATTCTGGTTGACGGAAAGACAACACGCGCCTGTATTCCCATGATTTCCAAGATGGAGGGAAAATCAATCGTTACGGTTGAGGGATTGAGCGAAAGAGAAAAAGAAGTGTATGCCTACGCCTTTGGTACAGCAGGCGCCGTTCAGTGCGGTTTCTGTATTCCCGGCATGGTTATGTGTGCAAAAGGTCTGATCGATGTGAATCCGGATCCCACCCGCCTGGAAGTGACGGCGGCGATCCGCAATAACATCTGCCGGTGCACAGGGTATAAGAAGATCATCGAAGGAATCCTTCTCAGTGCCAGGATATTCCGGGAAAATCTGTCCGTTACGGACAACAGCGGCGTTGCGCTGGTAGGCGAAGCAATCCAGAGGATTGATGCGAAGGAAAAGGTATTGGGAACCGGAGAATATCCGGATGATATATATCTTGACGGCATGATCTATGGAAGCGCAGTCCGTTCCGAGTATCCAAGGGCAAAGGTACTGGCGATTCATGCAGAGGAGGCAAAAGCGCTGGAAGGTGTAATCGGCGTCTTTACCGCAGAAGATATACCAGGGCAGGTAAAAGTCGGACATTTGAAACAGGACTGGGATACCATGATTCCGGTGGGCAAAACCACCCATTACCTTGGAGATGCGATCTGCCTTGTGGCAGCGGAGACACCAGAGATCCTTGAGCGGGCGAAGAGCCTTGTAAAGGTAGATTATGAAGTGCAGGAACCGGTGCTCAGTCCATTTGATGCCATGAAAGAGGACGCCCCGCTTGTCCATGCATCAGGAAATGTCCTGGCACACGAGCACCTGGTCCGGGGAAATGCGGATGAGGTGATTGCAAAATCAAAGTATAAGGTAACAAAACACTATGAAACTCCCTGGACCGAGCACGCCTTCCTGGAGCCGGAGTGTGCGGTTGCCATGCCATTTGATGACGGAGTATTTATTTATTCTACAGATCAGGGTACATACGATACCCAGCATGAGTGCTGTATCATGCTGGGCCTTCCGCCAGAAAAAGTCATTGTGGAAAACAAACTGGTTGGGGGCGGTTTCGGTGGAAAAGAGGATGTCAGTGTCCAGCATCACGCGGCGCTTCTGGCATATCTGACGAAGCGGATTGTGAAAGTAAAGCTGTCCAGGCAGGAGAGTATTGTGGTCCATCCGAAGCGCCATCCGATGTGGATGGACATTACAACGGCCTGCGATGAGAACGGCATGTTGACTGCCATGAAGGCTGTTGTCGTATCGGATACAGGGGCGTATGCATCTCTGGGCGGCCCCGTACTCCAGCGCGCCTGTACGCATGCCGCCGGGCCATACAATTTTCAGGTGATAGATATAGACGGAAAAGCAGTATATACCAATAATCCACCGGCTGGAGCATTCAGAGGATTCGGTGTAACCCAGACCTGCTTTGGTTCAGAACGCAATCTGGACCTGCTGGCAGAGATGGTGGGTATTTCTCCGTGGGAGATCCGTTACCGTAATGCCATCCGTCCGGGGCAGGTGCTCCCGAACGGGCAGATTGCCGACGGTTCCACGGGTGTGGCGGAGACACTGGAAGCCGTAAAAGAGCTTTATGAAAGCGAACCTTATGCTGGAATTGCCTGTGCCATGAAAAATGCGGGAGTAGGCGTGGGACTGCCCGACTGGGGACGGTGCCGCCTGCTGGTAAAAGACGGAAAGGTACAAATCCATGCGGGCGCATCCTGCATCGGTCAGGGATTGGGAACCGTACTGACTCAGGTGGTATCCGAGACAACCGGCCTGCCGGTGGACCGGATAAAGTACTGTCAGCCAAACACCTCCAATTCCCCGGACTCAGGAACAACTTCGGGCTCCCGGCAGACACTGGTTACCGGAGAGGCTGCAAAGCGGGCATCAGAGAACCTGAAAGAAGATTTGAAAGGGCAGTCTCTGGAGGTTTTGGAAGGAAAAGACTACTACGGCGAGTATCTGGCAAAGACGGATAAGATGGGCAGCGATGTACCGAACCCTGTGTCCCATGTGGCCTATGGCTACGCGACACAGGTCTGTGTCCTGAATGAGGATGGTACGGTCAAAAAAATGGCAGCGGCCCATGATGTTGGGAAAGCGGTAAACCCGGTCAGTGTAGAGGGCCAGATTGAAGGCGGTGTCGTGATGGGCATGGGATATGCTCTGACAGAAAGATATGAGATTAAGGACGGATATCCGGTGTCCAGATTCGGTACACTGGGATTGTTTAAGGCGGATAAGGTACCGGAACTTGTTTCTCTTATCGTGGAAAAACCGGGCGTGGACGTGGGATACGGCGCAATCGGAATTGGTGAGATCACATCCATTCCGACGGCCCCGGCAGTTGCAGGAGCTTACTATAAACTAAGCGGAGAATTCCAGACGGTTCTTCCGCTGCAGGGAACCCCCTACGTAAAGAAAAAATAAATTGGGATTTAGCTCACGAGCTTTAGACTCGGGAGCGGACGAAGGGGGGGCGCTTACCGTGAGCCGGGACGGACTGTGAAAAACACCTGTCCTGTTGGAAATACAGCCGCTGCGCCAAGCAGCAGTAAGAGGAAATCCGCAAAATCAGCGTGAACCGAACACATTCACCGCTTAATCTGATGATTAAGCGGCTCAGGTGTTCTAAAAAGCTGCTTCGGAAGCAGCTTTTTTCGCGCTGATTTTGCGGATTTCC
>LDAQ01000116.1 GCA_001028025.1 Faecalicatena fissicatena | reverse complement strand
CCTATTCCACTCCTGCAGAACGTCCCCCCTACCCAATTCAGATATCCCCCTCGATATCAAAGAGGATGTGGGTTTGTTCTATGAATTCTGCTGGTGCCTCCATCTGTGGCAAATGTTTTGTTTTATCTATTCCGATGATTTCAATGGATGGCAGTTGGTTCTGGTATTGGTTTGCTGTGAGTGCATTTTCTGGATTGGCATTGCCTACGATGATGAATATGCTGTTTGTCAGGCCTTTTAGGCAGTGCAGTACGTTTGCATTTGTATAACGGGATTTCATGCTTGCGTATAAATACTTTGAGCGTGTGTTGCATTTGTGTGAGGATTCGAAAGAGGTCATGATACTTCTTTCATCAATCTTGTTTTGATCATAGTAGTACTGGGTCCTGAAATTGTCCTCTATTGTTCTCTTATTAACAAGCATATTGTAGGCGAATGTACCAATTATAGGCGTGCTTATAAAATGTCGAAGTATTTTTGTGCGTTTTGTTGGTATCTTTGCCAAAGTAACAAGGTTTTGTGGATTAACCAGCATTACTTTGTCAATAATTGTGTTGTCGTTTGCACATGCCATTAAAACAAAGGTACCGGATTCGCCTGTTGCTATCACATCAGTCTTACTGGAGATGATATGTTTGATAAAATCGGTGACCAGTTGCACATATAAATAGTTAGTATATGTTAGATTTGGCTTGTCCGAACGTCCACATCCGAGCAGGTCAATTGTGTAAACAGTGTTGGTTTGTGCGAGTGTTTCAACAACTTTTTCCCATTCACATGATGAGCTTATCACATTAAGGTCATGAATTAATAAAATTGGAGAACCGCTACCTTGTTTTGTGTAGAAAATCCGGCCGAATCTCCAATCATAATACTTTTCATCTTTATGGTATAATAGGTTATCTATTGTAGAAATGTAATAAACCAGTCTATTGACAACATGCATTATCCCGGCAGCGCTACCTCCAAGAAGAGCACATGTTGTGAGCTTTTTCTTCCAACTCACCAAGTATCACCTCTTTCTGAATTTATATTATCTATTATACTACACTGAGGGGGACATGTAAATTTGTTTAAGTGAATTTTATTGGGGAATGTGTGGGTCGCCTGTCTGAAACGGGTCGCCAGCCGGATCCTGTGAAATTTTCGTGTTCATTTCCGGTGGCTGGCCGTTTGCCAAGACTTACTAGATAAAAAGCGCACCGGATTGGAAGGAACCGGCGGCATTCACCCCGCAATTTTGATGAATTGCGCGGCTCAGGCCGCCTTAAAATCTGCTATGGTGAGCAGATTTTATCCTTCCAATCCGGTACGCTTTTTATCTAGTAAGTCTAAGGCGCTCTCTATGCCTCCAGAAATGGACACGAAAGTTTCACAGGATCCGGCTGGCGACCCGTTTCAGACAGGCTGGGTTCATCAAATCGGAATAAAAAACAATAAATGGGGGATTTTCCGGGAAACGCGGATTGAATTGGATATGATTTGGGGTGATAGAAAGGAGAAAGAATGAGATTTTAACATCATGTAAGTCTATTCAGATAGATAGGGATTAATTTGATAAATTTATTTTTAAAATTAAATATTACATATATTTAATTACTTTATAATTAGGTGTTGAATTACCAGATAATTGATAGAACTATAGTTTTAGAAAAAAGACATCAACAGGTAAACGCTTTTTTTTCTTCCGATCGAATGAACCTGCCACTCTCCCCTTCAGCATCTCTTCGATTAAAAAAACTCACTTTAGATAATGTTTCACGTGAAACATTGGGTTTTTAGATTGAAAATTACCAAATCATAGAAAATTGCAATTTTAACCTCATAATTATTAAAAAATCTATGTTTCACGTGAAACATTATATAGATATGCAGATGAAAAAGTGCTATAATAGTGAAGTGTTCAATGAAAGGAGTACAAAAATGGGAAGAATTATAGCAATTGCAAACCAAAAGGGCGGCGTGGGTAAAACAACAACAGCTATTAATTTATCATCTTCACTTGCTGGACTTGGAAAGAAGGTATTAGCTTTGGATATGGATCCACAGGGAAATATGACGAGTGGACTCAGTGTAAATAAAAATGAAGTTGAAAACACTGTATATGATTTGATTATTGGTGGCGCCGAAATTGAGGAGTGTATTTGCAGTGAGGTTTTTGAAAATCTTGATGTTCTTCCGTCTAATATAGATTTGTCAGCTGCTGAGATTGAATTGATAGGTGTTGACAATAAGGAATATATTATTAAAAATGAGATTGAGAAGGTTAAGGATGATTATGACTATGTTATTATTGATTGTCCACCTGCATTGAGCATGCTTACCATTAATGCCATGACAACAGCTGATTCTGTACTTGTACCGATTCAGTGTGAATATTATGCGCTGGAAGGTTTAAGTCAGTTGGTACATACGATTGAACTGGTACAGGAGAGACTGAATCCATCACTGGAAATAGAAGGTGTTGTCTTTACGATGTATGATGCCAGAACAAATCTTTCTTTACAAGTAGTCGAAAATGTTAAGGATAATCTGAATCAGAATATATACAAGACTATAATACCGAGAAATATCCGTTTGGCAGAAGCACCCAGCTACGGGATGCCTATTAATTTATACGATCCGAAGTCTGCCGGAGCAGAGAGCTATATGATGTTAGCAGAAGAAGTGATTAATAAAGGAGAGGAATAAGGATGGCAGTGAAAAGAAATGGACTCGGAAAAGGGTTAGATAGTCTGATTCCTGATAAAAGTGAAAAAACTGTAAAAAAGCCTTTGAAGCAGGATAATATTATACAGCCTGAAAAAAAAGAAAAAGTAAATGAATCTGGTGAAATGCTGGTAAAAATAAATCAGGTGGAACCAAACCGGGAGCAGCCGCGAAAGGATTTTGACGAGGATGCTCTTCTTGAGCTTGCAGATTCCATCAAACAGTTTGGAGTATTGCAGCCGCTGGTTGTGCAGAAAAAGAAAGATTATTATGAAATTATAGCAGGTGAGAGAAGATGGCGTGCAGCAAAGCTTGCAGGCCTGAAAGAAATACCCGTGATTATAAAAAGTTATACTGAACAGGAGATTGTTGAAATTTCTCTTATTGAAAATATACAGAGAGAAAATCTGAATCCCATTGAAGAGGCAATGGCATATAAACGATTACTGGAAGAATTTAGTCTGAAACAGGATGAAGTAGCTGAAAGAGTGTCAAAAAGCAGAACTGCAGTTACAAACTCAATGCGACTTTTGAAATTGAGTGAAAGAGTACAGCAGATGATCGTTGATGATATGATTACAACAGGACATGCCAGGGCTCTTCTTGCAATTGATGATGAAGAGCAGCAATATATGCTCGCAAATAAGATTTTTGATGAAAAATTAAGTGTTCGGGAGACAGAAAAACTGGTCAAGGCCCTTAAAAATCCTAAAAAAGAGCAAAAAATTGAAAAGGTTGAGCATACATTTATCTATGATAATCTGGAAGAAAAGATGAAAAATATCATCGGAACAAAGGTAAATGTGAATCCGAAGTCTAATGGAAAAGGACGAATAGAGATTGAATACTATTCGGAGGATGAACTCGAACGTATATTCGATTTGATTATGTCTATTAGAAACGAATAAAGTCTGATTACATTTAAATGTCTGTTTGAATGGATTAAATTAAATGGGAAAGCAGACAGCTAATGAGTAATTTAACAAGCTTTAAGGGCCGCTTATCATAATCTGGGGAAATGTCAGCATAATAAACAGTGATGGCAATAGATTGGTAAATTTGGCGGTAACAGGGGAAAAGAATATACCCAAAGGGCACACCGTAACATATGCCCTTCGGTCGGGTCCGCAGTAAACTGTGGAATAAGGTGTATTCTCTGGTTATACATAATTTAATAAGGAGGAAGTAAGTATGGATAATACTATATTAGGAAATCTGGGACTTGATCCCATGTATTTGATAGTACTGCTGTTTTTGATTCAGATTCTGTTATTTGTCATGCTGATCAGTGTGAATATGAAGTATAACAGACTGAAAACCAGTTATTCTTCGTTTATGAAGGGGAAAGATGGCAAGAATCTAGAGGAGAGCATGCTTACGAGATTTTCAGAACTTGAAGAAATAGCGGAGATAGCCAAAAAAAATCAGCTGGATATACAGGATATTTTCAAAAAAATGAAAAACCATTATCAGAAAATTGGTATAGTAAAATACGATGCCTTTCATGAAATGGGCGGCAATCTGAGCTTTGCACTTACGATGCTGGATGAAAAGGACAATGGTTGGATATTAAATGCAATGCACAGCCGGGAAGGCTGCTATACTTACATTAAAGAAGTTGTAAAGGGGCAGAGCTATATCGAACTGGCAGAGGAGGAATCTGAATCTCTGGAGAGAGCTATTTTTCAGGAAGCTTATGACTTAAATAAATAATACAAAGGGAACGAGGAGGAAATACCATGTTAGATATTAAATTTGTGAGAAGCAATCCCGATGCAGTAAAACAAAATATTAAAAATAAATTCCAGGATGATAAACTGCATCTGGTTGACGAGGTTTTAGAGCTGGATCAGAAAAACCGTGACATTAAGCAGGAAGTAGAGGCTTTAAGAGCCGATAAAAATAAGATTTCAAAAGAAATCGGCGCAATGATGGCACAGGGAAAGAAAGAGGAAGCAGCAGTACTTAAACAGAAAGTAGCAGAAAACGCTGATAGAATGGAGGCACTCTCTGCAGAAGAAAAAGAAGTTGAAGAGAACATCAAAAAAATTATGATGATCATTCCGAATATTATTGACCCATCTGTACCGATTGGAAAAGATGACAGTGAGAATGTAGAGGTGGAGAGATACGGGGAACCCGTAGTGCCGGACTTTGAAATTCCTTATCATACGGAAATTATGGAACGATTTAATGGTATAGATCTGGACAGCGCAAGACGGGTTGCGGGAAACGGATTTTATTATCTTATGGGAGATATTGCACGTCTACACTCTGCAGTGATTTCCTATGCCAGAGATTTTATGATAAACAGGGGATTTACTTACTGTGTGCCTCCTTATATGATCCGCAGCAATGTTGTTACCGGCGTTATGAGTTTTGCAGAGATGGATGCTATGATGTATAAGATTGAAGGCGAAGATCTCTATCTTATCGGGACAAGCGAGCATTCCATGATAGGAAAATTCATTGATACACAGCTGGCAGAATCAGAGCTGCCTCAGACTCTTACAAGTTATTCACCATGCTTCAGAAAAGAAAAAGGTGCACATGGGATAGAGGAACGCGGTGTATATCGTATTCATCAGTTTGAAAAACAGGAAATGATCGTTGTATGTAAACCAGAAGACAGTATGGAATGGTATGATAAGTTATGGCAGAATACTGTGGATTTATTCCGTTCTCTGGATGTACCGGTGCGTACTCTGGAGTGCTGTTCCGGCGACCTTGCAGACCTGAAAGTGAAATCAGTGGATGTAGAAGCATGGTCTCCGAGACAGGAAAAATATTTTGAGGTAGGAAGCTGCTCAAATCTTGGCGATGCTCAGGCAAGAAGGCTGGGAATACGTGTAAAAGGTGATAAGACAAAATACTTTGCACATACACTGAATAATACGGTAGTTGCTCCGCCAAGAATGCTGATTGCATTCCTGGAGAATAACCTCCAGGCAGATGGCTCCGTTAAAATACCGGAGGCTCTTCGTCCGTATATGGGCGGTAATGCAGTGATGACTCCGAAGAATTAAGGGAATCATGAATATATATTAGAAAATAGTATTAATATAATATAGATTACTGTTCACACCCTGCGGATGCGCACAGTAACTAATATAGTACTATAATTTGGAGAATATTATGCATCAATATCTGAAAGCAATTGGATTTAACAACCTGCAGACAAAGAAAGAACTAAAAGAACTATTGGACCAGGTAGAAAATACTTTTACACACCAGACAATCGTATCCTATCAGAATTGGGCAGATTACTGTGAATTTCAGAAGGAATATGGACAGAATGTGGGGATAACTTTGTGTGGTGAACTGGACGAATTCGAAAATTTTGATGCAGATTATTATTTTCCGTACTTTGAAGGAAGCGGTGTGACCACATACGCGGATGTTATTGTAGAGAAAAGAATAGAAAAAGAAGAGTACGTTGGGATATGTGAGGATCCAAAGGTCGGAATCAGCCTTATTTTTCATCTGCAGAATGGAATTGAATATATGAGGGAGCGACAGCTTGGCTTTGCAACAGAGCTGTCGACCTCTGTTACATTTTCAGGACTGGCGCTTTCAGGGAAAATTTTGTTTCCTGTAAAAAAGAGTGAAAATCAGGTGAAGAATGAAAAAGAAGCGTCTGACAACCGAAAGCTGTTGCTCAATGCAGCAAGAAGCGGAGACCAGACGGCCATAGAAACACTGACACTGGATGACATAGATACATATTCTAAAGTATCCCGCAGGCTGATTAATGAAGATATATTTACAATAGTAGATACATACTTTATGCCATACGGTGTGGAATGTGATCTGTACTCTATAATGGGAGAAATACTGGCAGTCAGGAAAAGAGAAAACACACTGACGAAAGAGCCGTTGTATCAGATGAAGCTGGATGTAAATGAGCTGCAATTCGATGTATGTGTGCCGGCAAAAGAAGTAATGGGAGAGCCTGAGATGGGCAGAAGATTTAAAGGAACAATCTGGCTGCAGGGATATATTAATTTCTGATAGAATATCCGCTTTCATCTAAGATAGCAGGCAGAAAATTATAAAAATGTTTGCAAAAAAAGTTGAGAATTTCCCGGATTCATGTTATATTATTAATTGTGTTTGAGACAACAACTAAAATTAAATATAGATTTTTAATGTTTCTGTAGCTCAGCAGGATAGAGCGTCCGCCTCCTAAGCGGAAGGCCAGCGGTTCGAATCCGCTCAGGAACGCCACAAACAACGCCGAAAACACTTGTGAAGACAAGGTTTTCGGCTTTTTTTCGTTCTTAGGACTTTAAAAATCTATAGCCATAGCCAACAACTGTTTTTATGCAGTCAGTACCATTTAGATGTGGACGTATTTTTTTTCTGATTTGAAAGATTGTGTTTTCAACAGCATGAAAACAACCATTAGAACATTCATGCCATACAGCTTCATAAATTTGCTCTTTGCTATATGTAATATCGGGATTGGAATACAGTAGATATAATATATCAAATTCTTTGGTCGATAAGAACACCTCTGCTTTGCCAACTATCGCCAGATGTTTATTGATATCCATATACAAAGCCGGGGATAAATCATTTATGCCGAAAAATTTTCGTGTTGCTATACAGTCTCGTCTTATCTGATTCAGTAGTGCCGTTAAGTCGCTGAATTTCTGCGGTTCTCGTAGTTTTGTATATAGTTGAACACGAATAATATCACCATAGATATCCCTGCTAAAATTAAAAAAATGCACTTCAATAGAAATATTTTCGTCAGTATCAACAGTAGGACGTTTTCCGATGTGTGTAATTCCGTGGTATATCTGTTTGTTCCAAAAAATCAGAGAAGTGTAAACACCCGGTGCTGGTATTTCTGTGCTTCGTAATTCTCCTAAATTAGCAGTGGGGCTTCCTACTAGTTTTCCGATACCTCTGCCATGTACAACGATACCTTCAATAATCATTTTTTTATCTCTTTCCATTATCGTACCCTCAAAGCAGACCATTCATTGATAAGATAAGTAAAATACAAGTTGTTATTACCAACGCAAACACCAGAGATAGTCCGATTAACTTTTTACCGTTTTGCTTACTTGGGCTTTCAATAAAGCCAGTTTTACGTAAAGCAGTTGCTACTGGTTTATATAGAAAAAACGTAAGACCTGCATTTAGTCCAGCTTTTACTAAATTGAAAGGTAAAAAGGCAGGAAGAAGTAATTTTACAACTGCTTCACGAGGATAACCCATATAAAGTGGTGTGATAAGATAATTCCACAAAAGCATAACAACTACCATAGAGACACTTCCTAAAACCAGTCCCAGTAGTGCGCCGTATAGAGTATGCTTTCTCTTGTAAACAAATGCAGCAGTACAAGCAAACGTACAAGAAGAAATTATGTTCATAATGCAGCCAATAATTCCCGTTTCACTGACGGTTATCATTTCAATAAAAGAAACGATTACAGATATAAGACAAGCTGTCAGTGGCCCCCATATTAGACCACCCAGAGTAATTATTACATCTTTAGGGTCGTATTTAAGAAACAGAACAATAGGTATTCTTCCTATTGTGACAGCAACATAGGCTATAGCACAAAGCATAGCAGTAGAAGTTAGCTTTTTCGTTTTACTGTTCATGTTGAGATTCCTCCATAAATAAAAATAACATCTGCAAATATCTTACAGGTGCTATTTTGAAAAGGATAAAACAGGTCATGCAGATAACAAGGCAGCATAAATACCTGTCTTATATCTTCTTTTATCCAGACTATACTGTTGGTTTTGGACTTTCACCAAATCTGCATATTGCTTGCGGACTTTACCGCCAATCGGGAATTTCACCCTGCCCTGAAGATAATGTATTCAGTTGTTTGCTTATATCTTAACGCAAATTCTGCAAAACGACAATGTAATACGTTCAATTCGGAAACTCTTCGGAATTTCAATTCCCACTGCCGTTGAGTAATTTCCCATGGATCCCCGCCTGTAACAGGTCAGTTGGATATAAAAAGACCTTTAGCAAACCGTTTTGAAATATATCCCATTCCTTGCCAGAGATTTCCACATAATCGTTCCAAATACTGTTAATATTTTCCCTTTCACAGACAACAATTGTGGATAACTTTTTAATTTCATAATAGAGTCTGGAAGTTCCATCTTCATATTGAATTGTACTCCTTAGAAGTGGATGTGCATCCGCCAGAATATCCAGACAATTGCAGACTTTAAGAAAGTTAAATGCGGCATTTACTTCTGCCAGAATACCGAAATGCATATTAGGAAACATAAAGTGTGCACGTTCCGATTTTACATATTGTGTTTTCAAATTGAGACCTCCAGTCATTAAGCATGTGGTACAAGTGAAAGCTTAATACTTTCTAAAGAATATCTGGAATAGATAATTTACATTGTCATTTATGTTATATTAAGCTTAAGTGCAGGTTCATATTATAGTCATTATGAAGTGGTGTATAGAAGATTACTTTTATTATAACAAATACACGCAGACTATAGAAATTATCTTTTAGAGAGGAAGATCAGTTATGGGAATATTTCAGAAAAAAAATCCTTTTGAAAGAGAGTGGGATAATTTAGCGCGGAAGGAATCCGCCTTTTTAAAGGGCCGGCAGGAAAAGAAGGATACCCTTCTGAATCAAAAATTGGCGGAGAAGGTTCCCGAAAAGTTACAGCATACACTGGATGCAGCTTTTGCCAAGGCATTTATGCTCATTTTTGAAAAGGGAACTGCAGTGATTGAAAAGACGTATAGAAAAGAGGATCTGGAAAAGACCTATCAGGTCAATAAATATGCAGACGAGGTGCGGCAGAACCGCAGTTCTCTGAGGGCCTTTTCCAGAAAGGCGGGAACAGTGGGGGCGAAGAACCTGGTACTGTCCGGTGTTTCAGGAATAGGTCTGGGAACTCTGGGGATTGGTTTGCCGGATATCCCTCTTTTTACGGGGCTGATATTAAAAAATATTTATGAAATTTCCCTCAGTTATGGTTACGATTATGACTCGGAGGAGGAGCGGTATTTTGTGCTGCTGCTGATTCAGGGAGCAGTCTCTTATGGCGATCAGATGAAAGAGCAGGATCTTAAATTGAATGAATATATCATAACAGGGCAGCTCCCGGAAGATTATAGCAGAGAAGAGGAAATCAGCAGGACGGCTCGGTTATTATCAAAAGAGCTGCTGTACATGAAGTTCCTGCAGGGGATTCCGATTGTAGGTGTGGTAGGGGGGGCCTATGATGTGATATATATGAAACAGATATCCGCTTATGCAAACCTGAAATATTGGCGGCGTTTCCTGAATGAAAAAAATAAAGAGGGTTGTGAAAAAATTTCGTTATAGAAAGCAGCTGATCTGATAAAATAATAAGAGGAGTCTGGCGGTACGTAATTAGTATCAAAAATGCCGCTGATGGAGGGATATAAAACTGACCGGTCCATCAGCAGCAGTGTCATTTTTATAGAAACAGTTTCCGGATCCTGTTCTCCCCTTTCTGCAGTGCGGCCTGTGGGGAAAGTTCTTTTCTATAGGCCTGTATACACACATCCTGCAGGATCGTCTCTATCACGTAGGGAGGAACGATCTTGTCCGGAGCCTTGTACGGATAGACACGGTTCCGGGATATCTCGATACACTTTGTGTTTAGTTTCATCCAGGGATACAGCCTTAAAATCTCCTGATTCTCATAGGGATAAAGCACAGTGGACTGTCCGTTTAGGGTCGTCATATAGTAGCTTGTCTTTTTCTGGCTGATCCATTTAAAATAATTCGCAATCAATTCTGTGTGGCGTGTCGTCTTGCTGATGCCCATATGCCATCCTACATTGGCCGGAGTCTGACCGGGAAGCATGCTGTAATCAATTTTGGTAATGATATCCCCGTGCAGGCAGTCATTGATCAGTGTCCCGTATTCCGTAAAGGAGAGCAGCATGGCTGTGCGTCCGCTGCCAAAGTCCTGGAAACTGGAATTGATTGATGTATCGGAAATACCATGTTCTGTATAGCTGGCGGTATCCAGAAGGCTCTGCAGCGCTTTTATATTCTGCGGTGTATCCAGCTTAAGGCGCCCGGCGCTGTCATACAGACCGCCCCCAAAACTCCAGAGACGGATCAGCAGCTCCAGGGCAAATTCCTCATTGACGCTGCCGATGACAGAGGTTCCATACATAGTAGGTGAATAGGGATTATATTCTTTTGTAAAGAACTGTGCAATGCCGTTAAACTCTTTCCATGTTTTTGGAGGACGCAGCGGCATGTTGTATCTTGTCTCGAACTGATTCTGGATTGACGGCTGATCGAATAGGTCCTTTCTGTAAAACAGGATATGGGAACCGCCAACGATAGGAAAGCCATAATACCGCCCCTTATAGGACGCATTGGACAGATTTTTTGGAACGAGGTGCCTGGTAAATGCTTCGTTGGAAGTGATCAGTTCGGTAATGTCAGCAAGCACATCTAAATTTACCAGATAAGTAAGCCAGGAGGTGTCATACATATAGATATCATATTTGCTTTTTTCTCTTGTACTGTCCGCAACGATTGTTTCTATCAGTTCCCTGTAGCTTACAAAATCAAATTCTATTTTAACCTCATGCTGACGCTCGAATTCTTTGGATACGGCATGCAGGGAGAGGATGGTGGGCATGGATGTGGCAATAATGCGCAGTGTTCTTTTTGGAGACTTTGAAATATAGTAAGGAAGCGGTGCCTTTGGGATCTGTATATGGCTTCCAATCACATTATCTTTGAAGAGCATAAATTCTTTTTCAAAAAATGCCGATTCCCGGAGATTCTTCATGAGAACATGGATACTGCGGATACCAAGGGTGTATGCAGTACGGGATGTATGCAGGAGGTTCGGCAGATAGTTGCTCTCATTCCAGGATTCTTCCCCAAGCGTAATGATACAGGTGTCTTTGGGAATCTTGATCGAACAGAGATTAAAAGCCTCAATTACCCCCTTGGCCAGGGGATGTGAGGAAGTAATGATCGCCTGAGGCGGTCTTTCTACAATGTTGAACATGGCCTTGCGGAACGCGGACTCCTTTGTAAAACGTGTCTCCATCACCTGCGCAGAATCAAATTCCAGCCCCAGGTCATCGTGGGCATCGGTAAACCCCCGGACGCATTCGCGCTCGGAAAAATAATCGCTGTGCCCGATCATCAGATTAATATTGGTATAGCCGTTTTCTATCAGCTTTTTTGTGAGATAGTAACAGGAATTGTAATTGTCGAATGCCAGAAAGTTTGCGTCGATATTATCCGGAAAATGATCAATAAATACAGTGGGAACATTATGTCTGATGATACTGTTCTGAAAATATTCTGCATTCTGGGGCTGACATGTGATCAGAATGATTCCTGCCACATTTCTGCCGATGAGCTGGTCTATGATCTTACGCTCCAGCTTTGGTGTATGGTAAGAAAAAGAAATATTTAATGTATAATCCATGTTTTCTGCGCTGGAGATAATCCCTTTCAGAATATCAGCATGGCAGGAGTCATCGATGTCTGGAAATACGACTCCGATTTCTCTGGATGACTCTGATTTGAGGCTTTTTGCCGATGCGTTTGGGATATAGTTAAGTTCCTCAATGATCTGCATAATCTTTGCCCGTGTGGCAGGTTTTACAGTTTTGGTGTTGTTGATACAGTTTGATACGGTCGCAATGGAAACACCCGCTTTTTCTGCAACATCTTTTAATGTTGCCATAAGAATCCCTCCTTGCCTTTCTGCAAATTTTATCCAATGTGTCGTAAAACCCCTTACTTAATCTATGGGGATATAAGACACTTCCATCGAATTTACGCAAGTAATTGAAGATGGAAATAAATGTACTTGTATTGGATATTGAAATAGCATATCATATATATGAATATAACATACCGTAGCCAATGGCTGCAATCAAACTTAAAAAACATAATACAAATCCACCCTGTTCGTAGATGCACGTGCTATAATGCACATATACGGTATCTAAGTACCAATTCATCGAGAACTAAATTCTCCTGCTAAGCATTCATACGAAAGGGTGATTTCATGGATACTATTTTAGAGCAATATGCAGTTAAAATCAATGGAACTATTTCTTCTTATGCAAACCACGTTAAAGGAACTTCTCCTTGAATACGCCGCAAATTTGAGAACCAGAAAACATCGCAAATACAAAAGGACAAACAGGGCTAATGCGAAAAGGTGTAAAATTCCGAATTTACCCCAACAGGGAACAGAAGAACTTAATAAACCAGACGCTTGGCTGTTGCAGACTCATCTATAACAAAGGTCTTGCTATGCGTAATGATGCCTACGCCAATGGAAACAAAGTTGGATATGGTCAAACGTCTGCAATGCTCACAGAGCTGAAAAAGAACAATGATTTTCAGTTTCTAAAAGTGGTTGAACAGTAACAGGAGGGGTGCCATGCATTTTGAATTTAAGATCATACAGAATGATTACACGCTGTGTCCCCGGGGATGGGGCATGACGGATGAATGTGCCGCATTTTACCGTATGTACTATGTGTGTGGAGGTAAAGCATGGTTCCGGCAGGGGGGCAGTGAGGTGCAGCTGCAAAAGGGGGGTTTTTACGTGCTGCCTGTGATGCAGCCCTATTCTCTGAGGCATGACATAAAAGATCCTCTGGAAGTGCTCTGGTTCCATGTAGAGATGGATATCTCTCTTGCAATGAATTTTACCTGTATTGAGATCCGAAAGGATGAGGAGCTGTATTATCTGCTGAACAGCATCCGGCTCCTTCAGCAGGATCCCGCCTATTTCCAGGATGTAGCCAGACTGTTTGATATCTTCCTGAAACGAATCAATGAGAGACTGCCGATATACCGCACGAGCAGCCGGCGCATGAAGCGTGTACTGAAGTATATTGATGAGCACATTGCGGAGAACCCGGGTGTACAGGAGCTGGCAGAGTGCGCTGGTATGGAGCGTTCCTATTTCACAAGGCGTTTTAAGGAGATCTTTGGAATGTGCCCTAGCCAGTTTATCTATACCAGGAAGATGAGCGTGGGGGCACAGGCACTGATCGGGGGCAAGACAGTCAATGAGGCGGCTTCCGACTGTGGTTACAGTGATTCGAAAACATTTTCGAGGGCATTCAAAAAATATATGGAAGTTACTCCAGGTGAATACAAAAAATGTCACATTGAGCAACCTTAAAGCCACAACTGAGCGTTGTGGCTTTTTTTATATGGTGATACGATGAGAAAAAGAAAGTAAAAATATGGAAACAGCCTGCAGCGTCTTGGATTACAGGTACTGGCAGGTATATAAAGGAGGAAAAAATTATGTTACATGACCCGTCACATAAACCGGTAATTCCGGAGGAAAAAGAAATTATACTCACACAGAAGGACAAAGATATCTTAAAAACACTGGGGGAGAGTATTGCAGAGATATCTTCAGATAAGAAAAATGAAGAGAATGCCAGAAACTGGACGCTTTTGAATGACAAAAAGTCGGTAAAGCCCATGGTGTGGATCAATGAAATTCCATGGCATGAGATGAATGTAAATGATGAGCTGACTCTTCGGTGTTCGCATCCATGGGCGAGAAATCTGGAAGACACGCTGAAAAAGACTATTTTTCAGTGGAACCATTTCCCGGGGGATATGGTGGTGAATCCTTATATTGAATGTCCGCTGGCGATCCACTCCACAGATTTTGGCATTGTAGAAGAGGTGGACGCCGCATATACGGATCAGGACAACGATATTTATTCCAGGCACTTTAAAATTCAAATAGAAGAACCTGAAGATATTGAGAAGATAAAGATGCCTGTTGTCACCCATTATGAGAAGGCAACGCAGTATTCTTATGATGCAATGCAGGAGGTTTTTGCCGGCATTATTCCTGTGAAAAAGGTGGGACAGACACATATCTGGTATACGCCGTGGGATTATCTGATCCGCTGGTGGGGCGTACAGGAAGCCATTATGGATCTGGTGATGAGGCCGGATATGGTGCATGATATCTATGAGAAAATGGTGCAGGCATGGATGGTGGAGCTGGACCAGTTTGAAGAGCTTAACCTCCTGTCTCTGGACTGCAACAATACTCGTGTAGGCTCAGGCGGATACGGTTATACATCCGAGCTTCCCGGAAAGGATTTTAATCCGGACCATGTACTTGCAAAGAATATGTGGGGATGTTCCAATGCACAGATTTTTTCCACTGTGTCCCCGGAGATGCACTGGGAATTTGCAGTAGAACATGACCTGAAGTGGCTCAAAAGGTTTGGCCTTACCTATTACGGATGCTGTGAACCTCTGGATCTGAAGACTTCCATGCTGAGAAGAATACCGAACCTGCGTAAAATATCCGTATCGCCGTGGTGCAGCAGTGAAAAGATTATCAATGATATTGGAACGGATTACGTGATGAGCAGAAAACCGAACCCTGCGATCGTTGCGGGAAATGTATTCGATGAGGCTCAGGCCGAGAAAGAAATCAGAGAGTTTATGGAACTGACAGAAGGTCAGTGCCATGTAGAACTTATCTTCAAGGATATCTCAACCGTAAGGCACGATCCCAAAAGATTATTCCAATGGGAAAAGATAGCGATGCGTGTTGCTGAAGATTATATGATATAATTTAAACGTTTAAATTTAATTTTTAATTTAAATTGATTTTACCCCTCTCTCAGAATTATAATGAGGTTAACAAGAACAGGAACTCTGAGGGAGGGATATCAATTGAATAGTAAGGAGCGCGTGAGAGCTGCTTTTGAACACAAGAGTCCAGACCGTGTTCCGGCGACCATGCAGGCTGTTGAGACTGCATGGGAAAAGATGCAGCAGTACTTTCAGGTTGAGACGCCTGATGAGGTGATGGATATCCTTGAGATTGATACAAGGATTATGGATTTTCCTCCATATATTGGGCCTAAGACACCCGATTTCGTTAATGCAAAAGGTGAGGTAGTACATACGCATCCGTTTGGGCAGCAATACGTGGAAAAGTGGAACGGCGTGGAGTATAACAGCCATACAATCAAAAGGCCTCTTGAATATGTTGAGACCATGGAAGAGCTGATGGCATTCAGAGGCTGGCCCAATCCGGATTATTTTGACTATGAGGCCGTGAAGCGTTTCTGCGACCAGCATCAGGACAAGGCAATCCGAATCGGCTGGCCCGGACCATATCAGGTATTTCTGGAGATGTATCCGGCGGAATCCTTCTATATGCTGATGGCAGAAGATCCGGAGATGGTAAAGACCATGTTAAACAGGTACAGTGAGTTTTACCTGGAGTTGTATGAGAGAATGTTTGAGGCAGGCGGCGGGGCAATCGACCTGATCCGTCCCTGTGATGATTACGGAACACAGATCAGCCTGTTGTTCAGCCCGGAGATGTGGGATGAATATTTTGCAGAAAACACGAAAAAGCTGGTAAACCTGGCACATAAATATGGATGTTATTATTTGCAGCATTCCTGCGGTGCAGTCAGACAGATTATCCCAAACCTGATTGCCTGCGGTGTGGACGGACTGGAGCCGATCCAAAAAGTGAAAGGAATGGAAGTCGACGTTTTAAAACGGGAATTTGGGGATAAGCTCTGTTTTCAGGGCGGCGTGGATACACAGAACCTGCTTCCTTTCGGGACACCGGAGGAGGTCAGGGCGGAGACGGAATACATCATCAGGACGATGAATGTAGACGGAGGATATATTCTGGGACCGAGCCAGGATTTTGAAGGCGATGTTCCTGTAGAAAATATCATAGCATTATATGAAGCACGAAAGAATTTTATCTAGTTAGGGAGGAAACAGCAGTATGAAAAAGCGAATACTTTGTTTCGGGGATTCCAACACCTGGGGAGCTGTTCCGTTTGAGGGCACAAGGCATCCGGACGATGTCAGATGGACCGGAGTCCTGGCAGCTGAACTGGGAGATGGATACCGGGTCATTGAAGAAGGATATAATGGCAGAACAACTGTCCATGACGATCCGGTTGAGAAAAGACTTTCAGGACTTACTTATTTCGAGACGTGTCTGGACTCACAGTCACCGCTTGATCTGATTATCCTGATGCTCGGTACAAACGATCTGAAGGCAAGATTTGGGGTGGATCCCTACACGATAGCGTACGGATTCGGACGTTATCTGAACGCACTCAAAACGGTGCCGATGGCCGGAAAAAGGCCGGAAGTACTCCTTGCAGCTCCGCTCCTGATTGATCCGTCTTACAAAGATACACCATTATTCTACGACATGTTCGGAGAGGGTGCATGTGAACGTTCAGCAAAATTTGCAGAAGCATATGAGGCATTTGCAGCAGAAAATGGACTGCACTTTATAGATGCATCAAAATATGGAAAAGCATCCGTCAGAGACGGGGTACATATGGAGGCTGAATATCACGAAAAACTGGGAAAAGCCTTTGCAGAAAAAGTAAAAGAGATCCTTGGATAACAGAGAAAAAGGCCTTTGTGCTGATAAGAGGTGGCTATGAGCAGAAAAATCAACAACAGCGGGGGCACAAAGAAACAGGAGATTCAGGCAAAAAAACAGCGGCAGGGCAGACAGATTACCATATTTGCCGCAGTACTCGGATTGTTCTTAGTCATAGGCATCCTGGCAGTCCTGTTCTTCCAGAGCGGGGCGCCGGTGAAGATGTTTTCCGCGGTTACTATAGACGGGAAAGGATATAAGCTGAGTGAGTTTAATTATTACTACTATGCTTATTACAATTCCTATCTGGATGAATACAGTGAATTCAGGGAGTACATGTTTGATGACAGCGTATCTCTGAAAGATCAGCCCTATGATGACAATCAGTCCTGGTTCGAATATTTTGAGGATCAGACGGTGGAGTCCATGTCCAGCGTACTTGGAACGGCTGCTCTGGCAGAGAAAGAAGGATTTGAGTTAAGCAGTGAGGCGCAGGAAGAGATAGACACTGCGCTGGAAGGAATAGAGAGCAGTGCTGACAATGCCGGAATGAGTACAGATAAGTATCTGGAAAACATTTACGGCGATGGAATGACGGAGAAGCTTTACAGAAAGCATCTTACATATTCTCATCTGGCGGCTGAGTACAGCGATAAGGTTAAGGCTGATTTCGGTTTCAGTGAGAACGAGGTAAAAGAGTATTATAAAGAACATCTTGCAGAGTATACATTTGTCAACTATGAGCGGTTTTATGTGAAGGCCAGCGATATAGATACAGATCCAACGGAGGAAGAAAAGCAGAATGCTTATTCCATTGCACAGAAGATCTGCGACAAAGTGGAAAAGGGCGGGGACCTGAAAGAAGTCAGCAGTGAATTCGAAGATTACGGTACCTATTATGCTTTCGACGATGCATATTATGATCCAAACTTCTCCTATGGTGAATGGCTTTTTGCTCCGGAAAGAAAAGACGGAGATGTTAATGTAATTGATGATGGTTCAGGATATTATGTGATGGTGTTCCACAGCAGGAACGAGAGCAGTTATCCGACGGCCAGTATCATAGATGTTTGTTTTTCGGTTGATACAGCATTAGAGGACAGCAGTTCCGATGATTATGATAATAAAGTAAACCAGCTGTACGAAGATTCCTGTGCAAAGGCAGAAGAGCTGCTGGAAACATGGGAAAAAGGAGACAAAACAGAGGATAGTTTTGAAGCGCTTGCTTCAGAAAATGAGTCTGCATCAGAGACAGACGGGACATTTGAAAATCTGACCAGAGATACTCTGGATGATACAATTGATAAATGGGTGTTTGACGATGGGCGAAAGCCAGGAGACTGCAGTGTCATATACACGGAAAGCGGTTTTCATGTGGTTTATTACGCCGGCACAGGTGCTGAGGCGTGGCAGGTAAAAGCAGAGGAAGATATGCGCACAGACGCATATGAAAAATGGTATCAGAATCTGCTGGATACTGCCAGTATAAAACGTCACAGTTACGTTTTAGGGTTTGCCGGTGGTGAAATCAATAAATAGCAACACGAAAGGAGTAAATCAGCATGGGTAACGCATCTAAGAATGAAGCGTATGCACTGGACATGCGAAGCGTGTCCAAGAGATTTCCCGGAACACTGGCTGTTGATAAAGTCGATTTCCGGGTGAGAGCGGGGGAGGTTCATGCCCTCATGGGGGAAAATGGAGCTGGTAAATCCACTCTGATGAAAATGCTTGCGGGTCTTTTCAATGATTATACAGGAGAGATCTACATCAATGGGGAAAAAAAAGATCTCCACACACCGAACCTTGCAAAAGAGTATGGTATAGGAATGGTTTACCAAGAATTATCACTGGCACGGAGGATTTCTATTTATGAGAACCTTCTTGTAGGACGCCTTCCGAAAAAGAATCCATTGTTCATTGACAAGAAGAAAGCAATTGAGGAAGCTAAGAAACTGCTTCAGCGCGTAGGTCTGAATGACATTGATCCGACACTGGACGTATCAGAGATCAGCCAGTGTGATGCACAGCTGGTTGAGATTGCAAAGGTGCTCGGTTCTGAACCTAAGATCCTGGTTATGGATGAACCTACATCCGCACTGTCAAGTGAGGAAGTAAAGAAACTGTTTGAGATCGTAAGAAACCTTCAGAAACAGGGAATGGCAATCGTATATATTTCTCATCATTTAAGTGAGATTTTTGAAATAGCAGACATGGTTACAGTCATGAGAGATGGTAAGCTGGTTGATTCCTTCCCGATCTCAGAGACAAATACAGAACAGCTGGTTGAATGCATGGTTGGTGAGCCTGTAAAGAGTTTCTACGCAGACCACAAGAGCATGGTTACCGATGAAGAGGTTCTGAGAGTTGAAGACTTCACCAGATGGGGATTTTACCATCATGTTAATTTTAATCTCCACAGAGGAGAGGTTCTTGCAATCTGCGGACTTGCCGGTTCAGGACGTACCGAGATCGCCAGAGGACTGACAGGCGTTGATAAGATCGATGGTGGAAAAGAATATATCCATGGCAAAGAAGTTCATTTCAGGGATCTTGGAGAAGCCATCAAAGGCGGAATCGGTTATCTGACTGAGGACAGAAAGGTTGTAGGCCTGGCACTTCCCCAGACAGTTGCAGATAATGTAACAACATGTATCATTGACAAATGCGGACCTGGTATTGTCTATGATGCTAAGAAACAAAACGGACTTGTAGATGAAAAGATTAATGAGATGAGTGTTTATCCGGCAGACAGAGAGAGACTGGTAAACAGCTTTTCCGGTGGGAACCAGCAGAAAGTCCTGATGGCAAAATGGCTGGCAGCAGATGTTGACATCTTAATCCTGGATGAACCTACCCGAGGCGTTGATGTCAATGCAAAGCAGGTTATCCATGATGCGGTTAAGAGATATGTTTCACAGGGAAATGCCTGTATCCTGCTTTCCAGTGATTTACCGGAAGTTGTAGGGCTCTGTGACCGTGCGGTCATCTTAAGAGAAGGTCACATTATCGGCGAGATTCCAAAAGAAGGAATCAATGAGAATTCACTGTTGATTGCAGCTAATGGGGAGGGTGAGTACGTATCATGTCAGAACAAATAAATAAAAATCCAAATCCAGGCGCACCAAAAGTAGATACACGAAAGGAAGAAATCAGCAAGTTCAGTCTTATATTCAATAAGCTGGGTATTTACGTAGTTGTAGTTGCGCTGATTATTATAGGTTTGATTGTATCAAAAGGTACATTCTTTGCTGCCAGCAATATCCAGTCCATACTGGAGGCTGTTGCATTGATCGGTATGGTCAGTGCGGGACTTATTTTCATTACATTTTCAGGAAACATGACAGATATGTCTATTCCGCTTACAATGGCTGTCGGCGGTATGATGACAGTTCAGACCATCAACTTTGGGTTCCCGGTTGCAATGCTGATCGGTATTTTATCCGGTGTTGTTATAGGATTTATTAACGGTTTTATGATTGGTAAACTCAGGGCAAACCCGATCATCTGGACATGGGGCTTCAACCTTCTGCTTTCCGGTATTGTACGTGTTGTCTGGGAAGGAAAACAGCTTTATGCAGATAAAGTGGCAAAGGATACAGAGTTTGCACAGAATGCAGCAAACACATTCTTCTCAATTGCCAGAACCTACATAGGAAAGTATATTTCCCTGATGGCTATCATCATGATCATAATGATGATTATTGCATGGTTTATACATGCTAAGACAAAATTTGGTCAGAAGCTGAAAATTATCGGCACAAACTACGAAGTAGCTAAATTCTCAGGAATCAATTGTGCAAAAACACTGATTACCGCTTATATCATCAACGGTGTCTGTGCATCCATCGGAGGTATCTTCTTCGCAGCACTGCGTAAGACAGCATCCTACGAGAACGGAACAGGATATGACTTCTCCTGTCTGACAGCCGTACTTTTGGGCGGATGCCTCTTAAACGGAGGTAAAGGTTCAGTAGTTGGAACATTTGGAGGCGTATTAGCCTACGGTATCCTCAACAACATCCTTTCATGGATTGGTCTTGGAACCTATGAGAAATACCTGGTACAGGGTCTTGTATTCCTGTTTATCGTTTGGCTGAATACTTATTCTAACAGAAAGTTGGGTAGAGCATAATGAAAAATAAGAAATTTAAAATTAATGCAAATTTGATTAATGCGAACAGATCTTATCTTTTCCTGGCTCTGATATTGATTATTGGTCTTTTTGTAGATAACTTCTATACCATGTACAACATTAGTGCCGCTACAGGAAACGGAAGCCTTGTTATATGGCTGGGCTTAGGATTTACAGTATGTATGATTGCAGGACATATGGATTTGACGATTATGTATATGTCCACTTTCGCAGCGCTGCTCTGTCTGGGACTGCATGACAAACCGGGTCTTCCATGGGCTGTCTGTATTCTGATTGCAACACTGGTCGGAGTTTTAGTAGGATGCATCAACGGTTTCCTTGTTACGAAGCTGAATATCCATTCCTTTATTGCAACACTCGGTATGCAGTTTGTATTAAAAGGTACCATGTACATTTACACAGGCGGAGAAGAGCTGAGTATCGGTAAAGACTATGCATTCAGTGATGTTCTGAATGACAACCTTGTTTCATTCCTGCCGTTTTCAACATACTTCCTGATTACAACAGTGGTAGTATTTATTGTTATGATTGTTCTCCGCTACACAAGATTCGGACGTAATGTATATATGATCGGCGGTAATCTTGAGACTGCATGGCTGGCAGGTATCAAGAGTGACCGCGTAACAACACTGGCATTTGTAATTTCTTCTGCAGCATGTGCACTTGGCGGGGCACTGAATGGTATCTATTCAGGAACAGCCGGTATCACAATGGGTGAGAAGGGAATCAGCCCTCTGATGATCGCACTGACAGCTACCATTATCGGCGGTACTGCAATCAACGGAGGAAAAGGAAGCGTTGTATGGACATGGGTATCACTGGTAGCCATCGCACTTCTGAAAGCTATCTTCAAGAAAACAGAGATTCAGGTGCTTGTTATTGCAGCGATCCTGATCGGATGTATCGTTTACGAGACAATCGCTCTGTACAACAGAAACAAGACAGTAGGTACGAGGCCGAACCTGCATAAAGAGGCCCTGAAGGAGCTGGGCAAGGCTTCATAAGCCCCAGCCTCCCAATTAGGGCAGGTATAGAAACAGATTCAGATTAGAAGCATGCGGGACATGTTTTTAATAAGAAACCAGAGGAAAATAAAAGGAGGAAGAAAAATGTTCAAAAAGTATGTAGCAGTTTTGCTCAGCGGGCTTATGCTGGTAAGTGCAGTTAGCCTCACAGGTTGCGGAAGCAATTCAGATTCTGATTCCAAAAAATCAGACACAAAAACAGAGGATTCCAGCGGCGGGGACAACCTGGCAGAATCCAAAGACCTTTTGGCAAAAGCAATCGATGAACTTAAAACAACTGACAATCATCCGCTGATGGAAGAGGGAACGACATTCGATGTTCCGGAAGCAGAAGGTACTGCAGAAGAGCTGGAAAAACTCGATGACACAGATATGGCAAAGTGGCATTACTATGAGTACCTTGACTGGGATGATTCAAATGATTCAAAATTCCCGGAATCTCCGGCAGACGGACAGAAGGGGAAACACGTTATCGTAATCGTACACGGAGCTCATGCATGGACAACATGCTATCAGGAAGCTTTTGAGGAAGCTTGTGAGGCAGTTGGTATGACATGTGACGTATACGATCCTAACTGGGATCAGTCCACACAGGACGGATATGTTGATCAGGCAATCAATGAAAGCCCTGACGCAATCGTAGTAATTCCTGTAAGTGCTGACCATGCAGGACAGCAGTTCAAGAAGATCACAAAAGCAGGCATCCCGGCATTCTGCTGTAACACACTTCCGGAAGCAGATGCTATGAACAATATTCTGGCTTACACAGGCCCGAACGACTGGTATCAGATGAGAAACCTGGCAAGCAAACTCGGTGAAGAGCTTGGCGGAAAAGGCGGCGTTTGCTACATCACACATAACGTAGGAACATCACCATACTATGCACGTACATTCGGACCAATGTCTACATTAGCAGAAGAATATCCTGACATCAAATCTCTTGACGTACAGTCACCTGGATTTGAAGCATCAGCTGTAAAACAGGTTGTATCTGACTGGATCACAAAATACGGTGATGACCTGAACGCAATCGTTCTTGCAGACGATTCTGACCAGGCTATCGGAGCAACAGAGGCTTGTAAGGCAGCAGGACGTGATGACATCATCATCGTTGCTGCAGGTATCTCAAAACAGGGTGCAGAGCTGATCCAGAGCGGACAGCTGAAATATGCAAGCTACCAGTCATGCCAGGCAGACGCTGGTCTTGTAGTAAGAACAATGTCCGAATACTTCTGCGGAGAAGAAATCCCGAGAGTAGCTTACATCGGAACAGATATCATCAGTGCTGACAATGTAGAAGAATTCCTTCCTTGCCAGTGGTAAGAGACAGTAAAGAAATAA
The DNA here is from genome assembly GCA_001028025.1 of Faecalicatena fissicatena. Taxonomy (GTDB): domain Bacteria; phylum Bacillota; class Clostridia; order Lachnospirales; family Lachnospiraceae; genus Faecalicatena; species Faecalicatena fissicatena_A. The sequence goes on along the minus strand of LDAQ01000116.1, from coordinate 12,186 downwards.
GAATTAGCAGATAGCGGTCGGGCGGAGGATGGAATATCAACCTCCGCCTGATCTGTAAAGAGGAGAGGCAGATGAACAGTAAAGAACGTTTTTTGGCAACAGTTGAAAGGAAACCTGTAGACCGTCCGGCAGCATGGCTCGGTATGCCGGATATCTTTTCACAGCCGGCATTATTTGAGTATTATGGCGTAAAAGATATGCATGAATTAAAACTGGCAGTAGGCGATGATTTCTACGCAGTAGAAGTACCATACAAATCCCCGACAGCAAGCGCAATCTATGCGGCGTTTGACTGGTATATGGACGGGGATGTGGATGCAGAAGACCGTACCCTGACAACGGACGGATGTTTTAAGGATGCAGAAGAGCTGGAAGATCTGGACTTCTTTGAATGGCCGGATCCGGAAAAATATATTGATGTTGACGAGTGTTTACGCCGTGTTGAGGCAGCTCCGGAAGGAAAAGTGAGACTGGGAATCCTCTGGTCAGCTCATTTCCAGGATGCCTGTGCCGCTTTCGGTATGGAGACAGCAATGATGAATATGATTGCAAATCCGGAGATCTATGAGGCTGTAAATGAGAAAGTCATGGAGTTCTATCTGAAAGCAAATAAGATCTTTTTTGAAGCAACAAAAGGAAAACTGGATGCAGTTCTGATCGGAAACGATATGGGAAGCCAGAGAGGGCTTATGTTATCACCGGATATGGTACGCAAGTTCATCATTCCGGGATGCAAACGCCTTGTAGAGCAGGCTCACAGCTACGGAGTAAAAGTAATCTATCATTCCTGCGGTTCTATCATAGATGTAATTCCGGATCTGATTGGTGCAGGGGTAGATATTGTACATCCAATCCAGGCACTGGCAGCGGGTATGGAGCCAAGAGGACTGAAAGAAAAATTCGGTGATCAGGTTGCTTTCTGCGGAGGTGTAGATACGCAGGATCTGCTTGTAAACGGCAGCCCGGAGGACGTGCGCAATAAAGTAAAAGAACTGCGTGAAATCTTCCCGACAGGACTGATTATTTCTCCAAGCCACGAGGCAATTATGCCGGATGTACCGCCGGCAAATATTCACGCTCTGTTTGAAGAAGCACAGAAAGTATATTAAAAGGGTAAAAAGTAATTTAATCGGAGGTGCAGTGATGCAGAGATATGGTTCTATTATAGGAGTTAAAAAGGAAAAACTGGATGATTACAAATATCATCATGCACATATATGGCCTGAAATTAATGCAATGATCAAGGAATGCAATATTTCTAATTATTCCATTTACAATTTTGGGGAATTACTGTTCTCATATTTTGAGTATACAGGAGATGACTATAAAGCGGATATGGACAAAATGGCAGCAGATCCAAAGACCCAGGAGTGGTGGGATCTGGTAATGCCGTTCCAGCAGCCGGTGGAAGGCAGAAAAGAAGGCGAATGGTGGGCCGAGATGGAAGAGGTCTATCACTTAGATTAAGGACGGAGGTCTTGGTATGAATTCGAGAGAGCGTGTGATGGCGGCGATAAACCATAAAGAACCGGATTATGTGCCGCTGGATCTGGGAGCAACGCCAAGTTCAGGAATATCGGCGATTGCTTATAACAACCTGAAGAAGCACATGGGCATTACAGACGGGCACACCCGTATCTTTGACGTAGTACAGCAGGTAGTAATACCGGAGCAGAATATCATTGATGAATTCGGGGTAGATGTAATTGACATTGGAAGAGTATTCAATGAGAAAGACAGCGACTGGTATGATGTGACACTGGCAGACGGCTCCACCGGACAGTATCCGGTATGGTTTCAGCCCATACGCCAGGAGAACGGCAACTATATTGTCGTAGATAAAGAGGGAACCCAGATTGCAAAAATGCCGGTTGGAGCAACCTTCTTCGATCAGACATATTTCCCGTATGTGGACGATTACCCGGATGATTATTCTGATCTGGATCATCAGATGGGAAAGGTTTTGTGGAGCGCTCTCGTGCACAGTCCGTGGGATCACGCAGGGGAGAAGGGCTTCTACAGTGAGCTGAGGAAGCGCACCCTGGAGTTGAGGGCAGGCACGGATAAAGCACTGATGATTACCTGTGGCTGCAACCTGTTCGAGTGGGGAACATTCCTGCGCAGAATGGATAATTTCCTGATGGATATCTACGCAGACGCGGAAAATGTAAAAGAACTTGTGGATCAGCTGATGGAGAGACACCTGGCTACCCTGAGCTGCGTATGTGACGCTGTGGGCGACATTGTGGATATTCTCAGATTCGGAGACGATCTGGGAATGGATACCGGAATGTTTATGTCCCAGGAGAAATACAGAACGCTGTTTAAGCCATATCATACACAGCTGAATGAGTATGTTCACAAGAACAGTGGTATGAAGACATTTTTACATTCCTGCGGCTCTATATATCCGATTATTGGAGATCTGATTGATGCAGGATATGATGTACTCAATCCGGTACAGACAACGGCGTACCAGATGGACCCTGCGACATTGAAAAAAGAATTTGGAAATGATATTACTTTCTGGGGCGGTGGTTGTAATACGAGATCTGTACTGAACAGGTCTACTCCGCAGGAAGTATATGACTATACAAGAAAAATGATCGATATCTTTGGACCGGGAGGCGGATTTGTGTTCAATCAGGAACATAATATCATGCCGGATGTACCGGCGGAGAATCTGCTCGCTATGTATAAGGCTGTGGCGGATGCGAGATAGAGGGGGCGCCTGTCATGGGCGGGACTTCTGCCGCGGGCGGGGAAACTTTCCTGTCCCTTTCCGCTGGCTGTCCGTTTGCCAAGTTTCACTAGATAAAAAACACATCGGATTGGAAGACATCGCCGGCATTCACCGTGCAATTCTGATGAATTGCGCGGCTCAGGCCGGCTTAAACTCTGCTTCGGAAGCAGAGTTTAGCCTTCCAATCCGATGTGTTTTTTATCAAGTGAAACTACGGTGCTCTCTATGCCAGCGGAAAGGGACAGGAAAGTTTCCCCGCCCGCGGCAGAAGCCCCGCCCATGACAGGCTGAGTGCACCCGGATGGGAGTGAATTTTTTAGTCGGTCCGGCCTATAAACATAAAGCAGGCAGAATCTGTATATTCTGTTTGAGTATTGATAAAAGCATTATTAATGTTTACAATAAACTTTATGAGGTATACCAACGATGTTTTAGGTAACGGAAAGAGCAGGCAGGTTTCATCAAATATTCTGCAGCTGAGGAAACATAAAGAACAAAATTTAACTGGGGGATATAAATGGAATTTAACGAAAAGCTGCAACAGCTTAGAAAGAAAAATAATCTCACGCAGGAACAGTTGGCGGAGCAGCTTTACGTATCCAGGACAGCTGTATCAAAATGGGAAAGCGGCAGAGGCTATCCCAACATAGAATCACTAAAGTGTATATCGAAACTTTTTGAAGTTACAATTGATGAATTACTATCAAGTGATGAATTGATTACTCTTGCGGAATGTGAGAACCGTTCCAATATGAAGAAGATTTACAGCCTGATCAGCGGGATGATCGATGTAATGGCCATCGCATTTATTGTACTTCCAATATATGGCAAGCCTGAGGGGGGCTATGTTTACTCCGTCAATCTTCTGGCTAATACCAATACGCCCAATATGAACCGCACTATTTACTGGGCAGTTTTTATACTTATAATAGGCCTTGGCATTGCCAGACTTACTTTTATTTATTTTGAGAAGGAATTATTGTTTGGCATAGCTACAAAAACTTCACTTGCTCTGGGCGCTGCAGCAATCTGTCTTTTTGCCGCAGCAAGAGAGCCCTATGCAACGATCCTGCTATTTTTATGTTTTGGAGCAAAAGTATTTCTACTATGGAAGCCAACTCAGGCAAAACAGCCTTAAATCCTTAGAAAAGGGCCTTTGACACGAATAGTGTCGGGGCCTTTTTGCTAGTGTGACGACAGGTTTCTTGTCCTTTTTGCGCTGTGTGCAGATAATCTAACTGCAGCTTACAAATAAAGTATCACAGCAAAAGAAAGGAAGATCAGATATGCAAAAGAAATCAAAAAAGTATCTTATCATAACCGGAACCCTGTTTTTAATTTTTATACTTTTTACCGTTATAATCAAGAACGTCGATGTGCAGCCTGTTGGACCGTGTCAGTCTAAAGTAGGGCTTGCCGCCATCAACCAATTCGTGTTTCAAATCCTTGGCGTGAACTTAATATGGTATGACATTACAGACTGGCTGGGAACTGCTGCCATAATAATCGCGTTGGGGTTTGCAGCCCTGGGCCTTTTCCAGCTTATAAAGAGGAAAAGTATTAAGAAAGTAGATTGCAGACTTTTATTACTCGGTGCATTTTACTTTCTGGTTATGGCGGTTTATGTATTCTTTGAACTGGTCATTATCAATTATAGGCCTGTTCTTCTTTCTGAAAGTTTAGAAGCTTCATATCCATCCTCCCATACAATGCTTGTCATCTGTATTATAGGTACTGCTATGATGCAGTTTCATTATTATCTGCGTGGAAAGAAAGCATGGCTTTGGACAGTGGATATTATGTCTGGCTTACTAATTGCAGTAATGGTAATCGGACGGCTTCTGTCCGGGGTGCACTGGTTTACCGATATTGTAGCGGGAATATTGCTCTCATCGGCTTTGAATTCACTATACTGCTTTGCCCTGGTATACACAGAGGAGAGGTACAGAGAGACATAAAACAGCATACTGATTTATCGTTCTGCTTATACAATAACAAAAAAATCTGCATAGTAATGTTGCAACTTACCATATCAATCCGTTTTTTCATGCTTCTATCTTCCACATGCTCACTACTTGCGGTCTTCCAAAATTTGGGGTAGTATGTAATGTATGAAATTATCCGCTGGTACAGCAAAATCTAAATAAATATCATTTACATATTATGCATGCAATAATTTTTTTTAGTAAGAATGAGTTTGGCTGGATCAGCATATGATAATAAAAATCTGGAGGGAATTATGAAGTTAAAACGGATTTTATTTTGTTTTTTAATAGCCGCTATTTTAATGCTTTCTCCCGCGGTTGTTATGGCGGAGGAGGGGGATACACAAGAGAAGACGGAGGAAGAGCTGGCCGCAGAGGCGGAAGCGCAGGAAAAGGCGGCTTCCTATGAAGCTGAGATTGATACCAATGGCCTGGAGAAATGGCCCGGGGGGCCAAAGGTGTATGCTGATTCAGCGGTCGTGATGGATATGGAGAGCGGCGCGATCCTGTATGGAAAGAATATGGATGCAAAGCATTTTCCTGCGAGCATCACAAAACTGCTGACTACGCTTGTTGCCCTGGAAAATGCAGACCTGACCGATAAGGTAAAATTTACGGAGGACAGTATTTCCTTTCTGCAGTATGATGATGCGCAGATCGGAATGAAAGCGGGAGAGGAGCTATCACTCGAAGATTCGCTGCATGCAGTGCTTCTTGCTTCTGCAAATGAAGTGTCCCATGCAGTTGCCGAGAGTGTAGGAGAGCTGCGGCTTGGCGGAAACTATGATACATTTATCCAGAAAATGAATGACAGGGCAAAAGAACTTGGATGTACAAATTCGCATTGGGTGAATCCGAACGGGCTTCACGATGATGAGCACTACACAACCGCCCATGACATGGCGCTGATCGCATCTGCTGTCTACCAGCAGGAAGAATTCAGAACCATTATGGGAAAGCTCGAATATAAAATCGGCGCCACCAACCTGACACAGGAAGAACGCGTATTTCAGCAGAACCATAAGATGCTCTGGCCGGAAAATTACTATTACTATGAATATTGTACCGGTGGTAAAACCGGGTACACAGACCAGGCCAAAACAACCCTGGTAACAATGGCTGACAACGGAGATATGCACCTTGCTGCCGTAGTACTCTACGATTACGGCGTAGATGCTTATACCGATACAAGAGCCATGATGGACTATGTTTTTTCGAACTTCAAAAAAGTTCCAGTTGAGAATCTGGAGACATCAGAAGACATTAATAATTTTAACACCCAAAACCCCTATGTTGTACTCCCCGACAGCGTAGATTTTTCCAGTCTGGACAAAAATATTGTACTGACTGAAAATGGAATCAGAGACGGAAAAGTCAACTATACCTATAAAGGCCAGGCAGTCGGCAGCGCAGAAGCCACCCTGACCGAAGAAGGCTATCAGAAACTGATGGGAGATACAACGGCAAGCGACAGCCGTAAAATAGAAAATAAGCAGGAGGACTTAACTGCAGAGCCGCCAAAAGAAAAAACGGATCAACAGCCTGAACTCAAACTCTATATCGGGATTGGTGCAGTGGCGGTACTCATCATACTAATTGCCGCAGGAGCGGTGGTTTTGCGGAGGCGGAAGAGGTAAGAGGGGGACGCTCCGTGTCCAGCAGGACCGCGAAAAGCGTCCTCCACAGGAGCAGCGTCCCTCACAGGAGCAGCGTCCCCTAGGAATCTCTGCAAACTTATGGAGCCATCAAATCTCCGCATAACACGACTCAATCCGCTGCCCACGTAGAAGAACTCCCCGGTGCAGACTTTTTCTTCCCATTGGATGCGCACAGCCTGTAGGGAGAGGGGCAGAGCAGCGCACACGGGAAACTCCCTGCCGTTTTCGGGGACCCTAGAGTGCGCGTTAGAATTGCTTACCAAAAATCATGCCGGATTTGAAGGCTAAAATTTGCTCTCCAAAGCAAATTTTAAATCGACCTGAGCCGGGCAATCATCAAGATTGCCCGGTGAATGTCGATGGTGCCTTCAAATCCGGCATGATTTTTGGTTAGCAATTCTTAGCAAACGGGCGGCTCTCCGAAAATGGCAGGGAGTTTCCCGTGTGCGCTGCTCTGCCCCTCTCCCTACAGGCGTCCCCACTAAGGCAAAAAATGCAGCGGCTTCGGATACCCATATGATTTGAAGAGTGCGGTCATTTCATTCTGTCCGTTATCCAATGCTTCTGTGATGGACAGGCCATCGTTTACTATGCTTTTTAACACACTGCAAAGTGTGGTCTCAATCCGGCTCTGGGGAATGATCAGGGAATTTTTGCTGTACGGGCCGGTTCTTTTTCTGCAGTATTCAAAGCTTTTTTCGGTTAGCTCCAGCCAGGGGTAGAGCTTCAGCAGTTCATGGCTGGAGTATGGAGCCCGGGCAGGAGACTGGCCGTCCAGGATAGTCATGTAGATACTGATATCTTTTTGGCTGAGCCACTGGAAATACATGGAACACTCTCTGGAATGGGCTGTGTAGGGATTCATTCCCAGGTTCCAGCCGACGCTGGCAGGGGTTTTACCGGGGATTGATTCGTACCCTACACGGCCTATGATGTTGTTGTGGATGCTTTGGCAGATCTGACTCGCATATTCAGAGTAGGTAATCAGCATGGCGGTTTTTCCTGAACAAAAGTCATAAACGGTCTGGGAAATATCGGTGTCAAATGGGGATGTCTCAATATAATTAAGGGTTTTTAAGATGCTGCCAAAGGCCTGGGCATTTTCCGGTGTGTTCATGCATACCCGGTTGTATTTGTCCCAAAGCTTCCCACCGCCTGACCAGAGGCGGATCAGGATTTCCGGGGCCAGTGCTTCATCAACGATTCCGGCCATGGAAGTTCCATATGGAGTGGGGGAATCCGGGTTGTATTTCCTGGTAAAGAAAGATGCGATTCCATTAAACTCCGTCCATGTACGGGGCGGAGAGAGCGGAATCCGGAACATTTTTTTAAAGTCTTTCTGTATATGTCTGTTCTCAAAAAGATCCTGTCTGTAAAATAAGATCTGTGAGCCTCCTACAATGGGAATTCCGTAATATCGCTTATCGAACATGCAGTTATTCAGATTTTCCGGGAAAAAGGCATCCGGATTGAAATCCGTACTTTCTATGTAATCCGTGATATCTGCAATCAGCCCGTTCTGCACAAGATACTGCAGCCAGGGAATGTCATACATATAAATATCATAGTGGGACCGGGAACGGCCCAGATCTTCCACAATTTCACTAAGCAGTATGTTTTGAGCGGCAAAATCAATTTTCACCGGGATGCCCGTCTTTCGGGTGAAATTTTCCGAAAGCAGTTTGGCGGCATGGGAGGTTGCAAGGTCTGACATCAGGATGCGGAGCGGTTCCTGAGAAGTGAGGGGATTTCCGGGGACAGAGATCTTTTTTCTGGCCTGGGGAACCGGAAGACTGCTGTGTATGATTTCATCTGTAAACAGCAGCGTCTTTTCCTCGAACAGAACAGGAGATTCGATATTTTTCATCAACAGCTCAGCGGCTTTTGTCCCCAGTGTAAATGCAGTCCGGGAGGTGTGTATGATTCCGGACAGATTGACTCGGTTCCAGGATTCTTCTCCAAAAGTCAGGATCTGTATATCTTCGGATGGAACGCTTCCATGTATTTTGCAGGCTTCTGCCACTCCCTGGGCTATATTTTCGGAGGTGGTGATTACGGCATCAACCTGATCCAGAAGGGGCAGGGTGAGAAATGCTTTAAATCCTTCCTCTTTGGTCAGATTGGTGGTCTGGATCAGATCAGGATTCATGGAACGCTCATAATCCTGCAGGGCAGTCCTGTAGCCGGATATGGCCTCGGACTCAGAGGAGAATTGTTGTGAACCTGTGATCAGGGCAATATTCTGATAGCCCTTTTTTATCAGATTTTCCGTCAGATAATAGGTGGTTTTGGCATTATCAAAGCTGACAAAGCTGGTATTCAGATTGTCGGGCCTGCGTTCTATAAATACAGCGGGAATATTATAATTCTTGATTCTGGCAGTGAAAAAGTCCGTATTCTGTGGCTGTGCGGTGATAATTAACAGCCCCGATACATTACTGCTTACAAAATCATCTATCTTATCGCATTCGATATCCGGAGAGTTATTGGAAAAGGCAACGTTCATGCTGTAGCCTTTATTCTGAAGATAAGAAGAGATCCCTTTAAAGATCTCGGCGTGGTAATAATCGTCTATATCAGTAAGTATAATTCCTATTTTTTTAGAATCCGCGGTCTTAAGGTTGCGCGCTGAAGCATTGGGGATATATTTTAGCTTTTCTATGGAGTCCATGATTCTGGCACGGGTCTCCGGTTTCACGTTTTTTGCGCCGCTCAGGCAGCAGGAAACCGTTGCAATTGATACTCCGGCGTCTTTGGCTACATCTTTTAAGGTTGCCATTGGCAGTTACCTCCCATATTTGAAAGAATTCTCGCTACGCATTTTAATTGTCTTATCATAGCATATTATTATGGTAAAATCAAAGAATCTAAACGTTTAGATAAAAATTTTAAAAACCCTATTGAATAAAAAAAGCAATAGGATATAATCAAAAGTAACAAAGCACTTAACGTATACAGGAAAATCTAACCGTTTAGAAATGGAGGAAAAATATGATGACATCAAGGGAAAGAGTATTGGCATCTATTAATCACAAAGAACCTGATTATGTGCCGCTGGATCTGGGAGGAACACCGAGTTCAGGAATTTCTGCAATTGCTTATAACAACTTGAAAAAGGAGATGGGAATTACCGGTGGACATACAAGAATATTCGATGTTGTACAGCAGGTCGTACAGCCGGAGATCAAACTGATGGATCAGTTTGGCGTAGATGTGATTGATATCGGAAGAGTATTCAATGAGAACGATGATGACTGGTATGATGTGACACTTGCTGATGGTTCTACCGGCCAGTATCCAAAATGGTTCCAGCCAAAAAAGCTGGAAAACGGAGACTATGTAGTTCACGATTCAGAAGGCACACTGATTGCGAGAATGCCGGTTGGGGCTACTTTCTTCGACCAGACATATTTCCCATATATGGATGATTATCCGGATGACTGGTCAGATCTGGACCACCAGATGGGAAAAGTACTCTGGAGCGCCCTGGTGCACAGCCCGTGGGATCATGCAGGGGACGACAATTTTTACCAGCAGTTAAGAGAACGGACTCTGGCGTTAAGAGAGAAGACAGACCGTGCGCTGATGATTACCTGCGGATGCAATCTGTTTGAGTGGGGAACTTTCCTGAGACGAATTGACAATTTCCTGATGGATACATATGCAGATCCGGAAAATGTAGAGTCACTGGTAGAGCAGCTGATGATCCGCCACCTTGCTTCTCTGGAAAAGGTATGTGAGTCAGTTGGAGATATTGTAGACATTCTGCGTTTCGGAGATGACCTGGGAATGGACACCGGAATGTTCATGTCCAGAGAAAAATATCAGGAGTTATTCAAACCATATCATAAACAGTTAAATGAATACGTTCATAAACACAGCAATATGAAAACATTCCTGCACTCCTGCGGTTCTATTTATCCGATTATGGGAGATCTGATCGACGCAGGATACGATGTGATCAATCCGGTTCAGACGACTGCGTACCAGATGGATCCTGCAACGCTGAAACGAGAATTTGGAAACGATATCACATTCTGGGGAGGCGGATGCAACACAAGAAGCATCCTGAACAGATCCACACCGGAAGAAGTCTATGAGTATACAAGAAGGATGATTGATATCTTTGCACCCGGAGGCGGATTCGTCTTTAATCAGGAACATAATATCATGCCTGACGTACCTGGAGTAAATATCCTGGCCATGTACAAGGCTGTGGCTGATTCACGGAAATAGCAGATCTGGATATCTAAAGTATCCGTCAGTTCATGCCCTTTTGGGTATATGTAAATAATAAAAGAATACGGACCCTTTGACCATACTGCAGCAGGAGAGGCGGGCTGTACCGGGGATCATAAATGCTTTTCCATAGGCATGCATCCCCGGTACAGTCTGCCTCTTCTGCAATACTACTGCTTCAAAAGAGTCTGTATTCTTTCTCTTTGTATTCTTAAATTTCTTTTTTTACTATTTCCAGATATAATCCTGAGTGTCCATTCAGTTCAAGGAAGGCGTCGTTTATTCGTGATTCCACAGCATCTACCCCTATTTCCTCCGTTACGGTCAGGAGTACGGAGTACTGGGTCAGCGATGTTCTGGTGAAAACGTCATTTTTCCGTAGATGGGTAGAAAGCATATAGTACAGGCTTTCCATGATTTCTTTTACTTTTATGGTATCCGGCATCTTTTCTTTTTGGGGATGCAGGGTAAGCATCATCAGATAATGCCTGCCGGACATGCGCTGAGAAGAGCGGGAATGCAGCTGATAAATATTTTTAAAGATATCAAAGTTACAGTAAAAGGTCTGGCCCATCTCATTGTCTTTTCCCAGTGTTGTCTCCAGCTCGTTGATATCCAGTTCTTTACTTGGCATACGCAGAAGGATTTCCTGGTGGACATCCCGCAGAGATCCGCTGATATCGGTTCCATATTTTGAGGAAAAGAAATTCAATGTAGAGTGATAATATTCCAGCGCGGTCTTAATCGTGTTCATACCCAGGTATGCAAGCAGTTTATAACGATAAAAGCGATCCTCATCAGGATAGAAAATGATGGACTGATCACATTGAGAGATTAATTCATCATAGCGGTATCTGGTGTAGAGGAATTCACACATATTAAGGGTGCAGTTGATGTACATGTTCTTATAATAAGTATTGCGGTACTGCACCCACTCAATGGACGTATGGTTGGAAAGAAATTCGCCTGTGTACAAACGATGCATCCGGTAGTAGTACCGGAACTGCCTCTCCGGGTCGGATTCCTGCCGTGCCAGGTTATTATAATTTTCAAAATCAATGATATCGATCTTACAATAAAGGTCCGGATTCCAGAAGTAGGCGTCCTGTGTAAACTTGATGTAATCCACGTCTTTATCCGGGTAGAGATGTTCAAGCTCCTTCCGTGCTCTGTATACCAGGTTGCGCAGGGCTCCGACCGGACACTTATCCTTCTCATCCGGCCACAGCATGGCCATCAGTACATCTTTCGGGACCTTAGTATCCTGATTGGCGACCAGGTAGGATATCAGAAGTGTAAGCTGTGTACTGTTGTGTGTACTTGGGGCGTACTCATAATACGGGCTGGATACTGCGAACTCGTTAAAAAATCGAATGTGAAGGTCAGGCTTTCTTCTCATATAGCGAATCTCCTTTGTATTATTTAATATATGGACTTTAACAGGTTAAACTTCGATCTGGGGGCATATATAGAATGTACCCTCCGCATAAATACTTATTTTTATTATACAGTATGAGTAATAGTAAGTTCAACAGGAAATCGGGATTTAGCTCACGAGCTT
>LDAQ01000115.1 GCA_001028025.1 Faecalicatena fissicatena | reverse complement strand
TACCGACTATGGTGCGTTTACATTAATATTAAGAATCCAATCAAAAATATTCCACGAATTATTGCTCCTACATACTTCATATCGTTTACCTCCTCTCGTTATTCAGATTGCCCCACTACAATTGCTTTTGTAGGACATTTATCTGCCATTTTCACAATAACAGCGATTTGCGATTTCTCTTTTGGATCTTGCTTTACAAAAGCTTTATTATCCCTAATTTCGTAATACTCAGGTAATAATTTCACACAAACACCACAGCCAATGCAATATTCTTGTTTTATTGTGAGTATTCTTTCTTTTACTTTCCATTTCTGGTTTAGGCAGATCTCTTGTTTTTACAAATAATGCCATAAAATATCCCATAGTAAAAATCGAAATTACAGTTAGCACCCAACGTATTCCCATAAATTTAATGCCTAAAAATTTCACTTCATTTGCAAGCATAGGTATTTTTATAACAGCCCATGAGCTTAATATAATTACAATATTTGTAATGCTGGCACCTTTTTTCAACATTAGCTTACTAATTGGGAATGCCGCATAGATAGGTCCTGCAGAAATACTTCCTAATAATAAAGAAAATAGATTTCCTTTTATTCCTGATTTTTCTCCAAAACCTTTTGTAATCATTTCTTTTGGAACTAATGCTTCTATGACAACCGTAAGCAAAAAGATTACCGGAAGCACCTGTAACATTTCAATTAAATAGTATGTACTATTTTTCCATGATTGGATTGCTTTGTCTGGGGACGTGAAAAGTAGAATACTATAAACAACTAAAACTAAAAATATAAGTCTATTTCTTTTTAAAACACTCACTATTTTCATATGATCACCCCCATCACAAGTGCAATAACAATAGCAAAAGCAAAACTAAACAAATTCCTTGTTACTGCAAATTTAGTCCCAAATTCTTTCTTTTCTAAGGGAAAAGTTACTACTCCCACCATCGTTAACGTTGTCAAAAATGCAACTGCAGGTACAATACTTGCTCCAGCATCGACTAATGATCCTACTAATGGAAAAGCAACGAAAGCTGGAATCAGTGTTATGCTTCCTACCGCTGCAGAAATAAATGTTGAAACGATTGTATTTGAAGATCCTAACACTGTTTTAATTGTTTCTGGCGGAATAAATGTAAGTACTAATCCGATTAAAAAAATAATTGCAACAATTTCTCCTATCATACCTCCCATCATACTTTTTGATTTTTTCATTGCAGCAAATGTTTTCTCCTTACTCTTAACAAGCGAAACTACGAACAATACAACCGCTATAACCCAAAATATAATTGTAAAAATATCCATGCCATTCCTCCTTAACTTGATTTATGTTCATTATAGTAGTATACTCATCAAAAAAGCGTTACCTTAGTAACACTCTGCGGAGGATATATGAATCAATTCGAAAAACTAATTGAAAGTAATACAATATTAAGTTCCCTTCCTTCTGAAATAATAAAATCTCATATTCAAAACAGAACATTTAAAGTTATTAGTTTTCAGAAGAACAGTATTGTACATTTTGTAGGTGATAAATGTAACCAACTAGAAATTATTCTAAAGGGAACGGTCGTTGTTGAACGTATTGATGAATCTGGAGATTTACTTACAATTGCTGAATTCTATCAAGATGATATCCTGGGTGGAAATCTGTTGTTTTCAAATAGTCCTTACTATCCTATGACTACAACTACAAGAGAAGAAAGTATCATTTTAGTAATCGAGAAGAATTTACTATTTGATTTGCTATCTGAGTTCCCCACTTTTTTAAAAGTTTATTTTGAATTTGTTTCAGATCATACCTTTATTCTAGGTGATAAAATTAAACATTATGTGAATAAAACCATTCGCGAGTGTATTTTAAATTATTTAGCACATGAGAGTAAACTTCAAAATTCTAATCAAATTCAATTAGGCATTGTAGATATCAATCAACATATCTGCATCCTCAATAGTTGCTTCTCTGTATTTAAGCTCCATAAAATCCTCCCTGTAAATTTCGGCTTACTGTTATAGTTAGATTATATAAATAATCTTCAAAACTAACCTAGAAGTTTTTCTTCTAGATTAGTTTTTTCTTCTGAACTTATTTTATCGTTTTCTTTTAAATAATTCTACTAAATCATCCCAAAATGCTTAAGTGCATCCTTAATTGCCTTCTCTTTATCTTCTGGACACTTCGGCTGTCGTGCATTCTCTGACTTCGGCTTATTAAAACTCTCCCCTACATCAATACCACATTTCTTTTTTACCTGTGCAATATAAAGATTTGACACCATCAGTCCCGTCTCTTTCAACACATACTGCTGAATCTCATTATAAGTCGCCTTTGTTTCCGCACTGGTTGCATCCAACTCATCCAAATCCAAATCCACCTCTATATGATGGTCGACATGTTGTTGGGACAAAAGAACTACCGTCTCCACATGCACCGTCTCACAAAACTGATCCACCGCCACAATCTTCTCCACCCGATACCCCCGTCCCAATATCATCTCCAAATCCCTCACCAAACTAGTCACCTTACAAGAGATATAAACAATCCGATCCACCTGATAATCCAATATCTTAGGCAATGCCTTAGGATGTATCCCATCCCTCGGAGGATCGAGCACGATCACATCCGGCTTCTCCTCAATCTCATCCAGCACCTTAAACACATCCCCCGCAATAAACCTACAATTCCCCAGCCCATTCCTGGCCGCATTCTCCCTCGCGGCCTCCACGGCCTCCTCCACAATCTCAACGCCAATCACCCGTTTCGCCACCGGAGCCAGCACCTGCCCAATCGTCCCCGTCCCGCTGAACAGATCAAAGACCGTCATATCCTGAATATCCCCGATATACTCCCTCACCGTCTCATAAAGCACCTCAGCCCCTCTGGAATTCGGCTGGAAGAAAGAGAACGGAGTGATCTTGAATTCCATCCCCAGTATTCTCTCATAAAAATAATCTTTCCCATATAGAATCCGCGTCTCATCACTCTGCACCACATCTGAAAGCGAATCATTCAGAATATGCAGAATCCCGACAATCTCCCCCTCCAGATCCAATTCCAAAAGCCCTTCCACAAGCCCGCTCAAATCATGCTCTTCCTGAGTCGTCGTCACCAGGTTCACCAATATCTCCCCAGTCGTATCACCACGCCTCAAAAGCAGATGCCTCAAATACCCCACATGCTGCAGCTTCCTGTAATACCCCACATTCCGCTCTTTAAAATATTCCAGAACGCACAGCAGAATCTTATTCATATCCTCATGCACCAGCATGCAGTCTCCTGCTGTCAGCACATCATAAGTACTCCCTTTCTTGTGAAGCCCCAGAGACAGCGGACCATCCTTATACTCATCCCCAAAGGAAAACTCCATTTTATTCCGATACCGGAACTCCTTCGGACTGGCCTTGATCCCTTCATTTTCATAAGGCTCTTTCACAACCTCATCCAGAAGCTCCTTCACCTGCCCTGCCTTCATTCTCAGCTGTTCTTCATACCCCATAGTCTGATACATACAGCCCCCGCAGGCCGGGAATATACTGCATACCGGTTCCCGCGTTTCCAAAGGCGACTTTTCCAGAACTTCCAGCAGTCTGCCTTCCGCGTTCCCCTTTTTAAACTTATTTACCACAAACCGAATCTTCTGTCCTGGTATTCCATTTTTTACAGTCACATACCGTTCCTCTTCCGAAACCCATACCAGCCCCTTATTTGGAAATTCCACTTTTTCTATTCTGCCTTCAAATACTTGTCCTTTTTTCATCATCTTCTCCTGAATCACTCCTGTCATTTTGCCTGGCTATACCGCACCACTAGCCGCCCACAAAGTAGTCATATCTTACGTTATTCCCCTCAAGCTACTCTATTACACTGCTGCTCCACCGGCCGTATCCGCCACATCCGCCGAATCCCATATTCCTCTATCTCATATACATAAAAATGGACAGGGTGCAGTGTTCCCGCCACATCCTGTCCATGATTTAGTTCGGTTACCTGATTATACCTGGTCTTCCTCACTGAAATAATCATCAAAATCATCATCAAAATCTTCTTCAAAATCTTCCAGATAATCCGGTGTAAAGAAACGATATACTGCATATGCAATTCCTGCTACAGCAGCTATGGCACCTACGATTGCCAGAACCCAGAGCACTGTATTTTTCTGCTTGTCATCCTCTTTCTTGCGCAGTAATTCATTCAGTTTTGTTTCAGCAATAAATTCCTCTACTTTGCTCATAATTTCCACGTCCTTTCCCCATCTTGTCGATACAGGTTTACTTTAGGTTATTATATCACTATCATTTTCAGATTACTACTTATTTATGCCAATTTTATTGAAATTCTAAATTTTTCTGAGCTTGGCAAATGAGGCAAACATTTTCTTTGTTCCCGCTGTATCAAAATCTACCGTCACCTCAAAATCACGGCCGCCTTCTGTGATATCTTTTACCAGGCCTTCGCCGAATTTCATATGCCGCACTCTGTCCCCTACGGTATAATCCAGGCTTTTTTCTTTTGTTACGGTAAACTGTTTGCCTACCTTTGTTGGGGCAAATGCCTTTGTCTTAAACAGCTGTTTTGCCTGCTGGTATGCATTTTGTGCCGGCATTTCATATGCTTCCTCAAAATCTGCTCCTGTTTCAAGCAGGTCCTTCGGTATTTCTTTTAAAAACCGGGACATTTTATTATACTGCGTTTCCCCACGAATCATACGTCTTCTGGCGCAACTGACTGTCAGTTCTTTTTCTGCACGTGTGATTCCAACATAACAGAGCCGTCTTTCTTCTTCCAGCTCTTCGATATCATCTGATGTAATCGTCATATAGCTCGGGAACAGTCCGTCCTCCATACCTGCAAGATAAACATGAGGGAATTCCAGGCCTTTGGCGCTGTGCAGTGTCATAAGCACCACATAATCCTGGTTTTCATCCAGACTGTCAATATCCGCAACAAGAGCCACCTCTTCCAGGAAACCGCTGAGTGTAGGCTTTTCGTCCTGATCAAGACAGGATTCCTCAAAAGTAGCTATCTTGCTTAAAAGTTCATCGATATTCTCAATACGCGCCTGCGCATCTTCTTTGTCCTCTGCTTCCAGATTTTCCACATATCCGGTCTTTTCTATGATCTCTTTCATCAAATCAGATATGCTGTCTTCCTGCGCTCTTGTTTTAAAATATTCAATCAGAGCCACGAATGAATCCAGCTTTGCCGCGCTCCGGCCGATATTAGGAATCAGATCCAATCCCCGCAGAGCCTCATAAAATCCGATCTCGCGCTCCAGGGCCGATTCCTGTACCCGGTTGATCGTTGTCAGGCCAATGCCTCTTTTCGGTACATTGATGATACGTCTGACGGCCAGATCATCCTTCCCGTTGTCAATTGTTTTCAAATAAGACAGCAGGTCCTTGATTTCACGTCTTGCATAGAAATTAACACCGCCCACTATTTTATAGGGTATGTTCGAAGCCACGAAACGTTCCTCGAACAGACGGGACTGTGCATTGGTCCGGTACAAAATGGCATGGTCATTGTAAGTGGATCCTTCTCTTGTATGATTCCGGATGTCCTCCGCAATAAAATCCGCCTCATCGTAAGCCGTATCGAACTGGCGGAGCTGAATCTTTTCACCCTCACCGTTATCAGTCCAGAGCGTCTTGTCTTTTCTGCCGCAGTTGTTGCTGATTACTGCATTTGCTGCATTCAGGATATTCGAGGTGGATCGGTAGTTCTGCTCCAGCTTAATCACTCTTGCATCCTGAAATTCCTGCTCAAAGTTCAGTATATTTTTGATATTGGCTCCCCGGAATTTATAGATCGACTGATCATCGTCACCGACTACACAGAGGTTCTTATATTTTCCCGCAAGAAGGCTTACAAACTTAAACTGTACCGTATTGGTATCCTGGTACTCATCCACCATGATATAGCGGAAACGCTCCTGATAATTCTCCAGCACGTCCGGCTGGGTCTGGAAAAGCTGTACCGTCTTCACAAGCAGGTCGTCAAAGTCCAGCGCATTATTGGCGCGGAGCTGTTTCTCATATTCCCGGTAAACCTTTGCGATCTTCTGCTTTCCGTAATCACCTGCAGCATTGAGTTCGTATTCCTCCGGGCTGATCAGCTCATCTTTAGCAGAAGAGATCGCCCCCAGCAGGCTTCTTTCCTTATATACCTTGGTGTCAATATCGATTAATTTGCATACGTCCTTCATCAGAGTTTTCTGATCGTCCGCATCATAGATTGTAAAATTATTGTCGTATCCCAGCCGGTCGATATGCCTTCTCAGAATTCTCACACAGGTCGAATGGAAGGTGCTCACCCAGATACTTTCAGAGCCGAATCCCACCAGATTGTCCACCCTCTCGCGCATCTCACCTGCCGCTTTGTTCGTAAAGGTAATGGCCAGAATATTCCATGGATTTACGCCCTTTTCCTCGATCAGATAGGCAATCCTGTGCGTCAGGACTCTTGTTTTTCCCGAGCCTGCGCCAGCCAGTATCAGAAGCGGACCGTTCGTACAATATACCGCCTCTCTCTGCTCGTCATTCAATGTGTCATATATACTCATATGTATCTCCTGTCTGCTTTATATCTTCGTTCTGTACACCCGTTCAATATCTGGAACACCCTGCGAATTACCGTGCACACTGCGTTCCCTGCAGGACGTACCCTACGGTGTACTTATTTCACTGCGGCCAATTCCTTCTGCCGCATCGTTTCGCCGGAATGCTGAAATGAATAATCACACTCCAGGGCCTTACCTATGAGATTATAATACAAAACATGAGTTCTGTCACGTAAAAAACAGTTTTCCATAAGCTTTCTCTCAGCTTTCCCATTTCCTGTTCCACGGATTATTTTTCCGCATTGAAGATTACTGCTTAAAATGCTATACTTTAATCTGCGGCTAAGCCGCAGACCCGCCCGAAGGGCATGTATTACGGTGTGCCCTTTGGGTATACTTTAAGCTGCGGCTAGGCCGCAGACCCGCCCGAAGGTTATGCGTTACGGGATGCCCTTGGGTATACTTTTAACTGTGATGTAGCTGCAGAAAGGATGTGGTACTATATGGAAAAGAATTACAGAGCTGAACTGACCGGTGTTTTTGGAGACCCCGTGGACGGCAATCCTACCGGTATAATGGAGGAGGCCGGATATGAGGCGCTGAATCTGAATTACCGCTACATAACCATGAAGGTGAAAGCCGGAGATCTGGAGGCCGCGTTCAATGGAGCAAAAGCATTCAACATGAGAGGGGTTAACCTGACCATGCCGCACAAGATCTCCATCATCCCCTATCTTGACCAGCTGTCAGAGGCTGCCCGGATTATAGGTGCGGTCAATACCGTAATCAACAATAATGGAACCTGGATCGGAGAAAATACGGACGGAAAAGGATTTGTCCTTGCCCTTAAGAATGAGGGTATTTCACCGGAAGGAAAAATCGTCACGATCCTTGGAGCCGGCGGGGCCGCCCGTGCCATCGCTGTAGAATGTGCCCTGGCAGGCGCCCAAAAGCTTATAATTATAAACCGAAATGAGGAACACGGAAGAGAGCTGGCAGAACTGATCGCCACGCAGACAGAATCTGCTTCGGAATATCTTCCATGGACACCCGGGATGGATATTCCTGCCGAAACGCAGATTCTGATTCAGGGTACTTCTGTCGGCCTTCATCCCAATGTAGAACAGAAGCCTGATATCAACTACGACAGCATCACGGAAAAAATGATTGCATGCGATGTAGTTTTCAATCCGGTCATGCCGCTCTTTCTAAAAGAGGCGCAGGCCAGAGGGGCAAAAACTATAACCGGAATCGGAATGCTTGTCCAGCAGGGCGCTTTAAACTTCGAATTCTGGACCGGCATGCCGGCTCCCGTTGATATTATGTATCAGACACTGGAAAAAGAATTTCAGGAAGATAATTAAGATCATGCAGCCCGATCTTTTTCCTGCTCTCCGGCTCCGTATAAAAACGGGGCCGGGCAGTCCATGCAGACCGGATTTTAAGACTGATTTTTTCTCAGAAAACTCCCAAAATACCGGTCCACAGATTCTTCGTCTTCCCCATGTACAACAAGCTTCAGCCTATCTCCCATATCAAGGCTCATAAGCCCCAGCAGAGATTTGCCATCGATCCACTTCTTCCCATTTTTTACATCTATATCTGCGTCCATCTTTTTACAGATGCTGCAGAACTGCAGTATTTCTTCCATATTTGAAAATTGAATTTCTCTTTCTGTCATTTGATCTATCTCCTTTTTAACTTATTCATTCGTAACCTTTCCGGCTAAAACAGTATTATATACAGCAAATATAAAAACCATTACATCCACCGATCAGTTTCAACCCCGTACTCAAATGAGACTTTTTTAATCATAGAAAGGCAGTGAAGCCAGAGCTGTGCCATAACTTCCGTTACGATTATAACTCATAATCTTCACTGCCGTTTATCACTAATTTTTCCCAATACATACCAAATAATGATTTATTTACTTTAAGTCCGAAAATGCTTGCCATCTAGTTTTGAATACTATATAATAAAGTCATTGAGGTGATAATATGACAATTAATACGAATGATATGCTGAACAGCATTTTAGAAAGTATCTCCCGCATCGATTATATTCATCCGGGAGACATCCCCAATATAGATTTATATATGGACCAGGTCACAACTTTCATGGATGCTCAGCTTACATCAACCAAGCGCTATGATGAAGACAAGATTCTCACAAAGACAATGATCAACAATTATGCCAAAAACAATCTTCTTCCGCCGCCGGTTAAGAAAAAGTATACGAAGGAGCATGTACTTGTCCTGATCTTCATCTATTATTTTAAGAATATTCTTTCTATTAAAGATATAGAGGCCTTACTGAAGCCGATTACTGACAAAGCGTTTTCAGAAAATGAGACGCTGGACATGACGGAACTTTACGAAGCTATCTGCACGATGGAAAAGGAGCAGATTGACCCTCTTCAGGATGAGATTAAGGCAGCATATAAAAAGGCCGAGGAGTCATTTCCGGATGCAGATACCGAAGACCGCAGCTATCTGCAGTTATTCTCTTTCGTCTGCAGCCTCAGTTTTGATGTGTATGTCAAAAAGCTGCTGATTGAAAAGATCATTGATGAACTGCCTGCGTCTGAGGGCAAACCGACTAAAAAATAAAATAGCGGCCAGATATTTTATACTCAAAACTGTCATAAGATCAATTAAAAACGGAATTTTAAAAGGGATGCTTACGCATCCCCTTTTTCGTTATCTCGAAGCCTTTCAAATACCATATCGTATCCGTCATTTCCATAATTCAGTGAACGGTTCACCCTGCTGATGGTTGCTGTGGAAGCTCCGGTTCTTTCTGCAATTTCCAGATAAGTCTTCTGTTCTCTGAGCATCTTTGCTACTTCAAAGCGCTGTGAGAGTGATAATAATTCATTGATAGTGCAGATATCCTCAAAGAATGTATAACACTCTTCTTTGTTTTCAAGACTTAGTATGGCACTAAACAGATAATCTACCGCCTCTGTTCTTATCTTTTTACTCATACTACCGATCTCCTTTATCAGTCAAATGACTACCGTTACATTTTAGCACACTAAACTTGTAAAGTCTACCTTTTTATAATGTTTTATATAGATTTAAGTACGGCTTCAGCTTTTCAAAATCCGTTGTTACAATCAAATCTTCCGGAAAGTCACAGTACTTCAGAACATCCAGTATATTCCCGAAGTTCCCCGCATCTGCATCTACATGGGCGTCGCTTCCGGTTGTTACAGGGACATGATATTGTTTACAGAGATCCAGAAGTGTCAGCGTATTTTCCCTTGTCCCCTGGCGAAAACTCTGCGGACGCAGCGATGCATTGTTCAGCTCCAGAAGTGTCTTTGTCTCGCCGGCTGCTTTGACAATTGCCTCATAATCTACAGGGAAACGTCCGTCATCCGGATGTCCGATAATATTAATATAGGGTTTCTTCATTACCTCGATATACGCCCTTGTATTCTCTTCGATACTGTGGTCCATCCCATAGCACGGCGGATGGATGCTTGCAATCACAATATCCAGATCTCTGCAGATATTTTCCGGCAGGTCAACAGTTCCATCCGGATCCATAATATTGAGCTCAGATCCAAACAGCATCTGCATGCCATTCATTTCCCTCGGAATCACATCCAGGTTCTGAAAGTAAATAAAATTGCAGGTGCCCGGCATCTTGGGTGCATGTTCTGTTATTGCCAGTGCCTGCAGGCCTTTCGTCGCTCCTGCCGCCGCCATCTCCCGGATCGTGCTGTATGCATGGCCGCTGGCCAGCGTATGTGCGTGCGTATCTGCTACAAATTTCATATTCGTCCCCCTTTTCTTTTCACATTTATTTTTCCATACGTTTCTAAGTATACCATATTTCTTCCAGAATACAATTTTTACTTCAGCACATACTATTTATGAGGTGAATTTCATGTTAAATAACAAAGAAAATGAAAAAATCATTGACGATTATGATTATCTGTCAAATGCGGCATCTTCCATGGATTGTACAGGCCTGATCCCCTCTCTCCCGATATCTGACGCAGAGCTGGAAGCCTATAACGATCTGTACCAGTATCAGCCCCCTGTTATCAAGGCCAAGTCATCCACACATGCCAATGCTTCAGAACAACCGCCTCAGGATAACAATTACTAAATAGTATTTCCAGAAAAGACACCGCCATTCATACACATGGCGGTGTCTTTGATGCTCTTTACACAAGTCGGCAATATCGTGTTTTCGACATAAAACCTCGAGATATGTCATTTTTCCTTGTCCTTACCCAGACAAAATGCTATAATGAAACCATTGTAAATCTACCTATGAAAGAGAGGAATGCATAAATGAGATGTCCGAAATGTGGTAAAGACGTTGAACTTCAGAACAAACAAGTAGGCGTTGATGAGAATGGTAAACCTATCTTTAACGAATACGCAATCTGCAGAGACTGCAAAAAACAATGGAATCTGAACAAACAAAGAGAAAAAAAAGCGGTGAATACCAGCGCTTCTGATCATACAAATGCTGCATCTGTTAAATCCGGGTCCGCAAAGGCTCCTGTTAAAAAAGAGGCCCCGAAGGCCGCCGCTGATAAAAAAGCCCCGGTAAAAGCAAAACCTGCCAATACTCCAGCCGCTGATGCCAAGTCGGCGTCAGCGAAGAAGTCACCAGGACAGGTTGGAAAACCGGCTGCAGTGAAAAAGGAAGGAGCTCCAGAGGGAAATCCCTCTGCTCCGGCCAAAAAGCCTGTTTCTCCTGACGGCAGACCGGCTGCTCAGGCAAAAAGACCGGCATCTCCTGATGGCAAACCGGCTGCTCCTGTAAAAAGAGCTGCTTCCCCCGACGGTAAACCGGCTGCTCAGGCAAAAAGACCGGCATCCCCGGATGGCAAACCAGCTGCTCCTGTAAAAAAAGCTGTTTCTCCTGACGGCAGACCGGCCGCTCCTGCAAAAAAAGCTGCTTCTCCTGATGGCAGACCAGCTGCTCCCGTTAAAAAACCAGCGTCTCCAGACGGCAGGCCTTCTGCCCAGGGAAAAAGACCAGTTTCTCCTGACGGCAAACCGGCTGCCCAGGCAAAAAGACCGGCTCCACCAGACGGCAAACCGGCACAGAAAAGACCGGCTGCCGGCAGCAATACTGCTTCTGGAAACAGCCAGCAAAAATACGGCAATATTCCGCCGGAAAAGGTGAGAGTCAAAAAAGAACAGGCTGTAAAACAGAGTTATGAAGATATGCTCTCCACTGATCCGAACAGAAAACCGGTGAAGAAAAAAAGACCGGATTCCGATCTTGGGAGGCAGCCTGCTAAAAGACCTGCGCCGCAGCCGCAAAAGGCCCCGGTGGAAAGGGAAGAGCCAGAACCTAGATTCAGAACGGTCAGAATTATTTTTGGCATAATTTCGATTTTAGCATTTGGATTTTTTGCATACAAAGGCTTCATGGCCGGACTGAACGGTATTTCAGCAGGCAGTAATGCAGCGACCGGAACGATTTATATAGTACTCGCACTCTGCATGCTTATCTCTGGACTGCTCCTTTTGATTATGCAGAAGAAACGCACCGTTTTCGCGTTCGTGCTTCCTATGATTTTCTATATCGGTAGTGCTGTTTTCGCCTTCCTGAAACGCGGTAATGACAAATGGCTTCTTTATGGAGCTGTTGCAGGAGCGGTACTGGCTGTTATATTCCTCATACTGACAATCGCTTCCAGAAGCGGGAATGAAGAAGATTATGAGGATGAATACGATGATCCGTTTGAAGAAGATCATGACAATTATTAGGAAAATATTAGAGCAGTCGTCAAATGTAGATGCAAGTATGTACATTGTTGAGTAGATGTGCCCC
>LDAQ01000114.1 GCA_001028025.1 Faecalicatena fissicatena | reverse complement strand
GTAAACGCACCATAGTGAGTGTGTAGAAATTCTACTAGACTTTTGAGACAATAGACTCACCGAGTATAAAAAGTTGAGGCTCAACTTTTTATACATCTATAGTATTGGAGGTCAGTCTATGGAATCACAAACATCATTGGTTGCTAGAAATTATCGTCTGCAAGAATGGGCAGAACAAATTCGTTCTTGCCAAAATCGAGATCCGAACACATCTGTAAAAGAATGGTGTGGGCAGCACAACTTAACGGTAGCGAATTATTACTATCGCCTGAAGGAAGTGCGTAAGGCCTGTTTACAAAACATTCCGGAGGAGGCAATCACACAAAGTATTGTTCCTGTTTCTGAAAATCTAATTACAAGTAGTACCAGTGCTACTATTGAAATATCAGTGGGCGATTTTCAGATTTCGGTGTCGGACACAACCACATCGGAACTTTTGAAGATGGTATTGCAGGTGGTTGCCGATGTTAAATGATGCTGTTGGCTTTAAAAATATTTATATTGTGACCGGTTATACCGATTTGCGGTTTGGTATTGATTCCTTGGCTGCATTGATAGAATCAAAACTTGGAAGTAAGCCATTTGTTCCAGATACCTTGTATCTGTTCTGTGGTCGCCGAACCGATCGAATCAAAGGTCTGGTTTGGGAAAGCGATGGTTATCTGCTACTCTATAAAAGATTAGAACAGGGAAATTTTCAATGGCCTCGAACTGAATCCGATGTACGGAATCTTTCACAGCAACAATTCCGCTGGCTAATGGAAGGACTTACGGTTGCACCTAAAAAGGTAGTCAAACAAGTCGAGCCGCCAGAACACATCGCATAACTTTATGCAAAACAGAGAAAATTTCAGGCTGTTTTCCAGGATTAAACACTTGCAAAACGGCTCTATGGCAACGGTTTGTAGTATGTCTGAAAAGCCGTTATAGCTTGATGTTTGAGATATATTTTATCGGAATCAATTCAAAAAGCTGTCATTTTGCTTGCGAAGAATCGATTCCCAGGCGGTTACAATTATAGGCAAAATGCCGAAAACCAAGGTTTTTGCAATTCGCATTATTACGTCCAATACGTTATAATAGAACCATGAAAGGTGGGTTCTCTATGGCGATGGAATATACAGAAGAACAACTGAATAAATTCAACAAAGCTACAATCGTTCAGCTATTCCTTGCGCAGCAGTCTCAATTAAAAGATATTGATAACAAGATGCAACTCGTTCTGGAACAGCTTGCAGTGATGAATAATCACCGCTTTGGAAAATCTTCCGAGAAACTGGACACTGATAATCAGATTGCTTTTCTGGAAGTGAATGGCGAAATTGTTTTCTTTAATGAAGCAGAGGCTGTTGCATCTATTACGGATTATGAGGAAGAGGATACTGTAAAGACTCGTTCCAGGAAAGTAAAAGGGAAACGAGCTGAAGATCTTAAGGATCTTCCAGTAGTTTCTGTATCACACATGATGTCAGAACAAGAGCTGATTGCTGAGTTTGGTGAAAACGGTTGGTATCAACTTGAGGATGAAATCTATAACCGATACAAGTTCACACCGGCAAAGGTCGAAGTGGAAGAACATCATGTGGGTGTATATAAATCGAAAAAAGATAATCATTTCAAAAAAGCTGATCATCCGGGATATTTATTAAGAAACAGCTTAGTATCTGAATCTTTGGAAGCTGCTATTCTCAATGCTAAGTACGTCAACGCTGTTCCACTTTATCGTCAGGAGCAGGAGTTCGAAAGGTATGGTCTCCATATCACTCGCGGAGAGATGGCCCATTGGACAATCCTTTGTGCGGAAAGATATCTGTCCATCTTTTATGATTATCTTCATAAGAAGATGTATGATTATCACATCCTGCAGGCAGATGAAACCCCGGTTCGTGTCACAAAAGAAAATCGGACAGATGGGGACAAGCATTACATGTGGGTATACCGCACAGGAAGACTGAATGCAGATAAGCACATCGTCTTATACGAATATCAGCCATCCAGAAATGCGAGCCATCCTCGCAGGTTTCTAAAAGACTTCAATGGAATCTGTGTAACGGATGGATATCAGGTTTATCACACCATTGAAAAGGAACGTGAGGATTTGAAAATCGCCGGGTGCTGGGCGCATGCAAGGAGGAGGTTTGACGAAGCCCAGAAGGCATTGCCAAAATCAACCCGAAACAATTCACTTGCATATCTTGCATTGAAGCAGATCCAAGCCATATACAGGGAGGAAAACAAACTCGCTGATATGACATTTGAGAA
>LDAQ01000113.1 GCA_001028025.1 Faecalicatena fissicatena | reverse complement strand
TGCTATCTTAATGACATTGCCTCCCAGGACGATCCGCATCTGCCATCCCAATCCGCCACCCCCGCAGAATCCCCCCAGGAAGTGAGCTGTCTGTCGTTGGATGAACATAGCCTGCACGGTACGGGATGCAGGAGGTCTCTGCACTGCTTTCTGGAAGCGTAGAGTGCGCGTTAGAATTGCTTACCAAAAATCACGCCGGATTTGGAGGCTAACATTTGCTCTCCAAAGCAAATGTTAAGACGGCCTGAGCCGCACAATCATCAGGATTGTGCGGTGAATGCCGTCGGTGCCTCCAAATCCGGCGTGATTTTTGGTTAGAAATTCTAAGCAAACGGAAAGCCTCCAGAAAGCAGTGCAGAGACCTCCTGCGTCCCGTACCGTGCAGGCGTACTTTTTACCCCTCCCGCAGCCCACTCCTACAATGAGCCGCCTCTACGAAGCCTTTGAAGAGGGGGTGTGGTCTGTTCGGCCTGGATTTTAGTTCCGGGTGTGCCTGCGTTGCGATGAACCATGGATGTTCGGGGATCTCGATCATTTCCACGATTCTGCCGTCAGGTGACAAACCGGAGAGCATCATGCCGTGTTCTTCCAGAGCCTCGCGGTAGTCGTTGTTTACCTCGTAACGGTGGCGGTGACGCTCCTGGATTTCTTCTTTGCCGTATAAACGGTAAGCTTTGGAATTCTTGTTGAGAACGCAGGGGTACGAGCCGAGCCGCAGGGTTCCACCTATATCTTCAATGCCGATCTGGTCAGGCATGATATGGATGACGGGATGTGTGGTGTCGGGCTGAAGCTCCATGCTGTGTGCATCGTTGTAACCGAGTACGTCTCTTGCGAATTCTACGATGGAAAGCTGCATCCCCAGGCAGAGGCCCAGGAATGGAATGCCGCTTGTGCGGGCATAGCGGATTGCCTCGATCTTCCCCTCAACGCCTCTGTCGCCAAATCCGCCGGGAACCAGGATCCCGCTTACATCGCCGAATATCTCGGCTGCATTGTCTGCAGTGACGGTCTCGGAGTCCACCCATTTGATGTTAACGGTTGTATGGCTGTAGATTCCGCCGTGTTTCAGCGCCTCTACAACGCTGATGTAAGCATCATGTAGCTGGATATATTTACCTACAAGAGCAATACGAACTTCCTGCGTGGGATTGCGGAGATTGTCCACCATCTCGGTCCAGTCCTTCAGGTCAGGTTTGGGACAGTCAAGATGCAGGCATTCACATGCAACCTGAGCCAGATTTTCCTGTTCCATGGCGAGGGGGGCTTCGTATAAATATTCAACATCGAGGTTCTGGAGTACGTGATTTGCAGGGATATTGCAGAAGAGAGAAATCTTGTCCTTCGTGCCGGCATCCAGAGGATACTCGGAGCGGCAGACAATGATATCCGGCTGTATTCCCATTCCCTGGAGTTCTTTCACACTTGCCTGGGTCGGCTTTGTTTTCATCTCCTGTGAAGCTTTCAGATAGGGAATCAGGGTTACGTGAATTAAAATTACATTTTCGTGGCCTTTTTCGTGCTGGAACTGCCGAATGGATTCCAGAAAGGGCTGACTTTCGATGTCACCGACGGTTCCGCCGACTTCTATGATGGCGATCTCAATGTTTTTTGCAGCAGGATTGCGGTAAAATCTGCTCTTGATCTCATTGGTGATGTGAGGGATAACCTGTACCGTTCCGCCGCCAAAATCACCGCGGCGTTCCTTCTGTAAGACAGACCAGTAAATCTTTCCTGTCGTAACATTGGAGTTCTTCGTCAGGCTTTCGTCAATAAAGCGTTCATAGTGTCCCAAATCCAGGTCTGTCTCTGCGCCGTCATCCGTTACGAATACTTCACCGTGCTGTACCGGGTTCATTGTTCCTGGGTCGATATTGATATAAGGGTCAAACTTCTGCATCGTCACAGTATATCCACGGGCTTTCAGCAGCCGGCCAAGTGACGCAGCGGTAATTCCTTTTCCAAGTCCAGAAACAACTCCACCGGTAACAAATACATATTTTACTGCCATATAATCCTCCTTGTATGAAATGAGTGCCTACAAAAAATACTTAAAGAGTATACACCAATTTCTACAAAAAATACAGTATTTTTTCAAGTACACAAGAGAAATTTAATGGTAAATATGGTCTGTCTCGTAAACAGCCTCGCAGGTGAGCTGAACTCCCAGCTTTTTGAATGTTTTGATATCTATATCAGACAGCATGACAGAGGTATGTGCCTGGCAGCCGTCCAGTTTCGGAAGCTGTTCTAAAGCTCTTCTGGCCATTTTGCTGTTGGCCGCACTGGCGGAAAGGGCAATCAGAACTTCATCTGTATGAAGCCGCGGATTCTTGCTCTTTAGATAATCTACCTTCAGTTTCTGGATCGGCTCTATAGATTCGGGAGAAATAACATGCAGCTCATGGTCAATACCGGCAAGTTCCTTTAATACATTTAAAAGAAGAGCGGCGGAAGCCCCCAGCAGATTTGTCGTTTTGCCGGTTATAATGCGTCCGTCATCCAGCTCCATTGCAGCAGCCGGCCCCTGCGTCTCCAGCGAGCGCTCCAGAGCCTTTGCAACGACCTTGCGGTCCTGGACGGTGACATTGGCCTGATTCATAAGGAGCTCTATTTTCTGGGCCTCCTCCTCTGAAGTTGTCCCCACTAGCAGAGAATTCAGTGACGCAAAATATCTCCGGACTATCTCCTGACGGGATGCCTCGCGGCAGACTTCATCGTCGCAGATACATTTGCCAGCCATGTTTACGCCCATATCGGTAGGAGATTTGTAAGGACTTTTCCCATAAATTTTTTCAAAAATTGTATTCAAAACAGGGTAAATTTCCACATCCCGGTTATAATTGACCGTAGTAACGCCATAAGCTTCCAAATGGAAAGGATCAATCATATTGATATCGTTCAGATCCGCCGTTGCGGCTTCATATGCAAGGTTGACCGGATGCTTCAGAGGCAGATTCCAGATGGGAAATGTTTCAAATTTGGCGTAGCCTGCATGAATTCCGCGTTTATGCTCATGATATAATTGTGACAGACAGGTTGCCATCTTCCCGCTTCCAGGGCCGGGGGCGGTGATTATCACGAGCGGACGGGATGTTTTGATATATTCGTTTTTGCCATATCCGTCATCGCTGACGATCAGAGGGATATTGGAGGGATAGCCATTGATGCAGTAATGCATGTATACAGGGATATCCAGATTCTCCAGACGGTTTTTAAAGAGTACGGCACTTTCCTGTCCGGAAAATTGTGTGATGACAACGCTTCCTACATACAGGTCGTTTTCCCGAAAAGAATCCATCAGACGGAGAACGTCGGAATCGTAGGTGATGCCCAGATCTCCGCGGACTTTGTTTTTTTCAATATCGCGTGCACTGATGACGATGACGATCTCTGCCTGGTCGCTGAGCTGCTTTAAAAGGAGCAGCTTACTGTCAGGAGCAAAGCCGGGCAGCACTCGGGCGGCATGGTAATCGTCAAATAATTTTCCCCCAAATTCAAGGTAGAGCTTGTTGTCGAACTGGTTAATCCTCTCGCGGATATGTTCTGACTGCATAGATAAGTACTTTTCATTATCGAATCCTATTTTCATTTTCACATTCCTTTTCATGACATATTTCGTTCTCAGTATACTATAAAATGCCCTGTGTTTACAATATTTTCATAATCTTTTTATTGATTTATGTGGAACCTGTACTTATAATGGGGATAGTGGATTTTAGGAGGCATAGAATGGACAATCAGAATAACAAGAATAACAATAATCCTAAAAACAACCGGCAGGGCTGGGGAATCATCCTGGTAACCACTCTGCTGACGGTTTTTATTGTGATGGGATTATACTCACTGATGCAGGATAAGAATCCTGCCAAAATCAGGTACGATGAATTCCTTACAATGGTAGATGATGGAAAAGTTGAGAAGGTAATACTGGACTCATCAAAGGTTTATATTACCTTAAAAGAGGATGCAAAAAAGGATGAAAAGACGGATAGTAAGACAGGCACTAAGACAGGGGATGAAGATACTAAGGATAATGCGTCCAATCTGATCAGCCAGCTCGAGGAGAAGAGCAGCGCAGAGGAGAAGGCCCCGGATTATTATGCAGTTCGAACAAGTGATGATAAGCTGGTAGAACGGCTGGATAAGGCAGGGGTAGAGTTTGAGCAGGAACTGCCTGACACCGCTTCTTCGATGATATTTGAGATCTTTGTGACTATCGTCCTTCCACTCATTATGATCGTCATACTGTTTAATTTCCTGATGAAGCGCATGTCAAAGGGCGGCGGAATGATGGGAATCGGCAAGAGCAACGCCAAGGTGTATGTAGAGAAGGAGACAGGAGTCACTTTCCAGGATGTTGCGGGTCAGGATGAAGCAAAGGAATCCCTGCAGGAGGTAGTAGACTTCCTTCATAATCCGGGAAAATATACGGGTATCGGTGCAAAGCTGCCGAAGGGAGCACTCCTCGTAGGACCTCCGGGTACAGGTAAGACGCTGCTGGCGAAGGCGGTAGCCGGGGAGGCAAAGGTACCGTTCTTCTCACTGTCAGGTTCCGCGTTTGTGGAGATGTATGTCGGCGTCGGCGCATCACGAGTGAGGGATTTGTTCAAACAGGCACAGCAGATGGCACCATGTATCGTATTTATAGATGAGATCGATGCCATTGGTAAGACACGTGATACTGCCATGGGCGGTAATGATGAGCGCGAGCAGACCCTGAATCAGCTGTTGGCAGAGATGGATGGTTTTGATACCAATAAGGGACTTCTGCTTCTGGCGGCAACAAACCGTCCGGAAGTACTGGATC
Source organism: Faecalicatena fissicatena (assembly GCA_001028025.1). Lineage (GTDB taxonomy): Bacteria > Bacillota > Clostridia > Lachnospirales > Lachnospiraceae > Faecalicatena > Faecalicatena fissicatena_A. The sequence goes on along the minus strand of LDAQ01000113.1, from coordinate 6,301 downwards.
CGGCGCTGCTGCGTCCGGGACGTTTTGACAGGCGTATCATTGTAGATAAACCTGACCTGAAGGGGCGTGTGGATGTCCTGAAGGTACATTCCAAGGATGTCAAGATGGATGAGACTGTAGATCTGGAGGCAATCGCACTGGCAACCTCAGGTGCGGTCGGTTCAGACCTGGCCAATATGATCAATGAGGCGGCCATCAATGCTGTTAAGAACGGCAGACACGTAGTCAGCCAGAAGGATCTGTTCGAAGCTGTGGAAGTCGTGCTGGTTGGTAAAGAGAAAAAAGACCGCATTATGAGCGAGGAAGAAAGAAAAATTGTATCCTACCATGAAGTTGGCCACGCACTGGTCAGCGCCCTGCAGAAAGACGCAGAGCCGGTACAGAAGATTACGATCGTACCGAGAACTATGGGAGCCCTTGGTTATGTCATGCAGACACCGGAGGAAGAAAAGTTCCTCAATACCAAAAAAGAGCTGGAGGCTATGCTGGTGGGTGCGCTGGCAGGACGTGCGGCTGAGGAGCTTGTATTCGACACCGTAACCACGGGTGCTTCGAATGATATTGAACAGGCAACGAAGATCGCCAGAGCGATGATTACGCAGTACGGTATGTCCGAGAAGTTCGGACTGATCGGGCTGGAATCAATCCAGAACCGTTATCTGGACGGACGTCCCGTTATGAGCTGCGGCGAAGCAACAGCAGCCGAAATAGACGGCGAAGTTATGGCTATGCTGAAGAATGCCTATGATGAAGCAAAACGTCTGTTAAGCGAGAACAGGCCGGCGCTGGATGGCATCGCAGCATTCCTGATTGAAAAAGAAACTATCACCGGTAAGGAATTTATGAAGATATTCCGTGAAGTGAAAGGCATCGAAGAGCCGGAACAGGGTGAAGAGACGAAGAAAGAGGTCCGGGTTAATATGAAGCCTGTTGTGGCAGAACTGGATGCACAGTAGTGATATCCAGAAGCATTGCCTGGAAATGACACTTGAAAAAAAGAATGACGGCATGTATAATCTATTTAGGCTTAATCAGTGGATTGCCGTTCAGTGATTGCCGATAACTGTTCTTTACAGTTATATAAGCTATCCTCTCTGCCAAGGGGATAGCTTTTTTATATAGGAGCTTAGGAGCGAGCTTTAGACTCGCGAACGGATGGGGGCGCTAAAAAACCGGGAATCCAGCCCCCTGCCGTGAGCATATATGCTATTTTTAAAATCCGCTCCGTTTACGTAGGAGGCCCTAAAGGAAGAAACATAGAAAATGGTGGTCCAGCGGCATGCAACCCGAAATTTGATAATTTCGGGTCTTAGGCCGCTTCAGAATTTGCCGTGAGACGACAAATTCTGCCCACCATTTTCTATGTTTCTTCCTTAAGGGCCTCTAACGTAAACTCTAGGACTTTTAAAATAGCATATATGCTCACGACAGGGGGCTGGATTCCCGGTTTTTTAGCTGGGTGCACCCTGTCGGTAGGAAGAATCCAGCTGCTGTTGAGGGCTCCGGACCGTGGCAGCGTATGAATTCGCCTGGTGAAACGTAAAAGTCCCAGTAAGTAATTGACGGATAGTATAACAGCTAGTTCCTGCGAATATAAAAAGAATATGCTTATTGCTGTAAGGTTATCTCATATACTCTAAGTCATTCCAAGAGCATTAAAACTTCTTATCCTTTCTATGTACTGAGGCTATATCCTACCCCCAGGCGAATTCATACACTGCCACGGTCCGGAGCCTTCCCAGCAAGCTCGTCACCTACCGTTTAGATACACCAAGCGAAATGAAGGAATCGCCGCAAGCCTCCCAAGTGCACACATGCCGTTTTGAAGTGCTAAAGCGAACCTTAGAAATTCCTGGAAGCCGACAGCCTGCAAAGTGGGGAGATTTTGTGATCACCAAATCACAAAATCTGCTGACCCAGAGCTAGAAATCATCTGATTTCTAGTGATGTGTCAGCTGTGCCCCACTTTGCAGGCTGTCGGCTTCCTGGAATTTCTTAGGTTCGTGTCCGCACATCAAAACGGCATGTGTGCACTTGGGAGGCTTGCGGCGGTACCTTCATTTCGCGTCTCCGCCCTTCACAAGATGAAAGCTTGTTTTTCCTCTTCACAAATTCTTTGGAAGGCCTTATAATAAGTGACATGGATAATTATAATTTTGACATACAGGAAGAACTTAAAAAGCTCCCGGCCAGCCCGGGCGTTTATATTATGCACGATGAGAAGGATAATATCATATACGTGGGTAAGGCGATCAGCCTGAAGAACAGGGTGCGCCAGTATTTTCAGAGCAGCAGGAATAAGGGGGTCAAGATTGAGCAGATGGTCACTCACATCCGGCGGTTTGAGTATATCGTAACGGATTCCGAGCTGGAAGCGCTCGTTCTGGAATGTAACCTGATTAAGGAACACCGGCCCAAGTATAATACCATGCTGATGGATGATAAGACATATCCTTTTATCAAAGTAACCACCAATGAGCCGTTTCCCAGAGTAATGCTGGCGAGGAAAATGCTGAAGGATAAAGCGAAGTATTTCGGACCCTATACAAGCGGTCTGGCGGTCCGTGACACGATAGACCTGATCCACAAACTTTATCACGTGAGAAGCTGCAACAGGAATCTGCCTAAGGACATTGGAAAAGAACGGCCCTGCCTGAATTACCATATCAAGCAGTGTGAGGCACCCTGCCAGGGATATATTTCCCAGGAGGAGTACGGAAAATCAATACAGGAGATCATACGCTTTCTGAATGGGCATTTTGATGGAATATTAAACGATCTGGAAGAAAAGATGAATGCGGCTTCAGAGGCGCTGGAATTTGAAAAGGCGATAGAGTACCGGGAACTTCTGAACAGTGTGAAAAAGGTGTCCCAGAAGCAGAAAATTACCGACAGCAGCGGTGAGGACAGAGATATTCTGGCCGTAGCCACTGAGGAAGAGGATGCGGTTGTGCAGGTGTTCTTTATCCGCGGCGGACGGCTGATCGGCAGGGATCATTTTTATCTCCGTATAACAAAAAACGAAGAGGACAGTGAGATACTGGACAGTTTTATCAAGCAGTATTATGCGGGAACTCCGTTTATTCCGGGGGAGCTGATGCTTCCTGCCGAACTGGAGGACATGCATCTGCTGGAGGAATGGCTGAGCACGAAGCGCGGAGGAAAAGTGACGATCAAAGTGCCTAAAAAGGGGACGAAAGAAAAACTGGTAGAACTGGCGGCGAATAATGCAAGCCTCGTTTTGAGCAAGGATAAGGAGCGGCTGAAAAGAGAAGAGGGCAGAACAATCGGTGCGGTCAAAGAGATTGCATCGCTTCTGGAGCTGGAAGATATTAACCGGATGGAAGCCTTTGATATTTCCAATACAAATGGATTTGAGTCAGTGGGATCCATGGTCGTATACGAGCGCGGGAGACCAAAAAGAAATGATTACCGCAAGTTTAAAATTAAGGGGATACAGGGAGCCGATGACTATGGCAGCATGAGAGAGGTGCTGACCAGGCGGTTTACGCATGGGCTGCGTGAGCGCGAGGAGAGCAGGGATTTGGGCGGTTTTACGGCCTTTCCGGACCTGATACTCATGGACGGCGGTAAGGGCCAGGTAAATGTGGCTCTCCAGGTGCTGGACGATCTGCATTTGAACATTCCGGTATGTGGGATGGTGAAGGATGATTATCACAGAACGAGGGGGTTATATTATCATAACGAGGAGATCCCAATTGATAAATCATCGGAGGCTTTCCGGCTGGTAACCCGGATTCAGGATGAGGCCCATCGTTTTGCAATTGAATACCACAGACAGCTGCGGGGAAAAGGCCAGGTACATTCTATTCTGGATGACATCGAAGGGATAGGACCGGCCAGAAGAAAGGCCCTGATGCGCCATTATATGAGTCTGGACGCGATCAAGGCGGCTTCTGTGGAGGAACTTGCCAAAGTCCCTTCTATGAACGAAAAATCCGCACAGGCAGTGTATGTCTTTTTTCATCACGCAGGGGGGCAGAGTATTGAGGAGTAAAGTGATGAATAACAAATACCGGGGACAATGGCATGGACGAAAGCATATGGACGAAAGCATTTGGATAAGCCTTTCACCAACCCGGCGTTTATGGTATAATAAACGAATATAAGCTGCTTTGCAGCAGGACAGCAGGATGGAAAATATTCATACAAAGCTGGCCGGATATGCAATAAGTATACCCAAGGGCATCCCGTAACACATGCCCGTTGGGCGGATCTGCAGCATAGCTGCAGAATAAGGTATACCCAAAGGGCATCCCGTAACACATGCCCTGCGGGCGGGGCTGCAGCATAGCTGCAGAATAAGGTATAGAGAAAAGGAGATAGATATGGGACAGGGTGTAAAGCTGCAAGACATTGTGGAAAAAATGAATCTGAAGAATCTGACCCCTGAGGTAGAGCTTATTGGGCGCGAGGTGAACGTACCGGATATCAACCGGCCGGCGCTTCAGCTTACAGGATTTTTTGATCATTTTGATTGTGACAGGGTGCAGATCATTGGATATGTTGAGTATGCATATCTGCAGACGCTGGAGGAGAAAAGAAAATTTGAGATATATGATGAACTTTTGAGCCATAAGGTGCCATGCATCATATTCAGCAGAGATATGGAACCGGAGGATGTGCTGCTTAAAAAGGCTGTGGCCCAGGATGTTCCTATCTTTGTAACATCAAAGTCAACATCCTCTTTTATGGGCGAGATCATCAGATGGATGAACGTAAGACTTGCTCCCTGTATTTCGATTCATGGGGTGCTTGTGGACGTTTATGGCGTAGGCGTGCTGATTATGGGCGAGAGCGGAATCGGCAAGAGTGAGGCTGCCCTGGAGCTGATTAAGCGTGGGCACCGTCTGGTAACAGATGATGTGGTAGAGATCCGAAAGGTCAGTGACGAGACACTCGTAGGAGCGGCTCCTGATATTACAAGACATTTTATAGAGCTTCGCGGTATCGGTATTGTGGATGTGAAGTCCATGTTCGGTGTACAGAGCGTCAGGGAGACACAGAATATAGATCTGGTTATTACTCTGGAAGATTGGAACCGGGATAAAGAATATGACAGACTGGGGCTGGAAGAGAATTATACAGAATTTCTCGGAAACCGTGTGGTCTGCCACAGCATTCCGATCCGTCCGGGCCGTAATCTGGCTATCATCGTGGAATCCGCTGCGGTCAACCACAGACAGAAACAGATGGGATACAATGCGGCACAGGAATTATACAAACGTGTCCAGGAAAATCTGGCAAAGAACAGATAGGCAGCAGAGAGAATACAAAATCAGACAGGAGATTTATCATGAAGTATTGTTTTGGAGTAGATGTCGGGGGGACAACCGTAAAGATGGGGCTGTTTGAGGAGAATGGAACGATCCTCGACAAATGGGAGATTGTAACACACACAGAAGAGGAAGGAAAAGCTATCCTTCCGGATATTTCCGCATCAATTCTTGAGAAAATTAAGGAAAAGAAGCTGAATAAAGACGATATAGCCGGAATTGGAGTCGGTGTACCGGCACCTGTAACAGAAGAAGGAATTGTAGATGGCAGTGCCAACCTGGGATGGAATTATAAAAATGTCAGGAAAGAACTGGAAGAGCTAACAGGAATGCATGCAGAGATTGGAAATGATGCCAACGTTGCCGCGCTTGGCGAGATGTGGAAAGGCGGCGGTGCAGGCCAGAAGAATATGGTGATGGTTACGCTCGGAACCGGAGTGGGAGGAGGAATCATCATAGGAGGCCGGGTATTGACCGGAGCTCACGGTGCCGGCGGTGAAATCGGCCATATCTGTGTGAACTACGAGGAGACAGACTCATGCGGATGTGGAAATCACGGCTGCCTGGAGCAGTATACTTCAGCAACAGGGATCGTACGTCTGGCTAAGAAGAAATTGGAAAATGAGACTAGAAATACTATGCTCAACATAGAAAGTGTCTCTGCAAAGGATGTATTTGATGCCGTAAAGGCAGGAGATGAGGTCGCAATAGAGATTGCTGAGGTATTTGGCCGTTATCTGGGGCATGGCCTTGCAAATCTCGCCGCTGTAGCAGATCCGGCAGTCTTCGTAATCGGAGGCGGCGTATCGAAGGCAGGGGAGGTTCTGATTCCATATATTCAGAAACCTTACCTTGAACGTGCATTTTTCGCGGATAAAGATGTAAAATTTGCACTCGCTACACTGGGCAACGATGCGGGAATCTGCGGTGCAGCTAAGCTGGTATTAGGGGACTAGGCCTCGTGAGGGGCGACAGAGACGGACGCTGTATGGAATCGTGGCAGG
>LDAQ01000112.1 GCA_001028025.1 Faecalicatena fissicatena | reverse complement strand
TTCGCGCCGCAGGCGGCATCAAAATTTGCCTGGTGAGGCAAATTTTGCCCTCCATTTTACTTCCGCTTTCTTCAACAGCTTCTAACGCTTGCTTTATGGACTTTTCACCAGCAGACATTGCCCCGTCCCCCACCGGACTCTCCTTGTCATTCGCTGGTGCATCCCAGGCGGAAGTGAGAGCGAATTCCCGGGAGGGCTTGGACCGGAGCTGTGGATGTTGGCTGGCTGCTTATAATCGCTCTTCATGCCGGCAGGCTAGAGCTTATTTACCAGTTGGGGCTGAGGAACAGATTCGACAGATAATAGATACATGCTTTGCCATAACATGCCCTTTCATCAGAGATAATAATCATTGGGCAAATCTTGGAAGATAATCATCATGCCTCCAAACACCTGAACCGACATCCTGCTGACATAAATAACTTAAATTCTAGTGAGCGCAAATACGCTGCCCCCGTTTTGGGTTTCCTCCCGGGGATGTGCTTTTATCTGCCGCCCGGATGCAACAGCTGATGACAAGGCGAGTCTGGCGCGCGGCGGGGCAATGTCTGCTGGTGAAATGTCCATAAAGCAAGCGTTAGAAGCTGTTGAAGAAAATGGGAGAAAAATGGAGGGCAAAATTTGCCTTACCAGGCAAATTTTGATGCCGCCTGCGGCGCGAATGCATCAGCATTCGGGCCAAATGCGGCATGTACCTCCATTTTTCTCCCATTTTCTTCTACAGCTTCTTCGCGAAGTGTCAGGACATTTCACCAGCAGACATTGCCCCGCCGCGCGCCAGACTCGCCTTGTCATCAGCGTCCCCATCCGCGAATGAGACTAAAGCTCATCCGCTAAACCCACCTTAGTAGCCGGTTTATGATGCGTTTCTGCTGTTCGGTATTTTTTTCATTCATACACAGATAGATTCCCTGAGGAGATACTGCATCCATAAATCCTTCCAGCTCCTGCGGCTCCAGGTCCACGACTATGCTTTTGCCTGCTGCCTGAATCTTTTTGATAAACGGTACCCACTGCATGATGGGCTTATCTGCACCTACGCCCTGTACCCACTGGATAGCCTGGATCTGACTGATTTTCAGGATTTCGTCGATATGGTTTGCAACGCCTTTTCCGTCCAGATGAAAGATATTGTGTTCAAAGTGTTCACTCTCTTTTTTGATGTAAGGCAGTGAGATCTCATTAAAGAAATCTTTGGAGATCATGGCCCCGGTGTCACAGCTCGGGATATGCATTGTCCCGTAGGAGGGGATATCCATCCAGGAGACGGACAGCTGCCTTTTTACTTTTAATTTTTCGTGGAATACTTCCATCATGGGGAAAAAAGGTTCAAAACATTTTTGTACCATTTTTTTTATAAAGTCCATGTCATCGTACATATCCATGCACAACTCCTGGGTCCCCCGCAGGGCTGCGGCACAGTCCAGGCTCGGATGCATATCCGTATAGCCCACCATAAACCGGCCCTCACACCGCTCCAGAGCATAATCCATCATCTCCAGCATTTTCTGATAGTATTCACTCTCCGGATGGAAACGGATCTTTTCAAGATCTTCCTCACAGAAAATCTGCGGCTCGCACCAGGAAGTTACTTCCCCGAATTCCAGTTCGCAGCCGGCAAGTACTGCGGCGAAAAAGTTAGGCCCCAAATTCGGAAAGTATATGGGGAATGTTTCGCCCAGCCACTGGTTTGCATATACTTTCTTTTCAAAGGCTGACACCTGATACTCTGTATCGAACCATCTTTGTTTCAGGCTGCTCCAGCTGCCTGTTGAATCGTCTGTATCATATTCCTCATTGTGGGCTGAAAACCTTATGGGCACACGGTCCAGAATTTCGCCGTCATACCATGCATATATGCGCTTCATACATTCTACAAAATCCGGTTTTGTTTCCAGACCCAGATCATACATTGTTCCGCAGTTTACTGCGGACCCGCCCGCAGGGCATGAGTTACGGGGTGCCCTTTGGGTATACATTGTTTCGCTGTCTGCTGTGGATTCTCCCGCAGGGCATGAATTGCGGCATGCCCTTTGGGTATCAAAATTTGTATTTTCCATAAAATCGACCTCCAAATTTATGCTGCCTTCAGCTTTGCTTTCTTTTCTCTTGACCGGATATCCACGGCAACCGCCACGATCAGCACGATTCCCTTCACAACCCTTTGCCAGTATTCATTAATATTCAGCATCATCATACCGTTTGCCAGGACTCCCATGAAGATGACTCCCACAATAACCTTTGAAAGCTTTCCCTCACCTCCGCTTACACTGACGCCTCCCAGCACTACCGCGGTGATGATGTCCATCTCGTAACCGTCTCCTGCACTGGGCTGTCCGCTGTTCACACGGGACATCAGGATCAGGGAGGCAAGTGCGCCGAGCATACCAACCATTATATAGATTTTATAAATCTCTTTTTTCACATTCACGCCTGAAAGCCTTGTCGTCTCCTCGTTTCCGCCTATGCCATAGATCCGCCGGCCAAAGACAGTCTTATTGAGCATGATATAACCGAATATAAAGACAATGACCATAATAAGCATGGAAATGGGCACCAGTCCGATGCTTCCCTGCCCCAGTATTTTAAAGCCCTCCGGAATCCCGTAAATAGGCATGCCGCCGGAAATTAAATATGTTGCTCCCCGCAGGCTTATCATCATACCAAGAGTGGTTATAATCGGGGGGATTTTCAGATATGTAATGCAGGTAGCGTTGATTAGTCCGATCACTGCTCCGATGATAAATCCAACCAGAACAACCAGAATCGGATTTACCCCGCTGCTCATCAGCGTCGCACAGGTAACAACGACAATCCCGATCAGTGAACCTATTGACAGGTCGATTCCCCCTGTCAGGATCACACAGGTCATCCCCACCGCACAGATACCTACGATCGAGATCTGCCTTGCAATATTTGCCAGATTATTTGGTGTTAAAAATGAGGTCGTAGAGATGGAAAAAAACAGGATCATAGCCGCCAGCGCTATAATGATGCCCATATTATTCCATTCTATCTTCTTTCCTTTTTCGCGTATCCATTCTGTCATCTCGAAACCTCCTGTGCTTTTGAAGCTAATTCTAATATTTTTTCCTGATTAATTTCCTCTTTCTCTAATTCACCGGATATTCGTCCCTCTGCCATGACGATTACTCTGTCCGACATGCCGATCAGCTCCGGCAGCTCCGAGGAAATGAGGATCACCACTTTCCCCTGGCTGGCAAGCTGGTTGATCAGTTCGTATATCTCCTGTTTTGCCCCCACATCAATTCCGCGGGTCGGCTCATCAAAAATGAGGATATCGCAGTTCATCAAAAGCCATTTTCCAAGAATTACCTTCTGCTGGTTGCCTCCGCTTAAATTTTTCACCAGCTGTCTGTCAGACGGAGTCTTGACTGTCAGCTTTGTGATCTGCTGCCTGCAGATTTCCTCTTCCTTTTTTCCTTTAATAATTCCTAGCGAGTTCGTCAGATGAGGTGCATAAGCAAAACTGATGTTATCCTTGACCGACATGTTCAAAAATAATCCCTGCTGTTTTCTGTCCTCCGGAATCAGTGCAATTTTGTGGCGGATCGCATCCTCGGGCGTCTGTATTTTGACTCGCTGGCCCTGAATCCATATCTCCCCTTCCAATGTCCGGTCGGCCCCATAAACCGCCCTCGCGGTCTCGGTTCTTCCCGCTCCCACAAGACCTGCAAATCCCAGGCGTTCCCCGCGATACGCCGAAAAGGAAACATCTCTTAAAAGCTCTGTGGACAGATGCTTTACTTCCAGCACTTTTTCGCCTCTGTGTGAAATAAACTCCGGAAAAGTGTCTTTAAGTTCCCTGTTAACCATCAGCCGGATCAGCTCCTCCTGATTCGTGTCCTTTACATCCATAGTCTGGATATAGTGTCCGTCCCTGAATACAGATACTTTGTCACACAGTTCAAAGATCTCCTCCATGCGGTGGGAAATATAAAGGATTGCCATCCCTTCTTTTTTCAGTGTTCTGACGATCTCGAACAGATACTCCAGTTCGTTATTTGTCAGCGCCGCCGACGGCTCATCCATGATCATAACTTTCACATCCTGGGACAGCGCCTTTGCAATTTCCACCAGCTGCTGATACCCTACGGAAAGCTCCTTCACAAGCACTTTGGGGTCTATCTTGACACCAAGCCTTGCTATCACCTTCGAAGCATCAGACTCCATACCTCTGAAGTCGATCATTCCATGCTTTTTCCTGTAACGGTTATAATAAATATTCTCAGCAACAGACAGGTGTTTCAGAAGATTCAGTTCCTGATAGATTGCCGTGATTCCCAGCCCCATCGATTTCTGCGGCGAATTGTCTTCGATTGCCCTGCCTTCAAACACTACTTCCCCGGAAGTCGGCTGGATGGCACCTGTGATCACCTTTATGAAAGTAGATTTTCCTGCACCGTTTTCACCGACAATGGCATGCACTTCTCCCCGGGCAAAACCCAGGGAGACATCATCGAGGGCCACTACTCCGGGATAAAGCTTTGTAATATGTTTTAACTCCAGTATGTTCTGCTCCATCATTCTGCCCTCACCTTATACTATTTAATATCGTAATCTCCAATATTTTCCTTTGTAACCTGGCTCATATCATACACGATCATTTCGGATTTCGGCCCGTTCTTAATAACATCCTGTACCAGATCCAGCACATCCGCGCCTTTCTCTGCCGGTTTGATATCTACCGTTCCCTTGTACATCGTATCCTGTGAGATCAGCTTCAGTGCCTCCGGAAGCGCGTCCAGGCCGATGATACATGTATTGTCCGGTGTATGTTCCTTATGCGTCAGACAGGATTCGTACACACCGAGCGCAGAGGAATCGTTAATGCAGATAAACATGGATACTTTCGGATTGGAAGTGAGCGCCGTCTCAGACAGATTGTATCCTGTATCCGCATCCGCAGCATTCTGCTCATATACATAGTTGATTTTTTTATCTCCGGTATATGTATCCTCCAGGCCCTTTTTCAGACCGTCTGCACGCTTGATGACCGATGGTATCTGGTCGTAACGTACAACAACCACTTCGATTTCATCCTTATCATTCACAATCTCATCGATTGTTCCGTCGCTTTCTTTTTCATTCAGCCACTGTCCTGCCAGTTCACCGCCGAGTCTTCCGTATTCTGACTCATCGATTCCGAAAAATGCATCCGAGCCCTTTACTTCCTGATCCAGGCTGATCACCGGAATCCCTGCATCCTGTGCTTTCTTCACCGCATCTGCAGGAGCTTCCTGGTCAACAGGGCTTATAATGATTGCGTCCACACCCTGGGAAACAAAATCTTCGATCTGGCTGATATGTTTGGACGCATCTGCCGCTGCATCCGCAACCACCAGGTCAATTCCCTTTTCCTTTGCTGCCGCTTTCATTCCCTCCACGATGGAAACAAAATACGCATTCTCCATACTCTGTACGGTATAACCTACCTTCAGGGTTTTGTTCTCCCCGTCTTTCTTGCCCGCATCCCCGCTGCTCTGGGAATCATCCGATGTTTTCACAAGCCCGCAGGCCCCCAGTGAGAATACCATTACCGCTGCTACCAACACACTTAAAATCTTCTTTTTCATACTTTTTTCTCCTTCCACTTAAGATACTCTTATTATAAATTTTGTCTTCCTTTTTGATAATCCAATATCATACGATAACCTTTAGAAATCATACGGTCTTTTAATCATTCATATTATTTCTAAACCTTAAACTGCAGCTCACATCCCACGGAAATAAAAACCGGATGAAATCACAGGTTATACGCCCCACCTGTCTTTTCATCCGGTACCAATCCGGCTGTGAAGCCTTCATACCGCGTTTTTCCTCAGTCGAATTCCCGTTTTATCATATCCTTATACCTTGACACACTGACACCCGTAAACTTCTTAAAGGCCGCACTGAAATAGGCAGGATTATCATAACCGGCCTTATAGCCAATCTCCTGAATCTTATAGTCCGAATTCATCAGAAGCAGCTGCGCCTCCTTCATTCTCCGTTCAATCAGATAATCCGTAAAGCTCTCCCCTGTCACTTCCGTGAAAACAGCGCTGAAATAGCTCTGGCTCAGCCCCACCTCCACAGCCACCTCCCCGATTCGCAGCGCCGGGTCAGAAAAATGTTCTTCAATGTAATTACATGCTCTCTGCACACTCTGCCGGACCGTAATACTCTCCTGCCCTCTTGCCGTTTCGGCCAGCCTTTGCAGCTCCGATTCCAAAAGTTCCATTGCCTCATCCAGTGAATTCTGCCTGATAATTCTATAGTACAGCTCATCCAGGCCATTTTCTCCCTTATCCGCAAGTCCGGCCGTTCCTTTCAGCTCCCCCAATATGGCGCTGAGGGAAAATGAAAGCATCAGAATCGAATCATTTCCCGCATATTTCAGGTTGTTTTTCAGCTTGTCCACGTACTCGGGAAGCATGTCCGTATTCCCCATGGAGACCAGCTTTGCAAGATACTCCGCCAGCGTTTTATTTACGGTATGATTTTCATTAAAATACCTGTCCAGATCCTTTTCCGATAAGTCCCCGTTATTTCTGCCGTCAAACTCATAGCTCCTGATCTGCAGGATTTTCTCGTAGGAGAGGCTCAGATAATAAAGTTCTGATACAACAGAGCCCTCGATAAACGTGACCGATGCCGAGGGTTCCACTATTCTCAGCTGTTCTCTGCACTCCTCTTTAAAGCGTTCCACCTTCTCTGGAAGTTCGTGCTCTGTCCCATAACAGCAGATCAGATGATATCCAAGGCTCCGGACATATCGGTAATCCCACTGACTGCTGACCTCTGTGAGTACCTTATGCTTTCCGGTGCTTTCCTCCAGACCCTCGAACACCGCTTCCAGCACCATCCATTTCTGCCGCGGGTAATGCAGGTATGGAGTCTCCAGCCTTTTGCATGCCTCCCTGGAATACGTCCTGTTCAGAACATTCTGGAAAAAGGTCTCTTCCAGTATCTCCTCATCCGCTGGTACCATCTCCCCCAGTCTTTTGCTGCGCTTTTCTGCTTCTGCCCGTCTCTTCTCTTCTTCTTTCTGAAATACAATCTGATGCATGGTCTCTCTCATCTGATGCAGATCCACCGGCTTCAGCAGATAATCGTCCACGCCAAGCCTCAATGCTTTCTGGGCAAACTGAAAATCATCGTATGCGCTCATAATTACAACTCGCGTATCGGGACTGAGGCGGCGTATCTGCTCCGTCAGGTGCAGCCCGTCCATATTCGACATTTTTATATCAGTCAGAAGGATATCTGCGTGTATTTCCACCACTGCTTCCAGTGCCTTATCTCCGTCATCCACTCCCGCCGCGACCTCTATATCCAGTTCCGCCCAGGGAAACGCGCAGCATATTCCCTGGAGCTGGATCTCATCATCATCAGCTATCACGATTTTGTACATATACCTCTTCCTCTCTTATCTCAATCCAGACTTTAGTGCCTTCATTTTGTGCGCTCTCCACGGACATCGTACAACTGTCCCCAAAGAAAAACTTCAGACGCTCATTCACATTTGTAAGGCCGTAGCTCTCAGATTCCTCCACAATCCCTTCCGACAATTGCTTCTGGATCTGTTTTCTTTGCTCTTCATCCATCCCCAGCCCGTCATCTGATACACACAGCACGATCACACCGTCTCTCTTTCTGCAGTCCACTGCAATACTGCCGCCCTGCTCTTTTCCTTTGAGTCCATGGTATACAGCATTTTCCACCAGTGGCTGAAGGATCAGCTTTGGTACCTTAAAGTCCCGGATCTCTTCATCCATAGCAATCGAAAACGACAACTTTTTCTTATACCGCATAAGCTGTATCGTCAGATAACTTTCCACGTTGGAGATCTCCTGTTTTACTGAAACAATCTCCCTGCCCTTATTCAGGCCGGTTTTAAAGAACCGCGTCAGCGCTTCCAGCATCTTTTCCGCATCTGCATGATTTTCCATACGTATCAGCCACATGAGGGAATCCAGCGTATTATACAGGAAATGGGGATTGATCTGGGCCTGAAGCAGAAGCAGTTCATAGTGGCGCTGACGCTCATGCTCTGTCTGTATGCGGTCCATCAGATTCCGGATTTCCGTGACCATCTCGTTAAACTGCTGGGCCAGCTCTCCAATTTCATCCTCCGATTCACAGGACACCACAATCTCAAAATTACCCTCCTGCACTTTCTCTACATCTTCTTTCAGCGAAAGTATAGGCCTTGTGATACTGCCCGATACGCGGCATGATACCGAATATGCGATGAGAATCAGAATGACCGTTACAAGCACAGATACAATTAGCACACTAATCAGAAGCCGGTAATACTCTACTTTAGGCATACTATATGCCAGAATCCAGTCATTTGCATTGAGCTGCTGATATGCCGTGACAAATCTGGCAACCTGGCCAAACCCCTTTTCCTGGAAGTCCTTCTTCCAGTATGTCAGAAACTTTGCCGTCTCCAGGATTTCCGGCTGTTCCGCCTCCACCTGTTCGTGTCCTGCTATACCATCTTTCTGTATCAGGGTAACCCTGTCATTGTCATACAGTTCCACCTGACCGTCAATGATTTTGATATTCGTGTCGGGATAGAACAGATAAAGATTTCCCTGTTCCTCCTGAGTTTCCGCGGTGTGGAGTATGTCAAAGACTCCGATTTCCACCATGACACAGCCCAGAATACGTCCCGTTTTTTCTTCACTCACCGGTATCCCCAGTGAAATAAATTCTTTTTCTTCCGTTTTCACAAAATACGACATACTATGTAGTTCAAACCAGCTGGGCTCCCCGGACTCCTTGATCTGTTCATACCATGCTTCTCTCTCATACTCTTTTTCTTCGAGGGAATAAGGGCTGTTTTTATATACTCCCCCGTTTTCCCCCACTATATAGACCTTGATATTCTCGTCAAAATATCTGGAAATACCCAGTAATTGGCTGTTCAGTCTGATTTCACTTTCATAGCGTTGTCTTTCGCTTTTGAAGCTGCCCGCCAGTTCCTGGTTCACCATCTCGTCTTCTGCAACCGTCTGCCCGATCTGGTAGGCCTGCAGCAGGACCTTGTCAAGCTGGGTGGCCTGATGTTCCAGATCCGAGCAGACAGAATCTTTTCTCTTCCCCTGAACATTGGAGGCGATATAGAGCAGCATGACAATACAGAAAATGATGACAGGAATCAAAGAGAACAGCGAAAAATTTTTCAGCAGTTTATCCCTTATTGATTTTTTCTTCATAAGCTAATACCCCTGCATCTGACTCAGGTTTTCCGCCGTATAGACGGTACCTCTCAGTATGTTTTCATCGTCCTGCCGTGTCTTTGTCTGATCTTTTTGAATCACTTCCATCAGCGTTTCGCCAAGATAGGGAACAGCCTCCACACATCCAAGATAACCTCCGGCGCCGATTGCATTCTTCACGTCCTTCACTCCGTTGATTGAAACAACAGGCACCTCTCCCCGAAGTCCCAGCTCCTCCAGTGCATCTATAGCGCCGATTCCTTCTTCATCTGTATTGGCAAAAACGGCATTGACAGTACCAGGGCTGCTTAGAAAGTAACTGAGCACATTATTGCGCGCAGTCCCTCTGTCACCGCCGCCCTCTGTAATTCCAGCGATCTCCAGGTTTTCATAATCTCTCAGCCGGTTCCTGAAACCGGTACTGTGCATCTTATTAATAGAGGATCCATTCTCCCCGCTGATCTCCAGAACGGCCCCTTCCCTGCCGTCAAAAAAATCGGCCAGCAGCCGGGCACACTCCTCGCCCTCCCACACGGCATCTGTCCGCACCTCAGCCAGTACCGAAATATTTTTAAAATTATCGATGGTCCGGTCCAGTAATATGATCTTTGTCTTTGCCGCTTCTGCCTGAAGCAGTTCCTCCTCCAGCCCCCGTGTCTGGACCGGCATAACGACCAGGTACTCGGGGCTGTATTCCAGCAGCTCCCGGACATCTTTCTTCTGCTTGTCCGCATCGGCATCGGCACTTCGCCACTCAACCGACATTTCTGCTCTCTGGATGCTGTCCAGCACGTCCTGCCAGATCGCTGTCGTCCGGGAATTGGCAGTATCACAGAAAGACACGGCAATCTGGACAGGTTCCTTTTTTTCCGGTTCGTTTTCGTTCTGATATAATAAAAAAATACCTGCAAGGGCACATACGGCTATGAGGACCGCTGCCCATATACTTTTTTTGCCCATAGACACCTCCTTAGTTAAAATTAATTATAACATATGTGAAAGGGCTGTTGCAGATAATGATTGTTCATCATTTATTGCAACAGCCCTTTCGCTTGTTTTGTTTAATTTAAATGGCAGTTTATATTCCCAGTTTATTTTGTTGTTTACAGGATTAGAGTGCCTGAATTGTTTTGTACTGTACGGTCAGGCCGGTTTGAGCCTTTATTTAAACAGCCTGTCTTTTGCCCGGGGTCTTTTTTTGCCTACCGGTTTGTCCGGCTTTGGTTCGTATGTTTTGCCGCTTTTCATAAAGGGGGCCCTTTTATGATTTTTGCGGAAGTAAATCAGCATTGCTCCGGTCACTACAACGATGATTCCTGCAAGCAGCTGAGAAACCGGGAAACCAATCCCCGGTATTAGGAGCTGATCTGTTCTCAGGCCTTCAATCCATGCTCTGCCAAGACCATATCCGAAGAGATACAGCAGAAACAGTTCTCCCTCATATTTCTTATGTTTTCTGTAAATGAACAGGAGAATAAATATTGCCAGGCACCAGAGAGACTCATATAAAAAGGTTGGGTGGACCTGAATATAGTTCACCCCGTCTATCACCTGTATATTTGCTCTCATGGTCTCTGTTACATCGCTGGTCCGTACTGCATCTAAGGGCAGCTGCATGGCGAACAGACTGTCCGTATATCCTCCGAAAGCTTCACGGTTGAAGAAATTTCCCCAGCGTCCCAGCATCTGTCCGTTCACAAGAGCCATCGCGACCGTATCAAAGATCTGGGGCGCACTTAATTTTTTCACCCTTGCAAAAACCAGCACTGTAATTACCGCTGCTATCACACCGCCGTATATCCCCAGTCCACCCTCACGAAGGTTCAGAATATCAAGGAGGTTGTCCTTATACATATCCCAGGAGAATGCTACATAGTATAGTCTTGCACCCACAATACCACAGACAACGCCGATGATTCCCATATCCAGATAGTCTTCCGGATTCTGCCTCGTCCGCTTCGCCTCGGATGTGGCAATCAAAAAACCGATCAGAATCGCACATCCAATAATAATCCCGTAATAAGCAATGTCAAATCCAAAAACAGTAATCGATTTACCCACATGTTCCAGATGAATCCCCAAATGCGGGAAGTTTATATTATAATGCATATCCTATACTCCTTTTGTGCTCCCTTTAGGGGTCAGACCCCTACGCAATCTATACGTTAAAGCGAAACAAAATAATGTCTCCGTCCTGTACTACGTATTCTTTTCCTTCCAGTCTGACAAGTCCTTTTTCTTTGGCTGCTGCATGTGTTCCACATGCCATCAGATCATCGTAGCTTACGATTTCCGCCCGGATGAACCCGCGTTCAAAGTCGGAATGTATCTTCCCGGCAGCCTGGGGTGCTTTTGTACCGCGCTTGATTGTCCATGCACGGACCTCCGGCTCTCCTGCCGTCAGGTAGCTGATCAGGCCAAGGAGATGGTAACTGGCTTTTATCAGTTTCTCCAGTCCTGACTCTTCTAATCCTAAATCTTCCAAAAACATTTTTTTCTCTTCATCATCCAGCTCTGCGATTTCCTGCTCTATCTGGGCACAAACTACAAATACTTCACATTCTTCCTGTTCGGCATATTCGCGTACCGCCTTTACACCGGTGTTGGACGCGCCATCGTCTGCCAGATCATCCTCGGTTACGTTTGCCGCAAAGATCACCGGCTTGCGGGTCAGCAGGTTATAGCTCTCCAGCCATTCCTGTTCATCATCATCATCTGTGCTGAAGCTTTTCCCCATTTTGTTCTCTTCCAGATGCGCTTTGATCCGCTCCAGAAGTCCCAGTTCTTTTGCGGCTGACTTATCGTTTCTTGCCACCTTCACAGTCTTTGCAATTCTTCTCTCCAGGATTTCCAGATCTGAGAAAATCAGCTCCAGGTTGATTGTTTCTATATCCCGCAGCGGGTCGATGCTGCCGTCCACATGTACGATGTTGCTGTCCTCGAAACATCTTACAACATGTACGATCGCGTCTACTTCACGAATGTTTGCCAGGAACTGGTTGCCCAGACCTTCCCCTTTGGATGCACCTTTTACAAGGCCCGCTATATCTACAAATTCAATGGCCGCAGGAACAATCTTCTTCGTGTGGTACATTTCCCCCAGCACATCCAGTCGCTTGTCCGGCACTGTCACAACGCCCACATTCGGGTCTATCGTGCAGAACGGATAGTTCGCTGATTCAGCTCCCGCCTTTGTTAAAGAGTTAAACAACGTACTTTTCCCAACATTGGGTAATCCAACAATTCCTAATTTCATAAGTCAAATCCTCTCTGTATCTTAATCTTTTTTCCTGCAGCTTTGCTCCAGATCTGTCCGAAGGACATGTCTTACAGACCACCCTTCGGATATATTTTTCTATTAACAGATTACATGATCAGCTCCGCCAGCATCAGTCCCGTGTCTCCATCAATACAACAATCCCATACGGAAATGAGATCTTCACTTCATCGTCCTCTATCTCATTGCTGACACACAGGCTGTCAAAGGGCGTCAGTATATGATGGCTCAGCGGATATTTGGCTCCTGTTATGTTAAAGTCCTCCACCTCGCCGCCCAGAGGAAATACGGAAAAATACGGACCATAGGCTTCCTCTTTTTTTAGAACCAGCCCCTCTTTCAGAAGCCGTATCCGATTATGCCCGTCCACAATCCTGGCATCCGCACCGGCATCCAGCGCCACTTTCAGGGTCTGTACATTCGCCCATACATGATCCAGCCTGGTGCCGGTTCCGCCCAGTATCAGAATGTTCTGCCTACGCAGATCCAGGCACAGCCTCAACGCAATTTCTGTATCAGATGCATCCTTCACGGGATTAAATTCCCGGATCGGTACCTTTGTCTCTTCTTTATAGTAAGCAATGACTTCCGCAGGCGCACTGTCAAAGTCGCCTACAATATAGTCGGGGAGGATATTATGCTCGTAAAGGAAGATGAGTCCTCTGTCCACGCCGATAATAAATTCCGTCTTCTCATCCTTTAAGATAGCAGCGGCAAACTCTTCCTCCAGAACCCCGCCGCTGACGATTACTGTTCGTTTATTCATTTTCTTTTAAAATCTCCATTAATCCTGTAACATTTTCCGCAATCCCGCCTTTAAATACCGCAGAACCTGCAACAATTATATTCGCACCGGCATCCAGAACTTCTTTTACATTGCTCTGGTAAATCCCGCCGTCAACCTCGATGTCTGCATTCAATCCACGCTCATCCAGCATAGAACGCAGGTTTTTAATCTTCTCCAGTGATTCCGGGATAAATGCCTGGCCGCCAAATCCCGGTTCCACACTCATGATCAGAAACATTTCCGCCTGATCCAGAACAGGAAGCAGCTCTTCCACCGGTGTAGCGGGCTTGATCGAAACCCCCGCCTTTATGCCGCATGCATGGATTTTGTCCAGCACGGCCTGCACATCCTCACATGCCTCCAGATGAACCGTCAGAATATCTGCTCCGGCTTCCTGAAAATCCTCCACATAGCGCCCCGGATCTGTTACCATCAGATGCACATCCATCACCTGAGAACTCACTCCCTGGATTGATTTCAGCACGGGCATTCCAAAAGAAATACTGGGAACGAACATCCCGTCCATAACATCAAAATGCAGATACTCTGCCCCATGATCTGAAGTGATCCGTATCTGTTCCCCTAAAATTTTAAAATCCGCCGATAAAATAGATGGTGCCAAAATGTTTTTCATAAGCTAATACCTCTTCTTTTCCTGTAATTCCTGATACATTTCCAGATAATCCTCATACCGTATGGTATGGATCTCTCCATTTTCTACCGCTGCTTTTACGGCACAGCCAGGCTCGTGCACATGATCACACCCGTTAAACCGGCACTTGCCTTCATATGGGGCAAACTCTCTGATATAGTACTTGAGATCCCCCTTTTCAAAATCATTGACATACAGGGAACTAAAACCAGGCGTATCCATAATGTAGGAATTCCCGTCTATCGTTATCAGCTCCGAATGCCTGGTCGTGTGCTTTCCTCTTGCAATCTTCCTGCTGATACTGCCCGTCTCCATCTGGATCTCCGTCTGGAGCAGATTGATCAGGGAAGATTTTCCCACACCGGAAGGCCCGGCAATTACTGTTGTCTTTCCTAAAAGCACGTCTTTTACAATCCCGATATTCTCTTCATTCAGGGCGCTGGTAAATATCACCTGATATCCGCAGGCCCTGTAAATCTCCTGCAGTTCTTTCAGTTCCGGCTGTGTGGCTATGTCCTTCTTATTAAAGCACAGAACCACCGGAATCTCCTTGCTCTCCATCATAACAAGAAACCTGTCCAGCAGGTTAAAATGAGGCTTCGGCTCAGTCACCGCAAACACTACCAGCGCCTGGTCAACGTTTGCCACTGCGGGACGGATCAGTTCGTTCTTTCTGGACAGTATCTGAACAATATTTCCTGTCTTTTCTGCCGCATCCAGAATCTCGATGTCCACATCGTCTCCCACCAGAGGTTTGATCTTTTCTTTTCTGAATACACCTTTTGCTTTACACTCATAAATACCGGATTCTACTACGTGTACGTAGTAGAATCCGGCAATTCCCTTTATAATCTTTCCCTGCATAAATTAATAACCTTCTGTGGTGCCGCCAGTACCATTTCCTGTTCCGCCTCCGTCACTCGGATTCTCCGGATCCGGAGTTGCTTCAGGACCTGAACTCACAACAAAATCAACGCTTGAACCTTTTTCCATCTGACTTCCGGATGGTGCAGACTGATAAATGACATAACCAGCCATTACAGTATTGCTCGACTCTGATGTAACTGCCCCTGCCTGTAAGCCCTTCGCTGTCAGTCTCTGCACTGCATCTTCCTCACTGTATCCAATCAGCTGTGGCACCGTCACCATCTCCACCTTCGGCCCCTTGCTGACAACATACTCAACCGTTGTCCCCGCATCCACTTTCTTATCGGCCTTGGTTTTCTGCGACATAACAATACCCGCTTCATACTTATCACTATAATCTTCGGTAGCGCTTCCAACAAGTCCCACTGCCGTCAGTGCCGCTTCTGCATCCTCCTGGCTCAAATCAACCAGATTCGGTACCGCTACCTTTTCGGCGCCCATGCTGACGATCATTGTCACCTTGCTGCCTTCTTTCACTTCTGTGCCGGAAGCCGGATCTGTTGATATAACCTTTCCTTCCTCCACGCTGCTGTCATATGACGCTTTGGAATCCACCACGAGATTAGCGTCATCCAGCATTTTCTGTGCCTCGGCCTCATCCAGTCCGACTACGCTCGGAACCATAACCATCTTTTCTTCTTTTCCGCTACTGACCACTACGTTAATCTGTGTATTCTTATCCACCTTTGTCTTGGCATCCGTCTCCTGTCGGATAATAACACCCTTGTCGTACTTGTCGGACGTCTCCCGCCCGGACACGTGATAGCCCAGATTCTTCTTCGAAAGTGCCGCCTTTGCTTCGTCTTCAGTCATGCCAACCAGATCAGGAACCGACACCTGCGTGTCCGTCTGTGTAGTCTTCGTTCCGGTGCCGCCCTTAAACAGCCCCGCAGCCTTTCCTATCATAAAAAGCAGGATAAAAGCAATTATAACAGCCGCCACGATCATCAATATCTTCATGATCTTCTTCGTATTCGGATCTACATCGTTTTTCTTTCTGCTGTCCCGCCTGTAATCATCGTCTTCATCGCTGTCGTACTCATCGCTGTCATAATCGTAATCATCATCGTAATCATCATTATCATAGTCATCGTTATCATAATCGTCATCATCATAATCAGCGCCGTAATCGCGGTCCTGTATCCGTTCCATCTCTTCCGTCGACATCACAACCGTCGTATCCGAGCCGGAACCATACGGAGACATGTTGACAAAATTGCCCTCCGGACTGACAAGAGAACGCTTCAGATCCAGGATCAGCGCCTGACAGTTCAGATATCTGCGTTCCGGATTCTTCTGCGTACATTTCATGATAATGCATTCCAGGCTGTACGGAATATCCGGCACTTCCTCCGCGGGAGATATAATCTCCTCCTGCAGATGCTTGATTGCTACGGATACGGTAGAGTCCCCGTCAAACGGTACATGGCCAGTGATCATCTCATACATGGTGATGCCGGCCGAATAAATATCACTTTTTTCATCTACAATGCCACCTCTGGCCTGTTCAGGCGAGGTGTAATGTACGGAACCCATGACATTGGTGCTGATGGTATTGGTGGCTGTCGTTGCCCGCGCAATCCCAAAGTCCGTCACTTTGACTTTTCCTTCTTTGGAAATAATGATGTTCTGAGGTTTGATATCACGGTGAACGATATGCTGATTATGCGCAGCCTGAATACCTGTCACCATCTGTATAGAAATGCTGATAGTCTCTTTCGCGGTAAGTTTACCCTTTTTTTCAATATATTCCTTTAAAGTGATTCCCTCAACCAGTTCCATGACCATATAGTACAGACCCCGGTCCTGCCCCACATCGTAGACATTTACCACATTGGGGTGCATCAGGCCTGCTGCTGCCTGGGCCTCGCTTAAAAACTTCTGGATAAAAATCTCGTCTGTACGAAAATCACTTTTTAATACCTTAATCGCCACATAACGATTCAGTTTATGGTCTTTCCCCTTATACACATCCGCCATTCCGCCCGAACCAATACGGCTCAGTATTTCATAACGTTTCCCTAAAAATACTCCTTCTTTTAACATATACTCACCTCATCCGCAAACGGTTCTACCAGAACAATCCCTATATTGTCCGTACCGCCGTTTTCTTTTGCTGTTTCTACCAGAGACTCTGCTGCTTCCACAATGTCTCTGCCCCCCTGTACGATGTGGAATAATTCCTCATCTTCTACCATATTGCTGAGACCGTCTGTACACATCAGAATGATGTCTCCCTTTTTCAGGCGGTGCTCATAAAAGTCTACCTCCACGCTGTCCTTGGCTCCAATGGCCCTTGTAATAATATTCTTATCCGGATGGTGCTTTGCCTCCTCCGGCTTGATGCCGCCGAGACGTACCATCTCTTCCACCAGTGAATGGTCCTTGGTCAGCTGTATAATTCCCTGATTGATCAGATAAAGCCTGCTGTCCCCTACATTCGCAAAAAACATCATCTGATTTACAATCGTTGCAACGACCACTGTGGTTCCCATCCCCTTCAGGTGAGAATCCTGGGAAGCCTTTTTAATGATCTCCCGGTTCGCGGTCTTGATCGCGGAAATAAGCGCTTTTTCCACATCTTCCTCGTCACTCTGCTTCAGTTCTCTCTGCAGAACCTCCACCGTATATTTTGAAGCATAATCGCCGGCCTGATGTCCGCCCATACCGTCAGCTACTACAAACAGGTTTGGGAGAGGTCCTAACGGATTATCTGTAGTATAGACATAATCTTGATTCACTTGTCGTACCATACCAACGTCGGTAATGGAAAATGTCTTCATAGCATATCTCCTTTATTAGTTGTTTGTCTGCACATAACGTCGTCTGAGCTGCCCGCAGGCACCATCGATATCTGCACCCATTTCCCTTCTTATAGTAACATTTATTCCACTTTTTTCAAGTTTATTTTTGAAATTAAGCGCATTTTTCCTGCTTGGTCTCACAAATGACCGTTCCTTGACCGGATTCACCGGTATCAGATTCAGATGGCAGTTTCTCGGCTTAAGGATCCGGATCAGTTCCCCTGCATCTTCGTCCGTGTCGTTCACACCGTGCACCAGGCTGTACTCAAAGGTAATTCTCCTGCCCGTTTTCCGGAAATATTCATCGCAGGCATGCAGCACATCCGAAAGCTCATATTTGTTTGCAACCGGCATGAGCTCTTTTCGCTTCTCCTGGGTAGTTCCGTGCAGGGAGAGCGCAAGTGTAATCTGCAGATTCTCCTCTGCCAGTTCCAGCATCTTCGGCACAATCCCGCATGTGGAGACCGTTACGTTCCGCTGGCTGATATGGAGCCCGTGTTCATCGGTGAGCAGCCTGATAAAGCAAAGAAAGTTCTTATAATTATCCAGCGGCTCTCCGGTTCCCATGATCACCACGTTGGACACTCTCTCCCCTGTGACCTTCTGAATCTCATAGATCTGGCCCAGCATCTCCGAGGGGGAAAGGTTCCTCACCAGCCCCCCTATGGTGGATGCACAGAACCTGCAGCCCATACGGCAGCCCACCTGCGAAGAAATGCAGACGGAATTCCCGTGTTTGTATCTCATAAGCACGCTCTCCACCACATTCTGGTCATGAAGCATAAAAAGGAACTTGTTTGTTCCATCCATCTGCGACTCCTGGCGCTCCAACATCCGGACTGGAAGAATCTCGTACTCCCTGTCCAGCTTTTCCCGGAGTTCCCTGGAGAGATTCGTCATCTCGTCAAAGCTGCCCGCCAGTTTGACATGAAGCCATTCATACAGCTGCTTTGCCCGGAACTTCTTTTCCCCAATTGCAGCCATCTCCGCCTGCAATTGTTCATATGTATATGCTCGGATATCCTTCTTCATTATCTACGCTGAACCTTTCTTTCTAAATCTGGCAATAAAAAATCCATCGCTGTCATGTACTCCCGGCAGGAGCTGCAGACAGCCGCTGTCCCGGACATCATCCTGAAGTTCAGTACACAGTCTGTCCTCCAGCTGCTCCGGGGCAAAGTCCGGATGCGTCTCCAGAAACCACTTTACATTTTCCTGGTTTTCCGCCCGGTTGATCGTGCATGTGCTGTAAAGGAGTACGCCGCCCGGCTTTACATAACTGCACACCACGTCTAAAATCTTACGCTGAAGGAGTACAAGTTCTTCCGTCTGTTTTTCTGTTGTTCTGTATTTCAAATCCGTCTTTCTTCCCAGCACCCCAAGTCCTGAACAGGGAAGGTCCGCAATCACAATATCCGCTTTCTCCACAGATGCGGCGTCCAGCACGGATGCGTCCATCTGTACAGCGGAAATATTCTTCATCTGCATACGGTCAATGTTGTCCCTGATCAGTGAAGTCTTATATTCCGTCAGGTCCCTCGCATCCACATGCCCGGTCCCTGACAGGCGGTCTGCAAGATGTATGGACTTGCCGCCCGGAGCGGCACACACGTCTATGATATAATCCCCCTGCTTCGGGTCCGCAATCTCCCCGACCAGCATGGAGCTGACATCCTGCACTGCAAACAGTCCCTCCCGGAAACTTTCCATATCGCCCAGATAATCGTATCCGGTTATGCGGTAAGCATAGGGCAGATAAGGGTGACGTACTGCCTTCACCCCTTCGCTCTCCAGCCTCGCCTCCAGTTCCTCTGGCAGACACCTGTTTATATTACAGCGGATCGTCACCGGTTTTTCCTTCTGGAAATCCGCCAGCAT
The DNA here is from genome assembly GCA_001028025.1 of Faecalicatena fissicatena. GTDB lineage: Bacteria > Bacillota > Clostridia > Lachnospirales > Lachnospiraceae > Faecalicatena > Faecalicatena fissicatena_A. The sequence continues at coordinate 17,710 of LDAQ01000112.1, read as the reverse complement.
CGTCTCCACGGTTTCCCGGTCGTACTCCGTAAGCCACTTCTTCAGAATCCACTCCGGCATGGAATACCGGACGGATAATGCTGCCAGTGCATCTTTTGGATATTCTACGGTGTCCAGCCCCCGTGCAACATTTCGAAGCACTCCATTTACAAATCCACGGAGTGAACCAAAGCCTTTTTTCACAGCCAGCTTTACCGCCTCATTGCAGACGGCAGAATCCGGCACACTGTCCATATATTTCAGCTGGTATACCGCACTCCTTAGAATATTGCGGATCACCGGCTTCATTTTTTTTACCTTTACTTTTGAGAACTGGCCGAGAATATAATCCAGCTCCATCAGATGCTCCAGAGTCCCCTCCGTCACCCTTGTTATAAATGCACGTTCTTTCTTATCCAGATACTGATATTTACTCAGCACATTCCCCAGGGCAATGTGGCTGTATACATCATGCTCCGTGATATCCAGCAGAAGTCCCAGCACAATTTCTCTGTCGCTAAGCGGCTTTGTCATCTTATTTCCTCCTGTTAGTCGCGTCTGCGCCCGCTGATCATTAGCAGCCTGAGAAGCTGCAGTATCATGGATGCCGCACTGGCCACGTACGTCAGGGCAGCCGCCCCAAGCACTTCTTTTGTCGCGCTCACTTCTTCCGGATATAGCATACCGGTATTCTCCAGGACCTTCACTGCCCTCCTGGATGCATTAAACTCCACCGGCAGCGTCACAAGCTGGAACAGAACTGCCGCGGAAAACAGCAGAATTCCCAGATTGATCAGTAACAATGAGGTATCTCCGCTGATAAACAGCCCGATGATGATCAGCGGCCATGCCGCCATGGAACCAAAATTCGCGATCGGCACCAGCGCCCCTCTGATCTTCAGCGGTGCGTATCCCACATTGTGCTGTACTGCGTGGCCGCACTCATGTGCCGCGACACCGATGGCCGCGACCGAAGCCGACTGATACGTTGCATCCGACAGTCTGAGCACCTTATTCCGCGGATCGTAATGATCCGTCAGATTGCCCGATACATGCTGTACGGTCACATCGTTTATTCCATTTGCCCGCAGGATCTTTTCCGCCGCCTCTTTCCCCGTTATCCCGGAATGGCTGCGCACCTGGGCATATTTATTGAACACCCGGTTCACACGGCTGGATGCCACTATACAGATAACAGCGCCGATGATTACCAGTATATAAGTTGGATCATAGAAAAAATACATGATACTCCCTCCATTTCGAATGATGCACGCGCATTGCCTGTACAGGCTCTCTGATCCGATTCTCCCGGGAGCCCGTAATATAAAACTGCTCTTTTTATGAGCCGCAGGTAAATAGTGTGCCGGTTTCCAGTGTATAACCCCTCAGAAATGCACTCGTCTCCATTCGTTTTTTCCCTGGAATCTGCAGCTCGCTGATGCGCAGAATCCCTTCTCCGGTCTGTACTGTGAAGCAGTCTTTCCCCACTTCCAGAACGGTTCCCGGCGCAGCCGTACAGGCCTTTTCTTCCTGCGGCACTGCTTTTGCCCTCCAGATCTTCAGCACTTTATCCCCCCAGTGCGTATAAGCGCTGGGCCAGGAATTCAGTCCCCGCACCAGCCTCTCGATCTGAACAGCCGGCTGGCTCCAGTCAATATTACCCATCTTTTTATGCAGCATCTTTGCATATGGAGTCGGACTCTCACCCTGATGTTCGAAAACCGCAGTTCCGTCCTTCAGCGCCTCCAGCGTCTCCACGCAGAGTGCCGCTCCGGCCGCCGCCAGCTTATCGTGCAGGCTTTCCCCTGTCTCCTCTTCTGTGATCAAAACTTCGCTCTTCAGTATCATGTCTCCCGTATCCAGGCCCTCATCCATCTGCATTGTCGTGACACCCGTCACCTCTTCCCCGCAGAGTATAGACCACTGAATCGGCGCTGCGCCTCTGTACTTCGGAAGGAGTGACGCATGGACATTGATACAGCCGTATGGTGTCATATCCAGGATTTCTTTTGGAAGGATCTGACCGAATGCCACAACAACAATCACATCTGCCTTGTATCCCCTAAGTTCTGCAACGCATTCCGGCTGTCTGACCTTCACAGGCTGATACACCGGAATCCCATGCTTTTCTGCCGCTTCTTTTACAGGCGTAAACTGCATTTCTTTGCCCCTGCCCTTTGGCTTGTCAGGCTGTGTCACAGCCAGGCAGACGTCATGACCGACCTGAATCAGTGCTTCCAGAGTTCCGACAGCAAAATCAGGAGTCCCCATAAATATTACTCTCATCTTACGCTTCTTCCTCCTCATATGTTACATCATGAAGTCCGTCTAATACTCTGTCTACATATAACTCCCCTGATAAATGTGCAATTTCATGGCAGAAAGCCCTTGCCAGAAGGCCCTCGCCCTCCATCTCAAACTCTTCCATATCTTCATTCAATGCCCGTACCTTCACATGGTCCGGTCTGGTCACTATCCCCCATTTACCAGGAACGCTCAGGCAGCCTTCTTCCCCTGTCTGCTCCCCGGAAGCCTCTATAATCACCGGGTTGATCAATACAATCGGCCCCTCTCCCACATCAATCGTCACTATATTCTTGAGTACGCCAACCTGAGGGGCAGCAAGGCCTACTCCCATCTTCTCGTACATCGTGTCTAACATGTCTTCAATAAGCATCTTCGTCCGCAGAGTCACCTTTGTCACTTCTTTGCACTGCTTCGTCAAAATTTCGTCCCCAATCATTCTTACTTCTCTGATTGCCATAATATCCTCCCTGTTTCTATTCTGCTTCTTTTTTCTTTTCTCTATTCTCCGATTTCCGAAACTCAAAATACATTCATAGGATTGAAATCAAACTGGATCCGCATTTTCTGAAATCCCGTATTCACCTCGATGTACTGTTCCAGATAATTTTTCATCTTTACCAGTGTATCATATCTTTCTGATTTCAGGTAGAGGACTTTACGATACACATCGTTGACTTTTCCGATCCCCGGGCTTGCCGGGCCGATGATCTCCATGTCCCCGTCCTTTTTGATGCGCAGCGCATATTCCTTGAGATACCTGCAGCCCTTTTCCAGAAGCGGCTCATCCCCGCAGCTCACCAGCACGGCCAGCAGGTTCTCCGCCGGCGGGTATCCCATCAGCTCACGGTAGCGGATTTCTTCCGCATAGAAGGCCTCATAATCCTGTGCTGCCGCGGTCGTAATTCCATAATGTTCCGGGCTGTAAGTCTGGATCACGGCCTCGCCTTTCTTCTTCCCACGGCCGGCTCTTCCAACGGCCTGGGTCAGCAGCTGAAAGGTTCTCTCGCCTGCCCGGTAATCGTTCGCATACAGGGACATATCTGCCGCCAGCACACCCACCAGCGTCACATTCGGAAAATCATGCCCCTTCACGATCATCTGGGTTCCCACCAGAATGTCTGCCTCTTCATTGGCAAATGCAGCCAGAATCTTTTCATGGCCGTCCTTCTCCCGGGTGGTATCCATATCCATCCGAAGCACCCTTGCATCCGGAAACTGCTGCTTCACCATCTCCTCAATCTGCTGCGTCCCTGCACGGAATTCGCCGATATGCCGGGAGCCGCATTCGGGGCAGACAGGCGCTTTCGCCTCTTCATACCCGCAGTAGTGGCATACCATCTTCCCGTTTCGGTGGGACGAAAGCGACACATCACAGTGGGGGCACTTGATTACATGTCCGCATTCTCTGCAGGAGACAAATCCTGCATAACCCCGCCGGTTCAAAAACAGCATAATCTGCTCGCGCTTCTCCAGGCGGTCCGCTATCATTTCCTGCAGTCTTCTGCTCAGTATTGAGCGGTTGCCCTCCCGGATCTCTTCCCGCAGATCCACAGTGAATACCTCCGCCATGTCCTGCATCCCGGAACGGTTGGGCATCTCCAGCAGAGCGTATTCCCCGCTTTTGGCGCGGTACATTGCCTCCATGGAAGGGGTTGCCGAACCCAGAATCACACTGGCGCCCTCCATGCCTGCCCTGGCAATCGCAGTTTCTCTGGCATGATACCTGGGCACCTGTTCACTTTTATAGGTAGTCTCGTGTTCTTCGTCTATCACGATTAGCCCCAGGTTGGGAAACGGCGTGAACAGTGCAGACCGCGGACCGATCATCACATCGATCCCGCCTTCTTTTGCCCGCATCATCTGGTCATAACGCTCCCCTGCCGAGAGCCTGGAATTCATGATCGACACCCTGTCGCCAAAATTCCTGTAAAACCGCATCACCGTCTGATAAGTCAGGGCAATCTCCGGGATCAGTACAATCGCCTGCTTCCCCTGAGCCGCCACCCGCCGTATCATTTCTATATATACTTCGGTTTTGCCGCTGCCCGTCACCCCGTATATCAGATAAGTACCGTACTTCTCCTGTTCATAGTCTTTCCAGAATGCATCCACGGCATGCCGCTGATCCCCGGTAAATGTAATACTGCACTCTTCTTTTTTCCCTTTCACCGGATTGCGGTAGACCTGCTCTGTCTCCAGGGCCAGAACCCCCTGTTCTTCCATGGCCCGCACGACAGTGAGCGTAATATTCAGCTTCTTCGACACCAGCTCATAATCCAGCACGGAATCATCCAGAAGCGCCGCCATCAGCCTGGCCCTTGCCCGCTGGTTCTTCTCCAGATAAAATTCCAGTTTTTCCTTTCCTTCCTCCTCATTTAGAAGAAGACGGACCCGTTTCTTTACCCTGGCATTCTCCTTCTGCTTGATGGGAAGCACAGTTTTTAAAGACTGGATCATCGTGCCGCCGTACTGCTCCTTCATCCAGGCGGCCAGGGCAACAAGCTTTCCTTCTATCGCCACACCGCTTCTGGAGATATCCAGGATCTCTTTTACTTTGGATTCCACGTAATTGCAGCTCTTTGTCAGCCCCACAACGTACCCTTTTGTCTGACGGTTTCCCCTGCCGAAAGGCACCAGTACTTCCATACCAACAGAAAGTTCCCCTTCCAGACGGGAGGGGACTCTGTATTGGAATATCTTATCCAGTTTTTCATGTGTAATGTCTACGATAATGTTCGCATACATGAAATGTATTCACCTACTTTAATTCTTCCAGTATTTCCCGGATCAGCACGCGCTCATCCATGGGATATTTTACACCCTTTATTTCCTGATAGTCCTCATGGCCCTTACCCGCCAGCACGATCACATCGCCCCGCTGTCCATGCTCTATTGCATACTTGATTGCTTCTTTTCTGTCACAAATCTCCACATACTTTCCATCTGTCTTGTGGATTCCTGTCTTAATATCATCGATGATCGCCTGTGGTTCTTCAAATCTCGGATTATCAGAGGTTATAATCGACAGGTCCGCCAGACGCCCGGACACTTCTCCCATCTCATACCTGCGTTCCCTGGAACGGTTACCGCCGCATCCGAACAGACAAACAAGCCGCGCCGGCTCATATTCCTTCAGAGTCGTCAGAAGGCTCTCCAGGCTCATGGCATTGTGTGCATAGTCAATCATCAGCGTAAATTCATCCGACACCGGAATCATCTCGATACGCCCCTTAACATTTGCCACCTTCAGGGCCTTTTTGATCTGTTCCACCGGCACCTGGAAATGCCTGCACACCGCGATGGCCGTCAGGGAATTGTAAACACTGAACTTGCCCGGTATATCGATCTCCACATCAAAGTCCATGAGGCCGCTCACATGGTATGCGACTCCCAGATACCCCGGTCTGGACACAAGATGCGTATCTACTGCACGCAGATCTGCCTTTTCGGAAAAACCGAAGGTCTCCACCCTGCAGGTTGCCCGGGAGAAAACATCTTCAAAATACTCATCGTCTACGTTGGCAATTCCAAGCCTGCACTGCTGAAACAGCAATCCTTTGCATCGCTTATAGTCCTCAAAATCCTTATGCTCATTCGGCCCGATATGATCCCTGCCCAGATTCGTAAAAATCCCGATCTCAAAAGGAATTCCCGCTGTTCTGTGCAGCATCAGCCCCTGAGAGGAGACTTCCATAACCACGCTGTCACAGCCGGCCTCCACCATCCTTGCGAAATACTGATGGATCGTATAGGATTCCGGCGTCGTATTCGCTGCCGGGATCTTCTCATCCCCGATAATCGCCTCAATGGTTCCGATCAGCCCTACTTTATGGCCGACCCCTTCCAGAATGGATTTGATCATGTAGGTTGTCGTGGTCTTTCCCTTTGTACCGGTAATTCCGATAATCTTCATCTTATCCGCCGGATAGCCAAAGTAAGCGGCAGACATGAGCGCCAGCGCATAGCGGCTGTCTGCCACCCGGATAACTGTCATGTCTTCCGGCGCTTCCACCTCACGTTCTACAATCACGGCGGCAGCTCCTTTCTGGGCCACCTCTTCTACAAAATCATGTCCGTCCACAACTGCTCCGCTGATGCAGACAAATGCAGATCCTTTCTCTACCTTCCGGGAATCATTGATGAATGTGGTAATCTCCGCCTCATCGCTCCCCTGAATTACTTCATATTCTAAACGCTCTAATAACTGATTCAGCTTCATGTATGCTCCTCCTGAATGGAAATACTTTTCTACCATAGGATAACACAAACGGCCCCCGGTTGCAAAATTCTCCTATGAATTCTTCGTGAAATCTTTATGAAATATATTTTCCGAACGGCAGCTTCCGTATAAAATAAATGCACACAAAGGAAACCAGCAGAAGCCCTGCCGTCAGTACAGGCACGGCAATCCATGCACTGATCTGCTCCGGGTCCACATATTTTTTATAAGTGTCCAGAAACAGAATATGGATCAGATACACACCAAACGAGCAGGCGCAACAGATATCAATCACACCTTTCGTCCTCTCCTTCAGCCGGATGCTTCCGCCTCCGACCTGCATCATCAGGGCAAAGAACGATGCTCCCGCCGTGATCACCAAAGGGCAGCCATATTCCAGGAATCTCTCGTAATGCGCTCCCGCACCGAATGTTTTCCAGGCGGTAAGAGCCATATTCAGGGCAGTGCTCCCTATAAAAATTCCGAAGAGCAGCGGCTCCTTCCCCTTTAGTTTTTCCCGGTATCTGTGGATAAAATATCCGAGGAAGAAATAAAACGTATAAACTTTATCCCCAATGATCGGCACATCATAATAAGGCTCCTCATGCATCAGCGAAGAAAAGTACATAAAGACCGCGGCGAGGCTGCCCATAAGCAAAAATGCTTTATCCATCCGGGTATTCATCCCCCTGCACATGATCTGAAAAAAAGGCAGTACCAGATAGATCGGGATCGTGGCATACAGGTACCACAGATGCGGTTCCGTCGGAGTATAGAACAGGTCCCGCAGATCATAAGGAGTCCCCATATAATATATATTAAAGAAATAATAAACAATGCTCCAGAATGCCAGAACAATCAAAAATCGCAGCAGACGCTCCCCGTTTTTACGTAAGCTTTCCGTCCGCCCCAGCAGCAGGGCCCCGCTGAGCATGAAAAAGCAGGGTACACTGACTCTGGCCGCAGTGTCCAGCAGCAGAGAAAACAGATATTCCCCTCTGCCAATATCGGTGTATGCCCTGCAGAAATAATTAGTAACATGTATGACAATGACCATCACAAATGAGACGGTTCTGATCAGCTCCATATTGTAATTCTTTTTCTTCATCGTTTTCTTCCCATATCTCTTTTGCGCAGCGGCGCTCTCTCTGTTTCCGCCGCTACTGTCTTTTTTTGTTCTTCTCAGTGCGTCCGGTACCTTTTTTCATCAGGCTGGCCTTCACCACTGCATCTTTCCCGTATTTTGCCCGGATCTCCTCCATGGCCAGATTCAGCTTCTGGTGTTTTTCATCCGGAGGCTTCGGCATCTCTATATCAAAAATAGAAAGCTGTACCGGTTCTGAAGCCACCACAAGCTTTGCCGTGCGGATTCCCAGCAGGCGGATCGGCTCCCCGTCCCATGTCTCATCAAACAACTGACAGGCCGCTCTATACAGCACCTCATCCTCACTGGACGGCTTGTCCAGCTGTTTCTGGTGGGAGACGCGCTGAAAATCATGATATTTGATTTCCATACTGACCATATTGGCCTTCTGCCCGGCTTTTCTAAGCCGCCTCCCTACGCTTTCTGCCAACTCATGCAATACTGCTTTTGCTGTCTCCGCTGTCTCGGCATTCTCCGACAGCGTCGTGGAATTGCCGATCCCCTTAGCCTCCGCCTGTTCGGACTGGACGCGGGAATCATCTATCCCGTTGGCAAATTCCCAAAGCATCCGACCATGGCTTTTCATATGGAGGCTGATCAGCCCCTGATCCGCCTGCGCAAGATCCCCGATCGTATATATTTCCAGTTTTTTAAATGTCTCCACGCTGGAACGCCCTGCCATATACAGCTCCCCGATAGGAAGAGGCCACATTTTCACCCGGATCTCCTCGGGAAACAGCGTGTGCACCTTGTCCGGCTTTTCAAAATCCGATGCCATCTTAGCCAGCAGCTTGTTGGAGGATATCCCGATATTTACCGTAAACCCGAACTGCGCTTTTATCCCGTCCTTTATGACCAGCGCCGCATCCACGGGAGACGGGTATTTCCAGGCAATCCCGGTAAAGTCCATATAACACTCATCCACACTGACCTGCTCAATCTCTGTGGTAAACGTCTTCAGGTACTCCATGAGGCGCGCGCTTTTCTCCCGGTACATCTTATGGTCAGGGGGAGCCATCACCAGGTTCGGACACTTACGAAAGGCATTCGCAACAGGTTCCCCCGTGCGAATGCCGTATTTTTTTGCAGGAATGGACTTGGCAAGCACCACGCCCCGGCGCGCCTTCTGGTCGCCGCCTATGATGGCCGGTACGAGCCTCATATCCTGCTTTGCTCCGTTTTTCAGTTGTTCTACCGCTGTCCAGCTCAGATAAGCGGAATTGACATCTATATGGAAAATGATCGGCGTCATAAAACCAGCTGTCCTTTCACCCTTGCTTCTAATTTTCCGTCAACAACATCGATTAGAATGATATCGCCTCTTCCCACATTGCCTGCCAGAATCAGTTTTGCTGCCAGTGTTTCTACATTCTTCTGCAGATATCTCTTCAGTGGCCTTGCCCCGTACATCGGGTCATATCCACCTTCTACGATATAATTTCTGGCCTCTTCTGTCAGCTCAATAGAAAGCTCTTTATCTGCAAGCCTCTTGTTGACGTCTGCTGCTAATAAATCAATAATTGCATAAATATTGTGTTTCGTCAACGGTTTAAACATAATGATTTCATCCAGACGGTTCAGAAATTCCGGCCTGAACCGGGCGCGAAGCTCGTTCATCACCATATCCTGGCTTGCCGCGTCTATGGTCCCGTCTTCCTCAATCCCCTCCAGAAGATAATTGGCCCCAAGGTTGGAGGTCATAATCAGGATTGTATTCTTAAAGTCCACGGTACGCCCCTGTGAGTCTGTGATACGCCCGTCATCCAGCACCTGAAGAAGCACGTTGAATACATCTGGATGTGCCTTCTCGATCTCGTCAAACAGTACAACAGAATATGGTTTCCTTCTGACCGCTTCTGTCAGCTGGCCGCCTTCATCATATCCCACATATCCCGGAGGCGCTCCGATCAGCCTGGATACGGAGAATTTCTCCATATACTCACTCATATCGATACGCACCATGCTGTTCTCATCATCAAACAGACTCTCCGCCAGCGCTTTCGCCAGCTCCGTCTTGCCGACACCGGTAGGTCCGAGGAACAGAAATGATCCGATTGGTTTTGATGGGTCTTTAATACCCGCCTTAGAACGGATAATTGCCTCTGTCACCAATTCTACGCCCTCATCCTGTCCAATGACACGTCTGTGCAGCTCATCGCCCAAATGCAGCGTCTTGCTTCTCTCGCTCTCGTTCAGCTTTGCCACCGGGATTCCCGTCCATCTGGAAATGATCTTGGCGATCTCCTCGTCTGTAACGGCTTCATGAACCAGTGCCAGTTCTTTCTCCCTGACCTTGTCTTCTTCCTCCTCCAGCTGTTTCTGCAGCTGCGGCAGACGTCCGTACTGCAGCTCTGCTGCCAGGTTCAGGTCATACTCCCTCTGTGCTTTCTGGATTTCTTTGTTTACCTGTTCTATCTCTTCGCGGATCTTCTGGACTCTTTCAACAGAAGCCTTCTCGTTGTCCCACTGTGCCTTCTTGCCCGCATACTCTTCATTTAAGCCGGCCAGCTCTTCCTGAAGGTGTCCGAGGCGCTCCTTGCTCAGCCGGTCTTCCTCTTTTTTCAGTGCTTCTTCTTCAATCTCCAGCTGCATGATTCGGCGGCGGAGTTCATCCAGTTCTGTAGGCATGGAATCCAGTTCCGTCTTAATCAGCGCACAGGCTTCATCCACCAGGTCGATTGCCTTATCGGGCAGGAACCGGTCGGATATATAACGATTGGATAGCATTGCCGCTGCGACCAGCGCGCTGTCAGTGATCTTGACACCATGGAATACTTCATAGCGTTCCTTTAGCCCCCTCAGAATAGAAATCGCATCCTCCACCGTAGGCTCTTCTACCATGACCGGCTGGAAACGCCGCTCCAGCGCCGCGTCCTTTTCAATATACTGGCGGTACTCATCCAGTGTCGTAGCACCGATACAGTGCAGCTCGCCTCTTGCCAGCATCGGTTTCAGCATGTTGCCGGCATCCATAGCGCCATCCGTTTTTCCTGCGCCTACTATTGTGTGAAGCTCATCGATAAAGAGAATGATCTGTCCGTCGCTGTTTTTCACTTCCTCCAGAACCGCTTTCAGACGTTCCTCGAATTCGCCTCTGTATTTTGCGCCCGCAACCAGAGCTCCCATGTCCAGAGAGAAGATTGTCTTATTCTTCAGACCTTCCGGCACGTCACCTCTGACGATACGCTGTGCCAGCCCCTCTACAACTGCCGTCTTTCCGACGCCCGGCTCACCGATGAGCACGGGATTGTTCTTGGTCTTACGGGAAAGAATCCGTATCACATTGCGGATCTCCTCGTCTCTGCCAATGACAGGATCCAGCTTCTGATCCCTTGCACGCTCCACAAGATCCTGGCCATACTTATTCAAAGTATCATAAGTAGCCTCAGGATTGTCGCTGGTCACCTTCTGGTTTCCGCGCACAGTGGACAATGCCTGCAGGAAATCGTTGCGGCTGATGCCGAATTCCTTATACAGCGCCTTCAGTTCTCGGCTTGCATATTTTAACAGGGCCAGGAAAAGGTGCTCTACAGAAACGTATTCGTCTCCCATCTGCTTTGCCTCATCCTCCGCATGGATCAGAACGTTGTTCAGATCCTGCCCCACGAATACCTGGCCGCCCTGCACTTTCGGACGCTTAGCCAGGGCCTCCTCCACACGGTTTGTAAACAGGGTTCCCTGTATATTCATTTTTTCAAGTAATTTTAAAATCAGGCTGTCATTCTGCGTTACCAGTGCATATAGCAGGTGCTCCTGTGCAATCTCCTGGTTGCCGTAGTCGTAGGCTACTTTCTCACAATTCTGAACTGCCTGGAGAGAATTCTGGGTAAATTTATTTATGTTCATAGAAAGACCTCCTTTGTCATTTCAATGTCATTGTTCTATTAACACTATAACAATACCACTCGTTATTAGCACTGTCAATAGATGAGTGCTAATTTTTTTAGCAAACTGTTAAAATAGTATTAAATACATGCAGAAATCATGACCACGGGCAGGGGCAGACTAAAACTTAAAATCCCCCCAAGAATGATCTGACCGTTTATTTCCTGTCAGGATATTGATTCCATGAACTGCTCAACATAATACAATGCTGACCCGCCTGCCGGTGTATACTGTCCTTGCATTCCTACGATCAAATGCCTTCTTTCAAGTTTAAAGGGAGTAGAACTATTAATGCGCTCCAGTAAATATTCGAGATCCTCCTCCGTGAAATAAGGCGCCAGATATCCACTTATAATAATAGGGCCGTCGATAACCAGATTCAAATTTCTTATGGCAAAAGCCAAATACTGCAGATAGCCTTCCCAAATTTGCTGCATACCGCCATCATTATCTTCTCTCAACAAAGTAAAAAACTCTTTCACAGGCATCCCTGCGGCGGCTTCCAGTGCATTTACCGAGCAATAAGTCTCCAGGCATCCTCTGTTTCCACAGTAGCACAGGGGTCCATCCGGATCAATACACATATGTTCGATGGCGCCGCTGTGCATAGACATTCCCTTCTGAACGCAATGGTTCGTTATAACGGCCCCTCCCAGATTCCTGTTCAGAAGAAACACCATCGCATTATCAAATTCATTATGATTCCATAATTCCAGAAAAGCGGCGGCCTTAGAATCATGTTCCAAACGGCACGGATATGACAGGCGGGAAGAAAAATCAGTAAGTTTCATATCTGAATTATCCATGATTGCGCCATAAGTTACAGTAGCGCCATCCGTAGATATAATCCCCTGGGTTGCAATGGAAATACCCAGAATCCGATCTTTTGTATAATGATTCTCCGAGATAAACTGTTCAATCTTATCTGTAACCTGGTCATAATATCCCGGATCACTGCTGTAAGGTACATTAAAAGTTTCCATATTTACTGCTTCTCCATATAAGTTTACAGAAGCAATATGAAACATATTTTTCAAAATCCCTGCTCCTATGGAAATTTTTGCATCAGCAACAATCTGTATCGCCTGTGCCTTCCTTCCCCCGGTCGAATCAAAAAATCCTTTTCTTTCAATCAGCCCCTCCTGTTCCAAAACATTCAGATTCTGGCTGACCGTGGACAGCCCCATCTGCAGATCCCGGACAATCTGCAGCTTGGCGGTAATCCTTTGCTTATAAATATAATGGTAGACCTTTGACTTATTTATTTTTTTTAATGTAATAGTGGTTACACCTTTCTCATTCATATGAAACTCCTTATAAAAGTTATGTGTAGATCATAAAAGTAAGTTCTGGTTTTATTCTAATACAGTGAAAGTAAAAACGCAATTAAGAAAAGCTCTTCTTTACGAAACTCTTAACCACGGCATCCCTCACTCATTGTGAAATGTGCATAGAAATAAAGTATAAATCTTGGTTTATTTGTCAATAGCTTTTTCAAACTTTAAGTTTTATACTCCACTTACAACTTAGATATAAACTTAAGTAACAATCAAAACTTTCAACATGGAGGAATTTAAATGAAAAGTGCAGTATTTTACGGAAAACATGATTTACGGGTGGAAGAACATGAGATGCCGGCAGTTGGTCCAAAAGATGTCCTGATTCAGGTAAAGGCCTGCGGCGTATGCGGAACAGACGTACATATCTACGAGGGTGACAAAGGCGCCGCAGAAGTTACCCCTCCCACTATACTCGGACATGAATTTTCAGGCGTCATCACAGAGACAGGCGCAGAAGTAACGGATTACAAAGCTGGGGACAGAGTATGCATTGATCCCAACTGCTACTGCGGTTCCTGCGAGCCATGCAGAAATGGGATTGCACACTACTGCGAACACATGATTGGATACGGAACAACCGTCAACGGCGGATTTGCAGAATATTGTGCGGTAAATGAAAGACAGGTTTATAAGCTTGGGGAAAACACCACTTTTGAACAGGGCGCCATGACAGAACCGGTTGCCTGCTGTCTGCACGGAATCGATATGTGCGAGATTCAGCCGGGTCATCAGGTCGTTGTAATTGGCGGAGGAATGATTGGCCTTCTTATGTTACAGTTGGCTAAACTGGCGGGAGCAGCAAAAATAGCCTTACTCGAACCTGTAGAAAGCAAAAGAGAAGTTGGAAGAAAATTGGGTGCCGATGTCTGCATTAATCCGCTTCGGGAAGATGTAAAATCACGCTTAGAAGCTGCCGGTATGACATGGGTTAACACAGTCATCGAATGTGTCGGACGTCCTTCTACGATTGAACAGGCAATCGAGATTGCTGGAAACAAAGCAATTGTCATGATGTTTGGCCTTACAAAACCGGACGAGGCAATCTCTGTAAAGCCATTCCAGATCTTCCAGAAGGAATTAGAGCTGAAGGCATCCTTCATTAATCCTTATACACAGAAAAGGGCATTGGATCTGATTGATTCCGAACGATTGGATGTCAGCAGCATGGTTTTTGACGTATGCGGACTTGAGAAACTGGAAGATGTATTAAGCAGACCGGAACTTCGCACAAACGGAAAATATATCATTTCACCGGAAAAGTAAAAGCGCTGAAAAGGGGAATGAAACGATATGACAGCGCCAGTATTTACAGCAGAACCAGTCAGATTATTGATTGCAGCACCCTTTTGCCTATTCTCTTGGCCTTTCTGATTACCGCTCTAGTCCTGCTCCTCCTCAGGATACTTCATCCCCCATTGATTACGTATGCTGGTCATAATATCCATAACGTCTCTCGTGTAATCCAGATGCATGACATTAACTTTTCCTGAAACCGCTGCTTCCATATCTTCCACTTCATATACAAGTGCATTTTCTTTATTGCCTGCTTTTATAACTTCTTTGGTTCCATCTTCTGTAAAAGTGATGACTGCTTCTACGCCTCGGGTATATTCATAAATCTCGATATACCCCCTGTCGAATGACACCATCCCCCGTTTCGGCTGCTGGGCATGCAGGGACAAGATGACGGCCGCCATTTCCTCTTCCCTGTTTTTCAACAGAATACTGGCCTGTTCGTCCACTTTGGTAGGTGCATACTTCACCTGCGATACAATTTCATCCGGCTTTGATGACATAAACCACCTGACAAATGAAAGCGCATAGACTCCAATATCCAGCATCGCTCCCCCCGCCAGGCTGGGATTGAAGAAACGGTTGCTCATATCATATTCTTTGTAACATCCAAAATTCATCTGTATTAATTTTAAATCCCCAAGTCTGCCGGAGGCTATGATCTCGCTAAGATGCTTATAAATGGGCATATGATAAATTGTCATTGCCTCCGCCAGAACCACATGATTATCCTCTGCCAGCTTTACCGCTTCTTCCAGTTCCCCTGCATTTAAAGTAATCGACTTCTCGCAGAGCACATGTTTTCCGGCCCGAAGCGCCTTCCGCAGATATTCACTGTGTGTATTATGGGGAGTGGCAATATAAATAATATCTACATCTTCGTCTTCAAATATATCTTCTATCTTATCATATACCTTGTGAACCCCATATTTTTCTGCAAATTCTACCGCTTTTGCATATGTACGGTTCGCTGCGCCATATAAGTTTCTTCCCTTGCCACTCATTTCCTGAGCCAGCTGACCGGCAATATCTCCGCATCCCAGTGCAGCCCAATTATAATTTTTCATCCTTGAATCCCCCTTCATATTGCTGTTCATTCATTTCATATTTTCTCTGCGGCTGCACAGATCCAGCCGTTTTCCTTTTTATCTATCTTAATATTGGAAAACCCGGCCTGCTGTAGTAAAAGCCGTAACTGATCCGAATTATAAATCGTCATTCCTTCAATCTCATCAAGCCATTTTTCCCCCTCAGGATCTTCACCGTTGGATTCATTACAAATCAAAAAGATTCCGCCATCTTTCAGAACTCTGAACACCTGCTCAAACGCTTTGGAAATGTCAGGCCAAAAATAAACCGTTTCAAATGCAGTTATTACGTCAAAGGAGGCATCTGAAAATGGGAGTGCCATTACATCTCCCTGTATGATTTGGCACCGTCCGTCCTTGATTGCGTCTGCATTCATCTTCGTTGATTCTTCAACACTGACTTCCGAATAATCAATGCCTTTTACCTTTCCATGAATACTTTTTTCCAGCAGAGTTCTGACATTTGCCCCTCCGCCGCAGCCAATATCCAGCGACAAATCATCTTCCTGAATTGTAATGTGATTGAATCCCCACTCTGCCATTGCAGCATGGCTGTTGTTCATCCTGTTAAGCATCATTTTTCCATCTAAACCTTCCGGTTTACATGCATTCTGATAATATCCCATCGTTCTTCTCCCTGTTATCTAAATATAATTCCTGAATACTAAATACTTAGTATCAACTAACTAGTTTTAGTATACTCAAATACTCTATGAATGTAAAGATGGTCTTGTTAAACGAAGGTTAACTGGAGGAGGGGGGACGCCAGGCGGATGGTTGTAGGCTACGCGTTTTTTTATCCTGACAGTATGAAATTCTTCGGGCAGTTATGATATAGCCACTGCTTTTTATGATACCAAGAGGCCCGTCTGTAATAGATACTCTCCTATTGTCAGGCTTTCTTCCTGGGGTTTTATATCTACATACAGCTGTGCTGATTCCAGGGGGCAGTATCGGAATAGTTCGAGGACGTCATCGGCTTCCAGACACATTCTGTCTCCTTTTATGAAACCTTCGAAACTAAACCGTTCCAGCAGGTCTGCGTATTTTTCCAGATCAGTCAGATTTCTCAGACATATATTATATTTTTTCATTGCATCTTCTCCTTTATCAAACTTTTTTAACTTTCATTCTCTTTATTATACGGAAATAGCTGCTTAGATTAAATCCAGATTCTGTATGAAAATGCAATAATATGGACTGGTTTATTTTGGTCTCTATTTTAATATATTTTTTTCTATATCAATAAAATCGGGGGATTTCATATACATAATTTTATACAATGTAGCTTTATCCACTCAGATATTTTAAAATATGGACAATAAATATAAAAATCTGGATGTTTTCTATAAATATAAGATTGCGAAAAAGCTGGAAAAGCGATATGATTCGAGTAAGTATATCGCTGGGCACGCTGCTGCTCCTGCCCTGCGGACGGATCTGTGGCAAAGCTGCAGAATAAGGTACATAAAGGGGGAAGTGTTTAGTGATTATTAAATCTGGTGTGAATCTGGGAGATAACAGTGAAGAAATCGTACCGACACACTCTGAGGATTTTCCATATGTCTGCATGTATGCAGATCTGGACAGCCATATCGGACAGTGTTTTCCATGGCACTGGCATGCTTTATTTGAAATTGACTATGTGAAAGAGGGGGAAGTTGATTTCTGTACATCAGACAACATTTATCATCTGAAAAAGGGGGACGCCATTTTTATTAATTCTAATGTCCTGCATACTGTGCGGGCCAGAGATGGAGTTTCCGGCTGTAAGATCTATGCCCATTTGTTTGATATGCATTTTTTATCCGGTATGTATAACAGTATTTTTGAACAAAACTATTTTCTGCCTGTTCTGAAATGCAAAACACTGCAGGCCGCTGTAATTCGTCCCGATAGCCACAGAAGGCTCCATATGATTGAGCAGATTCTAAACGCACTGGAACTAAACGAAAAAGAAACTTTTGGATATGAATTTGAAATCCGGACGGAATTATCCAGATTCTGGTGTATGCTTCTGGAAGAAACAAAAGAAATACGAAGCAACGATAAAAATACCAGCGAAACAGATGCAAACCGTATTAAAGTCATGATACAGTATATCCGGGAACATTATGCGGAAAAGATTACATTGACAGATATCGCTCATGCAGCCAGTGTCAGCGGACGTGAATGTACCCGCTGCTTCAGCCGCTGGCTCGGATTGTCCCCCATGAATTATCTGAACGACTACAGAATCCGGATGGCAGCAAAGTTACTGCTGCAGACAGACAGCAGCATTATCACGATCAGCGAAAGCTGTGGGTTCAGCTCTAACAGCTACTTTGGAAAGGTATTTCACGAAATAATGGGGTGCACGCCAAAAGAATACAGACGAAGATGAATGGCTGTTTTTTATAGCTATGAGCACTTAGTGACCGTACTTTGGTCACTTACGTGCGATGCATGAAAAATA
>LDAQ01000111.1 GCA_001028025.1 Faecalicatena fissicatena | reverse complement strand
GCCGCTAATCAAAATCGGAGCCGGCATGGTGAACACCGCCGACACTCACGTGAATTCTGATGAATTCTCGCTGCGGGTCGGCTTTCCTCCAGGCCTTGTGGGCCTGGAGGAAGTTCACATGCCGGCTCCGATTTTGATGAAGCGGCGCTAACACCCTGAAAGACGCCTCCCGAAGAGCCCTGTTCCACTTCCGCACAGCTGGCGCATCCAATCGGAAGGAAACCCTCGCTTCCCGCCGGGGGAATCGCGGACGGGGGCAGCGAATTGAATCGAACCGGTGAAGCGCTTTTATCGTGTTTGCTGGGGCGAAAATTTCAAGAAATTCCAATTCCATCCACTACTCACATCTCAAGAGCCTCCCAGGCCTTATTAGTACTGACAATATATCCCCTCCCAGTATTTACCCCAGACTATACCCCCACGGAATTCCAATTCGATCCACCGCCCCCGTCCTGGGGAGCCTCCCGGACCTTTTTTTCTACCGGTTTGATGAAGCCCAGCCTGAGGGAAGCGTGACGCTGCGATGGCGTCCGGGGAGGCTTATGCTGATTTTGGAAGCCTCTAGCGGGCCGTACAATTGCTTACTGCGAAAAAACCGCAGCTTATGGGTGACAATTGATTTCCAAATCAATTGTCAAGAGCATCTGAGCTTAGAAAGCATCAGGCTTTCTAAGTGAATATGCTCGGTCCCATAAGCTGCGGCTTTTTCGCAGTTAGCAATTGTAGGCTAAGCGGCCGGTTTCCAAAATCAGCATAAGCCTCCCCGTACGCCATCGCAGCGTCACGCTTCCCTCAGGCGTCCTCCTCCTTCAATATCAGCGCCACAAAAACAAGGTCCTCTCCCCCCGTATTTTTGATGCCGTGTCCGTCTCCGTTTTTGCAGTATGTTACATCTCCCGCCTCTATGGGAACTGCTTTTCCGTTGTCATCGTACATTCCTTTTCCCGATAGTATATAGTATGTTTCGGTTTCACCGTGATGTTCGTGGTGGCCAAGTTCGCAGTTTGGCTTAAGGGTTACCTGAGAAAACATTTTGCAGTGGCTGCCCAGCTGTTCCGGGGTAAGCAGGGCTTCTTTCATGATGAAACCAGCTCCTCCGTTTACTTTTTCAACTGTCTCTATCTTTCTTTCTCCTGCTTTTGTCATTTAAAATTCCTCCTTTTTATATTGTATACATGTATATTAAAAATCTTTTACCATCTGACGATAATCCAGATTCTTGTATCCCAGCCTTTCATAAAGTGCCTTGGCTCTTGTGTTGTCCTCTTCCACTTCCAGACGGAACCGTGTAACGCCGGCATCTCTGTGCCCCTCCAAATATTGGAAAAACTCGCTCCCCAGTCCTTTAGAGCGGTATTCTTCCAGAATATAAAGTTCTTCCAGCCAGTATACATACCCTCCTGCCTCCTGGGAAAATGTCTTTGCAATCAGGCCGTATCCTGCCGGGCTGCCCTCAGACTCCAGCATGTAGATCTGTCCGTATGTTCCGCTGCTGATACATTCCTCAAAAGTCTTTTCAATGTATGAATCCGGTACTGGATGCACCACTGCCGGTGAATGATAAAAATCATGTGCCATTTTCAAATACAGTTCTCTGTCTTCCTGTCTCAGTTCTCGTACCATAAAAGCCTCCTGTTGTAAACTAGAGTACTCTCGGAAACTCTTTGTGCACAGCTTTGTGAGTTGATTTTTTGTCAGTTGTGCACAATATTTATGAGGCGTACGCGGCGCGTACGTTGATTAAATTTGTGTGCGGCTGGTGAAAATCAGCCGCAAAGATGGGCGCAAGAGAGTTTCCGAGAGTGCTCAGCTAAATGTGTTTGTCCGGAGTGTGCCTGCGCCTGCATTTTATGAATATCCACCACTGCTCATGGCAGATCAAAGATCGAGACACCGCTCCGCTGTCCCCATCCTATCACATTTCCCGATAAAGGTCTACCCTGTCTTAATCTTGAGATTTTCCTTAGATAATTTTAAGAAATCATCTTCCTGTTTTGTGGTATAATACCTATATACTAATTGACTTTGATATCCAGAAAGGATGGTGTAATTATGGAATTAAATGAAAGCTTAAGGAAAATATTTCTTGCAGGTGTAGGCGCTGTAGCTACTACAGCGGAGACCGCAAAAGATGTTGTTGACAATCTGGTTAAAAAAGGGGAAATTACCGTAGAGCAGGGAAAGGTTCTCAATGAAGAACTGAAACAGAGTGCAAAAGAGAAAATGAAAGAACATGTAACTGTTACGGTTGTAAAGGAATACAAAGATGCGATGTCCGCTGTTGACCATATGAAAGCAGATGAGCTGGAGGCCCTGAAAGCTAAGATTGCCGAGGCTGAGAAGGCCGCTGCAGAAAAAGCTGCAGCAGAAAACAATGAGCAGACTGCAGAAGAGTCCTGCGGAACAGATGAAAATAAATCGGGACCTCAGGCATCCTGCGAGGCCGCAGAATCTGCTGCCTGCACGACAGAAGAAACTCCAGACGCTGCAGAAACAGAAGCTCCAGATGCCACTCCTTCACAGGATGCCCAGTAGCAGGACACGCCTATGAATGAAACGAATGTAACCCGGGAACCACCCCTGTCAGATACACCAGCTTCCCAAAAGCGCCTGCGGGAGATTCTGCAGGTGCTTGGAAAGCATCATATTACGCATGGGCTCACTCCGTTCAAGCTCCGTGAGATTCTGGAAGATCTGGGTCCCACCTATGTAAAGCTCGGACAGATCATGTCCATGCGCTCGGATATGCTTCCGGAAAATTACTGCCGTGAGCTTACGAAACTGCGTACAGAGGTCAGGCCTCTGCCCTATTCCGTAATCTCGGCAGTCATTGAAGAAGAACTCAAAGAGCCGGCGGGAAATGTCTTCTCACAGATTGAGGAGAATCCTCTCGGCTCTGCTTCTATTGCCCAGGTGCATCCTGCTGTCTTAAAGAACGGTACAAAAGTCGTCATAAAAATTCAGCGTCCAGCCATTAAAAAAACCATGCAGAACGACATTCTTCTTCTGAAAAAGGCGGCCGGCATTCTGAAGCTGGCCATAGGAACAGAGGATTTGATTGACTTCAGAACCATTCTGGATGAGCTCTGGAAAACAACCCAGGAAGAAATGGATTTTCTTCAGGAAGCCGCAAACCTGGACTTCTTCTATGAAAATCAGAAGGATATCGTATACGTCACCTGCCCAAAAGTATATCACGAATTCACGACGCCACGTCTGCTTGTCATGGACTATATTGACGGCATACAGATTGATGAGGTGGAACGTCTGAAGGAACTCGGCTATGATATGACAGAAATCGGACAGAAAGCCGCTGAAAATTACTGCAAGCAGATACTGGAGGACGGATTTTTCCATGCTGACCCGCATCCAGGCAATCTCTGGGTTGCAGGCGGACAGATCGCATGGCTTGATCTGGGTATGACAGGACGGCTGACAGAGCACAATAAGCAGCTTCTGAAAAAGGCCATCACGGCCATTCTGGAACAGGATATCTATTCTCTGAAAAATGTACTGCTGGCCTTTGGGGAACCTCAGGAACGTGTCAACCACGCACGTCTTTACACCGATATTGATGATATTCTGAGCAAATATATGTCTATGGATTTCGGCACCATGAAACTGGGTGATTTAATTGAGCGCATGCTCTCTCTTGTAAAAGAGCACCGCCTCGCAATCACCCCCGATATCACGCTTCTCGGACGAAGTATGATAACAATGGAAGGAACACTGACCGCCTGTGCCCCTGATGTAAATATCCTTCAGATCCTCACTGTACACATGTCATCTCTCCTTTTAAAGGAACTGGATGTTAAAAAGCTTCTCAGCCATAAGGGCCGCCAGCTGTACACTTCGATGGATAAATCACTGGATATCCCGGCGCAGCTCTCTGACCTGCTTAATATCACCAAAAACGGCCAGGCCCAGCTGAATCTGCAGATGTCTGACTCCGAGGAGATGCGGGAGGATATGCACAGAACAGCTAACCGTTTTATCCTCAGTATACTGGCGGCCGCTTTGTTCATCGGATCCGGCATGATTGTCAATGTACGCACGATACCGCTATGGTTCGGGATACCCTGGATCAGTTTTCTTGGGTACAGCATTTCCGGGGTACTGATCATTGCTCTGATCATCCGGATTTTGTTCTGGCATAAGAAGTAATGGAAAAGTCACCGCATAGAAAGGAAGCATTTTCAATGGCAAATATATTAATTGTGGAAGACGAAAAAAATATGCAGGAGATTATGATAGAATACATGAGAAAAGGCGGTCACACCTGTTTTGCCGCCGACGATGGCGTAGATGCCTTAATGCTTTTGAAAAATCATCCTATGGACCTGATGGTACTGGATATAATGATGCCCCATCTGGATGGATTTTCTGTCTGTAAAATGGCAAGAGAAATGAGCAGTCTGCCTATTATCATGCTGACGGCCAGGAGCAGCGAGGATGATAAGTTAAAGGGCTACGAATATGGAGCCGATGACTATATGACAAAACCTTTCAGCCCCAGAGTACTGCTGGCAAAAGCCAATGCACTTCTGCGCCGCTCTTCCTCCGGAAAGACTGACTCATTGCACGCAGGAAAGATCACGTTAATACCGGCCTCTCATAAAGTCTTTGTGGATGGACAAGAAGTCACGCTGACTCACAAAGAATATGAACTGCTGCATTTTTTTCTCACGAACTCCGGACAGATCTTTAGCCGGGATCAGCTGCTGAACCGGATTTGGGGGTATGATTTTGCGGGAACCACCCGAACCGTAGATACCCACATCAAAACCCTTCGTCAGAAGTTAGGGGACGAAAGCAGACACATTGTCACACTGATTCGCTCCGGTTACAAGTTTGAGGAAGCCGTATGAAGATCAAAGACCACTTTACGATTTGCACTGTGCGAAAAAAAATTTTAATGATTTCAAAACTGGCTGGTATCGCACTGATATTGTCCTATCTCATTTCTACTCATTTGCCGCTCGACACAGATATATCCTTTTGGATCTGGTTTTCTTTTATCATTTTGCTGGTTCTGATTGTGGATTTTCTGATGGGCCGTTTCATCTCGTATCCCATCGCTAAGCTCAGCCTTGCGGCCCGTCAGATGGCGGATCTGAATTTTTCTTCTCCCTGCGCAGTCAGGACAAACGATGAATTTGGAGAACTGTCTGCAAGCCTCAATTCTATGGCCGAAAATCTGCAGCAGGCCCTTACCGGACTCGAGAACGCAAATGTCCGGCTTAAAAAAGACGTGGAACAAAAACGGCTGCTGCTGGCCGAGCGCAAAGAGCTGGTGGACAGCTTATCACATGAAATGAAAACGCCGCTTGGTGTTATTCGTGCCTATGCCGAGGCACTGCAGGATGAAGCTGACGATGTCAAAAAGCAGCTCTATTCGGAAGTCATTATTGCTGAAACAGACCGTATGAACAGCCTTATTACAACATTGCTGGATTTGTCTGCACTTGAAACAGGAGCTTCCCATCTCGCACCGGAGCACTTCGATTTTGTAGAATTTTTGGAAACCGTTGCCGGAAGGCTGTTAATCGACGCTTTGGATGTCAATTTCGAGTTACAGTTTGAACTTCCCGATCATAAAGTATTCGTTTTTACTGATAAAGCGCGTATGGAACAGGTATTAGACAACCTTATCATCAATGCCAAAAGAAATGTGCAGCCAGGCGGTATCATTAAGTTATTATTGACGGAAGAAAACGGGGGATTGCATTTCTCCATTTATAATCAGGGCCCGCTCATTCCCCAGGATAAACTGCCCAAAATCTGGACCAAATTCTACAGGGGCCACGGCTCTAAATACAGTGGTTCCGGGTTGGGTCTTGCCATTGTTGCACAAATTTTATCCATGCAGGAGCTGAACTACGGCGTAAAAAATCTAAGCGATGGAGTCCTGTTTTATTTTACTGTCAAAATTGTCAGATAGATCTTTTATCGATTCCCGACGGCCCTGCTTTCCACAATGAAAGCAGGGCCGTTTTTATTAAGATTTCACACCAGCTTCACTGCAGCCTCACACTGGCTTCACCTCAATTTCATACATTTACTTCACACAGAAGGGGACTACCCTGTACATAAAGGAGGTAATTTATATGACATTTTTAAATCTGGAATGGTACTGGTGGCTGATCATTGTGATCTTGCTGGCAATTGCCATACTTCTCAAGATCAAATTTATTCAGTGGTGGAACGGGCGGCAGTATGATAAGAAAAAAGAGCAGCATGGAAAATGGGGGGATGAAGAATGATAGAAGTAAAAGATCTGACCTTTTCCTACAGAAAGGATAAACAGGCACTGCACAGCCTGACATTTAAGGTGGAAGACGGAGAAATCTTTGGCTTTCTGGGGCCAAACGGCTCCGGAAAGTCTACCACCCAGAAAATCCTGACCGGAATCCTGAAAGGATATGGAGGCCAGGTATCTCTCTTCGGACAGAATATGAATTCCGAACATACACAGACCTTTTACCAGAAAATCGGCGTACTGTTCGAGTTTCCTTATCTGTATTCCAATCTGAGTGCTTTGGATAATCTTAAATATTTTTCATCTTTTTATCCCAGAGGGCAGCTGCGGGATGCGGAGGAACTGCTGGATAAACTGGAATTTATACCTGATTTTTTGAAAAAGCCTGTCACATCCTATTCCAAGGGAATGCGGCAGCGGGTGAGCATGGCGCGGGCACTCATCAGCAATCCACAGGTTCTGTTTCTGGATGAGCCAACCAGTGGGCTCGACCCGTCCGGCGCAGTCCTGTTCCGCAGAATCATTGAGGAAGAACGTCAAAAAGGAACCACGGTATTCCTGACAACCCACAATATGCTGGACGCAGATTTGCTTTGCGACCGGGTGGCTTTTATTTCTAACGGAAATATCGCAGCTCTGGATACACCAGAAAATCTGAAGAGACAGAACAGCAGCCGCTATATCGAAATCGACTATTGTTATGAGGGCAGACAATTAAAAAAAGTAATCGAGGCTCCTGAGCTGGAAGACGGTATTCCATTTGCCCATGATGAGATTATCAGCATCCATTCAAAGGAACCGACTCTGGAAGATATGTTTATTCAGTACACCGGAAGGGGGCTCTCCTAATGCAAAAAAGCCTGCCTGCACTTATTAAAAAAGATCTCAGACTCATGCTTTCAAGTAAATTTTTTCTGCTGGCTATCGGTTCTCTTGTTTTGTATTCCTGCTACATCAATTTCGTATATGTTAATATTGATCAGGACATTTTCCCTGTTTATTTGTATGATCCGCACCACTCTCTGGAATCTCTTCCCTCTTTCGTTACAAAGGCTGACAGCAGAAAGGAATTACAGGAAGCATACTCAGATGGATATTCCGTAGGCCTTGATATGTCCGGCGCCACACCAAAGATCTGCATGATTTCTTCCGGCTCAGACAAAACTGATAACTATCGGGCCGCTTATGCTCTTTCGGCATTGTCCTCAGATGGTTCTTCTCATGCAGAATTGATTGGGAAAAATGACAGGGAAATGAAAAACAGACGTGAGATTACTTCCGAATTTCTGTTTTTTGAACTGTCTGCGGTTGGCTTTCTCGGACTGGCTGCTATGCTGTTTAAGGAAAAACATATGGGTGTTATCCGGATACATGGAATACTTCCTATAAACCCAAACATTTTTATACTTTCTAAACTGGGACTTATTTTATTGTCAGACCTTGTATTTGCCGTATTGCTGACTTTGTTTAATCTGGGGATTAATGCGGGGATCTCCGTACTTCCCGCCGTTTTGCTGCAGACAGGAATTTTATCCATTATCATGGCGCTTGCCGGCTTTTTCTGTGCCATATCACTGCCCGATTTCAAACAGTTTTCCCTGCTGTATCTCATACTTGCAATTTTTATCACAACCCCTGTTTTTCTTGCAGGGCAGACAAACTTATCCTGGTCCTGGATAAACCTTCATCCAATGTATCATCTGTTTATGGCAATGAAAAATGCCTATTTTCATACTCCTGTTGCAAACGGCACTTATTACACGGTCTGCGCAGCGGCAATCATACTGCTGTTCCTGCTCGCACGCCTACGGCTTACACGGGAAATGACAAAGGAGGGATAATATGAAAGGGATTAAATACCAACTGAAAAATATCCGCCGCGACAAGCTGTGCATCCTGACATTTCTGCTGCCGGTTTTAATAGGTTTTGCACTCAGTCTATTATCCGATGTCAGCTTTTCTTCCATCAGCGAAATTACTTTCGGAATTGTAAAAAATGATCTGCCCGCAGACACTGTTGACTGGCTGAAAAGTAACGGCAATGTGACTGTTTACCAGAAAACCGCTGATTTGAAAGAAGCTGTTAATGATCCTTCTTCACAAATGATCGGAGTACTCAAAAATGACGCTGGAATCCAGACAATACGCTCCGGTGATGAGCTTCAAATGATGTCCATTATCGGGGATACGCTCCCACTGCTTTTTGCTGAACGGCATACTGTTTCCCAATATAATATATCGATGATTCCGCTAAAACATAACAACGATATTTTAAAGCCGCTTCTTATTGTAATCACCCTGGTTACGGCAATGTTTATGGGGTGTACTTTTAACGCTATGAACATGATTAGTGAAAAGGAAGACGGAATTATCTTTATCAATGAAGTACTGCCAATGACAAAAACTCAGTTTCTTATTCAAAAACTACTCCTGGGTTTTACCGGAAGTATCCTCTCAACCGCCATTACGGCTGCAGTCTGTATTCGGGTCAGTCTGGTGCAGCTTCTGCCGCTGATACTCCTGATTCTGCTGTCTGCTTTTATTGCAGCTCTGGCAGGGGTATTTATCGGTCACTTTTCCAGCGGGCTGATGGTTGGTATTGTCTATATCAAAATTGTCATGATTTTATTTCTGGCACCCCCAATTTTATTTTACCTGCTTGTTCCCTCAGGCAGTATACTTCATAAAGTATCCTGCATTCTCCCTTCCAGTGCAGCATTTTATGGGCTGATGGATTTACTGAACGGGAAGTCCCAGGATATAACTATTTACCTCGTCGTATTGACAGTTCATTCTCTCATCTGGCTTTCACTTTACAGGCGGCTTTCTTTACGAGGTCAGAAACACGCGTAAAAAAGGGATACCCAAAGGGCACCCCGTAATTCATGCCCTTTGGGTATAGCCTGATGCGAACTATTTTTATGGAAGACATTTTATAAAATGGTATTGTATTTTTTTCATGAAAGGTAATTCTTTATGAACTGCTTTTGATGTCTTCTTATATAGCAGGAACAGTTTGTCGTGTATTTCTTTTGAAGGCGGGGCTTTATCGTATGCAGCCTTAAGTGCGGCCTGCCGGAGCATCTCCCAGTCTTGTCCGGACACTTGGGGCAGGGCTTTCCTTAACGCTTCAAAGGAGGCTGCGCTGAAAGGTGTTTCTGCAGAAACTCCAAGGAGACCGGCCATTCTGCAGAATGCAAGGTATATTTCCACGATCCCTCTTCCTTCCGCGTATCTGCTGAGCGCATAAGATTTGTTTTTTCTGCGTACGGCTGCCTGCACTGCCGTTATAATAATGCACAGCACAATCAGCAGAAATACCTTTAAAATAGTTACCGCTGTTTTAGACAGCCGGTGCACACTTGCCGGACTTGAAGATGCCGGCGGGACTGCTGACTGGCTGTTTCCTGTGTAAGGCAGAGTATGTTCTCTTACCACCCATGCATTTTCGTAGGTTTCACACCAGGCATGCCCCATGTCTCCGGTTACTTCCGCTCGGTATGTCCCATCCTCCTGTTCTATAAACGCGGAAGGAGGAATGGCATATCCCTCTGCATATCTGGCCGTAAATCCCATAATCCGGTACATCAGAACGGCTGTTGTGGCAAAGTGCACGCAGAATCCTTTTTTATTTTCAAACAAAAAATATTCGGCAAAATCCTGGTCCTCGGGAGTCGTTCCCGGGTTGTAATCGTATACGGTGTTCTCTTCAAACTCTTTTTGTATAAAATCCGAAGCGTCCTCTACTGATTGGATATCCTGTTTTTTACAGAGGCTGATCAGGCGGGTCAGATTTTCCGGATACTCTTTGTACTGATCCAGTACCTCATCATGGTTCTCCATGGTACTCCAGGTGCTGTTCTCATAGGTTCCGCCAAACTCCAGCGGCAGATAAAAAGTGGTATCAGGACGGGTATCGGTACCAACTGTAATCCCTTCTCCGTCTCCCGGCTGAAAATATCCTATGTTCTGCAGACTGGCCGTCCCACCGCCTGTAAACCGGTCATGGCCGATTCCGGGAGAACCGCCCTCCTCCGGGAAAATTCCACCCTGCATGTCTTCACTATTCTGGTCCGCAGTCTCCGGCAGTAAATCCTGTGCTTCTTCCGGCTGCTCTTTTTTTCTCTCTTCCGGTTCCTCTTGATTTTCTTCCTTATCCCCTGCTGTCCCGGTTATCTCTTTCAATTTCTGTACAACATGCTTCTCGATTGCTGCCTGAGCCTGAACATACGGACCATTCTCCACCGTCTTTCCTGCTTCAATCCGGCCCGCAAATCCCCAGGATACTGCGCAGAGGACAGATAAAAGGGCGGCTGCCGCCGCTGCGTTCCCCCAGACAGACTTTCCCGAACTGCCTGAACCTATGGCAAAGTAGATACCGCAGGCCAGAACCAGAAGCCCGCAGGCTTTCACCGATGGGAAATACCCTTCCATCGCTGAAAGTATGGCCGGAATTAAAAGCAGCAGAACCACCGCTATTTTCCCTTTTCCATGCAGCAGAGCCAGAGAAAATACTGCCAGGAGCGGAATCACAGCCACCGCGAACCCCATGGACAGTAAGCTTGCAGACAGTTCCGGCACCTCGTAGAGAAGCAGCGGTACAGTGCCCTCCTGGTGAACTCGCAGATAGGCATTCGCAATCGAATTAAGCACTGCCGTGACAATCAGCTGGTTTTTCCATGCCAGAAAAATGAGGACGGCGCCGTCTGCTGCCAGATACAGAAACTTTTTCTTTCCTCTGCTGCCAAGCATCCATATCAGTACCCCAGACAGCAGAAACAGCAGAATATACAACCTGGCTTTCTGTACCTGCATTGGGAATACCGACAGAAAATTCTCCAGCCAGGCCACTGCAAGAAAACCTGCCGACATGGTTCTGGCTGCAAACAAACTGATCCGGTCAATTTCCCCGGATGTCTCTCTGCTTTTCTGTTCATATAGCCTAATGCCCGATTTTCCCTCTCTTCTGCTTTTCATCGGCAGTCTCCTCCCTATAGCTGCAGTAATTCCTGTTTTTTGCCGTTGACTGTAATTGCACCTCTCCCGTCAATTCTGACGATACTGCTGAAATGTTCTCCACGGAATGCATTCTCATAACATACTTCTCTCATCTTTTCATCCGCGTACGGCTCCATCTCCAGCATTCTCCAGAGAAGACCGTGGACTGCCTCTTCATCGCTGACCTTCCATTTCACAATTCTTGCATTCTTCTCTTCAAACCAGGCAGCCATGTGGATGCACTTTTCCTCTGCCAGCGTCATGCACAGAGAGGCGGCGGCTTCCAGCATCTTGCTGAATCCCTCGCTGCTCTGCCCTTTTCGTGGAAAATCCATCCAGACAAGCACAACACATCCCAGTGGAAAGCTGTATTCTTTTACCATAAGTGTGTCCTCCTTGGCCGTCAGCTTCCAGTGTATGTCATGAATCGAATCCCACGGACGGTATTCCCGTATCTGATAGATTTCGGAAGGATCGTCCCCGCTCTTTTCCACTGAATACTCATCCGCATCGGCCAGGAATTCTCTGGTCCGCCTTGTAATTTCCAGCGGTATCAGGGAGGCTTTGGGCATAATCCCGACGTATGCCTTTTCTGACAAAGAAATAGACCTGTAAAATATTCCCAGAAAGTCGTAAATCCTCATTCTATCCAGCGAAATTTCCATGCTTCCGCAGTATTCCGATGTCAAATAAAATGGAAGTGTCTTCTTCCTGCCCGGTTCCAGCATTCCTGCCATCTTTTTTTCCGTCCTCTGACTGGAATTCCTTCCCCCTGCTTTCACTTTCAGTTCATATTTTCCGTTCCAGATCCGGGATGCATTATTCACCCACAATTTAATTCTGATCTTCTGATTCTTCTCTCCCATTGCGGGTACTTTACCAATCCCAGCGGTCAGCCTGGCCCCCATGCTGCGCAGACAGGCAAAGGATGCAAGCGGATACAATATCTCCAGTACAATTGCGACCGAGAGTGCCGGTGTGTCATACATCAGAAACAGGTAGGCCGTCACCAGAACTGCCGCCGCATATCCAACTGCTCGTTTTATCATGTACTCACCTAACGCCTTTTCATAACCGGAGGCTTCACCTCTTCCAGAATCTGTTCCAGCACATCTTCTGTCCTGATGTGCCCCACTTTTGCTTTTGTGCTGAGCTGTATTCTGTGGCCTGCCACGCATTGAAACACCTCGGCCACATCATCGGGAATCACATACTCCCTTCCGCTCAGGTAAGCACCTGCCTTTGCCATCGCCGCCATGGCTACCGTCCCTCTCGGACTCAGGCCCATCGCGATATGTTCACCTTCCCGGGTAGCCTTTGCCAGCTGTGCAATGTAAGCGTAGACTGCATCGTGTAAATACAGCCCCTTCACCTCTTCCTGGGCACGTACAAGCCGCTCCGCAGTCATGACTCTCTCCACGGGCTCTGTGGTACGTCCCAGCTGGTTCCTTTTCATAATCTCCACTTCCTCTTTTACGCTTGGATACCCCATGCTCACACAGATCATAAAACGGTCCAGCTGTGACTCCGGAAGCAGTTGTGTTCCGGCAGAACCCGCAGGATTTTCCGTAGCGATTACAATAAAAGGATTGCCCGTCTTTCTGGTTACCCCATCCACAGTCACCTGCTTTTCCTCCATGACTTCCAAAAGCGCAGACTGGGTCTTGGGCGAAGTCCTGTTAATCTCATCCGCCAGCAGAATATTACACATCACCGCCCCCGGCTGATATACAAACTGCTCGGTGGCCTTCTGATACAGAGTAAATCCCGTCAGATCAGCCGGAAGTACATCCGGCGTAAACTGGACCCGTTTCTCCTGCAGCCCCATTGCCTTCGAAAATGCAAGGGCCATGGTGGTCTTGCCCATTCCCGGGATATCCTCCACAAGAATATGCCCCCCGGCCAGAATTGCCATCATAATCTTTTCCGAAATATCCGCTTTGCCCACAACTGCCTTGCCAACCTCATGAAGCACGGCACGTATGGACTCTCTATAATCAGACATAAAACGCCTCCTTTAGACTAATTTCAAAGTAAAGTATAACACGAAAAAGTCGAAATGGGTAGGTGGAATGAAGGGAGGTCGCCTGTCTGAAGCGGGAGGGACGACGGGGGGCGGGAAACTTCAGGGAACCTTTCTGCAGGCGGTCCGTTTGCCAAGTATCACTAGATAAAAACCACACCGGACGGGGAGGCACCGTCGGCATTCACCCCGCAATTCTGATGAATTGCGCGGCTCAGGCCGACTTAAACTCTGCTTCGGAAGCAGAGTTTAGCCTCCCCGTCCGGTGTGGTTTTTATCAAGTGATACTACGGCGCTCTCTATGCCTGCCAGAAAGGTTCCCTGAAGTTTCCCGCCCCCCGTCGTCCCTCCCGCTCCAGACAGGCTAAGTGCATCCAGGCGGGTGAAATCTCGTTGGTGAACTTTTGCGGGAGCAGCGGATTAAGATGGATGCCCGGATGTTAATGGAATTTGGAGTGTTTATATGAATTTGGAATCAGGTATGCTAACTTAATCTAACATACACTCACGCTTAGATATTCCTATCCGCTTCTTCTGCCACACATTCACGCGCAGACATTCTAATCAACTTCTCCTGCCACACATTCACGCGCAGACATTCCCATCCGCTTCTCCGGTAAAGATCCCCCACCAGTAAGGGCACTTCTGCCTTAACGAACCAGCTTCCGGACCCGGGCATAGGGGCAGCTGGAGGCGTCTTACGGCTGTTAGCTGGAGTTAAGTAAAATAGAAGGAAAACCGGGGTGATTTTTATGATTCCGAATCATAAAAATCCCTGGCCCCAGCGCGCGAAGCCATCAGGGCTTCGCGTGATGTGGCCAGGTTGCCCCGGTTTTCCTTCTATTTTACTTTACTCCAGCTTACTGCCGTAACCCGTCTCCAGCTGCCCCTATGCCCGGGTTCGGAAGCGTCCGCTCAGCCACAAAAGTGCCTTCACTGCACAATCTTATAATATTGTTTGGAGGTTACTGTGAATACGATGGCGTAGAATACTGCAAATATGAGTACTGTCCCCACTGTACACAGGAAAAACAGGTGTACGTTTACCAGATTCATGACCGCCAGCAGTTTTGTAACTGTTTTGAAGGCAAATGCCACATGGATGATGGCGGCGATCAGCGGCATGAAGAAGACCATCAGTACCTGGCTTTTGATGGAATGACGCACTTCTTTTTTACTCATTCCTACTTTCTGCATGATTTGATAACGGCTGCGGTCATCATATCCCTCAGATATCTGTTTATAGTAGATGATTAGGACGGTGGCCATTAGGAATAATGAGCCTACGAATACTCCCAGGAATAAGAATCCGCCATATATTATGAAAAATTCTGATCTGTACGCATCTTTATACTCGATGTATGACTCTGCCACTTCCTCCGTGAAGCGCTGCTCTATGGCTTTGACAGCCGTATTTTTTGCTTCTTCTTTTCCGCTCATATTAAAGGAATCAGAATAGGTGACCTTATCCGCGCCTTCATAACCGTACTGCTGTTTCAATTCTGCAATCTTTTGTACATCAGGCATGACCACAATCATTCCCTCTACTGCGCTGGATACTCCGTTTTTGGCTTCGCTTTTCAAACTGATTGACTTTTTCACCTTGTAGGTTTCATTTTCTATCCGGAAGGTGTCTGAATGAACTCCGCTGTCAGGCATTTGTACAAATATTTCATTCTCATCCAGTGTTTCATTAGTTCCTTCCAGCCTGTTATAATCCGACAGCGGAATGATTTCCATCCATAGGAAATCTTCCGTTGAATAGGATGCAGCTGCATTTTCTTCCAACAATACCCTGCTGTTTTTTTGGTCGTAAATTACAGTGAACGCTCCCGCCCTGTAGTATACACGGTTTTCCAGTCCCACTCCGGCTTTTTCTGTTTCCTCCTTTATAATCTGGTCTGCTTTATCCAGATTTTCCTGTGATGTGTCATAGATCATTATATTCAGGTCTGTGGGAAACCTGGTTGACAGTGCATCTTCGATACCGGTATAGAGCGAAACTGATACAGATACCAATACGAGGACTATGGTACTCATAATACAGATGTTTGCAAGACCCACCGCATTCTGCTTCATTCTGTATATCATGCCGGATACAGAGGTAAAGTGCCTGCTCTGATAGTAAAACTTTTTATTCTTTTTTAATATTTTTAAAAAGGCAATGCTTCCGGCCGTAAACAGGCAGTAGGTTCCTATGATCACAAGTATGACTGCTATAAAAAACTTACCTATGGCTGCCAGCGGGGAATCCGTCGTCTGTGCGATATAGTAGCCGATGCCAAGTGTCGCTGCGCCAATCAGTGCAAGCAGCCATTTCGTCTTCGGTTCTTTCTCTCCCTGGCTGCCGCCGTGCAGCAGCTCGACCGGATTGGCTGTCTGAACCTGAAACAGATTGAAGATAAAAGTTATCACAAATATAATAAGAAATAATATAATTGTACCGATCATAGCATCTGATTCTACTGCGAATTTCAAAGGAACCGCAAAATGCATCATTTTCAGTAAAATCAAAAACATGAGCTTCCCTAAAAGAATTCCTGCTGCCAGGCCCAGGACAATGCTGACGAGAATTGTAAGGATAGATTCCCATGCCATCATCTTTGTCAGATTGCCTTTGTCCATCCCCAGCACCTGATAGAGGCCGAACTCCTTTTTCCTCTGTTTCACGAGGAAACTGTTTGTGTAAAACAGAAATACCACGGAAAAGATTCCTGTAACGATGACCGCCCATCCAAGAATTATTTTCAGGGTGGTTCCGCCCTGCATCTGATCCAGTCCTGTGTTTTTACTGATGGCGTACATGACATAGAACATCATCACTGTCAGTACGCAGGTCAGC
This sequence comes from Faecalicatena fissicatena, assembly GCA_001028025.1. Lineage (GTDB taxonomy): Bacteria > Bacillota > Clostridia > Lachnospirales > Lachnospiraceae > Faecalicatena > Faecalicatena fissicatena_A. The sequence goes on along the minus strand of LDAQ01000111.1, from coordinate 7,520 downwards.
AGATATGGGATGTAGGTCTTTCCGTTCTTTTTTAAATTTGTCAGTGCAAGCTTTGGATAAAACATTACTGCTCACCCCCTGTGCTCAGTACAGCCAGTGCCGCTGAAATCTTCTGGTACATTTCTTCGTTTGTCTGATTGCCTCTGTATATCTGATGGAATACCTGCCCATCTTTGATGAACATCACACGGTTTGCACTGCTTGCGGCTTTTACGCTGTGGGTTACCATCAGAATGGTCTGTCCGTTCTGGTTAATCGTATTGAAAAGGTTCATCAGGTCGTCTGAAGCCCTGGAATCCAGAGCCCCCGTCGGTTCATCTGCGAGAATCAGCTGGGGCTTTGTTATCAGCGCCCGGGCAACTGCCGCCCGCTGTTTCTGACCTCCGGATACTTCATAGGGGAATTTTTTTAACAGATCTGTGATTCCAAGCTGCTGTGCTATGGGATTCAAACACTGCTTCATTTCTTCATATTTTTTTCCCGCAAGTACCAGCGGAAGGTAAATATTGTCTTCCAGTGAAAAGGTATCCAGCAGATTGAAGTCCTGAAAAACAAATCCCAGATTCTGCCTTCTGAATGCTGCCATTTCCCGGTCTTTTATTGTACTCAGATCGCGGCCTTTGAGGAGTACCCTTCCGCTGGTAGGTTTATCCAGTGACGCCAGTATATTCAGCAGCGTCGTTTTTCCGGAACCGGATTCTCCCATAATTGCCACATATTCTCTCGGTTCTACAGAAAAAGTAACATCCGCGAGAGCCTGCACCTGACTACCTCCGAATCTGGTGGTATAAATTTTTTTTACATTTTTAACATCTAATAATGACATAAAGCTTTCCTGCCTTTCTTTTCTCATTGTTTTCCTGTCTATGCACGTATTATAAGGCACCTGCCCTGCTGCAATCCATAACTTTGCCTTTCAAAACAGGAGGAAATCCTTACGTTTTTGTAAGATTAGGTCACTTTTCTCTGTTTCTTTTACAAAAAATATGATATGATTACACTGTGTTTTGTCTGAAACTATCTTATCAGATAATCACCAAATATGTCCACCAGGTCAAATACCTTTGGCCCCGCGGGCGGCGTCCGGCCATACTGGGGCTGCTGTTCCCGCGAGAATCAATGAATGGAGAAAGAAGTTATGAGTTTAATTGAAACAGTAAAAGATGCCGGTATTGTAGGGGCCGGCGGGGCAGGATTTCCTACACATGTGAAGTTGAACACAAAGGCCGAGTATTTTATCGTCAATGCCGCCGAATGTGAACCATTGATTGAGACTGACAAGTATCTGTGCAGAACCTTTGCCGATGAGTTAATTAAAGGAGTCATGTATATAGCCGGACATCTCGAGGCAAAGAAGTCTTACATAGCGCTCAAAGCCAAATACAAAGCTGAAATTGCCGCTTTAAAAGAGGCAATTGAAAAAAATAATGCAGACATCGAGATTTTTGAGATGAGAACCTTCTACCCTGCCGGAGACGAGCAGATTATCGTGCAGCAGGTTACGGGCAGAACCGTACCGGAGCGCGGCATTCCGATTGAGGTCGGTGCTGTCGTAGATAATGTAGGAACCGTGCTTGCCGTTTACCGCGCACTGACAGACGGCGGCAAAGTGACAGACAAATATTTATCTGTTGTCGGTGAAGTGAAGGAACCGATCATGCTGAAGGTGCCGATCGGAACATCCGTAAGAACATGCATAGAAGCAGCACAGCCTGTTATCTCCGATTATGCCATCATCCTCGGCGGACCTATGATGGGTAAAGTTTTCTCTGATGACAGTGTCATTGATCAGCAGGTCGTGACAAAGACAACCGGCAACATCATCGTTCTCCCGAAGGACCACTATCTGATCCGGAGAACGCAGGTTTCTATCCAGAGAATTAAGCACCAGGCAAGAAGCGCCTGCATCCAGTGCAGAATGTGTACAGATCTGTGCCCGCGTTTCCAGATCGGACACAGCATCAAACCTCATCTTGTGATGAGAAATGTCTGGAGAGAAGAAACAATTGATTCCAACGAAGAATTTGCAAAGTGCTACGGCGATGCAGTGAACTGCTGCAGCTGCGGCGTCTGCGAGATGTTCTCATGTCCAATGGGCCTATCCCCGAGACAGGTCAATGACTATATGAAGGTACAGCTTCGTGAACGCGGAATCATGATAGACAAGACTCCGGATCCGACGGCAAGACCGACAATCGATCTGAACCGTATTCCGACCGACCGCCTGATCGCGCGTCTGGGCCTCGGCAAATATAACGGGCTGCATGCACACAGCTGTACGGAACTGTTTCCCAGGGAAGTATTCATTCCATTATCACAGCATATCGGCAAACCGGCTGCAGCTGTCATCAAAGCCGGCGACACCATACATAAAGGCGACTTAATCGGTCAGGCAGATGAGAAAGCGCTGTCAGCCAATATCCACGCCAGCGTTAACGGAACAGTCACCGAAGTAGCACCAAATGGTATTCGAATAAATGTAAACTAATGGAGGAATAAGAAAATGGGAAATTCAGTTGGAATGTTAGAATTATCCAGTATAGCAAAAGGAATTGAGACCTGCGACCATGTACTCAAGGCCGCGGAGGTTGAATTATTAAGGTCATCCACAATCTGCCCCGGTAAATATCTGATCATTATCGGGGGCGACACCAGCAGCGTGAATGCTGCCATGAATGTAGGGGAAGAGATCGCAGGACCATTTCTGGTAGACAAGCTTCTCATCCCGAACATCAGCGACCAGCTGATGCCGGCTATCAGCAGTACCACACAGGTTCCGACCACCGGAGCCGTCGGCGTGATTGAATTTTATTCGGTATCCTCGGCCATTGTCGCAGCTGATACTGCAGCCAAGGCTGCCGATATTCACCTGATTGAGATCCGCACCGGTTTTGCAGTGGGCGGAAAGGGATTCGTCACTCTGTGCGGAGATGTCAGCGCTGTGACCGCTGCTGTAAAAGCTGCCGAGTCCGTAAGCGAGCTGATGGTCAACAGTGTTGTAATACCAAGGCCTACAGATAAACTATTTGAGGCACTGATGTAAGGAGCTCTGGTTTCAGAGGCTCTGCTATAAAAAAGCTACTATAAAAAAGAAGTTCTGTCATGAGGGTCAATCGTCATGACAGAACTTCTTTTTATCCGTTACAAATTCTACTTAAATAACAGCCATCTCTTCTTTCCTGCTGCCCGGTTATTTTCTGAACCATATAACAGGTTCCCTAATTACCTGGTTCCTCTTACTCAACAATCAATGGATCACGGTGCAGATGCAGACGCATCTTTGTTCCTCTGCCCACTTCAGACTCAGCTGTCAGCCCATGATTCAATTTCTCACAGACAGATTTGCAGAGATATAATCCGATTCCGGTTGATTTTTTATCCTTTCTTCCATTGTATCCTGTGAATCCTTTTTCAAATATCCTGGGCAGGTCTTCCGCCTGAATCCCGATACCAGTGTCCTCTATTATAAGTGTTTCCGCCTGTTCCGGATCCATATAGATTGAAATTACACCCTGTCCCGTGTATTTCAAAGCATTTGACAGAAGCTGTTCCAGAATGAGCAGAAACCATTTTTCATCCGTCAATACCATACCTTCACATTTCTGATAGCTGAGATGAATCTTTTTCAGAATAAAGAGCTGGGAGTATTTCCGCACTGCCTGACGCACGATATCATCGATCGGATACCATTGGAGCGACAGATCCGATGACATATCTTCTATTCTCAGATAGGAAAGTACCATCTCCACATACTGCTCCGTTTTAAACAGTTCCATCTTCATCGGATGTATAAACTCCGCATCTTCGGTAATCTCCCCCTCCTCAAACGACTGCAGAAGCAGGCCCATGGCCGCCAGAGGAGTCTTGATCTGATGGGCCCACAGGCTGTAATAGTCCAGCATCTCCTGTCTTCCTATCCGGCCTCCCGTTTCCAGTTCTTCTTTATACTCAAACAGAGCTTTTAGTTCTTTCTGATACAGTGACTCTGTCAGATCCACTGCAGGCGGGGCTTCTCTCAGTTCATGCGGCAGGGCCGCCTGCGCTTCCTTCACCTTTTCTATATGGCGGCAATATCCCCCGAAGTCCAAAACGGCAGCACCGGCGAACAAGGCCGATGAAAGCAGCACTGCATACACCAGCGCATCGGTCCTGACATTGTACAGGTACAGCACTAACCAGAAGATTCCCCCCAAAAGGAGGTACAGAATTATATATTTTAATCTTGATTTCAGATAAAATCCCAGTTTCTTTTTCATTCCAGCAGATACCCAATGCCTTTCTTTGTAGATATAAAGTCTGCAATCCCGATTCCCTCCAGCTTTCTGCGCAGCCTCGTAATGTTAACGGTCAATGTATTATCATCAATAAACTCATCACTTTCCCAGAGTCGTTCCATAATCCGCTCCCGTTTCACTATCTTTCCCGCATTTTCCATTAAAAGCTGTAATATTTTGAAATCGTTCTTTGTCAATTCCAGCTTTTTCCCCTCGTATGTCAGCGCGGCATCATTCAGATTCAGGATCACGCCTTTGTACTCCAGTACATTCAGCTGTCCCTGAAAAGAGTATGTCCGACGCAGAAGTGCCTGGATTTTTGCCGTCAGCACATTCAGATCGAAAGGTTTCTCAATAAAATCATCCCCTCCCATATTCATGGCCATGACAATATTCATATTATCGCTGGCAGAGGAGAGAAATATCATTGGTACTTTTGAAATAGCCCTGATCTGAGTACACCAGTGAAACCCATTATAAAAGGGAAGGAGAATATCCATCAGCACAAGCTGAGGCTCGAACGCGATAAACTCCTCCTGAACATTTTTAAAATCTTTGATGCACCTCACATCATAGTCCCATTTAGTCAGGTGCGCTTCGATCGTCTTAGCGATCGTCAGATCATCTTCTACGATTAAAATTTTGTACATAATTTCCTCACTTCTCGTGGGAGTTGCATAGGGGTCTGACCCCTTTGGCAAAGGGGTCAGACCCCTATGCAACTCCCACACAATTCCTGTTATTTACTGTCATCTATTGCATCCTATTATACTCTGCTTCCTTTACAGATAACAATACCTAAAGATTATCTTTTGAAATTCTTTAGGTAATATGAGTTGACATTATATATTATACGAAATATAATATGTTTATAAAACACATATACAAAATAAAAACATATAGAAAGGAATGATAACATGACCTTTACACTGAATACCCCGATGTTCGACTTTCTTGTGTTATCGGTAATCGCCAATGACGATGCGTACGGTTATCAGATCAGCCAGATTATTAAAAAGGCTGCGAACACAAAGGACTCTACGCTCTATCCTATCCTAAAGAGACTGCAGGACAATCAGTATGTGGAGACCTACGACCAGCAATATCAGGGACGCAACCGGAAGTATTACAAGATTACAGATATCGGAAAGACACATCATCAGGAACTATTAAAAGAATGGGAAATTTATAAAACAACCATTGATGAGATTGTTAGAGGAGGGATTTCGCAATGACTAAGACAGAATATATGAGGACACTCGCGCATAAGCTGCGCCGTCTTCCCAAAGAAGATTATGATAAGGCTATGGATTATTTTGAAGAATATTTTGCAGAAGCCGGCCCTGAATATGAGCAGCAGGCAATCCAGGATCTGGGTTCTCCTGAAGATGCTGCCAATCAGCTGATTATAGACCTGGCCGCCAAAAATGTACAGGAACCGCCCAAAACAGTGAAGCGGGGACTCTCCGCTCTCTGGATCGGTGTACTCGGTGTCTGCGCCGCACCAATCGCCCTGCCACTGGGATTTGCCCTGCTGGCCGTATTCATCTGCTTTGCAATCGTGATCCTGGCAATGATCTTTTGTTTGTTCATGGCTGCAGTCGCAGTTGTTGCCAGCGGCATCATCGGAGTTTTCGGAGGAGGTATCCTGCTGTTCTCCACATTCGCAGACGGCCTTGCTACCATTGGATTAGGCTTATTTGCACTGGGTACGGGACTGCTGCTTATATATGGTGCAGTCAATTTCTGCCGCTGGTTTTTAAGAAAAACATCAAAATCACTGGGAAATCTCTCTAAAGGAGGTAAAAAGAATGAAATCGATCACTAAAAAAATTATCACTGTCTCTGCCTGCCTCATGGCAGCAGGCGCTGTGCTTGCCGGAATCGGCTATCTCTTTGGAGGAAGGGCGGGTGTTTCCATCACCAGAAACGGAATTGGCTCCAATAACATAAAATCAGAAGCAGTGACTCTGGATAAGACCAAATTAGACACATTTACCGAAGCAGAAATCACCATGGATGCCTATGCTGATATCCATGTTCTGCCTTCCGATGACGACAACTATTACGTAGAGTACCTGCTGGATAAAGCCTTCGGGGATCCGCAATACAAGGTTACCAACGGCAAATTCACTCTGTATCAGCCGGACAGTAACCATGGTGTATTTCTTGCCTTTTCCACAGTCAGTGACTCACTTAACACATACGTAAACTTATATGTACCAAAGGATAAGACCCTTGACACATTGAAAATATACGATGACTCCGGCGATGTATCCATAACCGGCACCAAAGCTGCCGATATGGATATCACTGTAGACTATGGTGACCTTACCCTGAAAGAAAGCAGCTCCACCTCTCTGAAGATAACTCTGGACAGCGGCGATCTGGACCTGAAAGATACAGAAACCGGGACGTTCACATTATACTCCGAATACGGTGACAGCACGCTGAAAAATTTCAAGTGTGATACCGCAAAAGCGAACCTGGATTCCGGCAGTCTCTACATGGATGCCGCCAAGATCAAGTCCCTGAACTGTACCAGCGAATATGGAGATGTAAACCTGTATCTCCCAGAAAAATTAGAGACATACACCTTTGATGTCACCGCCGAATACGGTCAGATCTACCTTCCAGATAAAGCTCCGAAAGGACACTACACGGACAGAGACGATGACCAGGAATACTATCAGACAGACGGCACATCACAGAACCTAATAAAAATCTACGCCGACTCCGGAGATATCGAGATTCGGGAGAGGTAGGACGCGGATTGTAGGGTTTGATTAGGAGGGGACGCTGTGGGGAAGCGTGACTGGGCTCTCCTGGATGCGGTATTGTGGTGTAACAGCCGCTAATCAAAATGAAAGCCAACATGATGAACACCGCCGACAAACACGGGAATGCCGGATGCATTCCCGCTTGAGTCGGCTTTTTTGCAGGGCTTGTAGCCCTGCAAAAAGTTCATATGTTGGCTTTCATTTTGATGAAGCGTCTGTAACACCACAAAAGACGCATCCAGGAGAGCCCAGTCACGCTTCCCCACAGCTGGCCGCATCCGATCAGAAGTAAAAACCGCGTCCACGGAGGGCTCCTGGCGCAGGGCAGCGGATTTTTAACACCTATTCGGAACACTAGAGCACCGTCTTCGCAGCCCACCCCATCCGCCTCTCCCGTAAGAAATCCCCTCAGGAGTTATTATCGCCTGCCGCCCGGATGAACGCAGCCTGCCTGAGATGGCGCCTG